>CADAES010000023.1 GCA_902786975.1 uncultured Ruminococcus sp.
CATTCGGAGTGCTTTGCAATCTTGCGATACTGCTCGTCAGCAGTATGCTGCTTGTGAACACCACGAACAACCCGTTCTTGTATTTCAAATTCTGACAGGTGGATAAAATGGATAATAACTGGAATGAGCCCGCAGAAAAGGGAGAATATGTCAGCCCGCACAGCAGCGAGTATGACAGGATGGTAGAACAGATAAAGGCTAAAAGAAAGGCTATGAGCAGGTCTGTGTGGACCGACGAGCCGCTTCTGAAGCCTTATAAAAGTATATGGATAAACGACGAGGAGGAGTTTGAGCCTGTTCAGCCCGAGCCGACGCAGTATGCCTACGAGCCGCCCGAGCCGGAAAAGCCCGTGGAGAAAAAGCCCGAACAGCCGTCCGAGCCCGACCCGTTCAAGGCGTATACGCCCGATTATTACGAGCCTAATCCGTTCATAAGGGATGCCCGCAGCGAAAAGCTCGCATTCGGCAACACTCCCGAGAATTACGACAAGGTGATAATGCCGTTTGTGAACGAGTACTCGGTCGAAAGAAAGCTTCCCGACCAGAGAAGGAACATCAGCAGAAAGCCCAAGGCTAATGCGGCGGTCGGCTATGTCCAGCAGAAAAGACAGAGCACACCGAACCGCGGCGCAGCGCCCAAGCCTCAGCCCGAGGTGCACAAGCTGCGCAGAGAGAGGTTTTTCGACGACGAGGGCGAGCCGCTTTACAGACACGTTCCGCAGAAAAGCGACAGGAAAAGACCTAAGCTGATACCTCTTTCACAGCGTACCCCGATAAAGCAGACCGTCAGAAAGCAGCCCGAGAAGAAGATCTCCAAGAAAGCCGAGCGTGAGCGCATAGAGGCTATGCTCGGGGAAATGCGTTCGGAGCGTGACAACGATATTCAACGTGAACAGAGGGAGAGCCTCAGACCTGCGGCAGCGTCTGTCAGAGAGCCGCAGAAGAAGCAGGCAGTGCATGAGCAGCCCGCTTCGGTACGCAGCAGCTCTCTTGATTTTCTCAACGCAGCGGTGTGCGTTGGAGCGATATTTCTCATAGCGATAGTTCTTCTGGTGATGACGCTTATGGGCAAGCGTGAAAAGGAGAGCGAGTCGGAGAAGCGAAAACTTGCGGAGTTTCCAAAATTCTCGTTCTCATCGCTTTTCTCGGGAGAGTTCACCAACGGCATAACTACATACTTTACCGATACTATACCCGGCAGAGAGAAGTTCAAGAGCTTCAATTCCGCCTTTGCCGACTGCTTCGGCTTCTCGGTGGGTGATGTTAAGATAAACGGCTCGATAAAGAAGGTCGAGCAGGAAAAATACGACGAGAATGCTGCTACCACCACCAAGGTCACAATAAATACCGACCCTGCCAAGGTAACAAAGGCTGACCCGGACTCAAAGACCGACAGCTCGTCCAAGACCGATAAAAAGTCCAACACCAACAAGGACGAGGTCGTTAAGATACCCGAAAATACCAATGAGGGCAAAATGCTCGGCGACATCATCGTCTACGGCACAGGCAAGGAAACAAGAGGCCTCTCGCTGTCGTATGTCACCTTTGAAATGGGAAAGCGCTTTGCCGATACGGTAAACAAGTGGAAGCAGGACCTCGGCGACGGCGTGAACGTTTATGCGATGCCCGCACCGCTTTCGAGCGCATTCTATATGCCCAGCAATATGAAGGAAATGGGCACCGACCAGAACGAGAACATCAAAAACATCGTCGGAAACCTCAAGGGCGTTGTCGGCGTGAACTGTGTGAACAACCTCGCAAAGCATATGAACGAGGATATCTACGCCCGCACAGACCACCACTGGCTGCCGCTGGGAGCATATTACGGCGCACAGGTGTTTGCCGAAGCCGCACAGGTCGATTACCCGTCGCTTGACGAGTACACCAAGATAACCAAGGAGGGCTTCCTCGGCACATTCTACACCTATTCCAACTACGATCAGGGCATCAAGAACAACCCCGATACCTTTACATATTTCAAACCCAAGAACATAAGCCAGATAAAGTGCAAGTACTACGATACCGCCTTTGCAAACCCGTATGAGCCTTACGGCACCGACGAGAGCGGACTGTTCTACGACTCGATGGAGGGAAGCAACTGCTATCTTTCGTTCCTCGGAAGCGACGCCGAGATAGTCGAGATAACCACGCCCTGCAAGAACAACCGTGTTCTCGTCGTTTACAAGAACAGCTACGGAAATGCGATGATCCCGTTCCTCACCAACAGCTTCTCGAAGATATATGTCTGTGATTACAGATATTTTGATATCAACGGAGTTGATTTCTGCAAGAGGGTCGGCTGTACAGACCTTTTGTTCACGGGAGCTATCTCGCTGATATGCTCCGACGTCGGTATCGACAGCATCAACAATATCAGAGTTCAGTAAATGAAAGGGTGTTTGGTTATGAAAAAAGGGAAAAATGCCGTGCTTGCTCTGGCGATAGCTGCCTCGCTGCTCGTTTCGGGCTGCGGAAATACAACAGACAGCTCGGACGAGAAAAAGTCCGATGAAACAACGTCGGTGACGCAGACCTCGGCTTCGGAGAGCGAAGCTTCGTCCGCTTCGGACACAAGCTCGTCTGCACAGGACACATCGCACAGCGAGACAACGACCACAACGACGACCTCAGCTTCTGACAGCTCCGAGAGCGAGAGCGAAACGACCACAACAGCTGCTTCTTCGGAAAGCACGTCACAGACTACTACAACAACCTCAAAGGAGCAGACGACGACCTCGTCCGCTTCGCAGAGCAAACAGCAGACTACCACCACCGCTGCCCAGACCACCACACTGCCGCCGCTGACGACCTCGGCTGAGACTAAAGCCACACAGCAGCACAGCAGCTCGGACAACAACTTCCAAAGACCGACCTCGGGCAGGTGGATAGGCGGAGTTGTAGTGTGCGACAGGGATAAGGGCGCAAAGATAAGAGGCCTTATCTCGTTCGGCAGCAGCGACAGCCTTGCAAGGAATTTTTGCTCGATGGTCAACGATGTCAAGAAGGCCGTCGGCAGCAATGTAAATGTTTACACTATGGGATCACCCGTGTCATCGGCTTTCTATACTCCAAAGGGAATGAGTGGTGTTACCACCGACCAGCACAAGGCGATAACCGACCTTAACAAGTATCTGAAAAACGTCAAGAACGTCGATGCCTATGCTGCTCTTGCACCTCACGTAAACGAGTATATCTATTTCCGCACAGACCACCATTGGACAGAGCTTGCCGCTTACTATGCCGTAGAGGCTTTCGCCAAGGCTGCGGGAGTGCCCTACAAGCCCCTTTCGTCCTACAAGGCGGGCGTTAAGAAGGGCTTTACAGGCTCGATGTACTTTTACAGCAAGTGCCCCGAGTTCAAAAGATACCCCGATACCTATTATTATTGGAAACCGAAAAACAGCTACACCACTACATATTATAACGGCTATTTCAGGAACGGACGGCGTTCAAGCCTGTTCCTTGACTATTTTATCGGCTCGGGCTGCTACTGCACGGTGCTGGGCAGCGATATGAACCTTGCCGAGATAAAGACCGATGTAAAGAACGGCAGAACGCTCGTCCTTATAAAGGACAGCTACGGAAACGCCCTCGTTCCATACTTTGTCGGCAGCTTCGAGAAGATATATGTGCTGGATATGAGGTATACCCACGTCAACCTCAGAAGCTTCTTCAAACAGGTCGGCGCAACGGATATCCTGTTCGGCTCATCGCTCTCAAGTTTTTACACCCCAAGCCGTGTCAGCGGTATCAGAGCTATCTTGTAGTCGGACACTGTTTCATATACTATATATAGATGCGAAAAAATCGGAGCTGCCGAGCTGTCGGCAGCTCTTTTTGTGCGTATTTGGGGAAAATCTTACGTTCCCGGCTGGGAGAAAATGTTACGGTTTTCGCCGCAAAACTGCCTGTTTTACACAGCAAAGCCTGTTTATGGCAATCAAAATTGTAAACTTTTCTTGAAATCGTTAATCTTGCGGAAAAGAGGTATTGACAAGGCGCAAACAGCGTAAAATCGGCATTTTCTGTAATGGTGACGACTTTGTAACCTTTTGCCGTGCGACAGCTTTCGCCATGATTTGCGCCTAAAAATGCGTAAATATTAATAGAAATCGGTTGACAAATCTGTCCGATTGTATTACAATAGCGATATCGTTTGTAATCAATTTGTAATTATTACAGTCCCAAATTGAAAGCAAGGAAATCCAAGAACAAGAAAGGGGCGTGTTTCTGCGGCAGCAAAAGCTGTAAGAAAGGCTGCCGTCGGTTATATGGTAAAAAAGAACTTAGCATGGAAGCTTGCAGTAGGTTTTGTTTTTTCAGCAGTAACACTTGCCGGGGCTTTCACCTTTGCAATAGATGGATCGGAGATATCAACAGGTCCGCAGACGCAGACACAGGTTGAAACTACGGTCACAACAGATAACACCACCGGATATTCGGTATCCACATACAAGGCTTCACAGACAGAGGCTATGAGCTTTGTCTCCAAAAAGACAGGCGCTCTTACGGGCGACCGCTACGAGAGAAGCGACGCTACTCTTGCAACGACCACCACAAAGTCTGCCGAGGCTGACGAAGAGAAACAGAAGGAAGATGTGAACCAGGACGCTTCTGTAACAACAGCTGCTTCCGCTTCGGTAACATCAGCAGCATCTTCCGCTGCACAGCCCGTCGTTACCACCGCACCTGTCCAGACCACAACTACCGCATGGTATTATACCACAACAGCTGCTCAGACCACTACGGCTGCAGCTACAACAACAAAGGCAACTACGACAAGAGCAACTACGACTCGTGCAGTTACCACAACTACACCCGCTGCGACCACAACACCGGCTCCCACAAAGCCTGTCGTAACAACAACGGCTGCTAAGCCCGTAGAGCCTGTTCCGCAGCCGGGTTCGCTCTCAGCACCTATAATGAAGGTCGAGAGCACATATGATACCAACTATACTCACCCATACGGTCATCAGACAAATCAGGTATCCCTGCACTGGACATCTGTTTCGGGTGCAGCCAAGTATTATGTATACGTTAAGAACGGTCAGTTCGCCGATTGGACGAACGTTGCGGCTACAAGCTCGACCGATTGCACGGTATCGGGTCTGAAGCGTGAGACTGTCTATGCATTCGCAGTAAGAGCAGTTGACGCAGCAGGCAAGGTCTCGGCACTTTCACAGCCTGTAAACATCAAAACAGCAAGAATGGATTATTCCGAAAACGGCTGGAAGGCTATGTGCCGTATCGTGTTCCACGAGGTCGGCGGCGCAGCAGGCGCATTCTGGGATAAGCCTATCGTGTACGTTGCAGACTGCGTGGCTAACCAGTATGTTTGCGCAAAGTACACCTACCAGGGCGTATGGCCGAAGTTCTACAGCAGATTCTCAAACATCGAGAGCATCATCTATACAAGCGGCGGATTCTTGTCAGATGCGAACCTCGCCCGCAGAGGTGCTACCTACCAGAGAGTTCCCGAAAAGGTAAAGAAAGCTGTCTGGGGCGCTGTTTACGGTGTGACCTTCTACAACAATATCGCAAATGACTATAACATCTTCTACTGGTGCAACAGTGCCAAGGCACAGTCCAGCAGCAAGATAGGCTACGGCTTCACTCTTCCGTGGGGCGGATATATGTATATCTGGCGTCAGTACTGGCGTTGAGACATTGACAGACCAAGACCTTCTGCATAATTGCAGAGGGTCTTTTTTTGTGCGAAATAAGGCTTTCGGTTATTGACACCGATAGAGGAAAATGATATACTAAAATAGATAAAATGCACTTTGGCAGCAGATAAGATGCTGTGGCGCAAAGGAGTGGTGTTTGTGTTTACCTGGAACTTCCAGTACATTTCCAAAGCAAGGCTTGCAGAAACTTTTGAGCAGCTCAGGCTCAATTCGCAGGTGGGAGATATACTTATCAGGATCCATACCTCGATCCATTTTGAGGACGAAGCCGTTGACCTTGCGAGGTTTATCGCAAGGCTCGTTCCCGGTGCGCACATTTTCGGTACGAGCACCTCTGCGGCTATCTGCTGGGGCAAGCTGATACCTAACCAGTGCGTCATCTCGGTAACGCAGATGAACGGGGGAAGCATAAAAACTGCACTTTTGCCGACGTTTGACCTTAACGGCTCTATGCTGCCTGTGGACGAGCTTTGTCAGAACGTCAAGTCTGCGGTGATAGATGAAGATACCAAGCTCATGCTCACGTTCCTCACGGGAAAGTACCTCGACGTTTACAGCTTTGTCCAGAGGTGCAACGACTGTTTCCCCGGCGTGCAGATGATAGGCGGACTTGCCAATACCTCCGAGATAAATCTCAGAAAGTTCCTCGATTCGGGCTTTGTGTTCAACGAGGAAGGCTGGTCGAACAAGGGCATAATACTTGCTGCGATAAGCGGAAGCGATGTTGAGAGCTACAGCTCGTATGCAACGGGCGTTCAGGCTATCGGTGAGGACTGCGAGATAACCGATACCTTCGGTACCTGTATCCTCTCGATAGACGGCAAGGACGGTGCCGGGGAGTACCGTATAGGCGTCGGTGACGAGCTGGTGAGCCGTCCCGAGCTTACAAACCTTTTCCCTTATGTTTATTCCGAAACGAGTGATATACCTATCTTTGTGCGTTTCTCCGACGACCAGAGCCTCGCTGAGGCGTTCCCGAAGGAAAACCCTGTCAATAAGCCCGCTTATGATGCTCACCCCGATATCGACCTTGTATCGAGGCGTGAGATGATAAATGCCAACCATAACGTCAGCGCCGGAAAGAAGCTGAAGCGTGCATTCATATACGACGGAAAGATAATCGCCGATAACAGGACGCTTTTCAGACATATCGAAAACTTTGAAAAGGCGGAAACTATTTTCGGCTATTCCTGCATCGCACGTTCGATGATATACGCCAACTGCGTAAAGTGGGAGCTTTCTGCGTACGAGAACTCCAATATGTGCGGCTGCATAACCGAGGGCGAGATAGCCCACGTCAACGGCAGGAACACGTTTGCAAACTGCTCGTTCGTCGTGTCGGTCATCGGTGAGGAGCCTGCTACGCAGATGTACAACCCCTACGCATTCTCACATACCGACTCACTTGCAGCGGATAACAAGGAGCTTCTTGACTATCTTTACAATATCGAGAACAAGCTTATCCGCAACGAGCGTTCTGTTGCGGCAGACAGCCTCAAAACGTTCGTAAGGGACTGCGAGATGAAGCTGCTGTATTCCGAGTCTGCCGATATACCGAATGCGGCAGCGATGAATATGGATATCAAGCTCAGAGGCTTCGACCGTATCTGTATGATAGAGGTCTTTGATACATCGAGCATGAAAACGGTCTTTTCCGACCAGCTTATAGACCTGACATACAAAAACTATATCTCAAAGTGTATGAGATTTGCAAAGCAGAAAAGCTATACGCTGTATATCCTCAAGGATTGGCATATCGCAGTAGGTGCGCCCTCGTATATGGTCGCACTCTCAGAGTTTATCAGCGATATGGAGCAGCTTCAGAAGGAGCTGTTTGAGACCTCGGACGACTATATTGCGATAGTGCCGATGTTCTGCGTGCTGGACGACTGCTCGGCGGAGAACCTAAGCTCGGCTTACTATTCCGCAAGTATCGAGATGAGACAGAAAAATGTCCAGTTCTATGTCAGCGACGCCAAGAAGGGTCAGCTCGACGATGAAAGTATCCGTGAGAGATACCATATGGTGAACGTCATCAACTACGCTATCGCTCACGATAAGGTCATACCTTATTTCCAGGGTATCCGTGACAACGAAAAGGGCTGTATCACCCATTACGAATCGCTTATGAGGCTCGAGGACGAAAACGGAAAGGTATATCTGCCGGGAAGCTTCCTTGAGGTCGCAAGAATGTACGGACTGCTGTACGACAATATCTCGGCGATAATGGTGCACAAGGTGTTTGAAAAGTTCCGCAGCGTCGAGAATAAGAGCGTCAGCATCAATCTTGGCATAAGGGATATCAAGAACAAGGACCTCGTGGAATACATCTTCGGGTTCCTTTCCACCGCAGAACACCCCGGCAACTTTGTGTTTGAGATACTCGAAAACGAGGATATAGACGATTACAGCGAAATGGTAGCCTTCGTTGACAAGATACACGACCTGGGCGGGCTTATTTCGATAGATGATTTCGGAAGCGGTTTTTCAAACCTTCAGCATATCTCCAGGATCCATTCGGATTATCTGAAGATAGACGGCTCTATAGTTTCAAGGTGCTGTGAGGACGATGAATCGGAAAAGCTCATCGCACTTATCGCCGACTGGAAAAAGCTCAGCAACAGAAGCTTCCGCATAGTTGCCGAGTTCGTCGAGAGCGAGGAGATACAGCAGCTCCTGCTCAGGTATAACATAGACTATTCACAGGGTTACTATTTCTCAAAGCCGAGTCCGGATATAGAAGGCATCTGACAGGCTGCCGCAAACGGCATTGCCTGCTGTGAAACGATCGGAGGACGATCAGAAATGCAGAGGAACAATAAGCGAGAGACCGTTATCGGTATGGTCCTTGAGGATATGTACGCCGATTTCTCAAAGGAGCTTATACAGAGCGTTCTCAATGCGATACCCGATAACAAGAGCATACGCCTTGTTGTGCTTGCGGGGAAATATGATCACGGTGACGGACTGTATACCGAGCGTGCCTATAAGATAGTTTACAATACTGTCTTCAAGTTCAGCGAGATATGCGACATAGACGGGCTTATCGTTCACCTCGGAAGCGTACAGAGCCGAAAGGGCGAGATGATAGTCGAAAAGCAGCTCAAAAAGTATAAGGATATCCCTAAGGTGTTTATAGCTATCGACGCTCCCGACCTCACCACGGTCAATTACGATAACGAGACGGGCATAAGGGAAGCCGTTGACTCACTGGTGAATGTCAGCGGGCTTACTAAGCTGTGTATGCTCGGAGGCAGAGACGACAACAAGGACGCTCAGTTAAGAAAAGAGATATTTGCACGCTGTCTGAAAGAAAACGGCATAAGCTTCACCGAAAATAACTATATCAAGTCCTCTATGTCCGTTGATACCAAGGAAAATGCGGGTAAACTGCTGGACGCCAACCCCGGTGTGCAGGCGGTATTCTGCGTCAACGATGCCGTTGCAAAGGGACTTTACGAGGCTATGGAGGAAAGAGGGCTCGTTCCGGGCAGGGACGTGCTGGTGTTCGGCTTTGACAATACCCGTATGGCGGGTGAGATGATACCGTCGCTTTCTTCTATCGGGCTTGCGGACTGTACGCTCGGACAGAAGGCGCTGGAGCTGCTGCTTGCCAAGCTTGGCGGCGAGAATGTCAGCTCCGCACTCGTACCCACAAGGCTTTACGGGCGTGAGTCCATGCCGCACGAAATGTATGTCTACACAACGCTGGAGCTGATGAACATCGACCCCAAGTTCATATACAGAATGTTTGACGACTGCTTTTACAGGTACAAGAGCGAACCCGTCAGCAGAGAGTCGGTAGACCTTAAAAGGCTGTTTTTCGAGTTCATGTCGAGAATGCTCATCGCCGTAAAGCAAAGATATATGAGCTCCGAGGAGTTTGACAGGATAAGTGTTCTCATCGACAAGTTCTTTGAAAAGGGCGCTATGAATTATACCGACGCCGTAAAACTGATAAAGAGCACAAAGAGGATACAGGACAGCCTCGATGTGTTCAATCATTCGCCTATGGCGAGCTATATGGTGAACAAGCTGTTTTTAAGGATAAAGGACAGGGCTATTCTTGCGCTTTCGGAGCACAGCATAAGAGACCACGAGAATTTTATCGAGGGCAGAGAAAAGCTCCAGCAGTTCCTTATCGACGGAACTATCTATGCAGGCTCGCAGCAGAACAATATCGACTATATCATCAGGAACATTGACAAGCTCGGCATAAGGAACGCAGCGCTGTTTCTGTACGAGGAGCCTGTCGTGTGCGACACCAAGTCACGCTCGATGTTCCCTGACCATATAATGCTTCGCTGTGTGATAAAGTCGGGCGAGCTGTATATCCTTCCGAAGAACAGACAGAGATGCCTTGTCAGCGAGCTGTTCACAAGACCCGAGCTTCCCCCCAAGTGCAAGGGCTTCGTTGCGCTGCCCGTATTTTACAGCGACTTTATCTACGGACTGTTCCTGTGCGAGATAGACAAGAACATTTACAACCGTGGAGAGTATATCGCCGTTCAGCTCGGAAGAACGATATACCTCAACGACGAGCTGCCGATAATAAGGATAGCCAATACCGATATGCTCACAGGGCTATTCAGCAGGCGTTATTTCTACAACTACCTCAGCGGTGAGCACGCAAGGGCTTTCCACCTGCTGTATCTCGACCTTGATAATTTCAAGGCGATAAACGACAATTTCGGACACAATACAGGTGACGAGGTGCTCATAAGGACAGCCGAGCTCATCAAGGAGAATTTCCCCGATTCAGTCATCGCAAGGCTTGGCGGAGACGAATTTGCGGTCATTAACGAGAGCTTCTCAAAGGACGAGATAGCCGAGAAGACCTGCAAGCTCGAAACTGCCGTGGCGGACGAGTTCAGAAGATACGGCTGCGCAACGGCGCTGAGCATAGGCATCACCTATGCCGAGGGCACGGTCAACGATATCGACAAGCTCATTCAGCAAAGCGACCGCAGTATGTATGAGATAAAAAAGCTGCACCACGAGAGCTTCGTGTGCTGACAGCATCAGGGTAAAGCTATGCACAACAAAGTATATGTGCTCGATACAGCCGAGCTTGACGATGAAACGCTGTTTGACAGGTGGCTTGGGAAAATGACATCACGGCGCAGACAGAAGATAGCCGCTTTCAGATTCGATAAGGACAAGCGCCTCTGCCTCGGTGCGGGGATACTGCTCGCAGCAGCGGTGCAGGGCGGAGAAAAAGAGCCCGAGTACCTTGTTTCGGAGCACGGAAAGCCGTATTTCGAGGACGGCAGGATATGCTTTAACCTGTCACATTCGGGGACGCTTGCGGTGTGTGCCGTGTCCGACAGGGAGGTCGGTGCGGACGTTCAGCAGTACAGGCATTTTGAGGACAATCTTATCCGCTTTGTATTCCAGCCCGGCGAGGTGCAGAGGATATACGCCTGTGAAACTCCCGAACAAAGGGACATTCTTTGTACCCGACTCTGGACGGTCAAGGAAAGCATAATGAAATATCTCGGCACGGGAATCGGACTTGCGCCGAAGAAAATAAGGCTCGATATGAACGGAGCTATCTCGGCACAGTGCAGCGATCTTTCGCTTGAAAAGCTGCACTTTACACACTATCAGCCAGATGGCTGTGAGCTTACGGTCTGCTCGGAGTATGAGCAGTTTACCGACAGTCTTTGTACTGTCAGCGCAAAGGAACTGTGACAAAACAATACCCCCGACAGTGAGTTTTCTCGCTGCCGGGGGTTCTTTTATGGGTTGAAATAATTGTATACCATTCTTGAAAGCTCTATGAACTTGTAGTCCTGCTCGAATGATACGTCCGGGTTCTCGCTCATTATTACAATGATATAATCAGCACCCTTTGAGTAAACGATAGCCGCATCGTGCGACTGATCCTCGGTGTCGCCCGTCTTGTTCGCAGACACGACTCCCGGCGGCAGACCCGATGGGATCTTGTTGCGCCAGTGCTGATCCTTGAGAAGGTCAAGTATCTTTTTCGAGGCTTCCTTTGAAACACATTTGCCGTTGTATATGTTCTCCAGCATCTTTCCGACGTCGCTTGCACAGGTCTCATTGCGCTTTTTGGAAGTTGCAAGACCCTCCGCATTGTCCGCAGGTAAAAGCCCGTGGTACTGTGCGGTACGAGTGTAGCCGTTTTCCTGACACCACTTTGTTATGTAGCCTCTGCCTAACGTCCAGACCATTTTGTTGAATGCAACGTTGTTGCTCATAACAGCCATACCGTGAATATAGGTCAGATAGTCGTTCTCGTTGATGAGACCTTCCTCTATCTGCTGATAAGCTGCGCCTGTTGCAAACAGCTTTATCATGCTTGCGGGGTAGATCTGCTTGTTGTTTATCGTGAAATACTCGCCCGTGTTCAGATTTTTGATGTAAGCCGACCATTCGCCGCTGTATTCGGAGAATTTGTTGGTTATCTGCTTTTTGAGATCCTCCATTCCGTGCTCGCCTTCAAGAGGGTGCGCACCCGGGGGAACGTTAAGCTCGATAAAGTCCTCCTTCTCGCTTTCGTCAGAACTGCTGTCATCTGAACTGCTGTCGTCGGAGCTGCTGTCATCGGAGCTTTTGCTGTTATCGGGCTTGCTGATGTGAGAGCTGTCAGAAGCGTCCGCCGATGTCGAGCCGTCGTCGGTGCTTTCTTTTTTTAAGCCGCCCGCTGCGATAAAAACTATGATAACGACTACGACAAACAAAGCCGCAAGTGCTGCAGCCAAGCGAGAGTAGTGTATCTGATAGTTCTTTGTCGGCTTCCTGTCCATTTTGCTCCTCCGAGGGTAAACGTGTTACTGTCTTTAAATTTCCAAACAATTTATCATATCATATCCGAACGGGATTGTCAAGTGCCTGCGCCCGGGAGCACACGGCTTCCCGCTGCCGTTCATTCTTTAGCGATATACTCGATAAACAGCTGTGCGAGGCGAACGGCACACTCCTCGAGGTTGCAGGTGTATTCGTCGTTTGCGCTGTTGCCTGCCTTGTCGGTTATCATTCGCACATCGTTGTACGGTACACCGTTTGCATAGCATATCTGTCCGACAGCAGCGCCCTCCATTTCGCCTGCTACGGCGTTGAATGTTTCGCTGAGATATTTTCTGTCCTCCTCGGTCTTTATGAACCTGTCGCCCGTAGCGATGATGCCCTTGCTGAGCTTTTCGCCCTTTGCGCAGAGAAATTCCGAGAAGCCCTCGGTGAAGTTGCTGTCGCAGGGTATCTCGATAACGTTTATCCCCGATATAAGCCCGACGGGGTCGCCGATAGCCGAGGTGTCCATATCGTGCTGGACGGTCGCCGAAGCGCTTATTATCTGCTTGATGTCAAGACTGTCCGAGAGCGAGCCTGCGACACCGATGTTGAAAACGTGGCTGCAGCCGTAGTTTACTATCATCGTCTGTGCGCACGCTCCCGCAAACACCTTGCCGATGCCGCACACAGCGACAACCGCCTCGGTGCTGCCGATAAAGCCCTTTGTGTACTCAACAGCGCCTATTTTCTCGGTCACAGCGTCTGTAAGCGCCTTTCTGACCTCCTCTGCCTCGCAGCTCATAGCAGTTACGATACCAATCATTGTTTATAGCCCTCCTTTTTGAACTATCTGTATTCTCTTCTTTCGTTTTTCCGTGCCGTTTTCGATGACGCAGCCGACTTTTGCAGCTGCCGCTGTTCAAGCTGTTCACGAAGCTCGGCGATCTCGTCCTTCATTCCCTGCATCTCGATTATCAGTACCACCATAAGGCAGATAAGCGCACCTGCGCAGGCGCCCGAGGTATCGATGATAACATCTCTGAGCTTGCCTGTGCGCCCCTCTACGAACAGCTGGTGTATCTCGTCCGAGCCTGCGTATGCGGCACAGATGATGACCGACACAAAGTAGCGCATACCCTTGCGTGTTATGAACCAGAAAGCGCCGAAGGCACACATTCCGAGTGTCATATAGGCGATGAAGTGTGCGGACTTTCTGACTGCGACCGCCAGAACGTGGTCGACGATCTTTATGTCGCTGTCGGAGCTTATGCCTTTAAGGCTCGGCATTATCTGCTCTTTGAGAAGCTTTACGAAAATGTCGCTCTGACTGGTCGAGTCCACGGCGTTTTTGGACGAGAACCAGAATACCACTATGCACAGTGTCACCAGCGGAACAAATCCGAGAAATAGTTTTAACCCCTTATTCATATGTCTATCTCCTTTATGTAGTTCTTCAGTTCGTTCTTTTTGTTTTCTGTCTTTTCTTCGATGACCGCTTCAAGCAGCAGTCTCAGCAGCTCACCTATCTGTTTTCCGCTGTATCCCAGCTCTATAAGGTCGCTGCCGTTTATATCAAGGTCGCCGATGTGCAGGCACAGCCTGTCGTCGTTAATCTGCTTTGCTATCCTTTCGAGCTGATCAAGCTCCTCCAGCTTTTCGCTGCGCATATACTCCGACTGCGCCAGCGTATCTGCCCGCCGAACCTTTATGTAATCGCAGAAAAACTCATAGTCGTATTTTGAGAGGAATCTGCGCAAAGGTCTTTTTGCTGCGGGTATCCTGTTATCGTGCTCCCTCACAAGAGAGCATATCCTGCTGCGGGACTTGTTGTCAAGCTTCAGCGAAGCGGTTATCTGCCTTGCAAGCTCCTCGCTTTTTTGCTGATGCAGCTTGAAGTGGCTTATGCCGTTTTCGTCAACGGTCTTCTTAGCGGGCTTGCCGATGTCGTGCAGAAGCATAGTCAGCCTCAGCACCCAGTCGGGCTCGATGCTGTTCACGCTTTGGCAGATGTGCGTGTAAACGTCAAAGCAGTGGTGCGGGTTGTTCTGCTCAAGGTCGAAGCACGGCTCGAGCTGCGGGATAATGACTGCGAAAACGTCCCGGTACTGTGTCAGTATCCTTGCGGGGTCGCTGCCGCAAAGCAGCTTTTTAAGCTCCGAGGCTATCCGTTCTGCCGATATCTCCTTCAGAAGCTCCTTCTGAGCGTGAACGGCATCAGCGGTGTTTTTTTCTATCTCAAATCCCAGCACCGAGGAGAACCTCAGCGCACGCATTATCCTCAGAGCGTCCTCGTCAAACCTTTCCGACGGTTTCCCGACGCATTTTATCACCCGTGAGCGTATGTCGCCGATACCGCCGAACATATCCACCAAGCCCTCGGTCTTGTTATAGCAAAGCGCATTTATCGTGAAATCACGCCGCTTCAGATCCTCGCTCAGCTCGGTCTCGAACCTCACCCTGTCGGGCTTTCGGTGGTCGGTGTACTTTCCGTCGCTTCGGAACGTGGTGATCTCCACTGGCTTGCGGTCGATAAGCACGGTGAGCGTTCCGTGCTTGATGCCCGTTTCGACAGTCGTGAAATCCTTGAATATCTCCTCCATCCGCTGCGGAGTGCAGTCGGTGCAGATGTCGTAGTCATCGGGCGTTTTGCCAAGCACCGCATCTCTTACGCAGCCCCCGACGATATACGCCTTGAAGCCGTTGGCGTGGAGGATATCCAGAGCCTTTGCGGCGTAGTCGGGGATATATATATCTGTTTTCAAATTGTCATCTCCTTGAAGCATACCTATTGATTATTTGTCGCCGTACAGGGCACAATAATAATATGAATGCTTTAAAAACCTTTATATCCAAGCTTGACAGGAAATATCTTCTTTGTGCGCTCTCGGGAACGGTCTGTGCAGCCCTGCAGTCAACTGTGAGCGTGCCGTTTGCAGCGCTGGTGTGCTATATGCCGATGATGTACAGCCTTAGCAGATACAGCTGCCGCAGAGACTTTCTCAAAGCCTTTCTGAGCTTTTTCCTGCCGTATTATTTTTATCAGCTGGTCTTTCTCGTTGCAGTCTATCCTCAGATAGATATGCATCGGGGGATAGCTGTGACGCTTCTGGTCGCAGCAGTTCTTATCCTGACGCTGTGGGAAACGCTTTTGATGCTGCTGCCCGTCTCGCTTTTCCCTGCGCTTCGCCGTGACAGAGCCTATGACGTCGCAGCGCTTTCGATACTCATCGCAGGCGGTGAGTGGCTGCAGGAGAGCTTCCCGGTGCTTTCGTTCCCATGGTCGTCGGTGTGGCTGAGCGTGACAGACTCGCCTGTGCTTTTGCAAAGCGCAAACCTGCTGGGCTGCCGCATCGTCACCGTGACTGTGCTTTGCATCAACGGATTCCTTGCGCTGTCGGTCGTTGAGAAAAAGCGTGTCGTTCCGATAGCCGCAGCAGCTGCGGTGGTCGCTGTGTCGCTTGGCTACGGTACTCTTTCCATCAGACATCTGAAAAGTGTGTCGCAGGCTTCCCAAGACATCTCCGTCGTTATCGCACAGGACGAGAGCGAGGGCAGAAAAAAGACTATCCGCACGGCGGGAGACTGCGCAGGCTCCTACAAAGGGATAATCAAAAGCTCAGCTGTCACAAAGGCGGACCTTGTGATATTTCCCGAAACTGCCGTGCCTATGGAATATGACAGCGGTGCAGATGAGTTCTGCACCGTCGAGAGCATCGCAAAAAGTGTCGGCGCAACTGTCGTGAACGGCTGCTTTTACAGCTTCGACGGCGACGAGTACAACGCAGTCTATGCGGTCGATGAAAAGGGGAGCGTCAGCGAGCCGTATTTCAAGCAGGTGCTCGTGCCGTTCGGCGAGAAGATACCGCTTGCGTTCCTTTTCGGTGCGGGCACTCTCAGCGAGTGCTCGGACGAGCAGCACACAAAGCCGCTTGAAACGCAGCTGGGAAAGATAGGCTGTGCTATCTGCATCGAGTCGATATACCCCGCAACCGTCAAGAAGCAGGCTTCGCAGGGCGCACAGATACTTTGCGTTTGTACTAACGACAGCTGGTTCGGCGGGAGCTACGCTCGGGAAATGCATTTTCGCCACAGCATAATGCGGGCTGCCGAAAACGGCAAGTTCCTCCTTCGCTCGGGAAACTGCGGCATTTCCGCACTTATAATGCCTACGGGCGAGGTCGGGAGCATACGCACCGACACCTCAAAGGGCGTAGTCACGGGGAAAGCCTCGCTTATAGACGAGCAGACGTTTTACAGCTGTACGGGCGACCTTTTCGCAGTTCTGCCCGCTTCGCTCGCCGCTGCCGCCATTATACGGATATACCGAAACGGCAGGGACTCCCGATAACCATGTATGATATCAGAGAGTCAGCAGCTTGTCAAGTATCCTGTGAGCTGCTTCGTCCTTTGTCATAAGCGGCAGCTCCTCGATATCGCTTTTTGTGATGAGCGTTATAACATTGGTGTCAACGCCGAAGCCCGCACCCTCGGTGCGAAGCGAGTTGGCGCATATCATATCGCAGTTCTTGCTTTCCAGCTTTTTGCGTGAGTTTTCAAGCATATTGTCCGTTTCCATCGAAAACCCGCAGATGAGCTGCCCCTGACGCTTTCCCTCGCCGAGCGCCCGAAGGATGTCCTTTGTGCGGACAAGTTCGATGTTCATATCGTTGTCGGACTTTTTGAGCTTGTGGTCGGCGGTGCTTGCAGGCGTGTAGTCCGCAACGGCGGCAGCCTTGATGATGATGTCCTGCTCTGCGGCTCTTGACGTTACCGCCTCATACATTTCCTGTGCCGATCCAACGTTCACCACGTCCACGAACATAGGCGGCTTTGCCTCGCAGTGAGCGCATACGAGCGTTACCTGCGCACCTCTTTGCATTGCGGCTCTTGCCACAGCGATACCCATTTTTCCGCTTGAGTGGTTGGTAATAAAGCGCACAGGGTCTATCGCCTCTCTTGTCGCCCCTGCGGTGACAAGTATTTTTTTGCCAAAAAGGTCTTTTTCAAAGGCTGTCTCTTTGAGTACATATTCAACGAGCACGCTTTCTTCGGGAAGCCTGCCGTCGCCTATATCGCCGTTTGCGAGTATGCCCGTATCGGCGCTTATTATCCCGTATCCGTAGGAGGCAAGCTTTCTTATGTTGTCCTCAACTATCGGGTTATGCAGCATATTGTGGTTCATAGCGGGTGCGACCAGCTTTTTGCAGGGGCACGCCATTACAGTCGTGGTGAGCATATCGTCCGCTATGCCGTTTGCTATCTTGCCGATGACGTTTGCCGAAGCAGGCGCTATCAGCACGATGTCCGCCGCCTTTGCAAGAGCAACGTGCTCGACGCTGTACTGAAAATTCCTGTCAAAAGTATCTATAAGGCATTTGTGCTGTGTGAGCGTTTCAAATGTTATCGGGTTTATGAACTGCGTGGCGTTGTGCGTCATCAGCACGTGGACCTGCGCACCCAGCTTGATGAGCATTCTTGCGACGTTTGCCATTTTGTATGCGGCTATCGAGCCTGTCACCGCAAGAACGACTGTCTTTCCTTTGAGCATGGTATGATACCTCCGGTCATATATCGGGGGAAACTCTTTTCGAGAAGAGTTTCCCCCGAACCCCCTTCAGAAACCTTTTAATGAGTTTTATTATATGGGGATATATCCCCATATAATAAAACTGACTGAAAGTCCCGAAAGAGCACAGAAAAAGCTATTCCAAAAGAGATTCTCCGATGAATTAATACTATGCGTGAGCTGTCAGTCTGCCGTCAAAGGCAGGACTGTAAAATATATTATAACACATTATTTCTCAAAAAGATATAGCTTTTTTCAAAAAAGTATGTTATAATGTTCTCGGAGTTCGGAGGAACTCTGTGCAGAAACGCCGCAAAAGCCCGAAACAGCGCACTGAAGCAGATATTGCAAGGCAAGTCTGACTTTGTTATGGTGCGAAGGGCAGAATGTGCTGTCTGCACTGTATTGTATCCTGCATGGCAGGAATAATAACAAAGGAGGTTTTCATTATGAAAACAAATGCAAGCAAAAATGTTCTGAACGTACGCCAGCTGACCGTCCTCGGACTAATGACGGGAATGATACTGCTTATGGGTCTTACGCCGATAGGGTATATCAAGACGGGAACGCTGTCCATCACCCTTATCACTATACCGGTGGCTATCACGGCGTATGCATTGGGTACTGTCGGCGGTGTGATAGCGGGTCTGTTCTTCGGCATCACGAGCCTTATTTCGGCTTTTACCAACCCGAGTCCGATGATGGTAGCCCTGACAGAGGCAAGTATAGCACGTACGGTTGTGCTGTGCCTCGTTCCGAGAACGCTTGACGGTCTGCTCATCGGTCTGCTTTCGACGGCGCTGAAGAAAACGAAGGTCAAAACGGTGATATCGGGAGCTATTGCAGGCTTTGGCGTAGCTTTTCTCAACACGGTATTCTTTATGAGTTCTCTTGTGATCCTCTTCGGAAATACAGAGTATGTCAAGAATATGCGTAAGGACAGGAACGTGATAATCTTTATTATTGCTATCGTTACCATGAACGTGGTCATTGAGTGGATATCCACCGCAGTTGTCACCGGCGCAGTGAGTGCAGGTCTGCAAAAAGCAGGCTTCATAAAGGGCAAGGCAAAGGCTGCATAAAGAACATACAGGGAGATAATCAAAAATGATACTTGCTGTTGATATTGGAAATACAAATATAGTTCTGGGCTGCTGCGACAAGGACAGGATACTTTTCAGAGAAAGGGTATCCACAAACCTCACGGCGACCGACCTTGAATATGCGGTCACGCTGAGAACAGCGGTCGAAATGAACGGCTTTGACGGCTCGGACATTGACGGAGCTATCATATCGTCGGTAGTTCCGAGCATAACGAACACCGTAAAGGCGGCGGTCGAAAAGTATACAAAGGCTAAGTGCAAGGTCGTCGGACCGGGAATGAAAACGGGTCTTTCGATAAAGATAGACAATCCCGCACAGCTGGGAAGCGACCTCGTCGTCGATGCGGTCGCAGGCATAAACGAGTATCCCGTGCCGCTGATAATCGTGGATATGGGCACGGCGACCACGCTTTCTGCGATAGATGCGGATAAGAATTACCTCGGCGGAATGATAATGCCCGGCTTGATGATCTCCCACGACTCGCTGATAAGCCGTACCTCGCAGCTGCCGAGGATAGCTCTTGAAGAGCCTAAAAAGGTCATAGGGACCAACACGGTAGACTGCATAAAGGGCGGTATGCTTTACGGCAGCGCAGGAGCCATAGACGGCATCTGCGACAGACTGAAGCAGGAGCTTGGCAAAAACTGCACCGTCGTTGCAACAGGCGGGCTCGCACCCGTTGTCGTGCCGCTTTGCAAGACAGATATCATTCTTGACGAGAACCTGCTTTTAAAGGGACTTATGCTCATTTACAGCAAAAACATCTGACCAAGGGGGACAAGACAGATGATAAGAGATATCCAGCGAAAGATAACCGAGCTTAAAGAGGAAAAGGACATTTGTATCCTTGCTCACAGCTATCAGGCAAAGGAGATAGTCGAGATAGCCGACATCACGGGAGATTCCTACAAGCTGTCTGTCGAGGCAGCCAAGGTCGGCAGGAAGAATATCGTAATGTGCGGCGTGCATTTTATGGCTGAAACAGCGAAGATGCTCTCGCCGGATAAGCACGTTTTCCTTGCGAACCCGCTTGCCGGCTGCCCTATGGCAGAGCAGATGGACGCAGAGATGATAAGTGCGATAAAGGCGCAGGAGCCTGACAGAAAGGTCGTTTGCTACATCAATACCACCGCTGCGCTCAAGGAGGTCTGCGACGTGTGCGTGACCTCGTCGTCAGCTGTGAAGATAGTTAAGAATATGGACGCCCGGAAGATACTGTTCATTCCCGACTGTAACCTCGGTGCGTTCGTGAAGAAGGCTTGTCCCGACAAGGATATAAAGCTGCTCAACGGCGGCTGCCCGACCCACGCAAAGATAACAAAGGCGGAGCTTGACGAGGCAAAAAGACTGCACCCGAACGCACTTGTTCTCGTTCACCCCGAATGCAGACCCGAGGTCACCGACAATGCCGACTACGCAGGCTCTACCAGCGGTATAATGGACTATGCCGCAAAGTCCGACGCAAAAGAATTCATCATCGGTACGGAAATATCCATAGCCGAGCATCTTCAGTACAGATATCCCGACAAGAACTTTTATGTGCTGTCAAAGGACCTTATCTGCCCGAATATGAAGATAACTACCCTCATGGATGTTTACAAGACCTGTGAGAGCATCGGCAGGGACGACGGCAGGGCGTTCGAGATAAAGATGACCGACGAGCAGATAGCTAAGGCTAAGACCTGCATAGATGAAATGATACGCCTCGGCGGCTGAACAACAAAACTAAGGGGAAAAGGGGAAACGCAATGATACTGTCTGATAAGACTATCAGAAAAATGCTTGATGAAAAGAGCCTGACAGTAACACCGCTGACAGATGAACAGATACAGCCGGCAAGTGTTGATATCAGGCTGGGAAATACATTCAGCATCGTTGACGATATGCCGTCAGGTGTCATAACGCTTGACAGCGAGATAAAGTACAAGACGATAACCGCAGATAGATTCCTGATACTGCCGGGACAGTTCGTGCTGGCTACGACTATGGAGTATTTTGAGCTTCCGGACGATCTCACAGCCTTTGTCGAGGGCAGAAGCTCTCTGGGAAGAATGGGATTGTTCATTCAGAATGCAGGCTGGGTCGACCCGGGTTTCAAGGGCGAGATAACGCTGGAACTGTTCAATGCGAACCGGTGCGCTATCGAGTTGACCGCAGGACGCAGAGTCGGACAGCTGGTGTTCGCTAAGATGGACGAAGCTGCAAAAAATCCTTATGACGGAAAATATCAGGGACAGATCGGTGCGACAGGTTCGAGAGTGTTCATGGACAAGGATAAATAAGAAAAGACGGCATTATGCCGTCTTTTTGTTTGCTTTTGAAAGTCGTTCGGAAAACTGCGAAAGAATTATCGCTGTAAACATAATTACACAGCCGATTATTTCACGCCCTTTGAGCCTTTCACCGAGTATTATCGCCGCCGCAATTACGCCGAATACCGATTCCATGCACAAAAGCAGCGAAGCCACCGTCGCTTCGGTGTATTTCTGCCCGATTATCTGTAAGGTGTATGCAACTCCACAGCTCATAACTCCTGCGTATAAAAGCGGTACAGATGCGCCTAAAATGCCGCTGATGCTCGGCTTTTCAAATATGAACATCATAACTCCCGAAAGCACTCCGCCGACAAGGAACTGCATCGCAGACAGACGCAGACCGTCCGCTTTCGCAGCAAATTTTTCGATAGCGAGGATATGTACCGCAAAGACCGCCGCACAGCCCAGTGCGAGCAGGTCGCCCTTATTTATGTCGCCGATGTCGGAGGGATCGACGCACAGGAAATACAGCCCCGCAAAGCCGATGACCACACACAGCCAGGTCAGCAGAGGAGTGCGTTTTCGTAAAAAAATTCCAAGTACAGGTACGAAAAAGATGTAAAGCGCAGTTATAAAAGCGATCTTTCCCGAGCCTGTGTAAAGAAATGCGTGCTGCTGTATGTTACTGGCAATGCAGAATATAATTCCCAAAAGTGCTCCGTATCCGAGTGCCTTCTTGTCACTTTGCTTTTTGACTTTTTTTTGCTCTGCGCTCAGGGATCGGCTTGTGAGCTTGTCCCGTACAAGAATGCAGGGAAGCAAAATGATAGCTCCCATTGTCATTCGTATACCGTTGAATGTGAAAGCTTCGACACTTTCCATACCCTTGCTTTGCGCCGTAAATGCGATGCCCCAGATAAGTGCGGTGAGCAAAAGCAGGAGAGCGCCTTTAAGCTGTGTTTTGCCTTGCATAGATTTCCTCCGTGGTAGAATCTGAGATTTGACACAAACAGAATGATAACACAAAATCGAGTTTTCATCAACATATTTTGTGTGAATAAATTTTTTCAATAATTCCCGTATATATTGTAATAAATCGTAAACAAAAAAGTGGTATAGTATAATAAATATATAATAAGGGAGTATATCCTGAGATGAAAAAACTGACGATAAGAATACTTGCTTTGACAGCAGCGATGGCTATGCTGCTATCGGGCTGTACCGACGATGCCGATTCCGGCTCGAAGACCTCCGGCACCGACAGCTCCTCGTCACAGTCTCAGACCGACAGCTCGTCCGTAAAAGACAGCTCCTCTGAAAGCGACAGCTCCGGACAGGACGACAGCTCAGAAGCCTCGGGAAGTTCCGATAATGAGCCGGACGTGATACCGTGGGATTACGGAGTGCCCGACCCCAACGGCAACAGCGAGGCTCAGACCTCTGAAGGCGAGAGCAGCGACGCTGAAAGCTCCGACAGCAGCTCGGACGACAGCAGTGACGGCGACAGCAGCTCGGACGACAGCAGTGACGGCGACAGCAGCTCGGACGAGAGCAAGACCGAAACAACTGTAAGCCGTGAGCAAAAGCCCGATAACAACACGACCACCAAAGCAGCGGCAACGGCTCAGAGCAGCACGACAAAGCCGCAGACGAGCAGGACTACTTCAGCACAGACGACCGCTTCTCAAACGACTACAACAACCACAAAAGCCACAACAAAGCCCTCGCCCAAGCCCGCACCCGTCAGCGGAACACCCGTTTCAAGACACGGCGCTCTCAGGGTAAGCGGAAACCATATAGTTGACAAAAACAGAAAAGCGTTTATGCTCCAGGGAATGTCCACTCACGGCATCATGTGGGAGACCTTCTCGGATATCCTTTCGTATAACTCGCTGAAGGTACTGCGTGACGACTGGAAGTGCAACGCAGTCAGGATAGCGATGTATACCGAGGAGTGGGGCGGATATACCACAGGCTCGGGCTATGCTTCGCAGGCAAAGCAGAAGGTCATAAATGGCGTCGAGCAGGCAACAAAGCTCGGTATGTACGTTATCATCGACTGGCATATCCTGCGTGACGGCAACCCGCAGACGCACCAGTCCGAGGCGATAGCATTCTTCAGGGAAATGGCTTCGAGATACAAGAATTACAACAACGTTATCTACGAGCTGTGCAACGAGCCTAACGGCGGAGTCAGCTGGGCTTCAAACATCAAGCCGTACTGTCAGGCAGTCGTGAATGCTATCAGAGCGATCGACAAAAACAAGCTGATAATCTGCGGTACAGGAACGTGGAGCCAGGATATAGACCAGGTGCTCGGCAACAGACTCAGCGACGCAAACTGCGCTTATACCCTGCATTTCTACGCAAATACCCATACCGACTGGCTGAGGGACAGGCTGAAAAGGTGCTATAACAGCGGGCTTCCCGTGCTGGTCACCGAGTTCGGTACCTGTGACGCAAGCGGAAACGGCGGCTTTAACGATTACCAGACAAGACAGTGGTACAGTACCCTTGCAGGAATGAAGATCGGCTGGTTCAACTGGTCGGCTTCAAATAAAGCAGAAACAGCTTCGGCATTCAATCCCGGAACGAATCTTGCAAACATTAGTGCGGGAGATTCCCAGCTGACCCAGAGCGGAAAGCTCATCAGAAGTCTTTTCAGAGCAAACGCAGGCAACGCTTCATAAAGAAAAGGAGGATATCATGGAAATAAACAGCATCGAACAGTATCAGAGCAAGATCAAGGAAACTATTATCACTGAGGACGAGATAAAGGCTGCTCTAAAAAAAGCAGGCAAGTACATTGATTCACTTTATGACGGAAAACCGATACTTCTTGTAAGTGTTCTCAAGGGTGCGTTCGTTTTTATGGCAGACCTCTGCCGTGAGGTCACGGTGCCCTGCGAGGTCGATTTCATGTGCGTCAAGAGCTATTTTGAGGGAATGTCCTCGTCGGGTCTGGTGCATATCATCGTAGACCTTGAAAAGGATATCAGCAAGTACCACGTTGTTATCGTTGAGGATATCATAGATACGGGAAGAACGCTGCACAAGCTCGTTGAGATACTCAACAACAGGAACCCGCTTTCCATTAATATCGTCACTCTGCTTGACAAGCCCGACTGCAGGATAGCGGATATCAAAACGGATATGTCGCTGTTCGTGATACCCGATAAGTTCGTGATAGGCTACGGTCTGGACTGTGCGGAGTATTACAGAACGCTTCCGTATATCGCTGTTTACGGCGACGAGTAAAGAATAAAAATGCGGCTCTTTGCGAGGCATCGAGCCGCCTGTTTTTGCAAAAGCCCGCTGTGCAAAAAATTGTTCCCATCGGGGGACGTATGCGTGCTTTGGCGGAGCTATCAAAAAAAGAAGGTTAGTTTAGTTGAATAGCATTGATTTTTTTAAGGACCTTGCAATAATAATCGTCAGCGCAAAGGTGTTCGGCATCATCGCACAAAAGCTCAAAGCGCCGCAGGTCGTGGGCGAGATAATCGCAGGCTTGCTGATAGGTCCGTGTGTTTTCGGCGTCGTGAAGCAGTCCGACTACGTTTCGCTGCTTGCCGAGATAGGCGTGGTAATGATAATGTTCGGCGCAGGCCTTGAGACAAACCTGAAGGAGCTTGTCAAAACGGGACCCAAAGCGCTTATGGTCGCAATAGTCGGAGTGTTCGTGCCGCTTTGCGGAGGTACTCTGCTTTACAGCTGCTTCTACGGCTTTGAAGCAGTCGGCTCGGACGGCTTTTTCAGAGCAGTGTTCATCGGAACGATACTCACGGCGACATCGGTGGGAATCACCGTTCAGACGCTCAAGGAACTCGGACACATCAAGGAGCACGTCGGTACTCTCATCACAAGCGCCGCAATAATCGACGACGTTATCGGTATCATCGTGCTGACGTTCGTTATCGGATTCAAAAAGCCCGATGCCAAACCGATACTGGTGGTCAGAGATGTTCTGCTGTTCTTTGCGTGCAGTATATGTGTGGGGATACTTATGTACTATGTTTTCAAGTTCATCGACAAGCGCCACCCGCACCAGCGCCGTGTGCCGATACTCGGCTTTGCGATGTGTATGTTCTTTGCGTTTGCAGCCGACAGGTTCTTCGGCATCGCAGATATTACGGGAGCCTATGTCGCAGGTCTTATCCTTTGCAATCTGAACGATTCGGAATACATAGCCCGTAAAATAGATATAAATTCGTATATGATATTCGGACCCGTGTTCTTTGCAAGCATAGGTCTGAAAACACGGTTTGACGGCTTTACAAGCTCGCTGCTGCTGTTCTCGCTGTGCTTTGTCGCTGTCGGGCTGATCACAAAGGTCATCGGCTGCGGTCTTACCGCAAAGCTTATGGGCTATAATTGGAATGAGAGCCTGAAGGTCGGCGTGGGAATGATGACAAGAGGCGAGGTCGCACTTATCGTCGCACAAAAAGGGCTTTCTGTGGGAATGCTCGACGCAAAGTATTTCGCATCGGTCATTCTTCTGATAATAGTCTCGTCGGTGACTACGCCTATTGTTCTGAAGCTGCTTTACAGAAAGTCGCACGGCAGCAAGCGTACAGACGACGAGCAAACAGAGGTACAGACACAGTGAACTGAACGGAGGTATGGGAAATGGTCATATTTTTCAGCGGAACAGGGAACAGTGAATACTGCGCAAGGTATATTGCAAGCATCATCGGCGACGAGGTCATCGACAGTGCGGTGTACATCAGAAGCAAGCAGATAGCACAGCTTTGCTCGGAGAAACCGTGGGTGTTCGTTACGCCGACCTATTCATGGCAGATACCGAGAGTGTTCAAGAGCTTTCTGAGGCAAAGCAGCCTCAGCGGCAATAAGAACGCCTATTTCGTAATGACCTGCGGCGGCTCGATAGGCGGTGCGGCTTCGGGTATCCTCGCACTTTGCAGGGAAAAGGGTCTGCACTTCAAGGGCGTTGCCCCGATAGTAATGCCCGAGAACCTTATTACGATGTTCAAAGCACCCCCGCAGGAGGAAGCGGACAGGATAGTTCAAAAGGCTGTTCCCGACATTGAAAAGGCAGCAAAGCTCATTTCTGAGGGCAGAGCGTTTGAAAAGACAAAATACAATTTCCTCGGCTTCCTGGAAAGCGAGCTGTCAAACCCGCTTTTCTACAAGGCGGCAATAAAGCCCGAAAAGTTCTTTTCGACCGATGAATGTATCGGCTGCGGACTTTGCAGTAGAAAGTGCGTTATGGGAAACATCACCCTCAAAGACGCAAAGCCCGTGTGGGGCAGCAACTGTACACAGTGTATGGCTTGTATTGCATGCTGTCCGAAACAGGCGATAGAATACGGAAAGTCCACAAAGGGCAAGACACGCTATTACTGCAAGCCGTTCGTTAAGAATTGATACCTGCCGATATCCGACTCCGCAATCGCTTGCGGAGTTTTTTGTTTGTGCGAAGTTCTGATTATCAGCTGTCTTGTTTGTGAAATTTGCAGAAAAATAGAACGAAAACGAGAAAAAACGTTGTAATTGAGGAGCATATGTGGTATAATTTTTGTACAGCTTTAGTATGTTAAAGGGGGATGTTTTATGAAAAGGCATCTGAGCAGGCTGATATTTGTACTGTTCATACTGGTCTATGTCATCTGCTGCTTCGTGCAGGCACCGATGACAGATGCAGTAGGTTCTATGTGGTCTCTGCTTCCTCCGATAGTGGCGATAGGACTTGCGCTTATCACCAAGGAGGTCTACTCCTCGCTGTTTATCGGAATAGTCACGGGAGGCATCGTTTATGCCGTGGCTTCGGGCGGAGGCTTCTCGGGAATGTTCAATACGATAGTTAAGGACGGACTTATCTCCAACCTCGCCGATACCGACAATATGGGTATACTTGTGTTCCTCGTCGTGCTCGGTATTATCGTGGTGCTGATGAACAAGGCGGGCGGAAGCCGTGCTTACGGCGACTGGGCTGTCAAGCACATCAAGACACGTGCGGGTGCGAGCATATCGACCTTTGTTCTGGGAGTTCTTATCTTCGTTGACGACTATTTCAACTGTCTTACCGTCGGCTCGGTAATGCGTCCCGTTACGGACAAGCATAATGTATCAAGAGCAAAGCTCGCTTATCTTATAGATTCCACCGCTGCGCCTGTGTGCATAATTGCGCCTATCTCGTCGTGGGCTGCGGCAGTCAGCGGTACGGTCAAGGACGTCAACGGTATACAGCTTTTCATAAGGACGATACCGTATAACCTCTATGCGCTGCTGACGCTTGTGATGGTAGTGTTCATCGCACTCAGCGATATCGACTACGGCCCGATGAAGCGCCACGAGGACAACGCCAAAAAAGGCGACCTGTTCACCTCAAAGAGCACAGTCTATCCAAAGGACGCTCAGCCTTCCCATTCAAGGGGCAAGGTCATCGACCTCGTTCTGCCCGTTGCAGTGCTGATAGTTATGTGCGTGCTGGGTATGCTCTATACAGGCGAGTTCTTCAGCGGAAAGGGCTTTGTTGATGCGTTTGCCGACTGCAACGCTTGTTACGGACTGGCACTTGGCTCTATCGGCGCTCTGCTGATAATCGTGGTATATTTCCTGTTCAGAAGAGTGCTCACCTTCAATCAGTGTATGGAATCTGTACCCGAGGGCTTTAAGCAGATGGTGCCTGCGATACTGATACTCACCTTTGCATGGACGCTGAAGACTATTACAGGCTCGCTCGAAGCAGGCGATTTCGTTTCGGGTCTTGTAAAGAGCGCTACCGCCGTTGAGGTGCTCCTGCCTGCGATACTTTTTGTCGTTGCGCTCGGACTTTCCTTTGCGACCGGTACATCGTGGGGCACATTCGGTATCCTTATCCCGATAGTTACCGAAGTGTTCAAGGACGACCTTTCGGGCGTTACCACATCGGGCGGTATCCCCTCGGCAGTCGTTATCTGTATCTCAGCGTGCCTTGCGGGCGCAGTCTGCGGCGACCATTGTTCGCCTATCTCCGATACTACGATAATGGCTTCAACAGGCGCTCAATGCGACCACGTGAACCACGTTTCAACTCAGCTGCCCTATGCGATGACCGTCGCAGGTGTCAGCCTCGCAGGCTATATCCTTGCGGGTCTTGTGCATAACGTGTTTGTCGTTCTCGGCTGCTCCGTGCTCGTTATGGCAGTTGTGCTTTTCGTCCTGAAAAAGCTTGGAAACACTAAAAAATCAGTCCCGGCACAGTCTTTTGATGAGCAGGAATGATGTAAAGCTTTGTTATTTATTACAAATAAGAATTTTAAACTATAAAGGTTGACAAAACTTCCAATTAGGTATATAATAGGAAAAAATGGGACGAAAAATGCCGAAAGGGGTTGTTTGGTATCAAAGTCAGCGAAACAAGCCAGAGATGCTTTATCCGTCTGATAGAGGTGTTTCCGAGCTACAGAAGAATGGTCTGCGGATTGTTTGATAAAAGCGAGTTTCAGTTTACCAAAACACAGCAGATGATAATCATGACGCTGTGGAAGCGTGAAAATATGTCACTGTCTCAGCTGTCCAACAGGATATGTACCTCCAACGAACAGGCTACAAGGGCTGTCAGCCAGCTTGTTAAGGGAGGATATCTCACAAGGGTCAAAAACGAGAACAACCGCCGCACTATCGAGATAAGTCTGACCGACAAGGCTAAGGCTATCGTTAATGAGGTCCAGCAAAAGGCGCTGGAGAGGATACCCGAGGAGTTCAAGAAGCTTGACGAGCAGGATGCGGCTACGGTGCTTGAATGTGTTGAAAAGGTAAGCAAGATCTTTGAAAAGATGATGCCGTAAAAGTGCCGCTGAAAGAGGTGTGGAGTTGGAAAATAGGAAGCCTCACAAAAAGCGTGTACAGGGGAGCTGTGATACCTGTACGAATTATGTCTACGATGAGGAATATGAGCAGTATGTGTGCTTGGTAGACCTTGACGAGGACGAGTATTACAGGTTTCTCAACGAACCGGAGTATGTTTGCCCGTATTATCGGCTCGATGATGAGTACGGCGTGGTAAGAAAGCAGAATTAATGTAAAAAAAGTGCTTGCCGCTATTGACAAGCACTTTATTTTGTGCTATACTATTATAGCTGTAATGAAACAGCAGTAATAAACTGTGGAGAAGTCGCCTAGCCCGGTTTATGGCGCACGACTGGAACTCGTGTATGGGTTGATAGCTCATCGAGGGTTCGAATCCCTCCTTCTCCCGCCAGTGCACAGCGTGCACCACGCAATTCCGCCTTTGGGAAATTCCCGAGGGCGGTTTTTTTGTTTGACGGCGGGTCGGACATAGTAATAAACCCGCAGAAACGGGCCGTCCGCATATTTTTGCTTTGCCTGAAAGCCTTTCCTGCGGGCTTTGTGGGCTTTTCCATTTTGGGAATCCAGTGTATTTTTAGAACCATCAATTTTCATTTTTGCCCTTTATCTTCCATCGAAAATCACACGTTCTGTCACTCGTGTCACACGAACGTTATCAAACTGTAAACACAGCATTAAAATTCCGCATTTGCGGCGTTTCAATAAGGAGCATCGCTCATCTGTAAAACCCATTGATAACAGCGTATCCTTGCCCATACCACCCGCTCAAGCGGGGCATCTCTGCGATGAAAAGCCTGACTCCGCACAATGACGAGTGCTCGCACCAAATCAAAAAATATACCCACAGTTTACTTGAAATTATCACAAACATATGTTATACTGTAGAAAACATTACGAAAGGAGTTGCCT
>CADAES010000024.1 GCA_902786975.1 uncultured Ruminococcus sp.
TGCAAAGCTGAAGATCACAGGCGCAGATGACTTTGAAGTTGAATGGATTTCTGACGGTGTTAATGCAAAGGAGATCAACCTTAAAGACGGCACCTATACACTTGAAGAAACAGGCACAACGTTCACAGATGACAGAACAGGCACAAAGTATAATGTTATCCCCAGCATCGTTAAGTTCACGGTAGAAGGCGGCAAGGTCGTTGCAGCAGACAAAAATTCTGTAACTAAGGTCAGCGACGTTGATGCAAAGGGCGGAGTCGTTATCACAGGCAACGATACACATATCACAGTATGTGATGCTGAAAAGGTAACAAAGACAGCGGTTTCTATCAACAAGTTCGATATCACAGGCCAGAACGAGCTCAAAGGCGCTAAGCTCAGAGTTTACAAGTACGACAACACCAAGCCCGGCGACAAGGGCACACCTGTCTGCGATGAGTGGACATCCAAGAAGAATAAGAAGCTCAACCTGAGCCTCGAAAACGGCACTTATATCCTCGAGGAAACAGGTGACAACGATGTTATCAAGATCGGCGACGACGAGTACGAGGTAATAAGCTCAGTACTTAAATTCAGAGTTGAGGACGGCAAGATAGTTGAATCCTCCAACAAGGACAACTATATCAAGGCGGACTTTGACAAGGATTCGGAGCACGGCTTCTACATCGTAAAGGACAACGAGATAATCGTTTCCGACGCTAAGAAGACACCTGTTATCGAAACTGTAAAGGTAACTATCAACAAGACCGACGTTACAGGCGAGAAGGAGCTGAAGAATGCTAAGCTCACTATCACCGGCAACGGCATCAACAAGACCTGGACATCAAACGGCACGGATATCTGGGAGGTTGAGCTTCCTGACGGAAAATACACTCTGAAGGAAGAAGCTTCGACCGACGACAAGGGCAATAAGAAGAATATTATTGACAATGACGGCAAGACCTACGATATCCTCACAAGCACCGTACAGTTCACAGTTGAAAACGGCAAGGTAGTCAAGACCGGTCACAAGACCACATTTGACGATAAGAAGCCCGGATTCATCTTTGACAAGGACAATCACATCACAGTCTGTGATGCAGCAAACACTACCATGGTCAATATCAAAAAGACCGACATCACAGGCGAGAACGAGCTTACTGGTGCTAAGCTCACACTCACAGGCAAGAACGTAAACGAGAGCTGGACTTCCAAGGCAGGCGTTACTAAGACTCTCACGCTTGAGGACGGCGAGTATACACTCAAGGAAACAGGCACAGAGTTTACCGATAAGGTAAGCGGCAAGAAGTTCAAGGTAGTTACCAGCGTAGTTAAGTTCAAGGTCGTAAACGGCACTGTAACAGAGACCTCAAAGGTAACTGTTGATAAGGCTTCAAAGCTCGATAAGACCGAGGGCGGCGTAGTATTCGACGGAAAGAATACGTTTACTATCTGCGACGCAGAGGTCAAGGAAGACGATTCTTCAAGCCAGAAGGACGACGATTCTTCAAGCGAGAAGGATGACGATTCTTCAAGCAAGAAGGACGACGATTCCTCGAGCCAGAAGGACGATGATTCCTCAAGCCAGCAGGACGACGATTCTTCGAGCCAGAAGGACGACGATTCTTCGAGCCAGCAGGACAACGATTCCTCGAGCCAGAAGGACGACGATTCTTCGAGCCAGCAGGACGACGATTCCTCAAGCCAGCAGGACGATGATTCTTCAAGCCAGCAGGACGACGATTCCTCAAGCCAGCAGGACGATGATTCTTCAAGCCAGAAGGACGACGATTCCTCAAGCCAGGATGACGACGATTCAAGCAAGGTGACCAAGGCAACGACCAAGGCTACTACAAAGGCTACTACAAAGTCGACCACCAAGGCAACTACAAAGGCTACCTCCACTACAAAGGGCGGCGGCGGAGATACCGACGGTGACGACGACGGCAGAAAGACAACGACAACCAAGGCAACAACAACGGCTTCGACCACAACACAGGGCGGCAGCGATACTGACGGTGACGATGACGGAAGAAATCCGCACACAGGTCATACAGGTTCAACAGTCGCAGTTGCAGGTCTGCTCGCAGCAGTTGCAGCACTGGCAGTTGTCAAGAAGAAGAACGACGATTGATACGTCGGATAAAGTGATAAGCTGAAATTCGCTTTATGAAGCTGAGGCACCCCCACTCAACGGGGTGCCTTAGTTATTGAAAAACAAAAAACGGTACGATTATGGAAAATGTATTTACACTATGTCAGGGAGTGAGCCTGAGAAGCACGCAGGACGTACATTCGGCTTTCTCGGTGAAAGGCAGCGATATCAGCGGCGTGCTGAGCGCACAGCTTATTCTGAAATGCGCTGCTGAGTACATAAGGCTTGTAAACGAGCCTGTGTTCTTCTTCCTCGAGCTTCCCGTCGAGGACTCGCAGGAGTACGAGATCTATTATCTGGACAACTGCACAAAAGAGGTCGCTTCGGCTGTGCTGAAAAGGTATGGCGAGCTGCTTGCCAACGACGGGCTTTCAAGGTTCGGCTTTGGCTCGAACAAAACGGACGAGGAGCTGTATTTTGAGGACTATCAGTGCTTCAGCGCCTATGTCAGAGAGCCGGAGGCTTTTGCACAGGCGCTCGAAAAGCTCGGTGCAAAGCGTCAGGACAGCTTTACATCGCTCTGGGACGTTATGAGCGACGATAATATCGGCTGCATGTCGGCGGTCGAGCTGGACGGAGAAACGGTGTTCGATATACCGCAGGCGCTCAGCGGCGCAGGAATGTATAAGCACGACCCGTGAGCACCCCGCCAAAGCTCGAAGTCCGGTTTGCTGCGGCTTGAATGTTATTGAAATATCAGGAGGAAAAGCTATGAATATTTGGCACGATATCTCGCCAAAGGCGATAACAAAAAGCAAGTTTACTGCGGTCATCGAGATACCAAAAGGCTCAAAGGTAAAGTATGAGCTCGACAAGGCTACGGGCTTTCTCAGAATGGACAGGATACTGCACACATCTACCCACTATCCCGCAAACTACGGATTTATCCCGAGGACCTACGCCGAGGACGGCGACCCGCTGGACGTTCTGGTCATTTGTTCAGAAAAGCTCGATTCTATGTCGCTCGTTGAGTGCTACCCGATAGGCGTTATAAAAATGCTCGACAACGGCGCAAACGACGAGAAAATTATCTGCGTGCCCGTGAGTGACCCGACTTACAACGAGATAAATGATATCTCCGAACTCCCCAAGCACATTTTTGACGAGATGAAGCACTTTTTCACCGTCTATAAAAACCTGGAGCACAAGGAGACCGTTATCGACGACGTGCAGAGCAGGGACGAGGCGATAAGTATCGTTGAAAAGTGCATAGACAGATACATCGAGTTCTATTGCAAATAGCTTTTGTGCAATTTGACGAATAATCAGTCGAAATAAGAGAAAAATCAGCTGTTTTTACATAAAAACGGCTGATTTTTTTAGTTCGTTGAAAAAATATCGAAAAAAATCGGACTCTGAAGCTTTGTAATAATTAAATATGATAATTAAATTTTTGTTACCATTTCTTAATTACCCCGGGAACACAACTCTGTCCAATAAGTTTTCCAGAAAAATAAGGCGCAAAAAATCACTTCAAATACAATTTTTTTGAAAAATGCTATTGACGTATACTATATATAGTGTTATAATATTTACAATAACCGAAAATGTAAAACTGCGCCTTCGCCGCTTCGGCGGACATCGGTGCAATATCTTCGGTGAGAAACGGCGGAAAAGTACCGCATATAGTGGTGCGATTTTCAGCCAAAATGTTCACAGATTACAGAAAAGTTACATTTACCAGACTTTTTGTTACAAATATTGCGAAAAATAAAAACGTTCGCTTACAGCCGACCGCCAAAAATCCCCTGCCTGTTGAATATTTGGGGATTTTTACGATTGCAATTTGCTCCGGAATGATGTATAATGTTGATACGGTGGCAAAAAGTGCGATTTGGTGGTAACCAATCCCTGAATCGAGACGGATGCACCTGAAACATCAGATGACGGGGAGGTGGACGGCTTGCCGGGCGAACAGCCAAACAGCATTCTTGATACAATGCTGATGGGTACATATAACCAGTCGATGGACGCTAAGGGAAGAATGAGCTTTCCCGCAAAGCTGAGAGAAGCGCTGGGCGAGAAGTTCATCATAACCAAGGGCATCGACGGATGTTTGTTCGTGTACGACACGCAGACATTCGAGAAGAAAGCCGAAAAGATACAGTCGCTGCCGATGTCAAAGGCAAGAGCGCTGCAAAGAAGCTTTATGGCGTGGGCTTGTGAAGCCGAACCCGATAAGCAGGGCAGAGTGCTCGTACCGCAGTCGCTCAGGGAAGCCGCAGGACTTGACAAGGAGATCGTTGTGGCGGGCGTTTGCGACAGATGCGAGATCTGGGACAAGAAACGCTGGGACGAGATAAACTCAAATGGCGAAGACGAGCTTCTTGAAGCTTTGGAGGGACTGGATTTCTGATGGATTTCAACCACGTTTCGGTCCTGCTGAACGAATGTATAGACGGACTTGCGATCAGACCCGACGGTATCTACTGCGACGGGACTGCGGGAGGTGCAGGTCATTCGACAGAGATCGCAAAGAGGCTTGACAGCAGCCTCGGAGGGATGCTCATCGCAATAGACAGGGACCCCGATGCAGTAAAGGTCGCCTCGCAAAGGCTTAAAGGGTACCCCGCAAAGGTTGTCAGAGGCAACTATTCTCAGATAGATGAGATATTGCAGGAGCTTGGCATAGAAAAGGTCAACGGTGTCCTGCTGGATCTGGGAGTTTCGTCGTTTCAGCTGGATAACGCCGAAAGAGGCTTTTCTTACCACACCGACGCACCGCTCGATATGCGAATGAGCAGAGAAGGGCTGAGTGCAAGGGATGTAGTGAACGATTACAGCTATGAACAGCTTTCGAGAATAATATTTGAATACGCAGAAGAGAAGTTTGCAAGGAGCATCGCTTCGGGAATAGTCAAGGCAAGGGAGCAAAAGCCCATTGAGACAACACTTGAGCTGGCAGAGATAATAAAAAACAGCGTGCCTCAAAGGGTAAGAAGAGAGAAAAATCCCTGTAAAAAGACATTCCAGGCGATACGCATCGAGGTCAATAGCGAACTTGAACATCTGAGCATCGCTCTTGATAAGGCTTTCGACTGTCTGACAGCTGGCGGAAGACTTTGCGTTATTTCATTTCATTCTCTGGAGGACAGGCTTGTAAAACAGCGGTTCAAGTCGTTTTGCACAGGCTGTACCTGCCCGCCCGATTTCCCGGTTTGTATCTGCGGCAAAAAGCCCAGAGGCAAAATGATAACGGGAAAACCGATAGAGGCGAGCGAACAGGAGCTGGCTGTGAACAACAGAAGCCACAGCGCAAAGCTGAGAATAATCGAAAAAACAGAGAATTAAAAAGAGAGAAAACCCCTAAAAAGAGAGAGTAAAACCCCTAAAAGAGAGAAAAAGAGAAACACACTAAAAAGAGAGAAAACTTGTGTAAATTTCAGAGGTGCTTGACTAATGGCTAAGGTATACAATCTTGCCTATGATTACAGCTCGTTTGACGAGGACGAGGCTGTAAGCAGAGACATTGAACATAACAAAAATGCGGCAGCTCATAAGAGATTCTTTTCGTTGAAGCTGGTGATCCTTTGTACCCTCGTGTGCACGCTGCTTTGCGTGATGATCTACGAGAAGGTGCAGATATCGGGCCTTTGCAGTGAGCAGACCCAGCTTCAGAGCGAGCTGACTGAGCTTCAGGACGGAAATCAGAGCCTCGAATCAGAGCTTGCTCAGAAAACGAGCATGACCAAGGTGGAGGAGTATGCACGCAACGAGCTTGGACTTATCAAGCTCGAAAAATCACAGATAGAGTATGTGGAGCTGAACAGCGAAGCCGAGGCGACTGTCCTTGAAACAAAGGACCGCAGTGTATTCGTAAGGATCAAAAACTGGTTCGTGTCCATGCTGGAATATATCGGGCTGTGATGAATAAAATATCAATAGGGAAAGTTAGGGACAAATAATATTTTGTGTCTAGCTTTCTTGTTCTATACTGTTGTCCGAAACGCCGTACAATAAAAGCGGCGCAGATAGGGCGTTTTTGCGTTTTCGGCTATTGTGAGGGAGTAATTTATGACAGACAGACCAAGTGCGAGGATGCGAAAGAGGCTGAATTATCTGCTCATCTTTCCTATCGCACCGATAATAATATATGTGATATACTCAATACTGAAAGTGTCTGTGCTCGAGGGCGGCTACTGGAAGGCTCTTGCCAACAGCCAGCAGCTACAAAGCACCGTCGTTTCAGCTTCAAGAGGTACTATCTACGATGCCAACGGCTCGGTTCTGGCACAGAGTGCAACGGTGTATACCGTCTACTGTGACCCGGTGATGCTCAATGGATTCCTTGAAAAGAAGGATAATACCAAAAAGGAGCTTGAGGAGCTTGTCAAGACCGAGAAAAACGAGGATAAGCTCAATGACTACCGCCAGAGACTTGAAAAGGCTCAGACAGGTGACCAGATACTCGAGGAGCTTTCAAAGTTCCTTTCGATGAAGCTCACTACCGATACCGCTAAGGTCAGAAACGACCTGACCGATACCAAAACAAGATATAAGATAATCAGACGTGACGTTGACCGTTCCGTTTCCGAGGAGATAGAGAAAAAGCTCACCGAGCTGAAGGTCGACGGCGTAAGATGCGACCCGACTACCAACCGTGTATACCCGCAAGGCTCGCTTGCCGCAAACGTCATAGGTCATACCTCGTTCGAGGGAGAGGGTATCTACGGCATAGAAGCTTATTACAACGATAAGCTCTCGGGCGTTGACGGAAGGATAATCACCGCCAAGGACGGCGACGGCAACGAGATACCGTACCGCTATAAACAGCAGTATAACGCCCAGAACGGCTACAACGTAAACCTCAATATAGATTCCAACATCCAGTTCATGCTCGAAAAGGCGCTCAAGGACGCTGTCAAGGAGCATAAGCCGAAATACAGGGCTGCGGGTATCGTTATGGACCCGAGGACCGCTCAGGTAATGGCTATGGCGACCGAGTACAGCTACGACCCCAACGAGCCGGGTGAGATAAGCGACAAGCTCACCGCCCAGAAGCTCTCGGGAATGAACGAGGACTCGGAGGAGTACAAAAAAGCAAGGCTCGATGCCTGGTCTACACAGTGGAAGAACAAAGCCGTTTCGGAGATTTACTTCCCCGGCTCTGTCTTCAAGATATTCACAGGCGCTTCGGCACTCGAAGAAAATGCTATCACCCTGAAGGATACCTTCAGCTGCAATACAAAAATCAAAGTCGCAGATACCACCTTCCACTGCTGGTCGTTCGTCGACCATGGTATGCAGGACCTGCAGGCGGCGATGATACATTCCTGCAACCCTGCATTCGTGCAGATAGGTCTGACGCTGGGCGGAGAAAAGTTCTGCAATTACCTTGATGCGTTCGGCTTTACCGACCTTACGGGAATAGACCTGCCGGGCGAGTCGATGTCGATAACCGTCAATAAAAACGGGATAGGTCCTGTCGAGCTTGCGTCATCGTCCTTCGGTCAGACAAACAAGCTCACACCGATACAGATGATAACCGCAGCCTCGGCTATCGTGAACGGCGGAAACCTGCTCACTCCGCAGGTCGTCAACTCGATAACCGACGAGAACGGAAATATCATAAAGAAAAGCGAGGTCGTCAAGAAGCGCCAGGTCATCTCCAAAAAGACCTCTGACGAAATGAAGCAGATACTCGAGGGCGTCGTAAAGGGCGAGAAAGGCTCGAACTGCTATATCCAGGGCTACCGCATCGGCGGAAAGTCGGGAACCTCGCAGAAGCTGGACGAAAACGTCGCAGGTACGACATATGTTGCGTCATACTGCGCATTTGCTCCCGCAGACGACCCACAGGTGATAATGCTCGTTCTGGTCGATGAACCGACCGGCGAGAAATATTACGGAAGCCAGGTAGCTTCGCCTGTGTGCGTGCAGGTGATGACGGAAATGCTGCCGTATCTGGAGATATTCCCTCAGTATACCGAGGAGGAAAGAAAGACTCTGCAGGTATCTGTGCCGAACGTTCAGACATATACCGTCGAGAGCGCAAAGCAGACGCTGGAAAATCTCTCGCTTAAAGTCACGATAGTCGGAAACGGCAAGAACGTCGTTAAGCAGTATCCTACGGGCGTTTCGATAGAAAACGGCGGAACGGTCGTGCTGTGCACCGACGATACCAAACCGCAGACAGTCACCGTACCGAATCTTATGGGCCTGACAAGACAGCAGGCAAAGGAACTGCTTTCGGGCTACGGACTCAATCTTACCGCACAAGGCTCGGGTGCGAGCGAGAAAGATGCGGTCGCACAGGGAGACCAGCAGGCTATCGCAGGCAGAAAGGTACCTGTCGGCACGTCGATATCCGTTACATTTACAAGCAGAACGGTACACTCGCAGTAAAAAGAAAAAACTCAGGGGAAATGATAAGATGAAACTGTATGAACTTATGAAAAATATCGCAAAGGTCGATGCTCCCGACCGTGAGATAACGGGAGTCACCAGCGATACAAGAAGTGAGATAAAGCCGGGCACGCTGTTCGTGTGCATCAAGGGCGGTACGTTCGACGGACACGACGCCGCACAGCAGATGCTTGACAAGGGCTGCTGCGCAGTAGTCTGCGAGCGTGACCTCGGGCTGGGCGACAGACAGATAGTCGTTGAGGATACAAGAGGTATCTATCCGCTTATCTGCGCTGCGTGGTTCGACAACCCGCAGAACAAGCTGACGCTTATCGGCGTTACCGGTACGAACGGCAAAACTACCATTACCACGATGATAAAAAAGGTGCTTACATCGATGGGCAGCAAGGTCGGTCTTATCGGCACCTGCCAGAACGAGATAGGCGAGCGCATCTACCCGACATCGAGAACGACTCCCGAGCCTTACGACCTTTACGAGCTTTTCAGCAAAATGGTCGAGGCAGGCTGCGACTATGCAGTTATGGAGGTCTCCTCACAGGGTCTTGAACAAAAGCGTGTGAATGCGTGCAGATACAAGGTCGGCATCTTTACTAACCTTACGCAGGATCATCTCGACGTTCACGGAACGATGGAGAATTACTATCAGGCTAAAAAGATACTCTTTGATATCTCGGATACCGCAATAATCAACTGCGACGACGAGTACGGCAGAAGATACATAAAGGAGGTCACCTGCCCCGTTAAGACCTATTCGGTGGGCGGAGAAGCCGACTTTATGGCGGACGATGTCGTGCTGTGCGCAAGCGGCGTAAAATACGTCTTCTCGGATCACGAGACTAAGCACAACGTAACATTCCCGATGCCGGGACTTTTCAACGTTTCAAATTCGCTCGCAGTTATAGCTTGTATGCAGACACTGGGCTTTGATATCGAAAGGGCGATAAAGGCTCTTGCTACCGCAGGCGGCGTAAGAGGCCGTGCTGAGATAGTCCCCACTCACAGGGATTTTACGGTCATCTGCGACTATGCGCATACGCCGGACGCTCTTGTGAACGTTCTGAAGGCGATAAGAGAATGTTCGGTCGGAAAGGTAAAATGCCTCTTCGGCTGCGGCGGAAACAGAGATGCCACAAAAAGACCGCTTATGGCTGCGGCTGCGGCTGACAACTCCGATTTCCTTATCGTTACCTCGGATAACCCGAGAAATGAGGATCCCGAGGATATCATCAAGGATATCCTTGTGGGACTTGAAGATAAGACCACGCCTTATATAAAAATATGTGACAGGCGTGAGGCTATCCACTGGGCAGTCAGGAATGCCGAAAAGGACGATATCATCGTGCTTGCGGGCAAGGGTCACGAGGACTATCAGATACTTGCGGGCGGCGTGAAGATACATTTCGACGAGCGTGAGGTAGTCGCAGAGGCACTTGAGGAGCTTGCTAAAGAGGGCAGGTAAAGGGCAGAACAAAGTATGAGGAGTTGAACCCTGAATGGAACAGATGAGACTTTCCGAGATAGTTGAAGCGGTCAAGGGCAGCTTTGGCTATCCCGCCGACGCAATGACAGACAACATCTCCACCGACACCAGAACGATAACCGAAGGCTCGGTGTTCCTTGCGCTCAAGGGTGCAAAGTTCGACGGGCACGATTACGCCGCTAAGGCTATGGAGCTTGGTGCGCAGGCTGTTATCACCGAAAGACCCGTGCAGGGCGCAAGGTGCATAGTCGTCGATTCTACCGCAAAGGCACTGCTTGACCTGGCAGGGTATTACAGGGATAAGTTCGATATCCCGCTTGTGGGAGTTACGGGAAGTGTCGGTAAAACGACTACCAAGGATATGATAGCGCTGGTCGTTTCACAGAAATACAAGACCTTGAAAACACAGGGCAACCTCAATAACGAGATAGGTATGCCAAAGACTCTTTTCGGCATAGATAAAACTACGCAGGCGGCTGTTATCGAGATGGGTATGAGCGCAAGAGGCGAGATATCCAGAATGTCGATGAGCTGTAAGCCAACAGTCTGCGTTATAACCAATATCGGCGTTTCACATATCGAAAAGCTCGGAAGCCAGGAGAATATCCTTGCGGCTAAGCTGGAAATACTCGACGGCGCTTCGGCAGGCGCTCCGCTGGTGCTGAATATGGACGATAAGTTCCTCGCAAACGCCGAGGTACACGGCCTGAGAAAGGTCTGGTATTACAGCGTCAAAAACAAGGACTGCGATGTTTTCGCTAAAAATATAATCAGCAGGAACGACGGCATTGATTTTGATATCTGCTACTCGGGAGGCATCGTTCCCGCAAGGCTCAACTGCATCGGCACGCATAATGTGAAGAATGCGCTTGCGGCTTTCTGCGTGGGGCTTGCGCTCGACGTTCCCGTTGACGATATCCTCACGGGCATAGAAAGCTTCCGCCCCGAGGGTCTCAGACAGAACATCACACGCAAAAACGGCGTGAATTTTGTGGTGGACTGCTATAACGCCGCACCCGACTCGATGAAGTCCAGCCTGTCTATGCTCAGCCAGGTGCAGACTAACGGTATGAGATACTGCGTGCTCGCAGATATGCTTGAGCTCGGCGAAAAGAGCGCAGAGTATCACAAAAAGGTCGGAAAGTACGTTGCAGGCTCCGGCGCAGACAGACTTTACTGCTACGGCGACCTTGCAAGGAATTACATAATCGGCGCAGTCGAAAACGGGTTCGATAAAAGACACTGTATGCATTTTTCGGACAGAGATGAGCTTGCGGACTATCTCAAAAAGAAGCTCGTCAACGGTGACTCGGTGCTTCTGAAGGGAAGCAGAGGAATGGCTCTGGAGGAGGTATTCAAGGCGCTGTAAGTCTTTTGGCAAGGAAGTGCGGTCTATGGATTGGAAGGTACAAAGCGTGGTGATGGTGACCGAGCTGCTCGTCGGGTCGGTGCTGTTCCGCATTTTCATACCTTTTTTCAGAAGGCTCAAAACAGGCAAGTTCGACCTTTATATCGGCGACAGATTCAGACAGGACGGCTCGGAACCTAAATTCGGCGGAGTCGTTATGGTGCTGACTGCGGCTGTCGGACTTACCGCAGGCGTGATAGCTTCGGGCTTGTCCTCGGAGCTTGAAACGAATAAAAAATCAGCCTCTTTGGTGTATCTTGTTTGTGCGGCGGCTGCGCTGCTGATAACAGCCGTAGGTATGCTGGAGGACTATAATAAGGAAACAAAACGAGGCATAGGACTTAAAAAACGGTGGATAGTATCCATCGAATTTGTCATATGTCTTGGTTTTTCATATATGGCAAAAATTTATGGGACAGCTGACACAAAATTACTGTTGCCGTTCCATCTTGGAAATATTGAACTCGGATTTATATTTTATCCATTGACAGCAGTGCTTATGACTGTTATAATAAACTTAACACAACTGCACGATTGTCCCTCGGGCGTGACCGAATACGGCTGTGACGGCTTGTGTGCGCTGACTGTCATGATGTTTTCGCTGGCGGGCGCTTTTTGCTGTGCCCCGTATCCGTGGCTGGAGGTGCCGCAGATGCTTTCACTCGTCACGGCGGGAGTTTGCGGAGCGTTCCTGTTCTGGGGACTCAGCCCCGCAAAGATGTATCTCGGAGAGTCGGGCAGTATGCTGCTTGGGATAATGACCGCAATGATAACGGTCACGACAAACCTGCCGATAACGTTTCTGTGCTCGGGCATAGTGCTTGTAGCAGACGGTGTGGTCACTCTGACGGGACACCTTGTGTTCAAGCGCACCAAAAAACCTCTGTTCAAGGGCTTTACCCTTCACGGGTACCTTAAAAACAAAGGGTGGAGCGATTACAGGATAATGGGCGTCTTTGCGATAGCTACGCTCGTGGGCGCCGCAGGCGAGTTCGCATATTTCAGCTACGGCGACAGCATCTTTATCAGATAGAAAAAACAAGATGCATTTTGTGCAGATATTTTAGGGAGGAAGAATTTTGGCAAGCAGAACAAACGAACAGCACAGCGTCAATTATTACGACAGTGCACCTGTTCGTCAGCCTGTGGCTCAGGCAAGAAAAAAACTGAATCTCAGGCTCATATTTACAGAGATAGATAAGCCGTTCTTCGTTCTGGTCATGGCGCTTCTGGTGTTCGGACTGGTAATGATGTTCTCGGCTTCTTATGCGTGGAGCCTTTCAACGTCGGGCGACGGTACCTATTACCTCAAAAGGCAGGCTTTCGCAGGAGGCATCGGCGTAGTGCTGATGCTGATACTTTCAATGGTCGATTACCACTTTTTTCAGAATACAAAGGTCGTTTACCTCGGTTTCGTGCTGGTCTATGCGATATGTATCGCAACGCTGTTCATAGGAACGGAAACTGCCGATGCAAGGCGCTGGATAGACTTCGGTTTTATCCAGTTCCAGCCGAGTGAGCTTCTTAAGGTCGCCTTTATTCTGATATTTGCATATATAATGTCGGTCAACTTCCCCAAGTTCAAGGACTGGAAATACTGCGTGTTCCCGTTCGTGATCATTCTGGGAATGGTCAGCGGTGTACTTGTGCTGCAAAGGCATATGTCCGCAGTTATGCTGGTCGGAATGATAGGCGTGGGAATGATGTTCGTCAGCGGAATGCCGAGCAAGACCTTCTGGAAATTTATCGCATTCGTTGTCGTGGTAGCCGTTATAGTTTTCGCCGCAAAGCTGTTTTTCGGCGGCTCGGGATTCTCTTATATCTCCGAGCGTATCGAGAGCTGGAAAAACCCTGAGGGCGACCCGCAGGGCAAGACGTGGCAGACCTATCAGTCGCTGCTCGCTATCGGTTCGGGCGGCTGGACAGGACTGGGATTCGGCGAATCAAGACAGAAATTCCTGTACCTGCCGATGTCGCAGAATGACTTTGTGTTCTCGATAGTCTGCGAGGAGCTCGGCTTTGTCGGAGCAATGGTCGTCGTTCTTCTGTTTGCGATGTTCGTTGGCAGAGGCTTCTATATCGCAACACACGCAAAGGACAGATTTGGTATGCTCGTTGCCGCAGGTATCTCGATGCATATCGGAGCGCAGGCTTTCCTGAATATAATGGTCGCCTGCAACGCTTTCCCGAATACGGGTATATCGCTTCCGTTTTTCAGCTACGGAGGCACCTCGCTGCTGATACAGCTCGTCGAGGTCGGTATACTCCTTAACATTTCAAGACAGGCACATCTGAAAAAATAGAAAACTTCTTTTACAAGGACGGCGCAGAGCTAACGGTGCTTTACCCAAATAATAAGGAATAGGAAAAATAGCTTTAGAATAAATTATGATCGGAGTTGCTCAGTATGTACAGAGTATTGCTCGCAGGCGGCGGTACGGCAGGCCATGTCAATCCTGCGCTCGCCATTGCGGAGATCATCAAGGACAAATATCCCGATACGGAGTTCTGCTTTGCGGGAAATCCCGATAAGATAGAGGCTCAGCTTGTCACAAAGGCGGGCTACCGCTTTGAGCCTGTAAAGATAGAGGGCTTTCAGAGAAAGCTGACCCCGGGGAACATCAAGAGGAATTTCAAGGCTGCGGGCTACCTGATGAAGTCGGGAAGGACCTGCAAGAGGATAATAAAGAGCTTTAAGCCCGACCTCGTCGTCGGCACCGGAGGGTACGTTTCGGGACCTGTGGTCAGAGAAGCCGCAAAAATGGGCATAAAGACCGCTGTTCACGAGCAGAACGCCTATGCGGGCGTGACGAATAAGATACTCTCCAAGCACGCTGATGTGGTAATGCTCAGCGTCAAGGAAGCAAAGAAGTATTTTGAAAAAGCAAAAAAGGTAGTCGTAACAGGACTTCCTGTCAGAAAAGCCTTTGCGAAGATGTCCAAGCAGGAAGCAAGAAAACAGCTCGGCTTCGATATGGATACCGTGTGCGTTCTGTCAACGGGCGGTAGCCTCGGCTCGCTCACGATAAACAACTGCGTTGAGAAGCTGCTCAAATACTACCAGGACAACGGCGTGAAGGTCAACCATATTCACTCCTACGGAACATACAGCGATTATAAGAACTATGTGCAAAAGCTCGCTGACGACGGCGTGAACGTCGCAGACGACCCGCACAGGATAGTTGACAGCTATATAAATATGCCCGTGGCTATGGCGGCGTGTGACCTTGTGATAACACGCTGCGGTGCGTGCGCTCTTACCGAGATAGAGGCAATGGGCAGACCTGCGGTGATGATACCATCGCCTATGGTCGCAGAAAATCATCAGTACTATAACGGAATGGTGCTTCAGAATGCGGGAGCAGGCGTCGTCATCGAGGAAAAGAACCTTACAGACGAGCTGTTCATATCTACCGTTATGGACTATATCGGCAACAGGAAAAAGCTTGAGGATTCCGCTGCGAATGCCGCAAAGCTGCATATTAAGGATACCCGTGAAAGGATAATGCAGGCGTTGGATAAGCTGCTTGTAAAGGAATGAAGTATAAGTAAGGGGAATGATAAATGGCTAAGAAAAAAAAGAAGAATATCGCTGACGGCTCCGGCGATATGGACCCCATAAAGCTCCCCGATCAGAAAAAGATCAGAGCGCTGAATACAGAGACCCGCAGAGGAAGCGTGATAAACCAGTATGCGGATTCTCTGTTCTCTACCGATAAAAGCCGTCATCAAGGCTCATTTGAAAGAGCTATTCAGTACGAGGACCCGGGAAGGAACCTCACTCTTGTTCCGGACGAAGAGGAAGAAGAGGAAGAGGAGGATATCACCGAGTACGCTGCGAGGGAGATACCCAAGGCAACAGGTCTTAACCGAGGAGTAAAGCTGGGCAACCAGTATGTCAGGAAAAAGACGATAGTTATCTGGTGTATCGTCGCTGTGTCATTTTTGTTGTTCATGATGTTTGCATTCCCGCCGATATTCACCGACGACAACGAGAACAGCGAGGTGCTGTACGATAAGAATGTTTTTGAAAAAATGGGTATGACAGAGTTCAAGGCATATGCCTCGACGCACTACTCAGTAAACAGCGAAAAGGCGTTCTCGTCGGAGAAAATGGAGAATTACCGTGTCGTGAAGCTCTCGTTCACCGCAAGGAACCTTTCTCCGTTCAAGGTCGAGATACCAAAGTTCGTCGTGTCAAAGGTAGACCCGCTTTACGAGGACAAGATAGCCTATGTCTCATCGGGAAGCGTTGATGATTCTGGCAACGATATACCTGTGACCGTGCCTGCGTTCAGCTCCAAAAAGATAGAGATAGAGGTACTGGTAAATGTCGTGGATATCGACGAAAGACAGTTCAACGATGCGCTTTCTTCGATGATAATCTCGACAAAGGGTATGACAAAGAACGTTCTGGGTATGAAAATACCCTGCGTTCCGTATTTCATATTCGTTTCAGACAATCTCTCACTGAGTTTTAATAAGGTGTAATATCTCCGGAACTATGCCAAAACCGATAAATTAGCTTTCACCTGCTTTGCGGGCTGTGCATAAGATAAGTCAGACCTTTGAAAAGGGAGTGACGCTTGTGCAGAAGCTTGTTATAAGAGGAGAAAAACGTCTCAGCGGTGAGATGACCGTACAGGGTGCTAAAAACAGCGCCCTGCCGCTGCTTGCAGGCTGTGTGCTGTGCAGCGGTGAGGTCACGCTTAAAAACTGTCCGTCGCTCAGCGATGTGTTCGCCTCATGCAGGATACTCAACTGTCTTGGCTGTAAAAGCCGCTATCACGACCACTGTGTCACTGTGAACGCCTCGGCGCTCAGCGAGTGCGCAGTTCCCGAGGATCTTATGAGGGAGATGCGTTCGTCGATAGTGTTTCTCGGTGCGCTGCTGGGCAGAGCAGGGGAGTGCGAGCTTTCCTTTCCAGGCGGCTGTGAGCTCGGACCGAGACCGATAGATATGCACCTTGGCGCCCTTGCACAAATGGGCGTGCAGATAAATGAGGAGTTCGGCGTGCTGTGCTGCAGATGCCCTCACGGGCTTCACGGCGCAAAGATAAGTCTTAGCTTCCCCTCGGTGGGTGCTACCGAGAATATAATGCTCGCAGCAGCTCTCGCAAAGGGAGATACTGTGATATACAACGCAGCAAGAGAGCCCGAGATAACCGACCTCGGCGATTTTCTTTGCAGCTGCGGCGCAAGGATAAGCGGGCACGGTACGTCTACCGTTGCCATAAGCGGCGTCAGCTCGCTGCACGGCTGCGAATATGAGGTGATGCCCGACAGGATAGCTGCGGCGACCTATATGTCTGCGGCTGCGCTAACGGGCGGTGAGCTTGACCTCAAAAACGCAAGAGCCTGCGATATGCAGGCGGTGATACCCGTCTTTGAACAGATGGGCTGTCAGGTCTTTACTTACGAAAACAGGATATTTATTAATTGCAAAAGACCGCTGAAGGCGGTCAGAACAGTACGCACGATGCCTTACCCGGGCTTCCCGACCGATGCTCAGGCGGTGGTCATGGCGGCTCTGACAAGAGCGAGAGGCACAAGCGTTATCGTGGAAAATATTTTTTGCAGCCGTTACCGCCACGTTGACGAGCTGGTGAGAATGGGTGCGGATATCAAAACAGAAGGCAAGGTCGCAGTCGTTGAGGGCGTGAAAAGGCTTTACGGCGCAAGAGTGCGTGCAGCCGACCTCAGAGGCGGTGCAGCGCTGGTGCTTGCAGGGCTTGCGGCACAGGGCGAAACAGAAGTCGAGAACGTCTGCTATATCGACCGTGGCTATGAGAATATAGAAAAATGCCTGCGTGATGCGGGCGCAAGCATAGTAAGAGTAACAGAGTAAGGGAAATGAGCAAGGAAAGATAAAAATGAAAGATGTTGTAAAAACAGGTTCAAAGGACGCTTCGGCAGCCAAGCGCAGAAACAGCGGCGGACGTGAGGGCGGTATCGCAGGATACTGTGCTGTTGCGTTCGTGTTTGTTTCTTTTGTGGGACTTATGCTTTGTCTGACGGTGTTTTTCAAGGTCAAGACCGTCGAGGTGAACGGAGTGACCCTGTACCGTGAGGACCAGATAGTCGGCGTCGGAGGCATAATCAGCAACGAGAACCTCGTGCGCACCGATACAAAGCTTATCGAAAAAAGACTAAAGGATAACCTCGTTTTCATCGAGACTGCCGAGGTCGAGAAAAAATATCCGTCGACGATAATCATCAACGTTACCGAGGCGGTCAAGGCTGCGGATATGCTGCTTGACAACGGCAAGTACTGCACGGTCTCGGAAACGGGCAGAGTGCTTGAACTCGCCAACGCTTCGCAGACAGGCGGTATACCCGTGATAAAGGGCTTTGAGCTTGCCAACGAAAAGGCGGGCGGTGAGCTTGAGAGCAAGGATAAGAACAAGCTCAGGATATACAAGGACATGATGAAGATAATCAGTGCCATCAGCTTTGAGCATATCGGACAGATAGACCTCAGCGACCGTTCGGGTATAACTATGCTGTATGATGACAGGATAACGCTGGAGCTGGGAAGCTCGGTCGATCTGGACTATAAGCTCAACTATTTCAAGGCAGTCATAGATAACAAGCTTACCGGCGGCTTCAGGGGAAGACTTGTTTATAACGGCGCAGACAGCGGTATTTCCGCTATCCCCGAGGGCGCAGGCATAAAAAATGACGACAGCAGCGATCCCGACAAGCAGACGGACGGAAACGGCGAAAACGGCACAGTCATCGACCCGAATACTCAGAACGACCCCAACGCCGCAGCAGTCCCGGGCACGACTACCGACCCCAACGCACAGGCAGTCCCGGGCACGAATACCGACCCTAACGCACAGGCAGTCCCGGGCACGAATACCGACGCAAACAATAATGCGAACAACAACGGACAGATACCCGCAGGCGTCGAGGAATACGGCTATATGAAGAACCGCCAGGGCCAGCAGAACGGGCAGGACGGTCAGAACCAGCAGAACGGCCAGAGTGGTCAGAACGGTCAGGACGGTCAGAACCAGCAGAACGGCCAGAGTGGTCAGAACGGTCAGAACGACCAGACCCAGCAGGGGAACTATACAGACCCGAATATTTACAGCAACGGCAATAACGGCTACGATCCGAATGCGGGCAACAACAACGGCTACGACCCGAATGCGGGCTACGGCAACAACGGCTATGACCCGAATGCAGGCTACGGCAACAACGGCTATACCGACCCCAATGCCAACGGAAACAATTATCAGTACTATTATCAGCCGTGAGTTATTTGTTTAGTATGTACAATTTTTGCGCAAAAGTTTATTGATTAATTGTTTTTTAATAGAATTTTTAAAATATCGGCGTCAAACCGCTTTACATTTTTGTCGGAATGTGATAATATAGTACTATCTAATAATGTGTAATAAGGGCGTATTGTGTCAAAACGACGCTTCGCCGGAATTCAGATGTTATTATCGGGGATTCAATCATAATACAGGAGGATCAGAAATATGGGTTACGAAATCGTAGACGAGCCGGTAGCAGGTGCAAAGATAAAGGTCATCGGTGTCGGCGGCGGCGGCGGAAATGCTCTTAACGGCATCATCGCCCAGGGCATCAGAGGCAATGTCGAGTACATCGCTGTAAATACAGATGCTCAGGCTTTGAAGAAGTTTGATGCCGAGAATACTATCCAGATAGGCAGAAAGCTCACAAAGGGACTTGGCGCAGGCGCAAAGCCGGAGATCGGTGAATCGTCGGCTCAGGAGAGCAAGGACGAGATCTCAGAGAAGATCAAGGACGCAGATATGGTGTTCATCACCGCTGGTATGGGCGGCGGCACAGGTACAGGTGCAGCTCCTGTCATCGCTGAGATCGCAAGAGAACTCAATAAGCTCACCATCGGCGTTGTTACAAAGCCTTTCAAGTTCGAAGGCATCAAGAAGATGGAGAGAGCTGAGAAGGGTATCGCTGAGCTGAAGAAGAACGTTGACGCTCTTATCGTTATCCCTAACCAGAACCTTATCGATACCGATATGAAGAACCTGACAATGGCTCAGGCTTACGCTATATCCGATAACGTACTCAAGACCGACGTTATCGCTATCGCCGAGATAATCACAAGACATGACGAGATCAACGTTGACTTTGCCGATGTTACAACTATCCTCACAAACGCAGGACAGGCTCACATCGCTATCGGTCACGGCGAGGGCAAGGACAAGGTACAGGATATCCTCAACCAGGTCGTTACCTCAAAGCTTCTTGAAACATCTATCGCAGGCGCAAGAAGACTTATCGTCAATATCACCATGTCACCCGACCTCACTGTTCTTGATATGGCTGAGCTCACCGAGGCTATCTCCAATGCAGCTGACGAGGGCGCAGATATCATCTTCGGCAACGGTACGGACGAGAACGCTAAGGATACTATGGACGTTACCGTTATCGCTGCTGATTTTGCTGACGGCGCCGAGGCAGAGAAGGAGGCTCCGAAGCCTGTGAACCCTTTTGCTAAGATAGCTCCCAAGACCGAGAACGACGCAAAGGCTGACGCAGAGGCAATGCAGAAGGCAGGCGTAAAGGCTGCTGATAACCCGAATTATTACGACGATATCTTCAATATCTTCAAAAAGTAATTCGCACCAATAAACAATACTTTGACAGCTAAGGCAAATCAGTTATTGATTTGCCTTAACTATACTTTAAAAGCAAAACTATACATAGTTCTTTGTTGGCCATAATGGCACTATATATAGAAACTGTCAGAAAATGAAGCGTTTAACGAAACTTTTTATTGAAAAACACTTGAATTTTCGTGAACTCTTTGGTATAATGGATATAAGGTCGTTACGGCACTGTTTATCGGGGACAGACGGTGAAAGTTGTACGAAAAAATGCCCCGAAAAAAGCACCGCCTGACAGGACGGCTTTTGATATATATTATATTTGGATAAATCAATTTTGGAGGGAATATTATGGCAAGCAATGGATTTTTGAGAACAGTTAGAGTGGGCGGATTTGATAAGCAGGACGTTCTTGCTTACGTTGACGACCTTACCTCTAAGATCTATACCCTGGAAGCTCAGGTAAACGATCAGAACGAAACTATCGAAAGACTCGAAAAATCTGCCGGCAGCGCTAATAAGCAGGACTTCGAGGGCAAGAAGGAGCTCGAGAAGAAGGTCGAGGACGCTAAGAACAAGGTAGCCGAGCTTATGGCTTCTACCGATACAATGAAGGTCAGGATCGCTGACTACGAGCAGCAGATCGGCGAGAAGAATGCCGAGATAGAAAGACAGAAAAATGAGATAGAGGAGCTCAAGGAAAAGCTCGAGCAGGCTGAAAAGAATGCATCAAGCGGCGGCAACAACAATGCAGCTCTTGAGTTGGGCAACGTATTTATCGAGGCTCAGAATACAGCTAACAAGCTCGTTTCCGAGGCTAAGGCAAATGCCAAGGCTATGGAGGAGGAAGCTCAGAACCTCCAGAACCAGATCCTTGACGACGCAAACGCTCAGGCTGAAAAGCTCGTTACATCAGCACAGGCTGAGGCAGATGCTACTCTCACAAGCGCTAAGCAGAACGCTGCTAATATGGTAGCTGAAGCAAGAGCAGAGGCAGAGCAGACTACATCTACCGCAAACGCTGAGGCTCACAGAGTTACTACCGAGGCTAACGCTGAGGCTGACAGAGTCAGAAGCGAAGCTAATGCTGAGGCTCAGAAGGTCACATCCGAGGCAAAGGCTGAGGCTGACAAGACTATCAGAGAAGCTCAGGAGAGCGCAGTTACTATCAAGGCACAGTCCGCAGATATCAGAAAGTCTGTTAAGGAGCAGTTCACTGCTCTCAGCGATAACGTTCAGAAGCTCGTTACAACTCTTAACGACCTGTATGGAACGAGCATCGGCTCTGTAAACAATGCAAGAGACCTTATCGACGACGGCCTTGCACTCGTTGAGGAGCAGGAGCAGCAGTAATAATGCCCGGATTTGCTAAAGTCGGCTCTGAGGAGCTTAAAGCCAGAAGCAGCGAGTTCCGCTGCGGCGACAAGATACTCCTGACAGGGACCGTGTATACCGCAAGAGATGCGGCGCATAAAAGATTTTCCGCACTTCTTGACGAGGGTAAGGAGCTACCTATACCCTTAGAAAATGCAGTTATATACTACGCAGGACCAACTCCCGCACCCGAAGGCAGACCTATCGGGTCGTGCGGACCGACAACATCGGGACGCATGGACAGATTCGCACCGAGATTGCTTGACCTCGGTCTGGGCGGAATGATAGGTAAAGGCGAAAGGTCGCAGGAGGTCATCGACGCCGTCGTGCGCAACAAAGCTATTTACCTTTGTGCGATAGGCGGAGCAGGCGCTCTTGCCTGCAACTGTATCAAGTCCTGTGAGGTCGTTGCCTTTGAGGATCTTGGCTGTGAATCGGTCAAGAAGCTGTATGTTGAGGATTTCCCGCTGGTCGTCGCTGACGACTGCTTCGGAAACGATATTTTCAGAAAAGGCAGACAGGAATACTGCACATTGTGAAACGATAAAAGCAGCTGATACTTCGGCTGCTTTTTTTCTGCAAATATTACAATATCCGCAGATGTTTGGTCAAAGTGCTGAGTTTAGTGGCGGAAAATGTGTAAGTTGTTACAAAGATTTTTAATTGTAAATTTATTTTTAACGTTTTGCTTGACTTTCGAGTTCGAAAATGGTATCATATATTTACATTGTTAAGAGGCGGTTTGTTTATGGATGATGCACTTTCAAGGTATAAAGACCTCTCGGATGAGGAGCTTGTGCTGAGTGCAAAGAATGATAAAAAAGCCGTTTCCGAGCTTATCGTGCGCTACCTCAGAACGGTGCAGTTCCTCGCAGGAAGATACAGCAGCGATATCTACGAAGACCTTGTCCAGGAAGGCTTCGTGGGGCTTCTTAAAGCTGTCAATACCTACAGGCACGATGAGAACGTGAAGTTTTCCACATACGCTAACGTGTGCGTGAAAAACAAGATAATCTCGTCATTGAAGAAAAACAGTCTCATCAACGGGGTGGAGTTTACCGATGAAATGGCGGACGAGCTGTTCGCAGCAGGCGAGGGTGACCCCGAGAGCATTTTTATCGAGAACGAACAGATGGACGAGGTGTACAATAAGATCACATCGGCTCTTTCTGAGCAGGAGTGGAAGGTATTTCAATTATTTTTAACCGGTATGGCTTATAATCAGATGGCATTAAACTTGGGCGTGACTGTAAAGTCGGTAGACAATGCGATGCAAAGGGTCAGGCGAAAATTGAAATCCGTGCTGAAGTGATAAAAAGATGCGAAAGCGTCTTTATATGGCCGAATAGCTTAATTGCAGAGCGTTGTTTATCAAAGGTGTCGGTGCAAGTCCGACGAGGCAAATATTTTTATATCGAGGTATAGTATTATGTACGAGGACAAGACATTAGTATGTAAGGACTGCGGAAACGAATTTGTATTCACAGCAGGCGAGCAGGAGTTTTACGCTGAAAAGGGCTTCACAAACGAGCCTCAGAGATGCAAGGCTTGCAGAGATGCAAGAAAGCAGGCAAGCAAGGCTGAAAGACAGACCTACACAGCTGTTTGCGCATCCTGCGGTGGAGAGGCTGTTATTCCTTTCAAGCCAAGAGAGGACAGACCTGTTTATTGCAGCGAGTGCTTCGCAAAGATGAAGGAGCAGCAGTACTAATATCAAAATCAAAAAGAGTCGTCAGCGTGACGGCTCTTTTTTTTGTGTCCTTATTCGTGCAGACGGCTCAGTTCAAGAAGCTTTTGCCCAAGCTCGCTTTTCTTACCGCCCTTTATCATTCCCTCGGCAGCGGTGCGAAGCTTGTTTGAACGGTCTTTGAGATAGCGCTTTTCATCGTCCGTTTCTCCCTTTACGAGCCCGTAGTGCAGGTATTCGTCGGTGCAGCCGTAATTCGGCTTTTCACAGCGCACCTGCATAACCGAGTAGACGAATCTTCCCGAAACGCACGCAAGCTCACGCAGGACGCAGAAGCCTTGCTCGTAAAGCCTGCGTCGAAGCACCTCGGGCTTGGTCATCGGCTGCAAAACAAGGTTTATATCCTCTCTCAGCCAGCCGCAGCGGGAGATTATATCAGCGATAAGCTCCCCGCCCATTCCCGCTATAACGACGTCGGTGATGTCGCCTTTTTCAACGCTGTCAAGTCCGTCGGAGAGAACAGTCGTTATCCTGTCCGATAGACAGCGCTCGTTTATGTGAGCAATAGCCGAGTCCAGCGGACCTTGTGCGATATCGCAGGCGTAAGCCTTGCTGCACAGCCCGTTCTCTATCATATAGCACGGCAGATACCCGTGGTCTGTGCCAACATCACACAGAACATCGCCCGTGCACAGCCCGGCACAGGTAAGTAAACGTGAGTCCATAGTGTTCCTTTCCGACAAGAGGCTTAAGGTGTGCGCAGATAGCTGCCGATATCGTTCCAAAGCTCTTTTGTGTGTTCGCCGAGAAGCTCCGAAGCTCTGCTGTAAGTCGTTTTATCGTCCCACAGATGCTCGATTAGCGTCACCTGAACGAGGTTTTTCGTTTCCTCATCACCATCGGTTGACAGTTCCTCGAACATATCAAAGATACGATCAAGGGTATCATTGTGCAGATATTCGTCTTTTTTCAAAAGCTCTGCTGTGAGAGCGTTAAAGACGTTTGCAAAAACAACGTGCGCAAGGAACTCATCGTGACCCTTCGTTTCTTTTTCGACCTGCGCTTTTAGCTCCGGAAATCTTTTCGTTATAAATCCGGCGTCAAGACTTGAATACTCTATCATTTCTTTGCCTCGTGATCGTTTTACTGATTAAAAATCACCGCCGTAAATCATACTTTACGGCGGTGTTGTTTGTTACTTTGCGAAATGTGCGTTGAGCTTTTTCACCATTTCGTCAGCGCTTACGCCGTGTACCTCGCAAGCTTCCTCAAGTGTTTCGCCTCTTGCGGACGGGCAATACAGACAATGCATACCCATTTCGGTAAAGTACGGAGCTACGCTCTCGTCGTGATCCATGATATCTCCGATGATAGTGTCCTTTGTAACTTCAAAAGCCATTTTTATTACCTCCTGCGGTCTGATAAAACTAATTCTTACGAGATTATTATACCCGATTTGCAGACAAAATGCAACCCCTTTTGTGCAATTTTCAGCTTGGGGAATAATCGCACGGTTTTGGCAAATACTATTTACGACCTCTGACCATCGCATTTTGCGTCGGTCGGCTTGTCTTTCGGCAGCGGGGAGATATCCCTTTCCGATGTCACTTATTGATTCCGCAAAAGCGAGGTGTGCTCCGGATGAACGATACATCTGAGATCGTTATGACAGATGACATAGATATAACACTATCCGAGATAAAAAGACAATGTGCGCAGACGGACGATTTGAACATAATGAACGTTGAGGTGTGCGGGATAAGATGCTCGGTGCTGACTGTTGAGGCTATGGTCTCGACGTCTGCGATGTCTGACCTTGTGTTTCAACCACTTATGTCGCTTCGGTACTGTCAAAGCGGCGATGACATATTTGATTATCTGACAAGGCAAAGTCTGCTTTCCACTCAGCGAAAAACGGTCAGCTCTTACAAGGAGATATTCACGATGCTGTTCTCGGGCTTCTGCATAATTCTTGTTAACGGGGTATCAAAGTGCGTTGCGCTCGGGATACAGGGATTTGACAGGCGCAGTGTTTCGACACCCGACAGTGAGCAGACAGTCAGAGGCTCACAGGACAGCTTCGGTGAAACGGTGAGGACGAATCTGTCGCTTGTGCGCCGAAGAATGAAAACGCCGACGCTTAGATTTGAGATGCTTACCTGCGGCAAGCTTTCGCAGACGGACGTATGCCTTATGTACCTCGCCGACAGAGCAGATGCCAAAATGGTCGAAACGCTGAAAAAACGGATAAACGGCATAGAGCTTGATACGGTGCTTTCAAGCGGGTACATCGAGCCTTTTGTGGACGCAGGCTACAAAAAGTCGTTTTTCAGCTCGGTGATGACGACCCAGCGCCCCGACGTTGCGTGTGTCCGGCTCAACGAGGGCAGGATATGTATACTCGTGGACGGCTCGCCGTTCTGTCTTGTGTGTCCGTCGCTGTTTATGGACAGCTTCCAGACTATGGACGACCTTTGCACAAAGCGGTATTATGCTGCATTTATCCGCTGGCTGAAATACTTTGCGTTCGTGCTTGCGGTGGTTCTTCCGGGGCTTTACCTTGCGCTGGTGATGTTCCACCCCGAGGCGTTCACGCTGAAGCTGTTGTTGAACCTGTATGTTTCGGAGGAAGCGACCCCGTTCCCGCTTGCGGTGGAAATGACGCTGCTGGTAGTGATGTTTGAGATAATGCGGGAGGCGGGGATACGCCTGCCGAGGTCGGTGGGCGGAGCTGTCTCGATAGTCGGGGGACTTATCGTCGGGGACGCCGCAGTCAAAAGCGGCCTTATCTCCGCACCTTTATTAATAGTAGTCGGGATAACGGCGACCTCAGCCTTTGTTGTACCGCAGCTGGAACAGCAGATATCGGTGCTCAGACTTATCTACATCGTTTCGGGAAGCGCCGCAGGGCTTTTCGGACTTGCAGTCTGCACGGTGCTGTTCGCTGCGAACATCTGCGCAATGGACGAGCTTTCGGTGTCGTTTCTTGCGCCGCTTTCGCCTTTTTTCAAGGACAGGGCATCAGGAGCTCTGTTCAGACAGGACCTTCGCAGCTGTGCAAAAAGGCGGGACACCATTGAAAGATATGAGCAGGGGTGATAAAATGAACAAGATCAGTCCGCTTCAGCTGGGAGTGCTTGCACTTTGCGCAAGGTGCTTTTCGATGATGACATACTTTCCGTACACGGGCAGCAACACGCTGGTTTTTATGGCGGCGCTTGTGATATCCTGCGCTTTGCAGGGGCTGATGCTGATACCTGCGGTCGTGCTTTGCAAAAGGGAAGGCTGCGGCTTGTGCGAGGCGGCAGCCAAAAGGAGCGTGACACTTGCAAAAACGGCGGCTCTGCTGTTTTTGGCGTATTTCATTTGGGACATATTTGCAACGGTCGGGACGTTTGCATATTTCACCGACCAGTATTTTTCAGACCAGATATCGAGGATACCGGCGGTCATTTGTGCGGGTACGGCGGCGCTCTATCTTGCGACAATGAGGTCAGGCGTGCTGGGAAAGTGCGCAGGCATAGTGTTTGTGCTGTTTATTGCCTTTTTTGTGATACTGTTTCTGAGCGCTGCCGATGCGCCCGATATGTCAAATTTCCACCTTGCACAGCGTGACCTTCCAAAGACCCTTATGAACGACGTAAGCGGAGAATTTGTGCGAAACAGGGAGCTTGTGATGCTTGTTTTTCTGCTCGGCGACGTGAAAGGCTCGTGTACAAAGGCGGCTTACAGCTACCTGGCGATGAAGCTGGTGATACTTGAAACTGTCATGGGCTTTGCGGCGCTGGTGCTCGGGGAGCTTGCACAGCAAACGGATATGCCCGTGTTTTACCTGTCCTGCTATTCAAATTCCTCTCTCATCGAGCGCTACGATGCGGGATTTATGTCGGTGTGGACGATGCTTGCGGTGCTGAGGCTGGCGGCTCTTGTGCACTGTGCGGGGCGCTGTGTAAAGGTGATGTTTCCAAAGCTCACGGGGAACAGCTCGACTATTGCGGCGGGCGTACTGCCTGCTGTGGCTGCGGCTGCGCTCCTGCTGAAGCGGCGCTGGAAAACGGTAGCTTACCTGCGTGAACCGACTGTGCTGATAGCGGTCACTGCGGCGGTGATTCCGTGCGTTGTATATTTGCTTGTGAAAGGGCGGAAAAAGGCGGCATGAGAAATAACAGATTCGGCGTGTTTGCGGTGCTTTTCTGCATTTCGGCAATAATGCTGTCCGTGTTCTCGGGGAACTCGCATACGCTGGAGATACAGCAAAGACTGCTTTGCCACGCAATGGGCATTGATTTTGAAAACGGCGAGTACAGCGTAACGATACAGGCGTTCAAGCCTTCGGGGGCAGGTTCGGACACGCCTGTTGACATAACCAAAAGCAACATCGAGATAGTCAGCGCAAGCGGAAAGACGGTAAGCGAGGCGCTCGAGAAGTGCGAGGCAATAAAGGGCAAAAGCGTGTTCCTTGGGCATCTGAAGCTTATCTGCTTTGGTAGGAGCGTCGATTTTTCCGACCCGCAGAGACTGTTTGAATTCTGCCTCAAAGACAAAACGGTCTATCTCGGGGTCGGCGTCTGTCTCAGCGAGACCACAGCGAAGGAGCTTATGGGGCTGGAGCTTACCGAATCGGCGCTCTCGACCGAGAATTACACTTCGGTAATAAAGAAAAATGCTGAAAAGTCGAGAACGGTAAAATGTACTCTGCTCGATTTTTTCAGCGAAAGAAGCTGCACGAACAGCGTCGTTCTGCCCGTTCTGAGGGCAAATTCAAAGGGCGAGGACAACGGCGGAAAGAAAAATGGCAAGCCCCCGCTGGAACTTACCTCAACGGCGGTGATAAAGGACGGCAGAGTGCTTGAAAAGCGGCTTTTGTCGGAGGAGTCAGCGGGACTTTGTCTTCTGCGAAAGGGGTGCGAGGAAGCAGACCTTGTGCTTGACCTCGAAAGCGGAAAAAGCAGCGTCCGTGCGAGCGTGCGAACGAGAAAGCAGCGCATTACCGAGGAAAACGGAAGGCTGGTCTACACGCCCAAGCTAACGGTGGTCGTGCACAAGATAAAGGATATCGTCACAACCGTCGAGCCCGAGGAGGTCGCCGGAGAGTTCGCCGACGAGCTGAAAAGGCAATTCAACAAAGCCTACAAGGAATTTGTTGTCGGCGAAAATGCCGATGTTTTCGGCATCTGCAAGCAAATACGCTGTGAGTACCCGGGGACATTCCTTGAAAACGAGCAGGATGTCGGGCTGCTTTTGCGGGCGACGGATGCACGGCTCGATGTCGAGTGCCTGGTCGAGTGACTCGTCCGGTATATGCGCCGGGGAATCGGTGATAATAACGCTTTGACAACGGTGCGGAGGTCCGTGCCGTTGTTGTGCTGTCCGTCCGAAAAAAACAAGCTCGATTTAACAAAATGTTTAAAAATAAATTTTAGATTGGTGTTGACAAAGCAAGGGTGTCGTGATATAATAATTAGGCACTCTCCGAGAGGGGAGTTCGGTATCTTGAAAATTGAACAATAAACGAAACGAAACCCTTGTAAATACTTTGAGT
>CADAES010000025.1 GCA_902786975.1 uncultured Ruminococcus sp.
ATGAATATCATAGTTATCGTAGTAGATATCGAACGCTGTTTTTACGTCGCCTGACAGCTCGATGAGCGCACCTGCCTGGAACATTGCCGAAAGCGAACCCGAGGGCGCTTTCCACGCAGCGTTTGAAACCACCTCAAGCTTTTCGCTGCCGACTGCGCTTGCACGCAGTATCGACTCCGCTTTGAACAGCAGTTCCCCTGTTGCGATGTGATAGTCGCTCGAAACGATAGCGAGTTTTTTGACCGAGGTGTATTTCGATGTCAGTATATCGTAGGTAAATATTGCATTCTGCGCCGTTGTTATCGAGTTATCCTCAATGATTATGCGCTTTTTGTCGATGCCCTGCTGCTCTAACCACTTTGCCATTTCGCCAGCCTCAGATGCAGCTTCGTTTTCCGATGCAGTGCCGCCGCCGGTGCAGGCAATATAAGCCTTGGGGTACTTTTTCGCGCTGTTGAGCGCAACGGTCAGGCGCTGAACCAGCTCGTCCTTCATCGTACCGTCGGAGTTGAGCTGAAATCCGAGGACGACTAAGCACAGTTCGTCCGTGTCGGGCAGACTGTCGGGGAGAACGTCATAATTAAGCTGTTTACCGAGGTCGTCCGATGTCCAGATGTCCATTATGTTTTTCCAGCGTTTGCCCGCAGATGCGTCGCAGGCGGAAAGCTCGCCGAGCAGACACCAGTTCTTTGCTGCCTTGGTTTTACACCTCATAACTGACGGGGTGCTTGGGTCTGCGAACGTGTACGTTCTTTTTGCCCGGGATAGTCTTTGTAGAAGGGTCGACTCCGTTCCAGCCAAGACGTTTTACTGCATCAAGCTTTCTGCGCTCTTTCTTGCTGAGCTTTTCATACGGGATAAACTTTGTCATCATTCCTCACCCGCCTTGAAGTTATATATAGGCTTGATGACCTCGATGATGTCAGCCGTGTCGCCGATGTTGTCTGCAATGTCATCAAACGACTTATAAGCCATAGGGCACTCGTCAAGCGTCTGCTCGTTGACAGATGTGGTGTAGATGCCCTTCATCTGCTTTTTGAACTCGCTTACCGTGAAGCTCTGCTTTGCCTGTGAGCGTGAATAGAGCCTGCCTGCGCCGTGCGGTGCGGAATAGTTCCACTCGGGGTTGCCCTTTCCGATGCAGATAAGGCTTCCGTCACGCATATTGATAGGGATAAGCAGTTTTTCACCATTCTGCGCCGAAACAGCGCCCTTTCGCAGTATCATGTTGTCGGTGTCGATGTAGTTGTGTATCGTCGTGAACTGCTCAGTGACGTGCAGGTGCATACCCTTGATGATCTCGTCCATCATCGCCTGTCGGTTGAGCATAGCGAACTGCTGGACTATCTTCATATCGTGGATATACTGCTCAAACAGCTCACCCTCGCAGTATGCAAGGTGCTTTGGCACGCTTGTAGTCTTGGTGTTCTCGAGCTTTTTGAGCTCTGCATTTATCTGCTTTTGCTTTCCCTCTGCCTTGAGGCGCTCGATAAGCTCACCGATCTCCTTGTCGGAGGACTTGTTCAGCCGCCTGTACGCCTCTTTCTGATAATACTTTGCCGTCTCAACGCCGAGATGGCGAGAGCCCGAGTGGATAACGATATAGATACTGCCGTCCTCGCCCTTGTCAGCCTCTATAAAATGGTTGCCGCCGCCGAGCGTGCCGATGCTGGCAAGCGCCCTGTCAGCGTTTATCCTGTCATAACAGCAAAGCCCGGTGAGGTCGATCTTTCCGGCGTATCTGTGTACCTTCTGTCTGACAGCGAAACCCGAGGGTATCTTTTCATAGATGAGTTTGTCGAGCTTTTGCAGCTCGATGTGCTTTTCTTTCAGCTTTACAGTCTCCATTTCGCAGCCGATGTCAACGCCCACGATGTTCGGAACGACCTTATCGGTGATGGTCATTGTCGTCCCGATCGTGCAGCCTGCGCCTGCGTGAACGTCGGGCATGATGCGTATGCGTGCGCCCTCGCTCATAGGCTGGTCGCAAAGCTCAATGATCTGAGATACTGCGCTGCGGTCGATAAGATCGGTGTAGACTGTTGCCGAATTGTACTTTCCGTTTAATCCGATCATGATTTTTTCCTTTCTTTTTGTCTTTCATTTGCCCGAGCGCATAAAAAAAGCACTCACGCAGGAGTGCAGAAAATCTTTTGTACGCAAAAAGGTCAGCACATAGCTGAGCAATCCGGGCAAACTCCATGCTTTGATTGGTTGTTATTCATTTGTGGCATCTGTTCTTTGAAACTTATTCTTGTCATGGTGTTCACCGTCCTTTCATTAAATTATGTGTCATAGTATACACGCTATTTTTGCGTTTGTCAAGAGGTGCGTAAATTTTTTTTTTGAAAAACACTTCGCACTGTATTACGTCTGTCAGGATCAGAAAAAGCTCCAGCGGCTGAGCAGGAAGCCGGGTATCACCACAATAATAAAGAATGCCCAGCTAACCAGCGTGAATACTTTGATGAACTTTCCACCCTGACCGGGGTACTCCCTGACGTATATGCGGTAATTGATAACGCTTGCCAGCGAGCCTATCAGCGAAACGAGACCCGCTGTATCTGCGCCGTAGATAAGCCCTGCAAAATTCGTCGTGAACGGATACAGCACGATAGATGCAGGCACGTTCGAGATGAACTGGCTCAGACCTATCGACCACCAGTATTCGTTGCCCGAAACGGCTTTGCCGAGGAACTTCGAGATGCCTTCGTTCGCTGCGATAGACGACGAGAAGATGAAAAAGCACAGGAACGTGAACAGCAGCACATAATCGACCTTGCGAAAAAGTCCTCTGTCCACAACGGCGATAACGCCGAGCACGACAGCAAGCGCAATATACCAGTACTGTGTTCTGGTCACGATAACGCCTATCACGAACAAAAACAACAGCATATACGATATCCTTTTCACTCTGCCCTGCGACAGCCATTCGGACGCCGTTTTTGAGGTGTCTATCTCGATAGTCTCGCCGAGATCCTTGCGGTAGAGCACCATCACGAATATCACCAGCAGCACCGCCGACATCACGTTGAGCGGCAGCATGTGCAGTATGAAATTCTTTGCGCTCGTTCCCGACTGCCCGTACAGAAACAGATTCTGCGGACTGCCGAACGGCATCAGCAGCGAGCCTCTTATCGCAGCGATGTTCTCCATAGAGATAACGGGCAGTATGTACTTTTCCTTGCCTGAACTGCGAAATATCATTATCGTCAGCGGCGGATTTTATATCACCGTTAATGATGAGTTTAGTTTCCGGCGAAAGCTCATTTTTTAGCTCGACGATTTCTGGAATTAATTCATAGTGCGCCTCAACTTTCGACATTTCTTTTTTGGTGCGGAGATGGACCGTAAGCGCAGCTGGGTGCTCGTTTAGGAGTGTGCCGAGCCAGCCCTTCCACTCGTCAAGCTTGCTATAGCCAAGGCGAGTTTTAACAGAGACGGTAATACCCTCCACTTTTTGTGCGGCGCGAAGAATCTCTACCGCGAGTTCTGGCGTGCGAATGAGGCCAGAACCGCCGCCGGTTGCCACGACATGGCGATCCGGGCAGCCCATATTGATATCTAGCGCCTCAAAACCAAGATTTTTGGCAGCTTGGACGGTTTCGAAGAACATTTCCGGGTTTTTACCCCAGATTTGCGCGACGATTGGACGCTCCGCCGCCTCATATTTTAGGCGCTCAAGCGCATTTGGGCGACCTTTTTCACTAGAATAGCTGTTAACATTGGTAAATTCCGTGAAAAAAATATCCGGACGACAGGCTTTCGCCACCACTTGGCGAAATGCAATGTCCGTTACGCCCTCCATAGGGGCGAGACAAGTAAAACCTTTCTCAAATTTATCCCAAAAGTTCATCTGTAGGAATAGTATATAATAGATTGACATTTTACGCTAGATGTGATATAATGTAGGCATATACTTACAAACAATTGTAAGCGCACATTACGAGAATCTTTGAGCTAATAGGCGGCTTTTCTCTTTTGTGCGCTTTTTCGTCAAACAAACAATCAAGGAGGGTGATTAATATGACGAAAACAACAAATAGCAGTGGCATGCTTATCACCTCAAAGATAAAGAAGGTAATAAGTATTATATCAGTAGCTGCGTTTGCAATCACTTCGATGACCGCATGCGGAAACAGCGGCGCATCACAGCAGAATGCGACGATGACGACAACTTCGGTTACGACCGAATACGATTATGCCAAACCGCCAAAGCCAGAAGAATCCAAGGCAGAAAACGGCTACTGGCACAATGAGTCCAGCTCTACGGCGGATTCTAGCAGTGTCACAGACGAGTCTAGCTCCGTAGCAGATTCTAGCAGCTCTACTGACGAGTCCAGCTCGAAGGATGAGTCTAGTTCGAAGGCAGAGCCTGGCAATTCGGATGGGATGTATACGTATGATGTCGATGGAGTTAAGATTACGCTAAGAACAAACGTCGATGATTACATATATAAAAATAGCGTTGGAGGCAACTGCGTTAACCTGCTCGGTATAGCCAAAAGCCTAAACTTCCACTATACCGGCATACATCCGGACGAGCCGGAACAGCAAATCAAATTCTATCTCATCTCGGATTCAAGCTACTGCGTATTTGCGTCCGGAGGAACAGGTCAAAATTTGGGCTCAATATGCATGAGTTTTCACGATAACCAAGATAATGTCAACTTCGCGAGACAGGATGTCGGCAATACCTCTATCGCCACATACCTGATTGCGAACGGCGGATACACTGGTCTCTGGAAGATAAACTATGAGCAGATAGTAATTTTCACTTTTTTACTTGAAAATGGCCGCTATGCTCCGACAGAAAACTGGCTCGCAACCTCCGGTTTAGTAGGCGTCCATGGCGAGTACTCTATAAACAAATAACTTTTTACCGAATCCCACCAATTCGATTGGTGGGATTTTTTATCCTATCGTATACTCTTTTCTGTACATAAAATATGCCTTTTTTGAAGTAATAAAGAAATCGCCGATAACCTCTGCGGGCAGCTTGATTTTGTGCAAATTCTGTTGAAAAAAAGCTGATGATATGTTATAATGACAAAAAACAAAAGTCAAAGGTCGGTGATAACATATGAAAACCAAAAAGAGGAAGATAGCCACAGTCGTTGCTGTATGGCTGACTGTGATAGTAATTATCGCTTATGCCATATCGGCTGTTCTGACATATCTGGCACTGAAAAAGCGTTCGGAGGAACAGTCAAAAACTCTTGTAAAGCAGAATGTCGAAGATGTCACCGTAGATATACTGGAACAATCAAATGCCGCAGTGACCGTCACTGTGGAGCAGTGGGTAAAAGACAGCATCCCGACCTCAAAAACGGATCATCCCGAGCAGGTCTCAGCCGTGCTTGAGGAGTTCTGCAAAGGCAAGGAAATGCAAGTCGATGTTGTGGACAAGGACGGCAAGATAGTTGCTTCGTCTGCCCCCGAAAAAATGAACAAGAGTATTTATGACGATAAGGATTCTGCGGAGTTCATGTCGCTGCTCAACGGCGATCGGGACGAATATCTGCAGGTGTTGAATCCGTCGGACGACGACTCAAAGATCATCATATGGGGCGCAAAGAAATTTGAGGACGGCAGCGGCTTTTTGCAGATAGGTCTTACCCAGAAAAAGCATTTTGAAAATATCGGGCTTCAGGCAAAATACAGCACCACCAACCGCTGCATAGGCGAAAAGGGATACCTTATGGTGTGCAACAACAAGCTGGAGATAATCAACAGCTTACACCACGAGCATGACGGTAAAAAGCTGTCCGAGGCGGGCATAAACATCGACACATCCAGGGAATATGATTTCAAGAAGGAAAAGCTCGAGGTGTTCGGGAAATCTTCTTACGTGACAATTAACAGTTTGAACGGTTTTTATGTCATCGGCGTTTTGCCTGTCAGCGAAGCCATCGCAAGCACCAAGACTATGATGTACGCCTCGATACTTGTTGAGCTTGGCATATTTGCGATACTTTTCGTGACGCTTTTCGTACTTATAAGAAAGCTTGTCGTGAAAAACCTTGTAAGGGTAAACGATTCTCTTGAAGTGATAACAAAGGGAGAGCTTGACGAAAAGATAGATGTGCGTGATACATACGAGTTCGACCTTTTGTCAAACGATATAAACGCTACCGTCGATAAGCTGAAAACCTATATCTCCGAGGCCGCTGCGAGAATAGATGCAGACCTCGCAGTTGCAAAGGCGATACAGACCTCGATACTTCCCAACATCTTCCCGCCGTTCCCCGACAACAAGGAGTTTGAGCTGTATGCCACCATGGCAGCGGCAAAGGAAGTCGGCGGCGACTTCTACGATTTCTATATGCTCAACGACGATACACTGGGCTTTCTTATCGCAGACGTTTCGGGCAAGAGCATACCCGGTGCGATGTTTATGATGACTGCAAAAACTGTCATCAAGGATCTTGCACAAAGCGGACTTGCTCCGGCAGATGTTTTCACGGCAGCAAACAAAAAGCTGTGCGAGGGCAACGATGCGGAAATGTTTGTAACGGCGTGGATGGGCTATCTCGATCTGAAAACAGGACTTGTCCATGTTGTCAACGCAGGCCACAATCCGCCCGTGCTTATCCGTGACGGAAAGGCAGATTACGTCAAGATACGCCCCAATCTTGTTCTTGCGGGGTTTGACGGTATGGACTATGACGAACAGACATTTGAGCTGCAAAAGGGCGATATACTGTTCCTTTACACCGACGGCGTGACCGAGGCGATGAACACGGACAGCAAGCTGTACGGTGAGGACAGGCTCAAGGAGCTGCTTTCGTTCGGTGAAAAATACCCCGAGCCGTCCGTGAAAAACGGACTTGCCGAGCCGATATGCACGGCTGTTGCAAAGGATATTTCGGAGTATACCGTCGGTGCGGAGCAGTCGGACGATATAACGATGCTTTGCATAAGATATCTCGGCGGCGAACAGCAATAGTGCTGCACGGCTCATAAACAGCTTTAAAATAACAAGAGTCAGTCTCATAACGAGGCTGACTTTTTGTTTTCGCTGTTGCTTGGATCTTATTTTGGGGCTTCGTTCTCTGCCCTTGCAAAACCACACTTGATCATAATGATCAATCTGTACTTGAAAAATTGATCTTAATGTGTTATAATGTATAGCATAATAGAATAAAGGAGTGTATCTCATGCATGAGAAAAAGAAAGATCCCTCACTGATCTGGAAAGTCACATCGGCAACTCTGGCTGTGGTATGCCTGATCGTGCTTTGTGCATACTTTGTAAAGTATGACAATGTCAAATCCGACAATAATGAAAACTCATTTGAGTATGTCAGCACAGACAGCTCAAACAGCAGCAAAAAAGACGCTCTGTCTATGTGGACTGACAGCGCACCGCTGAAAAAGCAGCTCACCGAGTATATGAGCAGGATAACCAACAAGGATTCAAAGGACTTTATCCCTGTTGAAAAGCGTATCGCTGTATTCGACTTTGACGGCACACTGTTTTGCGAGACAGACCCCGTTTACTTCGATTACAGGCTTTTCTACTACCGCGTGACCGAGGATCCCGATTATAAGGACAAGGCAAGCGATGTAGAAAAGGAAACAGCTGCAAAGATAAAGACGATGATGGACACGGGCGAATCTGCAAAGGGACTTGAGATCGCTCACGGACAAGGCGTAGCCTCTGCATTTGCGGGAATGACAATGGGACAGTTCAGCTCCTATGTCAAGAAGTTCCGTGATATGGACACGCCAAGCTACAACAATATGAAAAACGGCGAGGCATTTTACAGACCGATGCTTCAGGTTATAGATTATCTGAAGGCTAACGATTTCACCGTCTATGTTGTCAGCGGAACGGACAGATTCATCGTGCGCGGCATCATCGAGGATTCGATGCTCGATCTTCCGCCGAGACAGATAATCGGCTCTGACGAAAGCATAGTTGCGGATCATCAGAACAAAGAGGACGGACTGACATACCAGTACAAGCTTGAGGACAGGGTGATCACAGGCGGCGATTTTCTTATCAAGAACCTCAAGATGAACAAGGTCAGCGTTATCCAGCAGGAGATCGGCGTACAGCCTGTGCTTTCGTTCGGCAATTCTTCCGGCGACAACAGTATGGCAAACTTCGTTATCGACGACAACCCGTATCCGTCAAAGGCATTTATGCTGTGCTGCGATGACCTCGAGCGTGAGAACGGAAACACCGAAAAGGCCGACAAGATGCGCAAGAGCTGTGAGGAGAACGGCTGGACAGCGATCTCAATGAAAGACGACTGGAAAACTATCTACGGTGACAGCGTTACAAAGAAATAACAACACAAAAACAGTTTTTACAAAAGCAAAGCCGATCTCGTTTTGAGACCGGCTTTTGTTATGATATCTGGTATTACTTTACGCTCGCCTTGGCTATCGTTTTGACGATGCTGTCCGAGACTGCGGTCTTGCCGCCGAAGATAGCTATACTGTCTATCTTTCTTGATTTGAGGTACGATTTCTGTGCGTTGGAGAGCGTCAGTGTTTTCAGCGCTCCGTTGACAAGCAGCATCGGTGAGAGTTCCTTTGCCGCATACACGCCGCCTGCAAGTGCATCGGGGAAATTCTGTCCCGTTGTGATGCAAAGGGACTTGCCTTTGAACACACTTGAAAATGCGTTGTTTATCTTTATGGCTGTCTCGTATCTGTCGTCGCCTGCAAAGCGGGTAACAGAAGCCCTTTTAAGATTCTTTTTCAGAGAATCTTCAACGCCCTTGGAAACTGCGTTCGTTCCACCGACGATATATACGTTTTTCACACTGTATTCATATTTTTTAAGCAGTGTTCTTGTCTTAGCTTTGAGTTTATCCCCGACATAGAATATCGGTGCGCCCTTTACAGCTGCGATAGGTGCTACCGTAAGTGCGTCGGCATAATTCTTATCGGTAGTTACAAATATCTCGGTCGGTTCATTCTTGGTCTTTTGAACAAGCTTTTTGGCTACTTTCTCGGCTGTTTCATAATAATCTTTGCCTGTCAGCTTTATTACCCCTACACGCAGTTCTTTGAGCTGTTTGTAGACTTTTGCTCCGATAGCAGCCTCGTTGCCGTTATTGTCCTTTGCGTTCGTCGTAGCAACGACGATAACCTTCTTTGCCTTGAGCCTCTTTATCTCGTTTATAGTCGTCTGTGAGAGGTTGTCTCTGTCAGCGAGCAGCAGAGGTGCGTTATATGCGCTTGCAAGAGGAACGGCTGCGAGTGCGTCGTGGAAGTCAAAGCCTGTTGCGATAACTACCGTGTCGGCAGTCTTATACATACCCTGTTTTGCGGAATTTGCGATAAGTGCAGCGGTCTGTGCTCTGTCGCTTCCTGCGAAGCGAACGACTGCATTCCTGACTGTCTTTTTTTCGGTCTTTTTGCAAACAGAGCAGGTGCGTTTCTGAACAGAGGTACGATCGTTTACGTTAAAGGAAGTCGTTTCCCAATCGCCGTATTTGTGCGAACCTTTTTTTGTCGTCTCTATCTTACTTTGAGTAAAAGTCTTTCCGTCATAGGTGACTCTTGCAGTGTATTTCACCTTTCCTGCCTTTGCACAAGTTGACTTGACAGTTTCTGTCTTGGACACTTTGGCTTGGATTTCAACTTTTGTTGCACAATCTTTACACTTAATATTCACCTTACAGCTATAATTGCCGGTCGCACTGATCTTTGACCAAGTAAATGTCGCTGTGTATTCGTGACCTTCCGCCTTGATAACAGTCTTTTGCTTTGTGGTGACTGTGCCCTTGGTATCCTTATAGATCTTGCCGTCGGAACCTTCGTAGTAAGCGATGTTTCCTGCCGCTGTGCAGGTAGCCGATTTAGCGTCTACCTTCTTACCTGTTACTGCTGTGATCGTGGTGTCTGCTGTTAACTTAACGCTGTAAACACCGTCGGTCGGGGTCAGGACAGTACTGCCGTTCTTTACTTGTCCGATAACGCTGTAACCGCTGTCTACCATGAACTTAACGACCGTGCCGGTTACGTATCTTGAATCCTTGGTTCCGACAAAAGACATATTCTCGGGCAGTTTAATCATGTACGTATTTTTCTTTATGCTCTTGAACTTTGGCTTGTAGTACGTATTTTTGGTCGCAGGTGCAATGGCAGGTTCCCAGCAGTCGAATGTATAGGTGATCATTGTATCTTCAGCCTTGGTAGGGGTCGGCCCGGTGTATTTCGGGGTGTCGCCGTAGGCAACAGTAAGTTTCTGCAAAGTTTTGCCGTCGGCGCCCCTGAACTGGATCGTATAGGTCTGCTTTTCAAAGACAGCCGTAACGGTAACGTCGCTTGCCGGCAGGGTGAACTTGTTGTTTGTAACGGTAACAGTCTTTCCTGCCGAGTCCTTGACGGTCAGGCTCTTGAGTATGCAGCCCGTGTTCGGATTGACTGTAAGGGTAATGGTCTCGCCGGACTGTCCCGAGGACTTGTTGGCGATAACTGTGCCGTTGGTCGTTTTTGCGACAATAACCTTGCAGTCATCGGAAACGAAAGTTACGTTTACATCGGTATCTGCGCCCTTTGCGAACTTAGCCTTATAAGCTGAATAATACTGTTTCGGAACGTGGCACTTTGTAGCCTTGTTCGGCTTAAAGTTTCCGCCTTCGGTTGCGTTGTTTACTGTCCAGGTCAGCTCGCTCGGGTCAGAAGACATATATACATCGCTTATGCCGCTGCAACCATAGAATACAGTTTCACCGATAGAGGTCACAGTTGAAGGGATAGTCACGCTCGTCAGCTTGCCGCAGTCGCACAACGCATATGCGCCGATAGCTTTCAGACCCTCGGGAAGAGTCAGAGAACTGAGAGATCTGCACTCATAGAACGCACCTTCTCCGATAGATGTGAGTTTGCTGTTCTTGCCGAATGTTACGGAAGCGATTTTTCCACAATCGGTAAATGCATAAATGCCTATCTTTGTTATATCACTGCCTATCTCGACAGACTTTATCTCCTGATTCAGTTCGTACCACGGAGCTTTTTTCATAGTATTATTATAGTCGTACATCGCACCTATGCCGCCGATGGTGAGCTTGCCGCTTTCCTCGTCCAACTCCCAGTATGCGGTGTCGCCGCAGAGATTCTCAGCTGTGATAGTCGCATTTGCCGTTGCGCCGAACTTTTCTTTGTAAGCTGAAATATACTTTCCGGGAACAAAGCACTCGGTTCCCTTGTTCGGGCGGAAGTAACCGTCAACAGCGGTTTCTTTCCAGCTCCAGCTGAAATCAGGAGCAGATGTGAAGTAGATAGAATCGACATAATTGCAATGCATAAATGCGCCGTCGCCTACCTCGCTTATGCTGCCGGGCATAACTATCATTGAGATACTTACGCAGTTGTCGAACGCATAGTCCTTTACAGATGTCAGTCCCTCTGGGAGGCAAAGCATGGAAAGGTCGGTGCAGGAGCTGAATGCATATTCACCGATGGTCCTGAGCTTGCTGTTTTCACTGAAGCTGATGGAGGAGACATGTGAGCAGCCGCAGAAAGCATAACTGCCGATAGATTCGACGCCGGCGGGGATAAATACAGATGTAAAGCTCTCGTTATCCAAGCCATAAAAGCTTCTGTTGCCGATATGGGTGATGCCGTTGGAGATATCCAGCTCGGCTATCTCGCTTCTTATCGAATACCACGGGATCTTGTCATTGCTGGTATAGTCATACATAGCACCAGAGCCGCTTATCGTGAGTACCTTATTAACGGCGTTGTAGGACCAGTAAGCATTGTCGCCGCACTTACCTTCGCAAACAAAGGAAACGTTTATATCCGTATCCTCTCCCTTTGCGAACTTAGCCACATAAGCTGAAAGGTACTCGGCGGGAACGTGGCACTTAGTGCCCTTGTTCGGCTTGAAGTTATTGCTTTCGTAATTGCCGACCGTCCAAGTCAGCTGGCTCGGGTCGCTTGAGATATAGATGTCGGTCAGATTGTTACACTCGTTGAATGCATTTGGATATATAGTATTTACCGATGCCGGCAAAGTTATCGTTTTCAGTCTGCCGCAGACACTGAATGCATAACCTCCGATAGTTTCAAGCTTGCTATCATTTTCAAATGTTACTGTTTCAAGGGAATTGCAGAACGAAAATGCTCTTGCGCTGATGCTCGTTACTGTTGCAGGGATAGTTATAGAACCAAGATTCATGCAGTAACCAAACGCATTAAAACCGATGCTTTCAAGCGTGCTTCCCTGCTCAAAGGTCACGCTCTGTATGCCGCATTTGGTCTTTTTTTCTGTGTAATCAGTATAACTGAAAGCATCTTGCCCTATACTTGTGATATTCTTGCCGATCTCTACCGTTGTGATATCCGGCAGGAATTCTCCCCACGAAGCATTTGTCATTAATATAGTCTCACCGTCATTATAACCTGTTTGAAATTCCCACATCGCACCCGTGCCGCCGATAGTGAGTTTGCCGGTTTTCTCGTCAAGCTCCCATATAGCGTTATCTCCGCACTTGCCGAAGCCGACAAAGGTAACGTTTATATCCGTATCCTCGCCCTTTGCGAACTTAGCCACATAAGATGAAAGGTACTCGGCGGGAACGTGGCACTTTGTGCCCTTGTTCGGCTTAAAGTTTCCGCTCTCGAGTTGATCGGCATTCCATGTCAGCTTGCTCGGGTCGGAGTATATATAAATATTATCCAGATTACTGCAATGGGCGAACGCATTTACGTCGATCGAACTGATTGTAGATGGCAGCGTTACGCTCTTGATACTACTATTACCAAACGCACTATATTCTATTGTCGTAACGCCTTCTGGCAGAACGATATCTGTTAAATTTACAGATAGGAATGAATGATCCCCGATAAATTCAAGCTTGCTTTCCCCGGCGAATGTCAGACTGGAAAGATACATGCAATAGGAAAAAGCATAGCCTTTTATTTTCTTTACGGTCGAGGGAATTGATACTGAAGTGAGTTCCGGAAGGGAATAAAATGCCATAGTTCCTACAGTTGTGATACCCTCTGAGATCTCAACAGTTTTTATATCATCATTATAATCGTACCACGGTGTTCCCGGAACGTTGTAAGTATAATTAAATTTATAATCCCACATATCGCCCGTGCCGCTGATAGTGAGCTTTTTGGTGGCAGCATTATACTCCCATGTGGCATTGTCGCCGCACTTGCCGCTATCCGTCTGCGCACTCGCAACTATACCCGATCCTGTGAAAAGCTGCGAAAAGTCGCTGTCCGACGGAACGCTCGCCGCAACCATGAGCAGAGCCAAAGCTGCCGCAGTCAGCCGTTTGAAAAGCTTATTGTTCATACATTACCTCCCTGTGTTTATTTGTCCGAATTATTAACTTTCGATTACATTTTTCATTATACTACTAAAATTACTAAAAGTCAATAAAAAAACGACGACTTTGCCGCACATTCAAAATCATCTGCAAAGCGGGCGGCTTTCGCTGCACAACAAAGCGGGAAACTGCACATCTGCGCAGTCTCCCGCCATTTTTGCGATATTCTTGTCAAACGGCTTCTCGATAAAGCCGCTGCAATGGACTTTCAGAGCGTCAAGAGCGTACTCGGGGTGTCCTGCTACGAACACGATATTAAGCTCGGGGTAGACGTTCTGGAGGTACTGTGCCGTTTCGATGCCGTTTATTCCGGGCATTTCGATATCAAGGAACATAACATCGTCGCTGTGCTTTTTCATTTTGTATGTTCATCTCACCGGTTCATTTCAAGGCTGTGTTCTATGTTTTAAGCTCTGTCTCTTTTGCTTTTGTGTCATTGACAAGGTCGGCAAGAGTGATACTGTCAACTACCCCGCTGATAGCATCGTTGAGCTTTTCCCACACGCCCAGAGTGACGCAGTCCTTTGCTCGGGGACAGCTGTTGTGCTCAAATTCAAGGCACGGCACGGGAGCATGGCTGCCCTCGGTAAGGCGCAGTATCATACCCACCGTATAATCCTTCGGCTCTTTTGTCAGCATATATCCGCCGCCCGAGCCTCGCACGCTCTTTACAAAGCCAGCGTGGGCAAGTACCGAGATGATCTGTTCAAGATATTTGACGCTTATCTCCTGCCTCTGGGCGATATCTTTGAGTGCGATGTATTTGTCCTTTTCACACAGCGCAAGGTCGAGCATCATACGCAGCGCATAGCGCCCTTTTGTCGATATTTTCATGCGCAGCAGTCCTTTCCTTGTTTTTTCAGTTTTAGTATAACCTTTTCTATCGGATTTGTCAAGTTAGAGGTAAGAGGTAAGAGATAAGAAGTAAGAATAAGACCCGAACGCAAAAACGGAACATCGGATAAAGACCGATGCTCCGTTGTGTTTTTTATTCTGTGAACAGAGGTGTCGAATAATATCTGTCGCCGCTGTCGGGGAGAAGCGCAACTATTGTCTTGCCCTTGTTCTCGGGACGCTGTGCAAGAACTACTGCTGCGTGCAGAGCCGCACCCGAGGAAATTCCCACCGATATACCTTCCTTTCTTGCGAGAAGCTTTGCCTTTGCAAATGCGTCCTCGTTTGAAACAGGGAGTATCTCGTCGTAGATGTGTGTATCCAGCACCTCGGGAACAAATCCCGCACCGATACCCTGTATCTTATGTGCGCCTGCTGTGCCCTTTGAGAGCACGGGTGAGCTTTCAGGCTCTACGGCTACCACCTTTACGTTCGGGTTCTTGCCTTTGAGGAATGCACCGACACCGCTGACTGTTCCGCCTGTGCCTACGCCTGCAATGAAGATATCTACCTTTCCGTCGGTATCCTTCCATATCTCCGGACCTGTTGTCTCCTTGTGTATCTCGGGGTTAGCGGGGTTGACGAACTGTCCCGGGATAAAGCTGTCGGGTATCTCATTTGAAAGCTCCTCGGCCTTTGCGATAGCGCCCTTCATTCCCTTTGAACCGTCGGTGAGAACTATCTCCGCACCGTATGCACGAAGGATATTTCTGCGCTCAACGCTCATCGTTTCCGGCATTGTGATTATGATGCGGTAGCCCTTTGCTGCTGCGATAGATGCAAGTCCGATACCTGTGTTGCCCGAGGTCGGCTCGATGATGACAGAGCCTTTTTTGAGCTGTCCGTTCTGCTCTGCCTTTTCTATCATAGCCTTAGCTATCCTGTCCTTTACACTGCCTGCGGGGTTGAAGTATTCGAGCTTTGCAAGCACTGTTGCTTCAAGACCAAGCTCCTTTTCAAAGTTTACTGCCTCGACAAGAGGTGTGTTTCCGATAAGTCCGAGTGTACCCTTGTATATGTTAGCCATAATGCTCTCTCCTTTACTTGATAGCTGCAAAACCGTTTTCAAGGTCTGCGATGATGTCGTCGATATGCTCTGTTCCGATAGAAAGTCTGATAGTGTTCTGGTTGATGCCTGCGGCTGTCAGCTCCTCGTCGGAAAGCTGTGAATGTGTTGTCGATGCGGGATGGATAACGAGCGATTTTACGTCTGCTACGTTTGCAAGAAGCGAGAATATCTTAAGTGCGTCGATGAACTTCCACGCTTCTTCCTTGCCGCCCTTGATGTCAAAGGTGAATATCGAGCCGCCGCCGTTTTTGAAATACTTATTATAGAGGTCGTGCTGCGGATGGTCGGGCAGCGACGGATGGTTCACCTTTTCTACCAGTGGGTGTTTGGTGAGAAATTCAACAACTTTCTTTGTATTCTCTGCGTGTCTTTCAAGACGAAGCGACAGAGTTTCGATGCCCTGCAGAAGCAGGAACGCATTGAACGGTGAGATAGCAGCGCCGGTGTCACGCAGGAGTATCGCTCTGATGTATGTCACGAATGCTGCAGGACCTGCTGCTGCGGTGAAGGATACGCCGTGGTAGCTCGGGTTCGGAGCTGCGATGCCGGGGAACTTTTCGGGTGTCCAGTTGAACTTGCCCGAGTCGATTATAACACCGCCGAGCGTTGTGCCGTGACCGCCGAGGAACTTGGTCGCAGAATGAACGACGATATCTGCGCCGAGCTCGATAGGCTTGATAAGGTACGGCGTACCGAATGTATTATCGATGACCAGCGGGATATCGTGCTCGTGAGCGAGCTTGCTGAGCGCTTCGATATCGGGGATATCGCTGTTCGGGTTGCCGAGTGTTTCAATGAAGATTGCCTTTGTGTTCGGCTTGATAGCCGCCTTTACTTCGTCTAAATTGTGGATATCTACAAATGTGCTGTCGATGCCGTAGAGAGGCAGGGTATGTGCCAGCAGGTTGAAGCTTCCGCCGTAGATAGTTTTCTGTGCAACGATATGCTCGCCCTTGCCTGCAAGAGCCTCAATGGTATAGCTGATAGCAGCTGCGCCCGAAGCTACTGCAAGTGCTGCGACGCCGCCCTCGAGAGCTGCGACTCTCTTTTCAAGGACGTCCTGTGTTGAGTTTGTAAGTCTGCCGTAGATGTTTCCTGCATCTGCAAGACCGAAGCGTGCTGCTGCGTGCTCGGAATTGTGGAAAACGTAAGATGTGGTCTGATAGATAGGCACTGCCCTTGAATCTGTTGCAGGGTCTGCCTGCTCCTGTCCGACGTGAAGCTGTAATGTTTCAAATTTATAGTTGCTCATAGTATTTACTCCTTTTCAAATCAAATGTTTGTTGTTGTTTTTTGTGTCTTATTAAGGTTCAACAGACAGACATTCGTCCGAATCGGTAATTTGTGCGGTTAAGCGCTGTAAACAGTATTGCCATTGTAACACGTCCCTTTTAAAATGTGGTATATCGGCTTTTCGGATATACAAACCGTATTTCCTACCGGTTTGATATGATTATACAACGAAATTCCTACAAAGTCAATAGGAAATACTGTACAAAGTTAAGCCCTACAAACCTACCTTTGTTGTAGGTTATACCGAAAATGTACAAATCCTATTGACATAGTAGGAATACCGTGATAAAATTTATCCATTCCATAGTATGATTATAGGAATTGAAAGGTCATACTGAAAAACATACTTTAGGCAATACCGCACGACCATTGTGCGTCAGATGCGCAGTCAGATCTTTCGTCAGAATTCATAAATTCGACGCAGGCGGGCTGGCACCCGGCAAGAAAAATTTGTGTACTATGACGGAAAATATGCAAGCAGATGGCGTGCAAAGGCGTTAGCCGGTGGTTGTGCGGTGTTGCCTATATTATTGAGGAGGATACAAATGTCGGAATTACTTAAAATATCAGACCTTTACGTCAGCGCCGAGGAAAAAGAGCTTCTGCACGGCGTTTCGCTTAGCATAGAAAGCGGCAGCACTCACGTCCTTATGGGACCTAACGGTGCGGGAAAATCAACTCTCGGTCTTACAATAATGGGCAGTCCCGAATACACGGTCACAGGCGGAAATATTGTTTTTGATGGCGATGATATTACCGAAGAGTCAGCATACGAAAGAGCCAAGAGAGGTATCTTTCTCTCGTTCCAGGATCCCGTTGAGATACCGGGGATAACGCTTTCGGAGTTTCTGCGCAACTCGCTGGAGCAGATCACGGGAAAGCATATGAAGCTGTGGGATTTCAAAAAGAAGCTCAAAGCAGCTATGGAGATACTCAACATGGACAGCTCCTATGCCGACAGAGATCTCAATGTAGGCTTCTCGGGCGGTGAGAAGAAAAAATCCGAGATACTCCAGCTGCTGATGCTCGAGCCTAAGCTGGCTATACTTGACGAGACCGATTCAGGACTTGATGTTGATGCGGTAAAGACCGTATCAAAGGGAATTGAGGAATACAAGGCCCGCACGGGCGGCTCTTTGCTGGTGATAACGCACAATACAAGGATCCTTGAATCTCTTGATGTTGACCGCACGCATATCCTTTCGGCAGGAAATATCGCCGCACAGGGCGGTGCGGAGCTTGTGGAAGATGTACTTAAAAACGGATTTGACAAATATATCGGGAAGTGAGCAGAAATGAAAGAGAAAACAACAGTTGCGGACATCGATCGCTCACGTTATGATTTCAGATTTGAAGAGGACGAAAACGACTTTCTCGGCAGCGGACTTACGGCGCAGATAGTGAACGAGCTTTCAGCAGAAAAGAACGATCCGGAATGGATGAGAGAGTTCAGACTGCACTCTCTGGACATTTACAACAAAACAAATATGGTCGGTTGGGGTCCGTCGATCGACGAACTTGATGTTGACAAGATCGTCACTTACATCAGACAGAAAAGCCGAATGAACACCGACTGGAACGATGTTCCCGAGGATATAAAGCAGACGTTCGAAAATCTCGGCATACCACAGGCAGAACAGGAATCGCTTGCGGGTGTCGGCGCACAGTACGACAGCGAGCTTGTCTACCACAACGTCAGAAAAGAGGTCGCACAGTCGGGCGTTGTATACACCGATCTTGAAAGTGCGATGCACGATGAACGCTATGCGGAAATGATAAAGTCCCACTTTATGAAGCTCGTTCCGCCGACAGACCACAAGTTTGCGGCGCTGCACGGTGCGGTATGGTCTGGCGGCTCGTTCGTATACGTTCCCAAGGGTGTAAAGCTCGAGATACCCTTGCAGTCATATTTCAGACTGAATGCAAGGGGTGCGGGACAGTTTGAGCACACGCTGATAATCCTTGAGGAAGACTCCTATCTGCACTTCATCGAGGGCTGCTCCGCCCCGAAATACTACGAGGCAGGGCTGCACGCCGGCTGCGTTGAGCTGTATGTGGGTAAAAACGCTGCGCTGCGCTACTCCACTATCGAGAACTGGTCAAAGAATATGTATAACCTCAACACCAAGCGGGCACTCGTTGCTGAGGGCGGAAAGATAGAATGGGTATCGGGCAGCTTCGGCTCGCACGTTTCCTATCTGTACCCGATGAGCATTCTCAACGGCGAAGGTGCTCGGGCTGAATTTACAGGAATAACATTTGCGGGTGAGGGACAGAACCTCGACACAGGCGCTAAAATGATACACAATGCGCCGAACACATCATCGTATATGAATACGAAATCTATCAGCAAATCGGGCGGGATCAGTACTTTCAGGAGCGCTGTTGTCGTTAAGGAAAACGCTGTCGGCAGCAAAAGCTCGGTAAGCTGCGAGTCGCTGATGCTCGACGGGATCTCCCGTTCGGACACGGTGCCTGCAATGGACATACGAACAAAGTATGCAGATGTAGGACACGAGGCAAAGATAGGACGAATAAGCGATGAAACAGTTTTCTATCTTATGAGCAGAGGCATAAGCGAACAGGACGCAAGGGCTATGATAGTAAGAGGCTTTGCGGACAATGTTTCAAAGGAGCTTCCGCTTGAATATGCGATGGAGATGAACAATCTCATCGGACTTGAAATGCACGGAAGCATAGGGTGATAAAAATGAACACAGTAAAACTTAACACGCTCCCCGCACCTACGTTTTCGTGGCTGGGAGTGAACGATACACAAAGGGAGCTTGGTGGATACAAAGCTGAAACAAAAGCACTCCCGGGACCGAGAACGAGCATTGATGTTTCAGCCGATTGCGCATACGAAATAACAGCGCAGGACGGAGAAAAAAAGTTTGCGGCAATGTTCATCGGCGGCGAAAACAGCTTGCAGATAAAAACAAACGTTGATATCGGCAGCAGCTCGCAGGTCACGCTCGTACAGGTGTTTGAGAGCAAGGCACAGACTGTATCAGAGGTTACTGCAACGGCTGCGGAAAACGCAAGGTTCGAGCTGGTACAGCTTTACCTTCACACACCCGACACGGTCAGTCAGGCTGATGTCACACTTGACGGCAGAAAGGCTGAATTTACAGCAAACATAGGCTATCTGCTCGGTGACAGTGACGGTCTGGACATAAATCTTACAGCAAAGCACCTGGGCAGGAAGACGGTATCGGGCATAACAGCAAAAGGCGTTATGAACGGCAGCTCACGCAAAACCTTCAAGGGAACTATCGACTTTTTAAGAGGCTGTGCAGGTGCGGTCGGAACGGAAAGCGAGGACGTTCTGCTTATAGGCGAAAAAGCGGTGAACAAGACCGTTCCGCTTATCCTGTGCGCAGAGGAGGACGTTGAGGGCAGCCACGGCGCATCTATCGGGCGTGTTGACGAGCAGCATATATTCTATATGATGTCAAGAGGCTTGCCGGAGGAAAGAATAATACAGCTCACAGCTCAGTCAAAGATATCGCAGACAGTGAACAGCATAGGCGACGAGGAGACTGCAGAGCGCATAAAGCAGATACTTGGACAAGGTGATGAAGATGAATAACGCACTTATGGGAAAAGTGAACTTCCCTCTTTTCGATAAATACAAGGAGCTTGTCTATCTTGACAACTCCGCAACACAGCAAAAGCCGAAGCGTGTCCTCGACGCTCTGGTAAGATACTACAGCGAGGAGAACGCCAACCCTTTAAGAGGACTTTACGAGCTGAGCGTCAAGGCTACACAGGCTTATGAGAACGCACGTGAGAGCGTGAGAAGATTTATCGGTGCAGCCAGCACAAAGGAGATAGTTTTCACACGCAATGCGACCGAGAGCCTTAATCTTATCGCTTTCAGCTGGGGACAGGCAAATATCGGTGAGGGCGACGAGATACTCGTGAGCATCTCCGAGCATCATTCTAACCTTCTGCCGTGGCAGCTGCTTGCAAAGCAAAAGGGTGCAAAGCTGAAATACCTTGAATGCGACAGCAGCGGAAAATATACTGCACAGGCGCTTGAAAAGGCTCTGACGCCAAAGACCAAGCTGTTTGCGATCGCGCAGATATCAAATGTTTTCGGCAGGCTCAATCCGATAAAGGAGTTTGCCGAGATCGCACACAAAAACGGAACGCTTATCGTCTGCGACGGCGCTCAGAGCGTACCGCATATCCCCGTTGATGTGCAGCGGCTCGACGTTGATTTTCTTGCATTCTCGGGTCACAAAATGCTCGCACCTATGGGTATAGGCGTGCTTTATGCAAAGCAGGGGCTGCTTGAAAAAATGCCGCCGTTCCTTTCGGGCGGTGAGATGATAGAATATGTCACACGTGAAGATGCGACCTATGCGGAGCTTCCGCACAAATTTGAGGCGGGTACGGTAAATGCCGGCGGTGCTGTCGGACTTGCGGCAGCTATAGATTACATAAACGAGCTTGGCTTTGATGCGATACAAAAGCGTGAGGACGAGCTTACAGCTTATGCGTTCGGCGAGATGAAAAAGATACCCCATATCAACATCATAGGTGCGGACGATGCGCTCGACCATCACGGCATACTTACATTCACCGTGGACGGCGTTCATCCGCACGACATCGCTGCGATATTCGATGCCGACGGTATAGATATCCGTGCAGGTCACCACTGCGCACAGCCGCTGCATCAGTTCCTTGACGTACAGTCTACCGCAAGGATGAGCCTTGCTTTCTACAACGATGAAAACGACATAAAGCGTTTCATCGCTACGCTTTCATCAATAAGGAGGAGAATGGGATATGACAACTGACAGCTTTTACGGCGAGGTCCTTGCCGATCACAATCTTCACCCGCTGCACAGACACGAGCTGACCTGTGCAACACACTGCTGTAAAGGTCTGAATCCTACATGCGGTGACAATATCGAGCTACATCTTGACATCCACGACGGAATAATAGTCAACGGGTCATTCACGGGCATAGGCTGTGCTATATCACAGGCAAGTGCGGATATAATGCTGGAGCTTATCATAGGAAAGACGCTTGACGAGGCAAAACGCTACACCGAGCTTTTCAGAAAAATGATAAGCGGTCTGATAAGTGACGATGAGCTTGAGGAGCTTGAGGAGGCAGGCGCACTTCAGAACGTTTCAAAGATGCCCGCAAGGGTAAAGTGTGCGCTTCTGAGCTGGAACACAATGGAGAAGCTGCTTGACGAGGACAACGATAAGCAAGGAGGAGATGCGAAATGAAGATAAATACCAAGGTCGAGCTGGGGATAGTTGCACTTACGGATATAGCCGTACATTCCGAAAACGGTGAGTCTGTGCGTTCATCGGATATCGCCGACAGACAAAACATCTCGCAGAAATACCTCGAACAGATACTGCTGGGACTTCGTCAGGGCAAGTTCGTAAAGGCACAGAAAGGCATTCACGGCGGTTATCAGCTTTCACGTCCTGCTGACAGGATAATGCTGTGTGATATACTCAACGCCCTTGACAACAATATCCTTGCCAACACCTACGAGCCGGACGACAAGCAGCCTGACGGCATCAGGGCTTCGGTGAACAACTGTCTGTGGTCAAATCTCAACAGCTATATGAGAAGCTTCATCGAAGATATGACCTTGGCGGATCTTATAAAGGAATACAAGGAATTTTCTGCAAAGGAAAAGGATTATATGTACTACATTTAGAAAAGGGAGGAAAGTAAAATGCCATTAAGACTTAAAGAAACGCTGCCCGTCATAGAAAAACTGAAAAAGGAAAATATATTTGCTATGACAGAGGAGCGTGCAGAGCATCAGGATATAAGACAGCTGAAGATCGCTGTTCTCAACCTTATGCCCGACAAGGAAAGCACCGAGCTGCAGCTTTTAAGGCTGCTCTCAAACTCACCGCTTCAGATAGAGGTAACGTTCATAAGGCTGGTCACCCACCAATACAAAAACACTCCTGCATCTTATCTGCTCAACAACTACCAACCTTTTTACCGGATAGAAGGCAAATACTTCGACGGGCTGATAATCACGGGTGCGCCCGTTGAAAAGCTGGAGTATGAAGATGTCGATTACTGGGGCGAGCTGACATCTATATTTGAATGGAGCAGACTGCATGTCACATCAACGCTGTATCTGTGCTGGGCTGCACAGGCAGGTCTGTACTACCATTACGGCGTATCCAAATTTGAACTTGACAAAAAGCTCTCGGGCATCTTCAGACATACAGTAAGAGATCCCTCAAACGAGCTTTTGCGGGGTATAGACAAAAACTTTTTTGCACCGCATTCAAGATACACCGGGATAAGCAGAGAGGATATAGACAAAAACAGCAAGCTGACTGTTGCTGCCGACTCGGAGGAAACGGGTGCGTACATCATTGTTGACGATGACGGAAATGTCTTTGTCAACGGTCACCCCGAGTACGATCTGTACAGGCTGTCAGAGGAATACATACGTGATACGGACAAGGGGCTTTTGCCCGACGTGCCGAAAAACTATTTTCCCGATGACGATCCTGACAAAGAGCCCCAGAGCTGCTGGCTGAGCACATCGAATCTGCTTTTTACCAACTGGCTGAATTACTTTGTATACCAGATAACTCCGTATGAGTTCTGAATAATTATCAAGAGCGCTGTTCGTTTTGAACAACGCTCTCAGCTTTAAATAGTGCATTATTATTTAGCACTGAATATTAAATATAATCCCGAAGGGGTCTGGGGGCGACCGGAAAGCCCCCAAAAGAGTGTTTCGGCTATTTACCAATTTGTACGATGAATTGAATCATTTAATCAACCTTGGTTTACAAACGATCAGAGCGCTGTTCGATAATGAACAACGCTCTTGTTTCTTTACAGTATCCTGTCTGCGATGAATTTATCAAGGACTGCGTCTATACTTCCGCTGACCTCAAACACCCGCACATTCCTGCTTATCAGATATGCTGCCGCACCCTCGCCTATCTTCTGCACCAGCAGCGCATCGCAGTCGGAAAGCAGTTCTATTATCTTATCAAACCGTGTGGTGTCGTGTCCGAGCTGATGCTGACAGGCAGCGACTGCGTCACGCACCTCCAGAAAAGTGTGTCCGTTCTCGCCGAGTTCATATACACGGAAAAACTTTGCGTGCCCGAAATGCTCGTTGACGGTAAAGCCGTCGCTCGTTGCAACTGCGACCTTAGACATGATATCAACTCCCTTTTATAGAATAAGCTGCCGAAGAAAAACGGCAGCTTGTTTGTTTTACTTGTATGTTGCAAGTGCTGTGTTGTAAATGTCCTCTATCACTCTCAGTCCGCCTGTGTAGCCGACATAGTTGGTTGTCAGCACTATGCGGTAAGGCGTAGGACAAGCGATAGAAACAAAGTCTGCATCTATCTCGGCTGCAAGCTCCTTGTCCCAGCCGCTGCCGAGGATAAGTCCTCTGCCCTTATGGTCAAGACCTCTGATGATGTCCTGCATTGCGCCCGCATCGGGGTCAAAGTAGACAGGTATCTCACGCTTATCTGAGGTCGCCTTGATGTCGTCAGCTATCTGCTGCTGATACTTAGCGGGGACGTTGTCAACGATGAACTGCTCCTTGGGGACAAGACCTGTCTCGTGAAGCAGGAACTTAGTCAATCCTGTGACGTAGCCTGCGTCATGCAGGATATGCACATAGCTCGGCAGACCGTAACGGAATTCAAGCAGGAAGGTAGCGAGGTTGTCAAGCTCCTCGTAATATGCCTTCTCCTCCTCGGCGATGAAAGCTCTTGCCTTTTTCTCGTCAATCTCTGCGCCTTGTTCAAGTGCAAAATCGACTAGGCCGCTGAGGAACTTAGTCGTCTCGTTCGCACCGATAGGCAGATATCCGAATTTGAAATACGGCTGACCGTAGCGGCGCTGGAGATTCTTAACGATAGGCTCGCCGTACCATGGCGAAACGAACACGTTGAAATTCGCCTTGGGTATAGTCTGCCATTCCTTTACGCCGCCGCTGTGAGGACCGAAAAGAATGTTGACTTTCAGGCCAAGACCCTCGAGCAGTCTTTTGTACTCTTTGAGATTGCCTTTCCAGAACTGGTCCTGATAAGGTATCGATGCTATGACGTTGACGAGGTTCTTTTCGCTGCGTGACGGGTTTTCCTCCTCAAAGCGGCTCACATACTGGTCGATTATCGCATTGACAACAGCCGAGTGTGAAACGTAGTTGTTGGACTTGAAGCCCGAGGTCTCAACGTGGACTATCGGCCTGTCCTCTTCATAAAGGAATTCATCGGTAACGCTCGCAACGTCGTCACCCACGATGCCTGCGGTACAGCCCGTTACAACGACCTGAAGATCGGTGTCAAGGACCTTGTATGTATTTTTGATTATATTGCGCAGTCTGTCTGTGCCGCCGAAAACTACCTCTTTCTCGCTGAAATTGGTACAGGGTGCGGTCTCGCCGCCCGCATAGCCTGCCGAGCGCTCAAAAAAGCCTTTTATCATAACGCCGCAGCCGGGTCCCGAATGAAGTATCGGCACAGCACGGGGTATCGCCACCACCGTCTGCAAAGCGCCTATCGCACAGGTATAGCGCTCCTGTTCAATCAATCCTGCCATTTCTATTCTCCTTTACTTTCCCAAGAATGTATACGGCTCCTGTTCAAGCCACCATTTTGTATACGGGTTTGACGAGTGCTTTGCGAGGTTCTTTACAAACTCGTCGTTCTCGATAGTTTCAAGTATGCGCTCGCCGTAGTTCACAAGTCCCTCGTAGCCCATTCCGAAATGCTCGTCACCGACAAGCAGAGACGGGATACCGAGCTTTGCTCCCCACAGCGTCATGCCGCCGTGTCTTGCAAGAAGAATGTCGGGCTTGATGCGGTTGAGCACATTGACAAGTTCGAATTCCTGCTTGTTGCAGACGTTGTAATTGGGTACATCGCCGTAGTCCTCAACGGTATGTCTGAGCGTATCTGCCCTTTCGTCCTCGTTGTCGTACTGCGGATCGTGGTGGAAGATCGCCGCACCCTGCGGCTCCATTCCAAGCTCTTTGAGCAGTGCAAGCAGCGAGTGACCGTGCGATGCACCTGCGGTAACGTATGCGGTCCTGCCTTTGAGCTTTTCACGCAGAGCCTCGATCTTCGGCAGATACTCTTTCTTTTTGCGTGCAAGCAGCTCCTCGACCTCTTTTTCCTTGCCGAGCACCTGACCGAGCTCTCTGAACCAGCGGTCAGTCTGGGCGATGCCGTACGGCGGTGAGTTCCTTATCTCGGGGACGCCGAACGACTGCTCCAGCGCTGCACCGAGATAGCTTCCCAGCGTCGAGCAAGCCTGTACGGTCAGCGCAGCCTCGCTTGAATAGCTCAGGCTGTCAACTGTTGAAAACGGAGTGATATAGTTCGGCTCGTAGCCAAGCTCTGCGAACCACTCACGGAAAATGTCGCTGCCCCAGAAGTTGATGACATTGATGATGTTTCTCTTTTGTCTTGCAGGCTTGATTATCTTTCTTGCGATGCCGTGATAGCCTGCATCGAAGCCCGATGTCCACATCTTTGAACGGAAGCCCTCGCAGAAAACTGCGACAACGGGTATCCCGAGCTCTTTCTCTGCGGCGTTGGTCACGCTCTCGACATCGTCGCCTATGATACCTGCGGCACAGGTGGTTATGACGAATATCGCCTTTGGCTTTGCTCTTTTGAACACCTCACGGATAGCGGATTCGAGCTTTTTTGCTCCGCCGTAGATAGTATCCTTTTCTTCGAGGTTCGTCGAAAAAATCTTTCTCTGTGTCGGGTGGTCCAGCTGACGCAGGTAAGCGTTTACACGGTATGTAAAAGCAAACTCGTGCAGACAGGTCGAGCAGCCCACAGGACCGTGCGAGATGATCGCAGCGTCCTGTATGAGCGTCAGCGTACAAGCGGCATTTGATGTGCCGCAGCCCAGGCACTGACTGAATGAACGGTTTTTATCTTTGAGCTTTGCGCAGCCCGAGCAGGCTGAAACAAGCTCCTTTGCAGTACCCTGAAAGCCTGTTATCGAGCCGAGGCGTATCTCTCTTATTTCCACCTCGGGTATATTCAAATTGACTTTACTCATAAAAGCACTCTCCTATCAGATCCTGTAATCGGCTTCAACGTTTTCCATAAGTCCGTACTCAAAGAGTATCTCTTCAAGTCTTGCTCTGTACTCGTCTGCCTGTCTTGACTGAGGGAAGTGCTGGATAACGGTTTTCTTTCTGATCTCTGCTCTCTGAACATCGTTGTCACGGGGAACAAAGTGTATCATCTGTGTTCCGAGCTCCTTAGCGAAGGCTCTTACAAGCTCTGCCTCACGGTCAACGTTTCTGCTGTTGCAGATGATACCGCCCAGCCTTACGCCACCCTGACGGGCATATCTTGCGATACCCTTTGAGATGTTGTTTGCCGCATAAAGAGCCATCATCTCGCCGCTGGCTACGATGTAGATCTCCTTTGCCTTGCCCTCACGGATAGGCATCGCGAAACCGCCGCAGACAACGTCTCCAAGGACATCGTAGAAAACATAGTCAAGATCCTCGGTGTATGCTCCGAGCCTTTCGAGAAGTCCGATAGAGGTGATGATACCACGTCCTGCGCAGCCGACACCCGGCTCCGGTCCGCCCGACTCAACGCACTTTGTACCCATAAAGCCTTCCTTGAGGATAGCATCGAGCTCGATCTCGTCCTCGCCCTGATCTCTGAGGGTATCAAGCACCGTTTTCTGATGCAGTCCGCCGAGCAGCAGTCTTGTAGAGTCCGCCTTCGGGTCACAGCCTACGACCATTACGTGGTTGCCTCTCTCGACCAGTCCCGCAGTAAGATTCTGCGTGGTAGTCGACTTGCCTATGCCTCCCTTTCCGTATATTGCGATCTGTCTTAATTCCTTAGCCATTTTACTTTACCTCCATATATTCATTCAAATTATCAGCCATGTGAAAATGTATCTTGTCTTGACAGCCTTTGCAGGTCAACGTATATCCGGTCTCCGAAATCCTCGCCGCCGGGTATGCCGACCGCATCGGCACGACAGCGCTGACAGTGTCTGAAAACATCGATATACTTTGACGCTCTGAGTATTGCTCTTTCCCGTTCCATACAGTCGGGTTCCCTGCTGTCTTTGAGCTTGTGCTGCGGTATCAGCGGTATGATGTTGTATATGCTCGCACCTGCCTCGGCAACGGTCTGTGCTATCGTCTCGATGTGCTCGGAGTTTATGTCGGGCACGAGCACGGTATTGACCTTCAGCGTGATGCCTGCATCGCTGACGAGCTTGATGCCTTTGAGCTGCTGCTCAATAAGTATCCTGGCAGCAGGGACGCCTGTGATGTGCTGTCCGTGCCAATAGATGCCGTCGTTGAGCTGAGCCTCTATCTGCGGATCGACCGCATTGACCGTTACTGTCAGCGAGTCGATTCCGACATCAATGACCTCCTGTGCTTTTTCGGCAAGCAGAAGTCCGTTTGTGCTCATGCACTTTACAAGCTGCGGGAACTCTTTTTTGATAAGTCTGAACGTTTCGAGTGCGAACGGGCTTGCGAGCGTATCGCCCGGTCCTGCAATGCCTGCGACCTTTATATCCGGGCAGAACTCCAAGGCTCTGCGTATCGCATCTATTGCTTCCTGCGGTGTGATCACCGTTCTGCTCACGCCGGGTCTTACCTCGTAGCTGTTAAAGCTTCGCTCGCAGAATTTACACTCTATATTGCAGCTCGGACTTATCGGAAGATGTATTCGTCCGTTGTTGCTCTGTTCACCTCGGGCAAAGCAAGGGTGCTTTGTCGTCAGTTCTTCGTATGAGACAGCCATTTGTCAACCTCCCATTGTTTTTCTTCCATAAGCAGACATATCGCCTGCTCGATTTGAAGCGGCATCGGATACACGGCGATACCTTTTTGCGAAATGAAGTCCTGTGCGCCGTATCCCACACGCTGTGCAACTATCGCAGACACTCCGTCAAGTGTATCGAGTATCGCATCAAATGCGGAAAGCTCGTGTCCGCCGCCTTTGCAGGCAGGCCTAACATCACGGTATCCCGTAATGTCGCAATCCTCTTTTTCGGTATCGAGCTGCGCTATATAGAATCTTTCGGCAGCTCCGAAATGCCTGTCGATGTTTATACCGTCGGAGCTTGCAAATGCTATCAGATATTTCATTTTATCACCGTTATCCGAACAATCCCGTACTGAAATACCTGTCGCCTCTGTCGGGGAACACCACGACTATATTGCCTTTATCCAGAGTCTTTGCAAGCTTCAGGGCTGCCGCCATTGCAGCGCCCGATGACGAGCCTGCGATGATGCCCTCGTTCCTTGCAAGGTCACGCACGGTTGAGAATGCCTCATCGTCGTTGACCTTTATGACTTTGTCAACAAGGTCTATATCCATTGTATCGGGAATGAAATCGTTTCCTATGCCTTCAATATTGTAATCAAAATGCTCTCCGCCGCCGATGGTCGAGCCCTCGGGATCTGCAAGCACGCCCTGAACATTTTTGTCCTGCTCCTTTAAGTATCTGACGATACCCGTGTATGTGCCGCCGCTTCCTGCGCCGGCAACAAGGTGTGTGACCCTGCCGCCGATATCCTCCCAGATCTCTTTGCCTGTCGTTTCATAATGTGCAAGCGGATTGTTGGGATTTTTGAACTGCTCCAGCGAGATCGAACCGGGTATCTGCGCTTTCAGCTCCTCTGCCTTTCTCACTGCGCCGAGCATTCCCTCGGCTCTCGGAGTGTTTATGACCTCCGCACCGAGCGCACGCATCAGCGCCTGCTTTTCTGCGGAGAATTTTGTCGGGACGGTAAAGATCACTCTGTAGCCTTTTCCAAGTGCTGCGAATGCGATGCCCAGACCTGTGTTACCTGCGGTAGCTTCGATTATCGTGCCGCCTTTTTTAAGTCTTCCCTCTTTTTCAGCAGCAGCTATCATATACTCGCCGATGCGGTCCTTGACGCTGCCGGAAGGGTTATACATTTCAAGTTTAGCGTAAATATGTACATCGGGGGATACCCCCATATTTACAAGCTCGACCAGCGGAGTCCTGCCGATGAGCTTATGCATATTTTCATACAGCATTTCTGTTTACCTCACTGTTTGCTTTTTTCGATCGCCTGTTCGATGTCCGCAAGAATATCGTCAATATCCTCGATACCTATCGAAAGTCTGATAAGTCCGTCGGTGATACCGACCTTTTTGCGTATCTCCTCAGGTATTGATGCGTGTGTCATTGTAGAAGGGTGGCAAACGAGCGATTCAACTCCGCCGAGGCTTTCCGCAAGCGTTACAAGCTGCAGGCTCTCAAAGAACTTTTCAATATCATAGCCGTCTTTAAGCTCAAACGATATCATCACGCCGCCGTTCTTTGCCTGTTTTGTGTTGACCTCGTAGCCTTTGTCGGTCGTAAGTCCGGGGTAATGCACGCTCTTTACTGCGCTGTGTTCGGAAAGGAATTTTGCGGCAGCCTCTGCATTTGCAACGTGTCTGTCGAGCCTGACGCCGAGCGTCTTAATGCCTCTGATGAGCAAAAAGCTGTCAAACGGCGGGAGCACTCCGCCTGTTGAATTCTGTATGAACGCAAGCTTTTCTGCAAGCTCCTTTGTCTTAGCTATTGCCAGTCCTGCAACGACGTCGCTGTGTCCGCCGAGATACTTTGTTGCGCTGTGTACCACGATATCAGCGCCAAGCTCTATCGGTCTTTGCAGGTAAGGTGTCATAAATGTATTATCAACTATCACAAGCAAGCCGTGCTTGTGTGCGATCTCTGCGATCTTTCTGATGTCGGTGACCGTCATCAGCGGGTTTGCCGGGCTTTCGAGCAGAACTGCCTTAACATCGCTCGTTATATCCTTTTCAAAAGACCCGGGGTCTTCGGTATCGGAAATGGTGTAATTGATATCAAAATGGTCAAACACGTTGTTGAGCAGTCTGAATGTTCCGCCATAGACGTTTGACGAAATGAGAACTCTGTCGCCCGAATGAAGCAGGCTCAGCACTGCCGTTTCGGCGGCGAGACCGCTTGCGAATGCAAAGCCCGCATAGCCGCCTTCCAGCTCTGCTATCAGCTTTTCAAGTGCCTCTCTGGTCGGGTTGCCTGTTCTTGAATACTCGTATCCTCTCATCTTTCCAAGGCCGTCCTGTTTGAATGTTGAGGTCTGGTAGATCGGGATATTGACCGCACCCGTGCGCTCGTCTATCGGGATACCGCCGTGGATCAATGCTGTATCAATGCTTTTGTAACTCATAAATATCTTTCCTTTCGCCTTTCATATATTTCCTATCTATTTGGTATGATATTATTTTAAATGAAAACTCCGAACAAGTCAACCGCAATATGTGATAACGTTATCACGGCGTTCTTCTCACCGCCGAAAACATACCCATATCAGCGTGATTATCCGAAGTAAAAGTAACCCAAATGTTAAATCAAAATTAATCCGCACTGCTTTGTGACAACGTTATCACCTCTTTTACAGGGCATTTCCTGCTGTTTCCCAAGTATGCCTCAGGTTTTATCCCGGTTTCGGTGATAACGTTATCAAACGCAGCATCATATCTCATATATAGTATTCAGGTTCGGTCATTTCGCTGTAATTACGGCAGCTTTCACGTATTATCAGCGTGCCTTCAAGCTCAAGTCGTGAAACGATCTTATGACCGCCTCTGATCCTGTCAAGCAGCAGCATAAGTGCAAACCTGACCATATCAAACTTCGGCAATGAGATCGTTGTCAGCATAGGTCGGGTATACTGCCCTGCGTCGATGTCGTCGCTTGAAATCACCGAGGGCATATACAGCTTTTGTCTGCGCTTTCCGAAGCCTTTTATCAAGCCTATAGCAAGTATATCGTTTGCACAGTAGATACCTGTCGGCGGATCGGGTAGATTTTTGAAATACTCATATGCGATAAGCCCATTCTGTTCGTTGGGCGTGGTATCAAAAACATAGTCAAGATCGGGTGCAAGATGCAGATCGGCAAGTGCAGCCTGATAGCCGGTAAAGCGGGATTCATTGTGACAGTCACCGACATAGCCTATCTTTGTGTGTCCCAGCCTTGCAAGGTAAGCGACTGCATCACGGGCTATCCTGCTGCCGTCACAAAGCACCTCATCGACCTCATAGTTAGTCGAATTTCGGTTTATGGAAACTATATTCTTTTCCCTGATCTTTAATGCCCGCAAAGCCCGCCTTGTGACCTTTCCGATTATAATAAGTCCGTCTGACTTTCGTTCGCTGCCCTGATACAAGCTGTCTATTATTGAGGCAAGATTATCTGCTCTGCTTGCTTTTTCGTCTGAAAACTCAGCGTTATGCCACACGTTTGAGATAATACAGCCGCTGTTGCGCAGCTCCTTTTCAAGCAGCATCAGCAGTTCGTCATAAAACGGATCGGCTGCCTCGTTGGCAAATCTTGTGAGCAGTATATTTATGCTGTATATCTCATCACCTCTGCCGTCACCCGATTTGAGTTTTCTGGCATTCGCATTGGGGATATAGTTTATCTTCCGTGCTGCTTCAAGCACTCGCCTGCGTATATCCTCGCTGGAGCATTTATGCTTGGGATCGTTGAGTATCCTGCCTACCGTTGACACGGAAACCCCTGTCATCTGAGCTATTTCTTTTAGTGACACAGCTGTCGCCTCCTTTCAACATAGTTTTCATATCAGATTACTATGATATAGTATCACAAACATTTCGCTCTGTCAATGACATAATTGTTAACTTTCTTGCACATAAAAAGACCTCACTTGCATTTGTTTTGCAAGCAAGATCTTTCACACCGCTGTTTTAAAGCATCCTTCGCATCTGATACCAGCGGACTCCGCCGATAACAGACGCATTAGTTACGCCCTCGCTGACGAACCCGAATTTCTCATAATACTTTATGAGCTGCTGTTTGCAGGTGAGCACAACACCCTTTCTGCCCTCGGACTTCGCATTTCTTATGAACTCCTTGAGCAGCCTTTGTGCAAAGCCTCTCTGGCGGTAATCTGGCAGCGTACACAGTCCGAACACCATCTGCCATTTGCCGTTTTCATCGTGCAGGGATGATACAGCGTACATCTCGTCGGTAAGGTCGGATATGTCTGTCGTGAAGCCGTCGATGAATGATACTATCTTTCCGTAATCGTCGCTCATAACAAGAAAGTGATTGGGAAAATCCGTGAGCCTCTCTCTGAATACCTCTTTGCCGGCAGCCTGCTCCGGCGGAAAACAGACGCTTTCTATTCTTGCTATCTCGTCAAGATCTGCAAGCTTTGCTTTTCTTATGTTCATAACTGACCCTTCTCTCTGTTAAGACTTCCCTGCTGCATACAGTATACCACATCGGCATACTCTTTTGCAAGCCGGTCATGTGAAACTATCACTACTGCCGCACCGCTGTCTGCTGACTTGCGCAGCTGCTCAAAAACGAGCCGTGAGTTTTCATCGTCAAGGTCGTTGGTCGGCTCATCGGCAAATATCGCCTGCGGTAAATTCACAAGCGCACGGGCTATCGAAAGTCTGCGAAGCTCACCGCCCGACAGCGAATCGGGACGTGCATCGGCGAGTTCTGTCAAGCCGAACCGTTCAAGCAGCCCGTCTGCTGCAAAACGGTCTTTGCCCTTGCCTATGACTGCTGACGGGAGCAGAACATTCTCCCTTACCGTAAGTGTTCCGACTGCGCTTTGCACCTGCGGGATATAGCCCGTCCGACTGCATCGGAGCAAGGAAAGCTCCTTGTCGCTGAGCTTATATATATCGGTACCGTCATAATGCACCGTACCGCCCGATGCGCAAAGCAGTCCCGAGAGGATATTCAGCAGCGTGCTTTTTCCGCTGCCCGAGCGTCCGCTTATAAGACAGATCTTTCCGCTTTCAAGGTCTATATCCGTGCTGCAAAGCACCTGCACCTCGCCCGATATGCCTTTGCGTTTATAGCTTTTGCTTATATTGCGTGCTGTTATATTCATCTGTCAGTCACCCTCTCTGAGTATCCTTCCCGTATCAACACGGCTCAGTCTGTACGCCGAATATGCCGAGGCAAGAGGTCCGGTGACCGTCACTGCCGCCAGCGCCGCAAACGCATAGCCTGCTGCCGTCAAAGCATCGGGTATGAGCAGCGGCAGACCCGCCTTTCTCTCGATGAGCCTGCTGAACGGGAACACGACTGCGGTACAGATACCTATCCCAAGCACAGCCCCGACAAAACAGATCACAAGTGAACCCAGAAGCACCTGTGCTGCGAGCCTGCGGCGTGAGAATCCGACTGCCCTCAGAACAGCGAACTCACGCTTGCGCTCGTTGATGAGCACCGTGAAAACTATCAGCATTATGACCGCAGAAAGCAGCCACACCGCCGTTATCAGCAACCTTACGCTGCCGGAGATGACGGACAGCTTATCGGCTGTTCCCGTTATCATTGATTTTGTACGGACAGCCTGTACGCCGTCTATGCCGAGGTTTATGCTTGCAGATACCTCGTCTATGTCATATCCGTCCTTTACCTTGATGTAAACGGAAGAAATGACATCTGCGGGGTCTTGCTTTGACAGCACGGAGATACCCTTTGACTCTGCCGCCTTTATCAGCCCACGGACGGTATCTGATCCGGCATATATCGCCGTGTCAAGTCCCGTACCTGTCGTTTCGAGCTTGCCGACAGCCTTGCATTCAACACCGTAGAGCGTCAGGCTGTGCCCGACTCTTGTTGAAAGATCCGAACCGACGACTATCTCGTTTTTTCCGAGTTTGCCGCTGTAAGCCTCACGCAGCCACGGCTTTACCGAAAAATCGGTGTCCTCATCAAATCCGATTATCTGCACCTGCACCGTGCAGCACTTGGCATTGGCGGAAACAAGGAAATACTGTGCGGAAAGCTTATCAACGCCGTCGATGGCTGCAAGCTCGTTTGCAATATCCTTATCCATATAGAAATATCCCGGAGTGCCCTGCAGCAGGATATTTTCAAGTTTGACTTTTTCTGAAGCGCTTTCGGGCAGGACTATTATGTCAGCACCGAGCCGCTGTTCAAGACTGTCTATGCCGTTTTGAAGGCTCGCCGAGATCACTGCACCGCCGTAAACTGCCGCCGACATGATGATACATATGAACAGCAGTGCAAAAGAACGCAGCGGCTTTCCGACGATGCTCTTGTAAAGAACTCTTTTTATGCTCATTGTGCTTTCTTTTCCTTGACAAAGCCTGCGATGACATCAGCAAGTGCGATCGCTGCAAGCACTGCCGATACAACAATGACTGCCGGCTTGAATGTCGAACGGCACGCCATGCTTTCCATCATGCAAAGATTTATCACCGTGCCCGGAATGAATATCACCGATACCGACAGGGCAAAAACGCCTATCGAAAGTCCTGTCTTTATCTTCTCGTCGGGAAAAACGATGCGCACGAGTGCAAGTGCTGTAAGCACGATGCCTGCTAGTGTCACCGCATTCTGTGCCCAGTGGCACGCCATAAACTTTCCGTCGTGTTCACCGCACGCCTTGAAAAACGTGAACGCTCCGATCGTGAGCACAAGGGCTGCAATGCCCTCGGCGATCCCGATTATTGTTCTCTTCATTTCATTTTACTCTCCAATGCTGTTTAAATTATATACTCCGGCTGAGGCTGTGCCTGCGCCAGCTCAAAGAATTCAAGTATCGACTTTCGCAGCGCAAGGAACTCTCCTCCGCCCCTGTGTCTCGGTCTGGGCAGATCCACATTGACGATGCTGCTTATCTTGCCGGGACGAGGTGTCATTATCACGATGCGGTCACTGAGGTATATCGCCTCATCGATATCGTGGGTGACAAGGATCATGGTCGTTCCTTGCTTTTTCCAAAGCTCAAGTATCTTGTCCTGCAGATCTGCTCTGGTGAATGAATCCAGCGCACCCATAGGCTCATCGAGAAGCAGCGCCTTAGGATCGTTTATAAGTGCCCTTGCAATAGCGACTCTCTGTGCCATACCGCCCGAGATCTGATGCGGATAGGATCTTTCAAAGCCTTCAAGTCCAACCATCGAGATATAGTCCTTTACTTTCGCCTTGTCCCGCTTGAATATCCCTCTTGCCTTCAAGCCGTATGCTATGTTGTTCTCCACCGTCAGCCACGGGAAAAGCCCGCCCTGCTGAAAGACATAGCCACGCTCGGTCGAAACGTCCTTTATCCTGCTGTCATCTATCGACAGCTCGCCCGACTGCGGTTTATCTAGTCCTGCGATAAGGCGCAGCAGCGTCGTCTTTCCGCAGCCCGACGGTCCGATGATAGAGATGAACTCACCCGCTTTTATATCGAGCGAAACATCGTGCAGAGCCTCGACCCTGTTTCCGTCGGCATCGGTGTATACCCTGTTGACACCGTTTATAGAGATACTGCTGCTCATTTTTTCAAAACTCCCTCCTGCCACCTCAGCGTGCGCTTTTTGATGATGCCGATAAAGTGATTTATCAGCGAGAACAGCACCGCCATTACAACGATAGCTGCGAGCACCTTGTAATATGCGCTCCACACTTTGGACTGGTTTATGTAATAGCCCAGACCGCCCGGCTGACCGAGCATCTCGCTCATTACGAGCGTTGTGAACGCCATTGCATTTGCCGAGCTGATGCCCGTAAAGATGCTTGGCATAGCGTGCGGTATCGCAACGTGGATTATAAGCCCGAGCTGACCGCTGCCTAGTATCCTTGCGGCTTCATAGGTCTGCTTCGGTGTTGACTGTATGCCCTGCGCAGTCAGAAAAGCTATCTGGAACCACGCACATATCACGATAAGGAACACGGCTGCCGTAAATGAGTTTGGCAGCAGAGTCAGTGCGAACGGCATCCACGCAACAGCAGGCACAACACCCGTTATTTTGAGTACAGGGAACACCCAGTAGTACACTTTCGGGAACCAGCCTATCAATATGCCTGTACCCACTCCGAGGATAACTCCGCAGGAAAAGCCCGCAGCATAAAGTCTCAGCGAATACAGCGTGTTCTGTACGATATAGTCGCCGTCTGCAAGGTAAGCCTCGATGACCTGTGCAGGACCGGGGAAAAACGGCTGTGCGAACCACTGCAGTTTTGTTCCGCCTATGTCCCACAAGGCAAGTGCTACACCTATCGCAAAACGAAAAGCTGCATTTTTGCAGTAGATCTTTCTTCTCGCCTTTACAAAGAACGCTCTTATGCCTGCTGTGCTGTATATGAGCATCAGCACTGCCAGCACAAATATATATGCATCGTTTATCGTCAGGTCGATATTAAGACCGAAGACCGACAACGTGTATGTCTTGAACTCGACCGCAGCCTTCTGCGGAAATGCGATGTTGACTATTATCGCAATAATAAAGCCCGACAATGTCAGCAGCAGCTTCAGCGCAAAATAACCGTTGTGCCTGTATCCCCAGTTGACTTCCGGCTTTTCTTTTTCACCGGCTGTTTTCGGAGCGTTCAGCTCTAACGCAGCGGCATTATCCATACTATCTCTCCTCACTCGAATTTCAAAGGGCGGCTTTGGCACCGCCCCTGAAAAACACTTATTTTACATCGACCTTCTGATATATCTTCTTTGCAAAATCACCTGGATCGCTCTTGAGGTAGCCTATCTTTGAAAGGCCGTCCACGAAATACTTGACATCGCTTTCGACTCTGCTGTCCCAGTTGTCGTTGTGCTTGTCTGCCGATGGATAGCCGTAGCTCTTTACAAGCTTCACAGCAAGCTCCTTGTCCTCGATAGAAGCGTATTTCTTTTCAACGATTATATCCACCGACTTCTCGGGATTCTCGTAGATCCATTCCTGTGCCTTGCGGTATGCTCTGAGCAGAGCTGCGATCTCATCGGGCTTTTCGTTGAGCACCTTGGTCGATGCATAAAGGAAGCAGCAGAAACGATCCTTGAAGTACGGGTCTGTACCCAGATCGAACAGTATCCTTACATCGCCTGCTTTTTCGTGGATAGACCCTAGCGGATCCCACAGAGCTGCAACATCTATCTCGCCCTTTGCAAGAGCCTCGAATTCAAGGTTTCCGTCAGAGTACGGCAGGAATGTTACCTCGCCCTTTGATGCATCGGCAGAGATCCCGGCGTTTTCGAGCCACAGTGAAGCCACCTGATGAGGAGTGCCGCCTATCTCGTCAACGCCTATCTTCTTGCCTTTGAGATCCTGTACGGTCTTTATGTCCGAATCGGGCTTTACCGCAAGCTTGATACAGCCCTCGTGCAGACCGTCAACTACCTTTACATCTATGCCGTTCTCGATAGACGGGAAGAACTGAAAGTCTCCGTTGACTATCGGTATAGAGCCGTTGTTAAGTCCTATCTTTCGTGTTTCAAAATCCGCAGAGATGAGGTTCACATCAAAGCCTTCCTCTGCAAAATATCCGTTTTCGTATGCAATATATATCGGTGCGCCGCAGAGTGCTCCGTCCTTGCCCGGGATATCTATTTTCCCATATTTGTAGTCAGACCTGCTGTTGCTTGCCGATGCTGATGTATCAGATGATTTTGAAGAATCACCATTTGACTCGCTTACAGAGCATGAAGCAAGCAATACCACCGATAATACAAACGATAATACTTTTACTCTTTTTTTCATTACTTTCCTCTCCATTCATTTTACTTTCTTCCAACCGCTAAGCTCTTTGCAGCAGGTATCCTTGCTATAACACCTTCATAAAGGATCACGCCGAATGCCACACCGCCGATGCCCTGAACGACATTTCCCGCAACACCTGAAAGTGCTGTCGTAACGGAGCCGTAAAGGAACGCTTCAAAAACAGCATATCCGACTATCATTACCAGCTCTGCTGCCACAGCAGAAACTATCCTGCCAACAAGGGTCGGCAGCTTTTTTCTTAAAACTTTGAATACTGCAAAAGCAACAACTGCCATAAGTCCTTTTATTATAAAAGTGGGTATCACATATACCGTGTAGCCTGCAAACAGATCGCTCAGTGCCGAGCCGATGCCCGCTGCTGCGCCGCCGTAGATCGGTCCGAGCAGCCAGCCGGCGATGTTCACAAAGCAGTCACCGAGGTTGATATAGCCCTTTGTCGGTGTGGGTATCCTTATTATCATCGTTGAAACTGTTACTATTGCCGCAAAAAGTCCTGCCAGCACAATCAGCTGTATCTTTTCATTTTTCTTTCCTGACATAGTTCTTCACTTCTCTTTTCTGTATTATTATTTTATAAAAGCCCCGCAGCCTTGAATGCCTGCTCAAGGTCAGCTATAAGGTCGTCTGCATCTTCAAGACCTGCGGAGATACGGATAAGGTTGTGGGGTATATCCGCAAGCTTCAGCTCGTCCTCGCTCAGCTCGCTGTGAGTGGTGTTGGGTGAATCGACGATCAGCGAACGGGCATCGCCGAGATTTACGTGGTAGTGGAACAGCTTGATATTATTGATAAACTCCGCTTCCTGCTTGGGTGTACCCTTGATTCCGAAAGCAAGAACTCCGCCACCGCCGTTGGGAAGATTCTTGTCGGCAAGCTCTTTGAACTTGTAGCTTGCAAGGCTCGGGTGGCGCACCCATTCGACTGCCGGTGAGCTTTCAAGATAAGCTGCGAGCTTTGCAGCGTTTGCGCTCTGCTTTGCAACTCTCTCGGAAAGCGTTTCAAGACCGATAATGCCAAGATATGCGTCCTGCGGTGAAAGAGCAGCTCCAAGCAGATTGAGATAAACAAGTATCGCACGGAAGATAAATATGTTATCCGGGAAAATATCCGCTGTGCTCTTTCCGCCGAGCATCACGATAGGCTCATAGAACTGCGGATACTTTTCCTTTGTATACCAGCTCATATTTCCGTTGTCGAGGATAAGTCCTGCGATGATATTTCCGTGACCTGTGAGCGCTTTTGTTGCCGAATATACAACTATGTCTGCTCCGTGCTCGAGCGGTCTGTAAAGATAAGGTGTTGCAAGCGTGTTGTCGACCACTACCGGAACGCCATGCTTGTGAGCGACCTCAGATATAGCGTCGATATCGAGCAGATAAGCGTTAGGGTTGCTCAGTGACTCAACATATATACCCTTAACATCATCGGTTATCTCCGCTTCGAGCTTGTTCGGGTCGAGCACCGCATCTGTCAGCTTTATGTTCACGCCGAGCTCGGGAAACAGTCTGTCGAATGCATCTATCGTGCCGCCGTAAAGATAAGGCGATGCAAGTATCGTACCGCCCTTTGATGCGAGGTTGAGCAGCGTATAGGAGATAGCCGCCATTCCCGAACCGACCGCAACTGCGTTCTTTGCACCGTCAAGAGCCTTTACCCTCTCCGCAAAGAAATTTACCGTAGGATTTCCCACTCTTGTATAGAGGTAACCTGCCTCCTTGTAGGTAAAAAGATTCTGCGCGTGCTGTGTGTTTTTGAAATCGTAAGCTGTCGTCTGATAGATCGGTGGCGAGATCGCCAGATTGTTCTGAAGCGGATCGTAGCCTGCCTTTATTTTCTTTGTGTCAAATTTTAATTCTGCCATGATGATCTTCCTTTCGTTTTTTGTATCGGGTTTTCTTTCGATGTGTTCAGTTTAGCCGAAAAAAACGCCTCGGTCAATAAAAAAACGTGACATCGTTATCACGCAGTGTCACGTCGGAGGCTCGTTTTCTATGTTTTTTGAGCTTGCCGGATATGAAAAATCAGCCCGTCCGACCCCGTCACCGGCAAAAGATGATAACGTTGTCAAACCTTACAGAAGGGCGTTTGAACTGCATCACAAGCTCACGCAAAGGGCTGATAACGGCTGACTTCGTGAGATTATAAGAAATCGTTATCATAAACGGCATTAGTTATAGATGCAGGCTATAACGTTCAATAAAAAAACTGTATTACCGCTGCCTTGACAACCGTTTTCAATTATGATATATTTTCTGTAATCCAAGGAAAGGGAGCGGTGCATTTGACACTTTTACAGATAAACTATGCTCTGACCATAAAGGAACACGGCTCTATGAACAAGGCGGCAGAGCATCTGGGCATCTCACAGCCCACGCTTACAAATGCCGTACAGGAGCTTGAAAAGGAGCTTGGTATGCAGATATTTCTCCGCACGCACAAAGGGGCTGTACCGACAGCCGAAGGCGAGGAGTTCCTTCAGAGTGCATCGCAGCTTTTCAGACAGTACGAGCTTGTGTGCGAAAAATACATAAACAAAGATATAAAGCGCAAGTTCGGTGTTTCAACACAGCACTATACCTTTGCGGTAGACGCATTCATCAATACTGTAAAGCTGTACGATACACTTGAATTTGATCTTGCTATCCGTGAGACAGAAACGCTCAACGTCATCAAAGATGTCGGCAGCCTTAAAAGCGAGATAGGCATACTGTACATAAGCAATCTCAACCGCAAGCTTATCAGTAAGCTGCTCGACGAATACGATCTGTGCTTTACAGAGCTTATAAAATGCCGTGCATATGTCTATATGTACTGCGGTCACCCTCTTGCCAAGGAGCCCTCACTCAGTCTTGAACAACTCGCAGCTTATCCTTGCCTGTCGTTTGAGCAGAACGGAATGGACGGCTACATCTTCGCTGAAGAGATACTCAGCGAGAACAACTATCCAAGAACGATAAAAGCGACAGACAGAGCAACTATGGGCGAGCTGCTGCGTTCGCTGAACGGCTACACTCTTTGCTCGGGGATACTTACCGAAATGTTCGGCAGGAGCGACTATGTCGTCGTTCCTTACAGAGAGGATACCGAAAACCCTAACAGCATAATGCAGATAGGTTACATCAGAAAAAAATATGCCTCACCGAGCGAGATATGTCAAACGTATATCGGAGAGTTGAAAAAGAGCCTTCTGAACAGCACTGTCGGATAACAATGCCGTAATCAAACACATACAGGCCCATATTTTCAAGCACAAGCATATCCTGCGATCTGCCTGCGGCATCACGCAGCATAGCCTCGACCTCGTCTTTTGTACAGTGGCAGTCACCGTCACCGTTGCGCCGGTATGAACCTTTGATCGGGTCGCCGTCAATATAGATAGGTCTGTCCGTGCGCTCTGCACGGGGTACACGTATCACCACGATACTTTTGCCGTTCACCGTTTCGGGCTGTACATCTTTTTCGGTAAGGATATTCATGCTCACCCTGTCGGTATCGTTTATTATTTTCCGGAATTCCTTGATAAGGTAAGTCGGGTTTGTGGTCTTAGCGGTTGCCTTGACGGTTTCGGTCTGTGTATGCTTTTTGTCGTTCAGACAAACTCTTGTTGCTGTTACAGTCTTATTGTCGCCGAACCACTTGTAAGTAGGTGTGCCCCACTTGTGTTTCTTTGCGGGAATGATCGATTTTGCGACTGTGGTTTCAGTCTTGCCGTTTTTGTCGGAGTAGACCTTATTGCACTTTGTACAAGTCCAGTAAGCCTTGTTTCCCGCAGCGGTACAGGTCCCAGCTTTGTACGGTGTTGCTGTGAGATCGTGGCCCGTTCTCTCGATCACCCAGCTGTCCTTGGCAACAGGTTTCTTGCCGTCCTTGTCTCTGAAGAATTGACCACAATCGGAACACTCCCAGTATACCGTATTGCCGTCTTCAAGGCAGGAACCGGATTTGGCTGCGTGCTTAGTGAGATTATGGGTATGTGCAACAGGTGCAAAAACCACTTCCTTGGCAGGCTTGTTGGTCGAGTTATCCTTGATAAAGCTGCGGGCACTCTTTTTGACCTCCTCACAGTTTTCGGGAGCGGTTATCGTTTCATTTGTAAGGGTCAGACCCATGTTCATATTGCATACAGCACCGTTGACATACATTCCGATGGACTTCGCTCCGAGAACACTTGACGAAATCAGAAACAGTATGCTTACTGCACAATAGCAAATACCGCCCGTGAGGACTATGCTCACGGGCGGTTCTGTTACTGCGCTTTTGTCTATGATCCATATAGGCACCTATACTTCCGATTTATCGTTTTTCAGTTCCTTTTGCTGTCTGCCGAAAATGTGGATAGTCACGAACACGCCGAACACATACGCCACGGTCAGCAGGATATTTATCTTCATATGCTCACGCAGAAGTATC
>CADAES010000026.1:0-4681 GCA_902786975.1 uncultured Ruminococcus sp.
GGTAACGGTCACAAAGGACACCCCGATAGTGCGCTTTGAGGGCACGGCGAAAAAGGGGAGTACCTGCACCGTTAAAGAAAAAAAGACCGTCTGCGGCGTCCAGTACGGTCGTGTCACCGACAACGGGTGGATAGATATGAACGATTGCAGGGTGCTGTAACAGAATAAAGAAAAAAGGAGTTTCCGCTTTGGAAGCTCCTTTTTTCAAAGTAGTGTGTAAAATTGGAGGTGTTGATATGAAACGCTTGTTGTCTTTCTCTTTTGTGTACCTATAATAACATATCCGTTTTGATTTGTGGTAACTTTTTTTGGACAGTTAGCGGAAATTGCTATCCGTTAAATGAAAAAGTAAACGCAAAAACAAAAAAGCTCCCGATTTCTCGGAAGCTTTTTAAGCTACGCGGATTGAGAGATTTGAACTCTCGCGCCCGTTTCCAGACCTACTCCCTTAGCAGGGGAGCCCCTTCACCACTTGGGTAAATCCGCAAACAGTACAGTATTTTCGGAGCTGTGCTCCTTGTGGTAAAAATGGCGGACAGGGTGGGATTCGAACCCACGGTACGTTGCCGTATCACCGGTTTTCAAGACCGGCTCCTTAAACCACTCGGACACCTGTCCTTTTAGAAGTCAGAGGTAAGAGGTAAGAAATAAGATCATTGCTTTCCTCGTTAGTGACTTAATTATTTTATCACACATTTATCCGCTTGTCAATAGGTTTATCGCAAAAAAATCGTCCGAATGCAAAAAACTTTGAGAAAATTTGAAAAAACACTTGCAATTTCGGAAGAAGTGTGCTATACTATCTAAGATATTTGGCAAATCCATTTGAATACGGAGGGAAATAAAATGTCTGTAATGGAGATAGTAGCAGGTTCGTTATTGATCTTTGTCAGCCTTATTCTGATTTTGATAGTGCTTTCAATGGAATCCAAGGACCAGGGCCTTACCTCGGCGATAGGCGGCGGTTACAACGAGTCGTTCTACGGAAAGAACGGCGGCAACACCAAGGACGCCAAGCTTTCCAAGATCGCAAAGATTTGTTCGGTCATTCTGTTTATCGTAACACTTGCGGTGAACATTGTGGTTTCTATCTATCACAAATAACAACACGAAACGGGCTGCTGCATTTTTTGCGGCAGCTTTTTGTTTTAGGAGTACAAAATGAAAAGGATAACGAGCATCGGGCAAAATATCAAGGCACTGTTTGAGTGTTTTGACGATTCAATGATACAAAGCTGTTTTGAGGGCGTTTACGGCGAGCTTTGGTGCGACGGCGGGAGCGAGCCGCAGACTGCGGTGATAGTCTCGGGGGATTTTCACTATCTTGCGGGCAAGCCTGCATATGCCGATGAGGTGATGGCTTTTGCGAAGGACAAGCCGCACGCCGTTTTTGTTCCTGGCTGTGATGAGTGGTTCGGGCTTCTCTCGGGCGAGTGCGGGGACAGGCTCAAAAAGGTCGAGCGTTACCATATGCGGGCGCCGCAAGGCGGTTTTGACAGGGAAAAGCTCGCAGAGATACTCAGAGGCACACAGCTTCTTGGGCTTGCCGATATGCAGCTTTGTGCGATAGGCAAAGAGGAATTTGAACAGTGTCTTACAAGCGACTGGGCATATTCATTTGTGTCCAATTTTTCGGACTACAATGAATTTGAGGAGCACGGCTTCGGCTTTGCGATAAAGCACGGCGGCAGTATCGTCAGCGGAACGAGCACATACTGCTATTACAGCAGGGGAGTCGAGGTCGAGGTGTCCACAGCGCCGCAGTACCGCATGAAAGGGCTTGCGAGGATAACGGCGGCGAGGTTCATTGCCGAGTGTATCGACAGGGGGCTTGCACCGAACTGGGACGCACGGAACATGGCGTCGGTAAAGATAGCGAGAAAGCTTGGCTTTGCGCTGCACGACACATATACGGCGTATGAGTTCAAATCGCCCGACGCACAGACGCTTCTTCCCGTGGACAAGTTTGACAGCGAGGCTGTCAAAAGGCTGTCGGGGCTGGATGATGAGCAGATCGAGCCGATAGTTCCTAAGCTGCTTGAGTGGATACAGGATATGAACTGGCCTGTTGCACAGCTTGTCTGTGAGCTTCTGAACGAGCATTACAGCGTTGTCGAGCCGCAGCTTTACGAGCTGTTAAAGCCCGGGCAGACGGACGATATCTGGAAGTACAATATTATAAAGTACCTGATCGGCGGTCGGTGCGGTCGCCCGAATGACGAACGGCTGATGACCGAGATAATGCGTATCGCACAGCACCCGACCGACAGCGAAAAAGCAGAGCTGGTCGATGAGGCGGCAAAAGAGATTTTAAAAGACTTTGCATAAAGGAGAAAAGATGAAAATAGATTATACAAAGCTTATAGTCAGCAAGCTCAAGCGCTCGGGGAAGAAGCCCGTGCGTTACAAGGAGCTTCTGCGTGACTGCAAGAGAAAGCATTTTGACATAGACAAGTTCAACGACACGGTCGCAGCTATGAAAAGGCGCGGCGAGATAACCGAAACAAAGTACGGCTTTTCGCTCGGTGAGAAAAAGAAAGACCGAAAGTGCAAGGTCGTTCGCATCAACCGCACATTCGGCTTTGTTGCGGACGCTGAAACGAACGAGGAATACTTCATCGCAGGCAAGTATCTTATGGGTGCGCTTCCGGGCGACGTCGTTACCGTGCGCACGTTCAAGGGCAGGGGTGAATCTCCCGAGGGCGAGATAACCGAGATACTCGAGCAGAACTACTCCCGCTTTATGGGCGAGATAGTTGACGAATTCGGCGAGCTTAAAATAGTCCCCGACACGCTTTGCAAGTCGGCTCTGTGCTTTGACAACCCAAGCGGTATCGAGCTTCACGAGGGGGACAAGGTCATCGCCGAGATAACGCAGCGTGGAAAGCGTCACAGCGAACACAGGTGCGTCATCACCGCAAGCTACGGAAGCTCCATGCGGGCGGCTTCGTGCGCTCTGTGTGTGGTGGAGGTCAACGGGCTGACGCCGGTTTTCCCGCCGCAGGTGATAATGGAAGCGAGAAACATCAGCGACTATTCACGCATACAGGCTGAGATACCGGATCGCCTTGACTTGCGTGACAAGCCGATATTCACTATCGACGGTGCGGACACCAAGGACATAGATGATGCGATAAGCGTTGAAAGGACGAAAAACGGCTACGAGCTGGGCGTTCACATCGCAGACGTTTCGCACTACGTTCTGCCAAAGAGCGAGCTGGACAACGAGGCTTTCAAGCGTGGGACAAGCGTTTACTATGCAAACAGAGTTATCCCGATGCTCCCCAAGGAGCTTTCAAACGGCATCTGCTCGCTCAATCCGAACGAGGACAGGCTTGCCTTTTCCTGCATCGCACAGCTTGACAAGCAGGGGCACATAATGTCCTACAAGTTCGCAAAGAGCGTTATACGTTCCCGTGTCAAGGGAGTTTACAGCGAGATAAACGAGATGCTGGAGGGCTACAATTCAAAGTCCAACAGCGAAAAGTACGCCGAGGTAAAAGACCAACTGCCTTTGCTTCTCGAGCTTGGAGATATACTAAAAGCCAACCGCATACAGCGTGGCTGCCCCGAGCTTGAAACGCAGGAGAGCAAGCTTATAATCGACGAAACGGACAAGTGCGTCGATGTGCTGCCCAGGACGAGAGGCCGCAGCGAGGAGCTTATCGAGGACTTTATGCTCGTTGCGAACGAGTGTGCCGCACGCTTCGGCTTTGACAACAAGCTGCCGTTCGTTTACCGTATCCACGAGGAGCCGAGCGAGGAAAAGACCGAGGGGCTGAGGGAGACGCTGGTAAAGCTCAATATACAGTACAAGCTCGGCGAAACAGCGACGCCGCAGGATATGGCTGCGATACTTGAAAAGGTGAAGGGTACGCCGGTCGCTCCGATAGTGAACAACATTATCCTGCGCAGTATGTCCAAGGCGAAATACTCCACCGAGCCTGTCGGTCACTTCGGGCTGGTGCTGGAGGACTATGCACATTTCACCTCGCCGATACGCCGCTATCCCGACCTTGCGATACACCGCATAATGTCGGATTTTTTAAGCGGCACAAAGGCGGCAGACTGTGCGCAGAAGTATTCCAAGTTCTCCTACGCCGCAGCCGACCAGGCGACAAAGACCGAGATAACGGCTATGGAGGTCGAGCGAAGCTGTGAGGACTGCTACAAGGCGGAGTATATGCTTTCGCACATTGGAGAGGACTTTGACGGCATCATCACGGGCGTTACCGATTTCGGCGTGTTCGTCGGGCTTGAAAACACCTGCGAGGGACTGCTGCACGTTGACGAGCTTGAAGCGGGCGCTTACCAGAGCGACGGAATGATGTGCCTAAAAAACTATACTACCGGAAAAACTTACACCGTCGGCGATAAGATAAGGGTTATGCTCACCAACGCCAACGTCAACAGCGGAAAGATAGATTTTGCACTTGCGCAATCGTAACGGATAACAGAGGTAAGGTGCTGACCTTACCTCTTTTGTTAATATGCTTAATCAGAATTTAGATTATTATCAAATTAATAGTTGTGCACCCGAAGGGGTTATAGGGGGCGATCGGAAAGCCCCCTAAAGAGTATAATAATAATAAATAAGTTCAGGTTAAACGCTCGAACGTCAAGCCATAATGGCTTGAGGAAAAAGAGTTCTACACGGGGCAAGGGGCACGCCCTCTCTTAC
>CADAES010000026.1:4758-31238 GCA_902786975.1 uncultured Ruminococcus sp.
CACCAAATGAAAGCCCGGAGCGACACAAAGGCAGCTGTCATCTCATACTGATATGCGACGGACAAGCGTGGTGCACGCTGTGCACAAATTCTGATTTATCGTAGGAGTATTTTGTTTGAGTTGTTTTGTCTAATTAGTATATTTGCACACTCTATTTTTATAAAAAACGCTAAAATTCATAATACCCCTTGTAAAAATGTCTGCGATATGTTAAAATAAATTAAATATATGCCATATATATTTGAAGCACAAAACTAAGGATAAAAAGGAGAAAAGCTTATGAAATACGGCTACTTTGATCTTGAAAATAAGGAGTATGTCATCACCAGACCCGATACTCCCGCTGCATGGGCAAACTATCTCGGCTCGCCCGAGTACGGTGCTATCGTGTCCAACAACGGCTTCGGCTACAGCTTCGTTAAAAGCGGCGCCAACGGACGTATCTCCAGATACCGCTTCAATTCCTCGATAGGTCTGCCGGGCAGATTTGTCTATGTTCGTGACAACGAGTCTAAAGACTACTGGTCCTGCACATGGCAGCCTGTGGGCAAGAGCCTTGACGAATACAAGAGCGAGTGTCATCACGGTACAGCCTACACGACCGTTAAGTCGGAATACTCGGGCATCAAGTCGGAGCTGACCTACTACGTTCCTCTCAACAAGACCTACGAGGTATGGAGAACAAAGATCACAAACAACTCGGGCAGGCAGAGAAACCTCTCGACATTCGGCTTCATCGAGTTCACCAACGAGAACAACTACGAACAGGACCAGGTAAATCTCCAGTACACGCTGTTCATAACAAGGACCTCCTTTGAGGGCAATATGATAGTTGAGCACATCAACGAGTTCGACAACAGAAACGAAAAGGGCTACAACGGTCAGGAAAGATTTTTCGGCCTTGCAGGACAGAAGGTCAGCCACTACAACGGCAGCCTGGAAAGCTTCATCGGTCCTTACAGAGATTACGGCAACCCGATAGCTGTCGAGACAGGCGACTGCGGCGACGGGCTGAATTTCAACAGCAACTGCTGCGGTGCTTTGCAGTCTGACATCACTCTTGCAGACGGCGAGACAGCTGAGCTTATCTACGTTCTGGGACAGAAAACTCCCGACGCTGCACAGCAGATAATGGCAGAGTACGAGAACAAGGGCAGGGTAGATGCAGAGCTTAAAGAGCTTGTTGACTACTGGCACGGACAGCTGGACAACTTCAAGGTTAAGACGCCGTCTGACGAGTTCAACAACATGGTCAACGTATGGAACGCTTACCAGTGCTTCATCACATTCATCTGGTCAAGAGCTGCCTCATTCATCTACTGCGGTCTGCGCAACGGCTACGGATACAGAGATACCGTTCAGGATATCCAGGGTATCATTCATATCAATCCCGAGCTTGCGGCTGAAAAGATAAGATTCATGCTTTCTGCTCAGGTCGATAACGGCGGCGGACTCCCGCTCGTAAAGTTCGATCATAAGGCCGGTTTTGAGAACTGCCCCGACGAGAATAACCCGAATTCGGAATATGCAAAGCAGACAGGTCACCCGTCCTACAGGGCTGACGATGCGCTGTGGCTGTTCCCGACTATTGTTAAGTACATCGGCGAAAGCGGAAACAAGGCTTTCCTTGACGAGGTCATCGTTTATGCAAACGGCGGCGAGGACACTGTATACGACCACCTCAAGAACGCTGTGAGATTTTCTATGGAAAGGCTCGGCTCACACCATATGCCCGCAGGTCTGCACGCTGACTGGAACGACTGTCTGCGTCTGGGCGCACAGGGCGAGTCAACATTCGTAGCGTTCCAGCTTTACTACGCTATGAACGTTCTCAGGGATATGGCCAAGGACAAGGGCGACACTCAGTACATCGAATACCTCGACAAGGCACAGGGCGAGCTTTCGCAGGCTCTGGAGAAATGCTGGGACGAGGACAGATTTATCAGAGGCATTAGGGACAACGGCACAGTTGTCGGCGCAAAGAAGGATCCCGAGGCAAATATGTGGCTCAACCCGCAGTCTTGGTCCGTTATCTCGGGCTTCGCATCAAAAGAGCAGGCTGAAACGGCTATGCAGAGCGTTCACGATATACTCAACACACCTTACGGCGTAAAGCTTATGGAGCCTCCTTACGAGAACCACTACTTTGACGGTGCGCTGATGCACATCTTCAACCCCGACACCAAGGAGAACGGCGGTATCTTCTCACAGCCGCAGGGCTGGGCTATCCTTGCAGAGTCGCTGCTGGGTCACGGAGACAGAGCGTTTGAGTACTTTATGGAATCTTCTCCCGCAAGCATGAACGACAAGGCTGAGATAAGAGTAATGGAGCCGTATGTTCACGGCCAGTTCACCGAGGCTACACGCTCGCCGTTCGCGGGAAGAGCACACGTTCACTGGCTCACAGGTACAGGCTCGACCGTAATGGTAGGCTGTGTTGAAGGTATCTGCGGTATGAGACCCAACGCTGACGGTCTTGTTATCGACCCGTCTATCCCGCACGACTGGGACGGCTTCACCATTGAAAAGAATTTCAGAGGCAAGCATATCTCTATCGAGTTCAGCAACCCCGACCACGTTCAGAGCGGTGTCAAGTCGATGACCGTAAACGGCGAAAAGGTACAGGGCAACTTCCTTGCAGCTGACAAGCTGACGGACAACACAAAGGTCGAGATAATCCTCGGTTAAGCCGGATAATACGAATAACAAAAAGGGTGTGTAAAAGCACCCTTTTTTGTGTCCAAGCGTGTTCATGAATTTTTAACATTCAAAGATGCACGAAAACGGCTCGCTCAAACGTATACAGATCAGAGGGGCACGAAAGGAGGTAACGGGAAGATGGAGAAAAACGAAGTCGGGCAGTATTACGCCGAGTATGCCGATACCGTTATGCGGGCGGCGTGGCATTACACGGGCGGTATACACTCGGCACAGGACTGCGCTCAGGAGGCTTTCCTGCGGCTGCTGCGGGAGGAGCCGATGCCCGAGAGCAAGGTGCTGCCGTGGCTGCTGCGGACTGCAGTGAACCTCGCTAAGGACTGTCATAGGCGAAGCAGCAGCGGGAAAACGGTCAGCCTTGAAGAAGCCATAGACAAGCCCGCCGACGATGACGGTCTGCTTGCCGAGCGTGCGGCGCAAAGGGCGATACTCTCTCTGCCCGAAAAGTACAGGCTTGCGCTGTTTCTGCATCTTGTACAGGGTTATACGACCGAGCAGACCGCAAAGCTCACGGGCAAAAGACCGAATACGACAGGCTCGCTGATAAGGCGTGGGAAAAAGCTGCTTGCGGCGGCTTACGAAAAGGAGTGTGTGTAGAATGGAAGAAAGGAAAAATGCAGAGCAGGCTTATAAGGACGCATTGACAAAGATGTCCATGCCTGCGATATTCGATGCCGATAAAGAGATGTTTTCAAACGGCAGGTCGGGTATAAAAATGAAAAGCAAGGTGCTTGCGTATGCGGCAGCGGCAGCGGTGCTGGCGGTCTGCATAGGTATCGGGGCAATCATGATCAATGACCGCAGCGGTGATGTCCGGACCTCGCCGGGCGTGGACAGCGGGCTGCATCTCGAAGAAGACCAGACTATCCCCAGCGGGGATATCGTCACAGTGTCACAGGCTGTCGAGGAGCACAGGAAATGTCTGCTGCTTATAAACGACGAGTACATCAAGCTGAAAAAAAGCGGGAGCGAACTAACACCCGAGGCAGCGGAGAGCTTCTCGGACAGAATGAACAAGCTGAACGAGCGTGACGGCGAGTGCATAGAGTATATCAGGGCAAATGCGGATAAGAACGAGCCTCTGTTTATCCACGCAATAAAGTACGATGACGGGAGCATAGACCTGAGCTTTCGCCTGAGCAATATGCTCCAGAGGGTGAGACAGGAAATGCAGGGCTTGGGGGACAACGACCCCGTGTACTATATCTGCGACGCAAAGTCGGGAGAAAAGCTGGTAAAGTGCGTCACACGCTACGGCTCGGATTATATGGACGTGGACACAACGGATAAATACGGCGTGAAGCTCGATAAGACCGACCTTGAAAAGCTGAAAGGCGAGCTTTCGTTCGTTGCGTTCGGCAGCGGTAACAAGGAGCAAAGCTTCACAGTCATCAAAAAGTTCAGCTTCTTTGACAAGTCGTTCATCTCGGCGAGCGAGCGTGAAAGGCTCGATTTCAAGGCAGACAATATCTTAAAGCAAAACCACAAGGTCAATGCCAAAGACTATAAGAACAGTGTTAAAATGACGCTGGACAAATACGCTTGCTCACAGCACGGAATGTATTTGCGCATCTCTCTCACACCTGCTAACTATATCGGCAGGGAGCAGTTCAGGAAAATGGCCGAGGACGGCGGTGAAAGCGAAATATTCGTGCGTGGTGATTCGGAAACAGGCGAACCGAAGCCCGATGTGAATTTCGGCAAGATCATAATGAGATTAGGCTGGTATACAGAGCTTGTATCGTCGTCAGAGGACAAGCTGATATATGATTGCTATCTGCCGATAACCTGCGAGGTGGATAAGGAATTCGGTATGACCGTGTATGCTATGACAACCAGTCCCGATCTCACCGATGACGAAATAACAAACGGAGAATTCAGGGGCACTAAGCTCGGCAGCTTAAAGGTCAGATATGAAGATCCGATGAAGGAAAGGACTTTTGTTTGCGGCGATAAGAAGATAATGCTCTCGGATCTGTGTCTGGGTATCAGCGATACTGCTGACAAAGTAACGGAGATTACTTTCAAAAAAGACGACGGCTCGCAGGAAAAGCTGACCGAGAAGGATTTTGCACATTGCAGTATAGTAGAGTACGGTGATGAAGATGAACCTGACGTATTGTACAAGTGCTTTACAAAGATAGCAGCACCAGAAGATTTCAGAGCGAACTTTATCACCAAGTCGGTCGATACCTCACATGTCACCTCGATAGTCTATGCCGGCGAGGAGTACAAGACCGAGTCTGAAAAGATCAAGAGTATTGACGAAGCAAGAAAGCTGTACTCGCAATCATATGAGGCTCAGAACAAGATAATCGAGCGGTACAGGACTGAGGCTGACAAGCACGAAAACGATAAGCAGGAGTTCTGCACCGGGCTCTGGAACGAGTACGATGAGCTTGAAAAGAAGATCAACGAGGCAAGCAGGTACATCGGTCTTTACAGCGATTCGTGCATATGGGTCAATAAGACCACGGCGGGCACGATGCAGTTCACGCTCTGGTACAATAAGAAAACGATTATGAGCAGGTATGCCAAAGTCGTGATCTCGCTTGACAAGGAAGGCAAAAACATCGTTGCCGAGGGTGCGCCCACGGTCGATTTCGCAAGTTTTCAGGGCGACTTGGACGGATACCGCGGACTTACCGTAAAGCTGAACGGAGATTTGAATGTGATAAAAAAAGATCAGCTGTATTATGTCACATTTACCGTTGACGGCAGACAAATGACAAGGTCATTCACCGTTACCGCCGACAAGCCCGAAATGACCTCGTTGGAAAGAAGCTCGGTCCTCTCCGATATAAACCTTGAAGCAAGTGGAAAGAAACCCGTAAGTTCATAAACCAAATCCAAAGCCCACCTGTGCGGTGGGCTTTTAGATGTAAGAAGTAAGATGTAAGAGGTAAGATTTAGAGGTAAGAAGTAAGAGATAAGAGGTAAGATTCAGATGTAAGACGTAAAATGTAAGAGATAAGATTTAGAGATAAGAGATAGCAAAAAGCATATTCCCATTTATTTCTTTTAAAACATTTGCACAATCACGGGCATAGATTTTTTACAAGTATATGCTATTTTTCCCCTTGACTTGATGCGCTTATTGTGTTACTATACTATATGGATACCTATGCACCATATATATTGTGGTCGGCACAACTACAAAGCACAAGATTTTGAGTCGGGGGAAGTATTATGGAAAGAGTATTTATGGACGAGTGGGAAGGCTTCGTTCCCGGAAGGTGGTCACGCACGAGCATAAACCTGCGTGATTTCATTCACCTTAACTATAAGCTTTACGAGGGTGACGAGAGCTTTCTTGAAGGACCGACCGAGGCGACAAAGCAGCTGTGGGCGCAGGTAATGGAGCTTAGCGAAAAGGAAAGAGCCGCAGGCGGAGTGCTTGATATGGATACTAAAATAATTTCCACAATCACCTCGCATAAAGCAGGCTACCTTAATAAGGACCTTGAGCAGATTGTCGGCTTCCAGACGGACAAGCCGTTCAAGCGTTCGCTGCAGCCTTTCGGCGGTATAAGAATGGCAGTGACCGCCTGCAAGGAGTACGGCTATGAGGTAGATCCCGAGGTCGTTGACCTTTTCACCAAGTATAGAAAAACACACAACCAGGGCGTTTTTGACGTTTATACTCCCGAGATGAGGCTCGCAAGACACGCAGCTATCATCACCGGTCTGCCCGACGCTTACGGCAGAGGACGTATAATCGGCGATTACAGGCGTGTTGCGCTGTACGGCGTTGACTATCTCATAGAGGACAAGAAGGATCAGCTTGCGACCTCGCTTGTGAGAATGACAAGTGAGAATATCCAGCTGCGTGAGGAGCTTGCAGAGCAGATAAGAGCGCTGGGCGACCTCAAAAAGCTTGGCGAGATATACGGCTTTGACATCTCAAAGCCCGCAAAGAACGCAAAGGAAGCTATCCAGTGGCTGTACTTCGGCTATCTCGCAGCAGTCAAGGAGCAAAACGGTGCGGCGATGTCGCTTGGCAGAACATCGACATTTATCGACATCTATATCCAGCGTGACCTTGACAGGGGACTCATCACCGAGAAGCAGGCACAGGAGTACATCGACCATTTCATAATGAAGCTGAGGCTTGTCAAGTTCGCAAGGACACCCGAGTACAATGCGCTTTTCTCGGGCGACCCGACGTGGGTGACTGAGTCTATCGGCGGTGTTTCGGTAGACGGTACTCCGATGGTCACAAAGACCTCGTTCAGATATCTGCACACGCTCGAAAATCTCGGTCCTGCACCCGAGCCGAATATGACGGTGCTGTGGTCGACCAAGCTCCCGCAGAATTTCAAGAGGTTCTGTGCGAAGATGTCGATAAAGACAAGTGCGATACAGTATGAGAACGACGACCAGATGAGAGTCCAGCACGGTGACGACTATGCGATAGCCTGCTGTGTATCGTCGATGGTGGTCGGCAAGGAGATGCAGTTCTTCGGCGCAAGGGCAAACCTTGCGAAGTGCCTGCTGTACGCTATAAACGGCGGTGTGGACGAAAGGCTGAAGATACAGGTAGGTCCTAAGTACAGACCTGTTGTGGGCGACTATCTCGACTACGACGACGTAATGGAAAAGTACGACGATATGATGGAGTGGCTCGCTGCGCTGTATGTGAACACCCTCAACGTTATACACTATATGCACGACAAGTACTGCTACGAAAAGATACAGATGGCTCTGCACGACAGGGACGTCAAGAGGTATTTTGCGACCGGCATCGCAGGACTTTCGGTAGTAGCGGACTCGCTTTCGGCAATAAAGTATGCTAAGGTAAAGTGTATCCGTGACGAGGACGGAGTGGTCGTTGACTACGAGGTCGAGGGCGATTTCCCCAAGTACGGAAATAACGACGACAGAGTTGACCGCATAGCAGTTGACATTGTAAAGTCGTTCATGAAGAAGATAAAGAAGCACCACACCTACCGTGGCGGTATCCCGACAATGTCGATACTCACGATAACATCAAATGTCGTTTACGGCAAAAAGACGGGCAACACCCCCGACGGAAGAAAGATAGGCGTTCCGCTTGCTCCGGGCGCAAACCCGATGCACGGCAGGGATACACACGGTGCGGCGGCTTCGCTGGCATCGGTAGCAAAGATACCGTTCAAGTACGCACAGGACGGCATCTCAAACACATTCTCGGTTATACCCGATGCACTCGGCAAGGACAGCAGGGTGTTTGTCGGAGATATCGACATAGAAAGTATCTCACAGGAGCTTAACGATGAACAGTAAGGACAGTATCGACGATAAAAAAGCGGACGAACTTGTCGGAATGATAGACGCTCTTATGTCACAGGGCGGCGGCAGGGTAAAGGTCACGGCGGACGACAGCGTTTCGGGGATAACGGTAAACACCTTTGTCTCATCGGACTGTGCCGACGGCGAAAAGAGTGCCTGCTGTCAGCCGACCGAGCTGACAGGGGAGAGTTCAGACGAGTTCGGGAAAGGATAGAAAGCTATGGCAGATGTAAAAAACGATGCACAGATAGACAATCTTATCGGACTGCTCGACGGTTACGTTGAAAAGGGCGGCCATCACCTCAACGTCAATGTGCTCAACAGGGAAACGCTCATCGACGCACAGAAGCACCCCGAAAAGTACCCTCAGCTCACTATAAGGGTATCGGGCTATGCGGTGAATTTTACAAAGCTCACCAAAGAGCAGCAGGACGACGTTATTTCAAGAACGTTCCACGAAAAGCTGTGATACGCTGAAACAGGGAAGCTCCGAAAAGGGGCTTCCTTTTAGATTTTAAGAGGTAAGAGGTAAGAAGTAAGAGAGAGGTAAGATATAAGAAGTAAGAGAGGAGATAAGAGGCAAGGGTTAAGAAATAGGGGACAGGCTGAGCTTTTACCGTTGACTTGACGGGACTTATATGTTATACTAACAAAAACTGAGCGAGGGGGCGTTTGGATATGGAGGAAAAGAATGTGTCCGTAAAGGGCGGGGGAAAATCATTGGCGCTTAAAGCAATACTCTTATGGTATGCTTTGCTGCTCGTTCCGTGCGCACTGCTCTCGGTCCTGTTCATAGGCAAAAGCACGGCTGAAAATTTCTGGCTGTGGCGGGCGGTGTTTACCTTCGGCGGAGCAGCAGTTGCCGAGCTTCTGGTTTTCTTTGTCGTTTTCCCACTTTTGCTCGGAGATACAAGAAAGACCTACAAAAGTATACTTATGCGAATCGGAAGTGAGGGCTATACTCCGCAGGTGATCGCCGATATGGAGCAGCAGCTCCCAAGGTATATGAACTCGCCGACATATTCGACTTACCGCAACGGCTACTGCAAGTATCTTTGCGAAGCGTATATGCTAAAAGGCGACTACGATACCGCGCTGAGGTATCACTCTATGATTGATACAAATACGCTTTTCCGCAGTCAGTCTGTGCCGGCTCTCAGAGATCAGGCGCTGTGGCACGGTCAGCTCATACAGATATATGCGCTCAAGGGCGACGTCAGCGCCAGCGGGGACTGTCTTGCCCGTGCCGACGGATTTCTGAAAAGCATTCACGGCAGGGATACTGTGACCGACTATTTTATCGACCTGTCCGTGTTTGAATACTATCTTGCGGTAAATGACTTTGAGACCTGCAAACGCCTTGCCGAGCCGTATTTGCAGTATAAGGAGCTGAAGTACAGCGCTTTGCGGAGCCTTGCGAGAATGTATGCAAAAGCGGGCGATGTGCAGATGGCACGGCAGTATTTTGACGACGCTGCCCAAAGCAGTCAGAACGAGTTTATGAAGGACTATATCCTTAAAGAAAAAGCCGAGGCTCTCGGCGGACAGTGAGGCTCAGCTTCACCGGAAATCACCAAAGAAAAAAGCTCTGTACTTTTCACGGTACAGAGCTTTGTCGTTTATTCACTTTTTCAGTCTTTCACGCACTCCCTGCATTATCACATCTCTTGCGTGTTCAGCCTGCTCCTTTGTCGCCGCAGGTGTATCGCCGAGCTTGTATTTAATGCCGAGCTTTTCGTATTTTTCCTTTGCCATCGTGTGGTAGGGAAGAACGTCCAGAGCGCTGAGGCTTTTCAGCCCGCCGATGAACCTTCCCAGTTCACGCAGATAAAGGTCGTTGTTTGTAACCGTCGGAACAAGGACGTGCCTTATCCAGATAGGTATATCGTTGTCCGAAAGATATTTTGCAAAAGCAAGGACTCTCTCGTTGGGATAGCCGGTAAGACGCCTGTGACGCTCGTCGTCGATGTGCTTTATGTCCAGAAGCACAAGGTCGGTGGACTTTATCAGTCTGTCGAACCTCTCGGTGTTCCCGGGCGTGAACGATATGCCCGATGTATCAAGACAGGTGTGTATGCCCTTCTGCTTTGCCTTTTCAAAAAGCTCGGTCACAAAGTCCAGCTGTACCAGCGGTTCGCCGCCCGAAACGGTCAGCCCGCCGCCCTTTAAGAATTCCTTGACGCCGTCGTATTCAGCAAGCAGTTCGTCGGCACTGCGAAGTTCGCCCCTGCCTATCTCCCATGTGTCGGGGTTGTGGCAGTAAAGGCATCTCATCGGACAGCCCTGCATGAATACCACAAAGCGTATGCCCGGACCGTCTACGGTGCCGAAAGATTCAGTTGAATGAACAAATCCGAGCATCAGCTCACCTCCGTCAGGTCATTTAAAATATTATAGCATATATCCTCACATAAGTCAACAAATCTACCCTTATGAAAAGTTGCACATTTATTTTGCACAATTTTGTTGAGTGTGACATATTTGAAAAAATGCCTCAAAGTCACTTTACAAAAGCGGGGAATTATGTTACAATAGTTAAAATGCGAAAAGGAGGAGCTTATAGTGCAAAAGGCATATCTTATTCTGGAAAACGGTACTATATTCGAGGGAACCGGCTTTGGTGCCAGCGGCGAAGCTGTCGGTGAGATAGTTTTTACAACAGGCATGGCTGGATATCTTGAAACATTGACCGACCCTTGTTTTTACGGACAGATAGTTGTCCAGACTTTCCCGTCTATCGGTAATTACGGCGTTATTTCCGATGATTTCGATGCACAGCGTCCGTTTGTCAAGGCATATATAGTAAGAGAATGGTGTCAGGAGCCCAGCAATTATCGTTGTGAGGGTGATCTTGACACTTTTTTAAAGCAGAAAAACATAGTCGGACTGTGCGGTATAGACACCCGCCAGCTCACCAAGATAATCCGTGAGAACGGTGTTATGAACGGCAAGATAGTCAGTGAGGGTTCGAGCTTCGGACTCACCGACATCAAGGGCTATGCTATCGAAAATGCGATAGAGAGCGTGACCTGCGGGGAGGAAAAGACCTACAAGCCGCAGGGCGAGACTAAGTTCAGAGTTGTCGCTTTGGATCTCGGTCTTAGAAAGAGCATGCTCGCTCAGCTTCTTGGCAGAGGCTACGAGGTAACGGTAGTTCCTGCATTCACAAAGGCTGAAAGGATATTCGAGCTTGCTCCTGACGGAGTGGTGCTGACACAGGGCCCGGGCGACCCGTCGGAGTATACCGCTATTTCCGACGAGATCAAAAAGCTCGTTGAAAAGAAGATGCCGATATTCGCTGTAGGCATGGGTCACGAGCTGCTTGCTGCCGCACACGGTGCAAAGACTTACAAGCTCAAATACGGTCACAGAGGCGCAAACCAGCCTGTTGAGTATCTCAAAACGGGCAAAACGTTCATCACCTCACAGAACCACGGCTACGGAGTTGAGCATATCGTTCTTCCGGACAATGCAAAGCCGGTCTTTGTAAACGTGAACGACCAGTCCTGCGAGGGACTTGAATACGAGGGTGAGCCGATGGTATCCGTTCAGTTCGACCCCGAGCTTGACGGAGGACCGCTGGATACAGGATTCCTCTATGATCAGTTCGAGCAGTTCATGAAGCAGTAAAACCAAATTCGCAAGAAAGGAATGATCTGAGTGCCTTTGAATAAAGATATAAAAAGAGTCCTTGTTATCGGTTCGGGACCGATAGTTATCGGTCAGGCTGCCGAGTTCGACTATGCGGGAACGCAGGCTTGCCGTGCGCTCAAGCAGCAGGGGCTTGAGGTAATACTTATAAATTCAAACCCCGCTACGATAATGACCGACAACGCAATGGCGGATAAAATATACATCGAGCCGCTGACTCTGGAAACGGTCAAGAGAGTCATAAAGAAGGAGCGCCCCGACAGCGTTCTTTCAACGCTCGGCGGACAGACAGGCCTTACCCTGTCGATGCAGCTGGCAAAGGAGGGCTTCCTTGACAAGTACAACGTGAAGCTTCTCGGCGCAAGAGTTGACACTATCGACAAGGCTGAGGACAGACAGATGTTCAAGGATACGATGGAGTCTATCGGACAGCCGTGTATTCCCTCCAAGGTCGTGAACACGGTCGAGGACGCTGTCGATTTTGCAAACACTATCGGCTATCCGCTTATCATCAGACCTGCATTCACGCTCGGCGGAACCGGCGGCGGCATCACCCACAACGAGGAGGAGCTGCGTGAGATAACAAGAAACGGTCTGTACCTGTCGCCTATAACTCAGGTGCTGGTCGAGAAGTGTATCTCGGGCTGGAAGGAGATAGAGTTCGAGGTCATTCGTGACTCAAAGGGCAACTGCATCACGGTATGCTCGATGGAGAATGTTGACCCTGTCGGAGTACATACGGGCGACTCTATCGTTATCGCTCCTGCCGTTACGCTTTCTACAAAGGAATACTCGCTGCTCAGAACAGCAGCGCTCAAAATAGTCGATACCCTTCAGGTAGAGGGCGGCTGTAACTGTCAGTTCGCTCTTGACCCAGAGTCAAGCGAGTATGCCGTTATCGAGGTCAACCCGAGAGTTTCACGCTCCTCGGCACTTGCTTCTAAGGCAACGGGCTATCCTATCGCAAAGGTCGCAGCTCAGATAGCTGTGGGCTATACTCTTGACGAGATAAGAAATGCCGTTACAGGCAAGACCTATGCCTGCAACGAGCCGACTATCGACTATATCGTCTGCAAGCTGCCGAAGTGGCCGTTTGACAAGTTCGTTTACGCTAAGCGTGAGCTGGGTACACAGATGAAGGCTACGGGTGAGGTAATGTCTATCGGCACTTCCTTTGAGCAGGCTATAATGAAAGCTGTTCGTGGTGCGGAGATAGGTCACGACTGCCTTATCTCTCCCAAAATGGAGGAGCTTTCCGACGAGGAGATCCGAGCAAGGATACACAACTGCGACGACGAGAGACTGTTCGTCGTTTACGAGGCTCTGCGCCGTGGCGTGAGCGTTGAGGAGATACACAAGATCACCATGATAGACGAGTGGTTCCTCAACAAGTTCCGCAACCTTATAGATATGGAAAAACAGCTCAGGGATAATTTCAGCGACGAGGTGTACCTTGCCGCTAAGAAGCTTGGCTACCCCGATACCGCTATCGAGCGCATCTCGGGCAAAAAGCTCACAAAGCATATCCCGTGCGTGTATAAGATGGTCGATACCTGCGCAGCGGAGTTTGCCGCACTTACTCCGTATTTCTATTCGACTTACGATAACGAGGACGAGGCTGCCGAGTTCATCGCTAACAGAGTCGGCGAGAAAAAGACCATTATCGTGTTCGGCTCGGGTCCTATCCGCATCGGCCAGGGCATCGAGTTCGACTACGCCTCCGTTCACTGCGTATGGGCGCTCAAGGAAAGAGGCTATGACGTTGTTATCGTAAACAACAACCCCGAAACTGTTTCCACAGACTTTGACACCGCTGACAGGCTTTATTTCGAGCCTCTTACAAACGAGGACGTTATGAACATCATCAGGGTAGAGAAGCCTGTCGGCGTGGTCGTTGCTTTCGGCGGACAGACAGCTATAAAGCTGACAAAGTTCCTCGATGCAAACGGCGTTAAGATACTCGGTACACCTCCGGATTCCATTGACGCCGCAGAGGACAGAGAGCGCTTTGACGAGCTTCTCGAACAGCTGAAGATAAAGCGCCCCGAGGGCTTTACGGTAATGACCGCAGACGAGGCTCTGGAGGTCGCAAACAGGATAGGCTATCCCGTGCTGATGAGACCTTCCTATGTTCTTGGCGGACAGAATATGATAATCGCCTTCAACGACGACGATATCAAGGAATATATGGCTATCATTCTCGACCAGGGAATAGAGAACCCTGTGCTGATAGACAAGTACCTTATGGGTACGGAGCTGGAGATAGACGCTATCTGCGATGGCGAGGAGATACTTATCCCCGGCATTATGGAGCATATCGAGAGAACAGGTATCCATTCGGGCGACTCTATCGCAGTTTACCCGGCTTGGAACGTTTCCGACAGGCTTATGGAAAGGATAGTTGACTGCTCAAAGCGCCTTGCTGTTTCACTCAAAACAAAGGGCCTGGTAAACATCCAGTACCTTATCAACAACGACGAGCTTTACGTTATCGAGGTCAACCCGCGTTCTTCAAGAACTATCCCGTATATCTCAAAGGTAACCGGCGTGCCTATGGTAGACCTTGCAACAAGGGCTATGCTCGGCGAGAAGCTTGCCGATATGGGCTACGGCACGGGACTTTACAAGAACTCGCCTTACGTAGCTGTAAAGGTGCCTGTGTTCAGCTTTGAAAAGCTTATAGACGTTGACAACCACCTCGGACCGGAAATGAAGTCCACAGGTGAGGTGCTCGCAGTTTCCTCGAGCCTTGAAGAATCGCTTTACAAGGGACTTACCGCAGCGGGCTACAAGCTCGGCAAGACAGGCGGCGTGTTCATCACAGTAAGAGACACCGACAAGGCTGAGATACCCAGAACTGCAAAGTTGTTTGCAGACCTCGGATTCAAGCTGTACGCCACAAGAGGTACAGCGGCTGTTCTCAAAGAGCACGGCATAGAAGCAGAGGTTGTGAACAAGATACACGAGGGCGAGAACAATACCATCGACCTTATCGAAAGCGGCAAGGTGTCCTACGTTATCTCGACATCTGCAAAGGGCAGAATGCCGACAAGGGATTCCGTAAAGATAAGAAGAAAGACCGTCGAGTGGAACATTCCGTGCCTTACCTCGATAGACACAGCAAACGCTATCGCAACATCGCTGCGAAGCAAGTTCACCGAGTCCTCGACGGAGATAGTAGATATAAACAATCTGCGCAAGGAAAAGCAGCTGCTTGAATTTACAAAGATGCAGGGCTGCGGCAACGACTATATTTACTTCAACTGCTTTGACAGAGTCGTTGACAACCCCGAGGGTCTTGCGATAAATCTTTCCGACAGACACTTCGGAATCGGCGGCGACGGCGTTATACTTATCTGTCCGTCAGAGGTCGCAGATGCAAAGATGAGAATGTTCAACCTCGACGGCTCAGAGGGCAAGATGTGCGGAAACGGCATCAGATGCGTGGCCAAGTTCATGCGTGACAACGGGATAGTTGACAAGGACGATATGACCGTTGAGACGCTTTCGGGCATTATGAAGATAACCCTTACCAGACACTACGGCGAGGTCAACGGTGCGACTGTCAATATGGGCAAGGCTATCCTTGCTCCGCAGGATATACCCGTTACGCTTGAAGCCGACGAGAACGGAACGGTCGTTGACAGACCTATCCATATTATCGACAAGGATTTCACTATCACCTGTGTTTCGATGGGCAACCCGCACGCAGTTACGTTCATCAACAACGTTGATGATTTCGATATCGAAAAGTACGGCCCCGAGTTCGAGCACAACGAGATATTCCCCGAGAGGGTCAACACCGAGTTCATCAAGGTCATCGACGAGAACACTCTGAAAATGAGAGTGTGGGAGAGAGGCTCGGGCGAGACATGGGCCTGCGGAACAGGTGCGTGCGCAGCCGTTACAGCTGCCGTGCTCAACGGATACTGCCCCAAGGATAAGGATATCACAGTCCTGCTCAGAGGCGGTACGCTCAAGATAAGATATACCGACGACGCAGTCTACCTCACAGGCGACGCCGTAACAGTATTCTCGGGCAAGATCATTATTTGATCTGCATTTTTGGGGACAACTCTTTTAGAGGAAGAAAAAAATGCTTTGCATTTTTTCGAGAGTAACCGTGGTAACGGTTACTCTGTTTTCCCCCGAGAATATCCATCGGATATTCTCGCAAGCGACTGCAGGTCGCTTTTCCCCCTTTTCAGAAACCTTTTAATGATTTTTCGCCATTGGGGTCTGCGACCCCAATAACGAAAAATGACTGAGAGTCCTAAGAGAGTTCAGAGAGAACACCTCTCAAAGGAACTGCCTCAAAGATTCAAATCAGATAACAATATTCCAAAGGAGAGTAAAATAAAATGCCACAGATAAACGAAAACTTTTTGAAGCTTGAAAAGAACTACCTTTTCATCAACATCGCAAAGAAGATAAACGCCTACAAGGAGGCTAACCCCGATGCGGACATAATCAGAATGGGCATCGGCGATGTTACCCTGCCTATCGCAAAGTGCGTAGTCGAGGCTATGAAAAAGGGCGCTGACGAAATGGGTGTCAAGGAGACTTTCAAGGGCTACGAGGATTCGGGCACGGGCTACGATTTCCTGAAGGAAGCCGTTTCGGGCTACTACAAGTCCTTCGGCGTTGACGTTCCTGCCTGCGATATAAGGATCAACGACGGCGCAAAGGCTGACTGCGGAAACATCGTTGACATTTTCGGAAACGACAACACTGTGCTTATCACCGACCCCGCTTATCCCGTTTATGTTGATACTAACAGAATGTGCGGAAGAAACATCATCTTTGCTGATTCCAACGAGGAAAACGGTTTTGCGGCAATGCCCGACGACAACGTAAAGTGCGACCTTATCTATCTTTGTTCGCCAAACAACCCGACAGGCTCGGCTTACACCGCAGACCAGCTCAAGGTCTGGATAGAGTATGCTAAAAAGAACAATGCCGTTATCATTTACGACAGCGCATACGAGGCATTCATCACCGACGAGAACGTTCCAAGAAGCATCTATGCGGTCGACGGCGCTAAGAAAGTCGCTATCGAGATGTGCTCGCTTTCCAAGACAGCGGGCTTTACCGGTATGAGATGCGGATACACAGTCGTTCCGAGCGAGCTTGTCGTAAAGGCTTCCGACGGTAGCGACGTTAAGCTTGCAGACCTCTGGGGAAGAAGACAGGGAAGCAAGTTCAACGGCGTGTCCTATCCTGTTCAGTGTGCAGCAGCTGCTGTTTTCACCGAGGAGGGCATCAGACAGACAAGGGAGAACATCGAGTATTACAAGAACAATGCAAAGATAATCGGCAAAACTCTCGACGAGCTGGGCATCAAGTACACAGGCGGAAAGAACAGCCCGTATATCTGGCTCAAATGCCCAGGAAATATGGGAAGCTGGGAGTTCTTCGACCTGCTGCTGGAAAAGATAAATGTTGTCGGCACTCCCGGAGCAGGCTTCGGCAAGAACGGCGAGGGCTGGTTCAGACTTACCGCTTTCGGCGATAAGGACAGAACAGTCGAAGCTATGGAAAGACTCAAAACTCTCAAATTCTGATGAAATAACAAAAGCGTTCTCTCTGATTATAGCGGGGAGAACGCTTTTTTGTTGACGAACTATCAGCGATGTGATATACTTATCCAGAGGCAGGATAACCAAAAGCAAGAGGCAAGTTTTTTTCGGGGGCTTTCCGGTCGCCACTAAAGCGTCCGTTAGGACGGTTTGCCTCTTTCGGATAAACATTTATAATTTGTGCAGAAATAAAAGCTAAATACTGATTTATCGTATATAATAGAAAAATGGGGTAAATGAATGTCTAAACGAATAAACTACATTGACAATCTGCGGTGGCTGACTGTCTCACTGCTGATACTCTACCACTCGGCGCTGGCGTACAACACATGGGGCGAGGCAAACTACATCTTCTTTGAACAGAACAAACCTCTGGCTGCGATAGTTTCTTTCATCAGCCCGTGGTTCATGCCGCTGATGTTCCTGCTTGCGGGGGCATCCTCATATTTCTCGCTTCAGAAAAGAAGCGTCGGCACATTTATCAAGGAGCGCTTTATAAGGCTTGGCATACCGTTTGTTTTCGGACTGTTGGTGATAGACCCGGTACTGAGCTATGTTGCCGATGTTACCCACAACGATTACAGCGGCGGATATTTCGAGCATTACGGCGTGTTCTTCTCACGCTTCACCGACCTCACGGGCTACGACGGCGGCTTCACGCTCGGGCATTTCTGGTTTCTCGGAGTGCTGATACTTATTTCGCTTGTGTCGTGCTTTATCGTCAAGGCGCTGGGAGAGGTCAGCGGCAAAAAGAGAGCGATGATCGGCGTGATACTTTGCCTGCTTGCTGTCGGAACGTTCGATGTCAGCTTTTTCGGCAAGCGTATCCCGACGTACCTTTTCGTCTATCTGCTCGGCTATTATTTCGTCAGCGACAACAGCTTTGCTGAAAAGCTGTCAAAAGGGAAGTGGCTTTTCGTTCTGCTGTTCCTTGGAACTTCTGCGGCGAACACGGCGATATTCATTTTTATCGGCGGGCTTGAAACGCTCAACACCGTCTGCAACTATGCGGCGTTTACCTTTGCGCTGCCCGCACTTATCTGCATAGGTCACGACAGGCTTGATGATTCAAACGGCTTCACCCGCTTCAATTCAAGGATATCCTACATTTTCTATATCGTTCATTTCCCGGTATCGGTGATGTGCCAGTACATACTCGGCAGCTGCGGCATCGGCGGTGTGGCGAATTTCCTGCTCACGCTGGTAATAGCCTACCCGCTGACATATGCTCTGTGCTTTGCGATAGATAAAACAAGATATCTGCGTGTGCTTTTCGGCTCAAAACTAAAGAATACGGGATAGGAATATCACACATCGGCAGGCGGCTTTTGCTGTCCTGCCGCTTTTTATTGTGCATATTATCAGCCCGAGGTTTTGAATTGGCAAAAGACATGTTCACACAAATAAGCAAAAATAGACATATTACGTTAATTTGTTTGCACGTAAAAACTTCTTGAAATCAGTTTGTTAGTATGATAAAATGATAAAGTTAAAAAATGTTTTGAAGGCAGACTGTTCAAGGAGGAATAGAATGAAAAAGACTTATGCGTTGACGGCGGCTCAGAATATGCACTATCAGTGGATAAAAGAGTACAAGACACAGCAGGTATCCGGACTCAGCATCGTTGCGGCTTTTCAGGCTGATATCGACGTGGACACGCTGAAGCAGAGCATCGAGCTTGAAAAGCAGAGATACTCCTGTCTGAGGCTGCGATTCACAAAGCCCGACGAAAACGGAGAGATAAAGCAGTATATTGCTGACTTTGAACCGGAGGACTTTGTCGAAAAGGACCTTACCGATATGACTATGGAGCAGGCAGACGCCGTTATGCAGAATTGGGCATACGAGACCTTTGACGGCGACGATATCCCGATGTGCGAGTTCCGCATCGTCAGACTCCCCGAGAATTACACAGGCTTCTTTGTACATATGGATCACAGGCTCAACGATTCTGTCGGCGTTGCAGTTATGGCAACGGACATTATGGCTCTTTACAAGCATCTGAAATACGGTGAGCCGGAGCCCGAACCGCTTGCGGATTTTGAAAAGGTGCTTATCTCCGACCTTGAAAAAGCGTCTAACCCCAAGCGTCAGGACAGAGCAAAGCGCTTCTGGGACGAACAGCTCGATACGCTCGGAGAGCCTTTGTATTCCGACATACAGGGAACGCAGGTACTTGAACAGGCACGAAAAAAGCATGGTGATCCCGATCTCAGAGCTTCGGATATCGAGAGAAAAGAGCTTTTCGTTGCTGTGAAGGACTACCAGCTCGAGGTTGACAGTATGCAGCGCGCGATCAATTTCTGCCTGTACAATCAGATATCACCGACAAATCTTATCCTGCTCGTCATCAGGACCTATCTTTCCAAGATGAACAACGGACAGGAGGATATCACGATAGAGAACTTTATCTCCAGACGCTCGACCCGTGACGAGCTTACCTCCGGCGGCAGCCGTACCGTGTGCTTCCCGTGCAGAACTGTTATATCGGGCGACACGACATTCATAGATGCCGCAAGAATGATACAGAATCATCAGAACCGTGTATATATGTTCAGCGGATACGACCCCGAGCTGATAAGAGCCGAGATGAAAAAGCGCTACAACACTCCCGACGACACTACATACGTCAGCGTTTATCTCACCTATCAGCCGCCGATGAATACGCAAGACCTCGATCCTAATTCCGAGAAGCTTCCTATCTATGTAAAGTGGTTCGCAAACGGTGCAGCTACAAAGAAAATGTATCTTACCGTCTCGCACCTGCCCGACAGAAAGCTCAACTTCTCATACCACTATCAGACTGCACAGCTGACCGAGAAGGACGCAGAGCTGATGTACTATTATATGATGCGTATACTGTTCAGAGGCATCGAGGACCCGGGAAGAACTATCTCGGAAATTATTGATATGGTCTGAAAACACACAAGTCAACCGACTGAAAGGAGTATTTACTATGGAAGAAAAATTCAAGGAGATCGCAGCACGCTACTGTTCTGTACCCGCAGGTGAGATAAAAGATGAGATGAGTTTCAGAAATGACCTCGGACTAAGCTCGCTTGACCTTATGACATTCCTCGGAGACCTCGAGGACGAGTTCGACGTGGAGTTCGATTTTGACGATGACGGTCAGAAGCTTGCAGGCATAAACACCGTCGCAGATGCTATCGCTTTGCTCAAAGAGTACACCGAAGCATAATAGGGAGGTCAGCATGGATAAAACTATCTATACTATGTGGAAAAGGTGCGAAGCTGACTATTCACAGCTCCCCGCTGTCCGCTGGCTCGTTAAAAAAGACATAATGCAAAGGACCTACGGCGAGCTTGCAGCTAACATTACCGCTATGAAAAAAGGCTACGCTGCGCTGGGTTATTCGCACAAGCATATCGCTCTCATAGGAGTAAGCTCCGTCGAGTGGATACAGGCTTATATGTCGATAGTCACAAGCGACAATGCAGCAGTCCCGCTTGACAGTGCGCTGCCCGCAGAGGACCTTACAGACCTTGTTGCACGTTCTGATTCCGAGGGCGTTTTCCTTGACCCGAAATTCGCAGCTCTGGCTGAAATGATAAAAGCGAACTGTCCAAAGGTCAGAAACATCTGGCTGCTCAGCAGTGATGCTGAACAGGGCGCTGAAACTGTCGGAAGCCTCATAGCTGCCGGAAAGGATACCGATGAGCCTCTGCCTCCGAAGGAGGACGACGTTTCGATGATCGTCTATACCTCGGGAACGACAGGAAAGAGCAAGGGTGTTATGCTGACACAGAGCAATCTGTATACAAACATCGAAGCTATCCTCTACGACGAGGATCCGGGCCTTGTTTTCCTCAGCGTCCTGCCCGTTCACCACGCTTTCTGTCTGGTAATGGACTGGCTCAACGGCTTCTGGATGGGCTCTGTTGTGTGCATAAACGATTCACTTATGCATATGATAAGAAATATAAGCATATTCCAGCCCGATGTAATGCTTATGGTGCCGCTTATGCTCGAAACTATCTATAAGCGTGTGAAGTCGCTCGGAAATGATGTACCGCCCGAGATACTTGCAAAGAAGGTGTTTGGCGAGAAGCTTAACCGTATCTTTACCGGCGGCGCACATCTCGACCCGTATTATATCGGCGAGTTCGCAAAGTTGGGCATTGAGGTATACGAGGGCTACGGAATGTCAGAGTGTTCTCCTGTTATCAGCTCCAACAAAGCGGGCGAATGTAAGGTCGGCTCGATAGGAAAGCCTCTGCCGAATGTCGAGGTAAAGTTTGAGAACGGCGAGATACTCGTGCGTGGTACAAGCGTTATGAAGGGCTATTACAATATGCCCGACGAAACGAGCGAAACGCTGAGGGACGGCTGGCTGCACACGGGCGACAAAGGCTATATGGACGAGGACGGCTTCCTGTTCATCAACGGCAGAGTCAAGAATCTTATAATCCTTTCAAACGGCGAGAACATCTCTCCCGAGGAGATAGAGACAAAGCTCGCTCTTAACGACCTTATCGACGAGATAATCGTCACAGGAGAGGATAACCTGCTCACCGCACGCATCTATCCCGAGCAGACCGCTGTTGAGGGTATGAGCAAGGACGATGTCCGCAATGCTCTGCAAAAGATCCTTGACGACTATAACAAGCAGCAGCCTACATACAAGCAGCTTTCAAGGCTGGTCGTAAGAGAGAATCCGTTTATCAAGAATTCTTCAAAGAAAATAATTCGTCACGAAGTAACAAGAGATTAACCTGTAGTATGAATGAAATAACTGATCTGTCCGAAACGGGATATACCCACATTTCAGGCTCGGACGGTCTGCCGCTGAGCGTTATGCGTATCGAGCCTTCAGCCCCCGGAGATATAAAGTGCATAGTCCAGATAATACACGGAAAGAATGAGCATAAGGGACGCTACGTCGCCTTTATGAGATTTCTTGCATCGCATGGCTGCCTTACGGTCATAAACGACCTCAGGGGGCACGGCGACAGCGTGCTCGACCCAAAGGACAGAGGCTATATGTACAAAGGCGGAGCAGAAGCGCTTGTCAGGGACGCTCACGAGATAACGCTGGAGGTCAGAAAATATGCCGCCGTAAAATGCGGACGAAACGACCTTCCTGTTATCCTTATCGGACACAGTATGGGCTCACTTGCCGCACGGTGCTATATCAGAAAATATGATAAGGACATCGACAAGCTGTGTATAATCGGCTGTCCGTCAAAGTCGGATATGATGAAGCAGGGATTGCTGCTGTTGCAGCTGCTTCAGATATTTGAAGGGAAAAAGTCACGCTCGAGGCTTGCAAAACTGCTGATAATGGGTATCTCATACGAGTCGAAATACAGGGCTGAGGGGCTGCACAACGCTTGGACAAATTCCGAGAGACAGGCAGTCATCGAGCACAACAACGACCCGTTGTGCAGATTCAATTTCAGCCTCAGCGGCTACGAGCAGATGCTCAAGCTCGCTATCCTCACATATTCTGACGGCTGTAAGGTCACAAAGCCCGATATGCCTATCCGTTTCTTTTCGGGCGCAGACGACCCGTGTGCGATTTCTAAAGAAAAGCTTGGTGAGGCAATGGCTGTCCTAAAAAAAGCGGGCTACCGTGACGTCAGGTGCAGGCGTTATGCAGGTATGCGCCACGATATACTGCACGAAAGGGAAAAACACCTTGTCTACCGTGACATACTCGATTTTATCGGGGCCTGAGGCTTTTGTAAAAGCGTCACGGCAGGGCAGAGTTAAAAGAATAAACCAAGAGCCGGTCTTTTTGGCTTTGAGACCGGCTTTGTTTTTTGACGCCGTGCGGCAGTGCGTGTGCTGTTTTTGCAGTTTGCTGTTGACTTGAAGGCTGTTTTGTGATATACTGAGTTAAATTGTAATTTGCTTGTGGAGGTCTGCTTTTTATGAAAATGACGGTAAGCAAAGCTATGGTAGAATGTCTTTTGGCAGAGGGCATAAGCACCGTTTACGGTTATCCCGGTGCGGCGATATGTCCGTTCTACGACGAGCTGAAAAATTCCGAAAAGGATATACGTCACGTCCTTGTCAGACACGAGGCGAACGCAGGTCACGCTGCAAACGGCTACGCCCGCATATCGGGCAAGCCTGCGGTGTGCATAGCTACCTCGGGTCCGGGTGCGACTAATCTTATAACCGCTATCGCTACGGCGTATGCCGACTCGATACCGATAATCTGCATAACGGGTCAGGTCAATACCGACCAGATCGGCTCGGACGTTTTCCAGGAAGCCGATATCACAGGCGCTGCCGAACCGTTCGTAAAGCACAGCTATCTGCTCAAAGACCCTTGCGACGTCGCAAGAGTTTTCAAGGAGGCTTTCTATATCGCAGGCTCGGGCAGACCGGGTCCGGTGCTCATCGACGTTCCTATGGACGTTCAGAAAATGACGGTCGATTTCAGCTACCCCAAAAAGTGCGATATAAGAAGCTATAAGCCTACCGGCAAGGGCAACGCATTCCAGGTGAAAAAGGTCATGAAGGCTCTCACAGAAGCCGAGAAGCCGCTTATCTGCGTCGGCGGAGGCGTCTTTGCCGCACACGCACAGGCTGAGATCAACAAGCTCTCAAAGCTTATGCAGATACCCGTTATTACAACTATGATGGGTATATCCGCATTCCCCGACGACGACCCGCTGTTCTGCGGAATGATAGGAAGCTTCGGCATAAAGGCTGCTAATACCGCAGTCAACGAGTGCGACCTGCTGTTCCTTGTCGGCGCAAGAGTCGGCGACAGAGCTGTAAGTACCCCGATGACACTTGCAAAAACTACAAAGATACTGCATATCGACATCGACCCCGCCGAGATAGGGAAGAACATCGGCACGGATATCCCGCTGGTCGGCGACGCAAAGCTCGTGCTCCAGCAGCTTCTGGATATCGCACAGCCGATGAAGCATACCGAGTGGATAAAGCAGCTCCAGAGCTACCGCACACAGTATCAGCCTGTTAAGACGCCAAAGGGCACTGTTGACCCCAAGGAGTTCATTCTGAGGCTTTCCGCTGCAATGCCCGCAAACACGACGGTCGTTGCCGACGTCGGACAGAACCAGATATGGACCTGCAACAACTATAAGTTCAAAAAGAACGGCAGACTGCTCACTACGGGCGGTATGGGAACTATGGGCTATTCCGTGCCCGCTGCTGTCGGCGCAAAAATGGCTGACCCCAAGCGCCCGACCGTTGCGATATGCGGCGACGGTGCGTTCCAGATGTCTATGATGGAGCTTGCCACGGCTGTCCAGCACGGCGTTGATATCAAGATAGTAGTTATGACAAATCAGCGCCTCGGTATGGTGCGTGAGCTTCAGACCAACGGCTATAACGACAGACAGACCGCTGTTTTCCTCGACGGCTCGCCCGACTTTATAAAGCTCGCAAAGGCTTACGGCATCGACGCTTTGCGTGTTGACGCCAAGGGCGATATCGACAAGGCTATTGATATGATAGCCAACCATAAGGGCATCTGCCTCGTCGAGGTCGTTGTGGACGATATGTTCCCATCAAGATGAAAGAGCGGTTAACAACATATCTGTTTATTGTTCATATAATCACAATAAATCGGTGCTATACTTTATTAGAATAATCGGTCACACTCGATAAAGAGAAAAAAGAGTGGAAGAAAAGGGGAGGTATAACTATGAAACATTGGATCATAGCTATTTCTGTTGCGATCGTTTATCTGGCAGTCAGCATTCCTTTGAATGCGTGGGCATGGTCTTGGGTGATCTGGTTTGCTTACTGTGCATACAGAATTATCGACAACAAGAAAATACAGCAGAGTAAAGGCTGATATATCTGCGCAGGCAGATGATATCAAGGCAATTCATTAAATCGGAGGACAAGTGATGAAGCATACAATTTCCGTGCTTGTGGAAAACCACAGCGGCGTTCTTTCAAGGATATCGGGACTGTTTTCAAGACGAGGCTTCAATATCGAGAGCCTTGCCGTAGGTCCTACCCACGACCCCACGATATCGAGGATAACGATAGTTGCCGACGGCGACGAGCATACCGTTGAGCAGATTGAAAAGCAGCTCAACAAGCTTATCGAGGTCATTAAGGTCAAGACCTTTGCAAAGGACGAGTTCCTTGCAAGAGAGCTTATGATAGTCAAGCTGACGGTCGCTCCCGAAAAGAGAAGCGAGGTAATGACCATTGCAGAGATAATCAACGCAAAGGTAATGGACGTTACACTTACCACGATGACGCTGGAGATATGCGATACATACGCTCAGCTTTGCAGGTTCGAGGAGGTCATCGCCCCCTACGGCATTATCGAAATGGTGAGAACGGGCACGGTCGCTATCGAAAAGGGCAGCGACACGCTCAGCCCGAAGAAAAACTAAGTACCATTACAGCCCTTGCGGCTGCACAATAGTAAATAATTTTTTTGGAGGAATCAATTATGGATCAGGCAAGAATATTCTATCAGCAGGACTGCGACATCAACGTGCTCAAGGGCAAGAAGGTCGCTATCATCGGCTACGGCTCACAGGGTCACGCTCACGCTCTCAACCTCAAGGAAAGCGGCGTTGACGTTTGCGTAGGACTTTATGAGGGCTCAAAGAGCTGGGATAAGGCTGTTAAGCAGGGTCTGGAGGTAATGACCACAGAGGAAGCTGCTAAGGCTGCTGACATCATTATGATACTTATCCCTGATGAGAAGCAGGCTGCTCTTTATAAAAAGAGCATCGAGCCGTATCTCACAGAGGGCAAGACACTTATGTTCGCTCACGGCTTCAATATCCACTTCGGCTGCATCGTTCCGCCGAAGAACGTAAACGTCGTTATGATCGCTCCTAAGGGACCGGGTCATACAGTAAGAAGCGAGTACCAGGCTGGCAAGGGCGTTCCGTGCCTTATCGCTGTTGAGCAGGACGCAACAGGCAACGCTTACGATATCGGACTTGCATATGCACTCGGTATCGGCGGCGCAAGAGCAGGCGTTCTTGAAACAACATTCAGAACAGAGACCGAGACAGACCTGTTCGGTGAGCAGGCAGTTCTCTGCGGCGGTGTATGCGCACTTATGCAGGCTGGTTTTGAGACTCTCGTTGAGGCTGGCTACGACGCAAGAAACGCTTACTTTGAGTGTATCCACGAGATGAAGCTGATCGTTGACCTTATCTATCAGTCAGGCTTCGCTGGAATGAGATATTCTATCTCCAACACAGCAGAGTACGGCGACTATGTAACAGGTCCAAAGCTTATCACAGAGGAAACAAAGAAGACTATGAAGAAGATCCTG
>CADAES010000027.1 GCA_902786975.1 uncultured Ruminococcus sp.
AGAAGCAGCAAGGCTCGGTTCAAAATGGGAAGACCATGACCGCCTGTTTACAAAATGGAATGGTGAGCCAATGAACACCGGCACACCTTACGAATGGCTGAAAGGTTACTGCGAGCGAATGAATGTCCCATTTCATAATATCCACTCTCTGCGGCATCTGCACGCTTCCCTGCTCATTTTTGAAGGAGTTGATGTCGTAGCCGTCTCGGCAGACATGGGACACAGCATGGTCGGAACTACATTAAATATGTATTCACATATGTTTCAAGAGGCAAAAGCACGCAGCTGTGACGCTATCAGCAACGCTCTTAACTTCTCAAAGCCACCTAAAAAGCCAACGATGACAAAATGCAAGTGTTATGAACTGCCTTTCTCAGACGCCCACGAGGCATAAAAAAACAGGGTCAATGCCCTGTGATGAAAAAATATACCCAACCGAACCTCAGTGGTTGCACAGTGGTTGGAAACCAAATGCAAGAAAAAGAAAAACCGGAAACAGCGAAATTACGCCATTTCCGGTAAGCCAAAAAGTGACCCGTACGGGATTTGAACCCATGATGCCGCCGTGAAAGGGCGGAGTCTTAACCACTTGACCAACGGGCCAAAACCAAAATGCTACGGGAAATCTGGTAGCGGTAACTGGATTTGAACCGGTGACACCCTGGGTATGAACCAAGTGCTCTAGCCAACTGAGCTATACCGCCGTACTTCCCGTAGCGACTATGTTATTATACACTATTGTTCTGCGTTTGTCAAGCGTTTTTTTCAAAAATCTCACTTTTAAGAATTTGGTCACAATACTGCGCCGTATTTTTCCTCTGTGTATTGATTTCTGCTGTGCGATGTGGTATATTTATTTCAAACACATGAAAGAGGTGCTTTATGGATCTGACTGTTTCAAAGGTCGCTGTCGGCGGCTCGGACATCGGCTATTTCAGCTTCGGGCGGGGCGATGTGCCATTCGTTATGCTTCCGGGCATTTTTACAAAGAGCATTCTTACGCTTGCAGAGCTTGTTGCTATGGCGTATCAGCAGTTTACACAGGATTTTCGCATTTACGTTTTTGACAGGCGCACGGACATCGAGCCGGACTGCACCATTGACGGCTGTGCTGAGGACACCGCCGAGGCTATGTATCGTCTCGGTCTTAAAAACGCCTGTGTTTTCGGCGTTTCAATGGGCGGCATGATCGCACAGTCGCTTGCTGTGAAGCGCCCCGATCTCGTCGGCAGACTCGTTCTCGGTTCGACTGCGAGCCGCATATCTCCGGACGCCGCAAGGCTTCTGGACAGCATTTCGGAGCTTGCGGGGAGAAATGACACTGCGGCGCTGTACGAAGCCTTTGCAAAGGCGGTCTACACTCCCTCGTTCTATGAAAAATACCAAAAGGCGATAATGCTGTCGATGCAAGGCAGCACGGACGAGGACATCAGGCGTTTTGTTCTGCTGACCGAGGCTATAAAAAGGTTTGACATCTACGGTGAGCTTGACAAGGTCAAGTGTCCCCTGCTCGTTATCGGCGCAGGCGAGGACGGTATCCTCGGGGTACAGGCTTCAAGGGACATTGCCGAAAAAACGGGCGCAGAGCTGTACATCTACGAGGGCTACGGGCACGCCGCATACGACGAAGCCAAGGATTACAAGGACAGGCTCTTTGAATTTTTCACAAGGCAGGTGTGAACGTAAAGTGGAGATAAAAACGGGTAAATACCGTCATTTCAAGGGAAATATGTACGAGGTCGTCGGCGTTGCGAAGCACAGCGAAACGCTCGAGGAAATGGTCGTTTACCGTGCGCTGTACGGTGAGGGCGGGCTTTGGGTGCGCCCTGCAAAGATGTGGAACGAGACAATCGAGCGTGACGGAAAAAGCTTCAGGCGCTTTGAGTACATCGGAGACTGACACCTGTACGAAAATTTGGACAGTTTGTCCGCAATAATTACTGTAATATCCTGAATTTCACTGCATATATTTTAATACACCAAAAAGTATTGGAGTGAGATTTATGGACCACCAGGAAAAAGAACGGTGCATTCAGCTTGCGGAGCATATGATAAGCGCAAAAGCAACCGTTCGTGCCACAGCCGCAGTTTTCGGGGTAAGCAAATCCACGGTACACAAGGATCTTACCGAACGGCTGAAAATGATCTCTCCCGAGCTGTACAGGCAGGTCAAGGAGATACTTGAGGAAAACAAACGTGAAAGACATATAAGAGGCGGACTTGCAACAAAGCACAAATACGAAAGGCAGAGCCACACGCCTGCCGCCGTCAGATGAGGATATCAAAAAGCAAAGCCATACAGGGAATTTCCTGTATGGCTGTTTTGCTGTTTTAATAATGTGCCGCCCGTTTACTGACCGTTCATACCGTCGTCAAGCGAGCTGAGGTCGATATTGGAGGTGTCGATACCGTCCATATCTCCGAAGTTTTCAGCAGTCGGCTCCTGATAAGCCTGTTCCTGCGGCTGCTGGTAAGCTTGCTCCTGGTAAGCCTGCTCCTGCGGCTGTTGATAAGCTTGCTCCTGGTAAGCCTGCTCCTGCGGCTGCTGGTAAGACTGCTGATAGTTCTGCTGCTGGTAAGCTTGCTCCTGCTGAGCCTGCTGTTCCTGCTCGGCAGTCTGCTTGGCAAACTTATTAACTCCGGGGCAGCCCTGCGGTACAGGATAGTTGAACATAGCGTGCAGCGTTGCGATGTAATCGGCATCGACCAGCGCATTCTTTACGATAGCTGATGTAGCCCTCTGATTGTTTTTGGGATTGGTCACTCTTGTATGGAGTATCGTTATGTAGTTTTCGGTATAGTTCCTGCTGTGACAGTATTTTATGGTGTAGAACGTATTGAGCTGTCCCATCTGTGCAGCAAGAGGCTGAAGCGAGAACACGCAGTCGATATCGTTCATAAACAAGGTCTTGAACTGCTTTTCGCCCTGATTGTTTCCCGGGAACGGGTCAACGAACTTGAACGCATACTCCGGCTTATCAGTGATAGCCCAGTCATTATCCTGCTCAATGAACGGCGACTTAGCCTTTGCGGCAACGATAGCGGCTGCTGGTATGAACATAAGTGCCATCTCGCCGAGCCATGTCAGCCAGAGGAAAATGCCGTTTACATTACTGTTTGAGGTGCTGTTCCTGTTGCTGTAAGACGATCTCGACGAACGCATAGTCCATCTTCCGACCTTGTTGATATCTTTGATATCCTCCCACAAGTCGCCCGGGTGAACGAGCAGATAGCCGATAGAGTGCTTGGGCTGATTTCTGTACTCGTAGAAGAAGCTGTAAGCATTCTTGCCCTTCATCGCTTTGAGCGAGCTGACTGCCTCGTCGTTGGACGTTCCGAGCACCTTGTCAAAATCATAGAACTCCCATACGGTAACGCCCTTATTGTAATTCTTCTCCTGCATGGTGGTAAAGTACTCTCTCTCCTTAGAGGTAAAGGTCACTGTTCTGATGCTTTTTGACTTAAAGTAATTGATGACCTCATCATAGCCTGCCTGCTCTATCTGCGAATCGGTCAGGCCGACATAGTAGCTTGCTGCGTCCTGCTTTTTCATATAGTCGTAAATGTTCTTGTCGTAGTCTCTTGCCACATAAACGCACCAATGGAAAAAATACACGAACAGCATTGCGATAAGCGTTGCTGCCATTGCCATCATCGGGTGGCGTATCTTATAGGCTTTTACAAAGAACAAGCCTATACCGCCGATAGCAGCACCGAAGCCTATCGTGATAAGTACGCAAAGATAGATCAACGGGATAAAAGCCTGAAGAATGACATAAAGCCACGACATTGCGACGCCCGCAAAAAGCATGGATACGAACATCAGGATAAATCCCACGAATGAAAATGTGTTGGACGGTTTGTAAAACTGTGCCTGTTTCAACGTTATTCCCCCATAAATAAATTTAACTTTTTTATTATAGCACACCTTTTCGATTAAATCAAGTGATTTGACCAAAAAAATCAGCCTTAACGCCATCAAAAACGAATATCACCGACAAAGCTGTGCGGCAATGTCGGTGATATTCGGCTATTATGGTAATGAAAACGATGGTATCATTGTTCGGGGTGCAAGCACAATGAACTTTACGGGGCTTTCTTGTCTATATCAAGCTCCGAGATTATCTGGATAAAGGAATCAACGTCGCTGAAATCCTTATACACAGAGGCAAATCTCACATAAGCCACGTGGTCGAGCTTTTTCAGCCCGTGCAGCACCATATCTCCGATCTCACTGGTAGTGGTCTCGGTCTGCATTTTATTTGCATATGTATTCTCAATGTCGTCCACAAGTGCAGTCACCTGCTCAACGCTGACAGGACGCTTCTTTATAGCGGTCTGCAAGCCCTTGATGAGCTTTGCCCTGTCAAAAGGCTCGAACGAGCCGTCTTTCTTGTACACCATGAGCATCGGCTTTTCGACCACTTCATAGGTGGTGAACCTCTTTCCGCAGCTGGTACATTCTCTTCTTCTTCGCTTCTTTCCCTCGCTGGGGCGTGAGTCTATGACCTTGGTGTCTTCAAAACCGCAAAAAGGACATTTCATAATTATTACTCCTGTCTAAAGTCTTGTCGGACCGGATATGTTCGCTTACAGACACTATTATAACACAGCTTTTCAAAAATTGCAAGTCATTTGTACAAAAAAATTCTCTTTAATCCGTTATTTATCTGTTTTATTGAGCAGAATACACTTAAAAAGCCCTGTAAAACGGCGAATTTGTGCCGGACACAAGAATTCTGCAAAAATCAAACTGTACAAAAAAAGAGAGCCGTCAAAAGCTCTCTTTCAGATCACCGCAAATTTTACAACGAACACGACCCACCCGAGCACGGACATCGCAGCCATGATCAGTTCCCCGCCCGGAGCAAGGTGCATACAGCCTTTTGCGTTCGCTGGTGTGCGCTGCTGTACGGCAGTCCTGTTTGAATTATCCATCATAATTCCTCCTTTTGTTTCATTTTCTGCATTATAGCATCAAATTATACTCTTGTGGGGAATTTTTTTGGACAGTTTACAGAGCACTGCACACATCTGCAGTTTTAAGGGTAAAAAATTGTACACTAAAAAAGAATGTACGCCCGAAAAGACGCACATTCCGTATATCACAAATATTTTACAAGCTCGTTTGCAACGCTCGCCAGGTTTGCATCGCTTATGCCGAAGTCCATTTCCTTGTAGCACCATGCTGCTCTGCCGAAGTCGTAATCGTCGAACGCTGCGCTGATATCCTTATACCAGTTGAGCGTATCCTGCGCACTTGCGAGATTTATAACGCCGTACTCGCCGCAGTAAACGGCAACGTTCCTTTCCTCGGCTACTCTCTTGGCCTCGGACATTCTCTCCTTGAAATACTCAGGACCTATCATTCCGTCCGTGATATGGTCAAAGTCGCAGAGGTTCAACCCGACCTCCCTGGTCTTATTCTGGTAGGTGCTGATGTTGTCGGGATAGCTGAGTCTGAGGTCGCCCGGTATCTCGTCCACCCAGTAAGCGCCCTGGTGAGTAAAGATAAGCGGATCGTAGAAATGGAAAGTATACACGATGTTATCGTCGGCAGGTGCGCTGAGGTATTTCATAGCGTCGAGCGAATTGTTCCAGTAGCTTCCGATGATTATGCGTATATCCTTGCTGTACTTTCTGATTATCTTAACAGCCTCTGCGGAGATGCGGTTCCAGCTGTCGATATAGCTCGGCTCGGTGACCTCGTTGAGAAGCTCAAAAGCCACAGTGTCGCTGTATCCGGCATATCTTTTTGAGAACTCCTCCCACAGCGAATAGAAATACTGCTGGAGGTTTTCGTCGTTAAAGAAATTCTTTTCGTTGTGATACTTGTCAAAGGAGAAGCCTCTTGTCTTATGCAGGTCAAGTATCATATTCAGGCCGTGCTTTCTGCACCAGCCGATACATCTGTCAACGTAGCCGAAGCCCGACTCGATGAAGCTTCCGTCGTCGTTCTGGAACACGTTATAGTCAACGGGGACCCTGACGTGGTCAAGCCCCCAGCCTTTTATTATTTCTATGTCCTTCTCGGTGATGAAGTTCTCTAGCCTGTCCTTTGAATAATCGCACTGTGAGAGCCAGCCGCCGAGGTCTATTCCATGCATATATCCTTCAAACTTTTTCATATGCTTTTCCTCCTATCGTCATCATTAATTATTGTAACATTTTCGTTTGCGGTTTTATATAATAATTATGACATTTATATAGTTATCCTAACCATTTTAGCGCAGTACCGCAGCAGTGTATCTGTTTTTCGCTACGTTCTTTTATTTGTTACACTAACGCTATTGAAAAACGAAAAAAACTGTGATATAATATTATGGCAATAATAAATAATTGGAGGTAAAAATCAATGGGAATGTTCGATAAGCTTATCGCAAACCTTAAAGCAAGCAAAAAGACAATCGTTTTCACAGAGGGCACGGACGCACGTATCCTGTGGGCTGCTGACAAGCTGCTCAAGGAGGATCTTATGGGCGTTGTACTTTGCGGAAACGTTGACGATGTCAAGGCTGCCGCCGCAAAGGACGGCTTTGACGTTTCAAAGGCTGAGATACTCGACCCTGCGACCTATCCCGAAATGGAAGCTCTCGTAGCTCAGATGGTCGAGCTGAGAAAGGGCAAGATGACCGAGGACGAGGTAAGGGCTGCGCTTGCGAAGTCCAACTATTTCGGCACTATGCTTGTCAAGGCAGGCAAAGCTGACGCTCTGCTGGGCGGCGCTACATATTCAACAGCCGACACAGTAAGACCTGCACTGCAGATAATCAAGACAAAGAAGGGTTCAAACCTTGTAAGCTCCTCTTTCATTCTTTTCAGAGAGAAGGACGGACAGGAAGAGAAGATAGCTATGGGCGACTGCGCTATCAATCTCGGATACACCGACAGGCTCGACAAGGACGGAAATGTAGTTCTTTCCGCTGCAAGACAGCTTGCAGAGGTAGCTGTTGAGACTGCAAGGACAGCTGATTTCTTCGGCATCGACCCTAAGGTAGCAGTTCTTAGCTTCTCGACCTACGGCTCGGGCAAGGGCGGCACGGTACAGCTCTCGCACGACGCAGTCATCGAGGCAAGACAGCTCGACCCGGATCTCGTTATCGATGGTGAGTTCCAGTTCGACGCAGCTGTTTCCGCAGAAGTCGCTAAGACAAAGTGCCCCGACTCCAAGGTCGCAGGACAGGCTAACACATTCATCTTCCCGCTTATCGAGGCAGGCAACATCGGCTACAAGATAGCTCAGAGGCTTGGCGGATTCGAGGCTTACGGACCTATCCTCCAGGGACTCAACGCACCTATCAATGACCTTTCAAGAGGCTGCACAGCTGACGAGGTCTACAAGATGGCTATTATCACAGCGGGAATGGCGTAATAGAAGTAAGAGATAAGAAATAAGAGGTAAGATCTTGGTCTTGCCTCTTTTCTTTTCGGAATCACAAAAAAGAAGCAGGGACATGGAATCCCTGCTTCTTACATCTTACTTCTTACCTCTTACCTCTCAATCGCACATCAATCCGCAGACGAGGTTTGCGAACTCGACAGGGTCATCGATGCTCATACCCTCGATAAGCAGAGCCTGGTCGTACAGAAGCTTTGCATAGTCCGCAAGCCTGTCCTTGTCGCTTGCGTACAGCGCTTTGAGCTTTTCAAATATCGGGTGGTCGGGGTTTATTTCAAGCGCCTTTTCCGCCTTGACCTTTTCGCCGTTGTTCTGCGGCATAGCGTTGAGCACCTTTTCCATTTCGATAGTTATAGGTCCGCCATCCGACGACAGACACACCGGGTGGCTTTTAAGCTTCTTGGAAAGCCTTACTGTCTTGACCTTGTCGGCGATAGCCTTCTGCATACACTCGAACATATCCTTGTTTTCCTCGTCGAGCTTCTTAGCTTCCTCCTTTTCCTCCTCGGTGTCAAGATCAAGATCTGCATCAGAGATCGACTTGAACGGCTTGTCCTTGTACTTGATAAGGACTTTCAGTGCGAACTCGTCGATGTCCTGCGTACAGTACAGCACCTCATAGCCCTTTTCCTTGACCTTTTCAAGCTGCGGGAGCATCTCAATACGCTCCTTGCTCTCGCCGCAGGCATAGTAGATGTTCTTCTGGTCGTCCTTCATTCTCTCGACGTACTCGTCAAGCGTTACGTTCTTGCCCTCAAACGACGACGGGAACATCAGCAGATCCTGCAGCATCTCGTTTGCTGCACCGTAGGACTGGTAGATGCCGAACTTGAACTGGAGCCCGAACACCTTGAAGAACTTTTCGTACTTTTCACGGTCGTTCTTCATCAGCTTTTTAAGCTCGTTCTTAATAGCCTTTTCAAGATTCTTCTCAATTATCTTGAGCTGTCTGTCGTGCTGGAGAAGCTCACGGGAGATGTTCAGCGAGAGATCCTCGCTGTCTACAACGCCCTTGACAAAGCTGAAATAGTCAGGTAGCAGGTCAGCGCACTTTTCCATTATCATAACGCCGCTGGAGTAAAGCTGCAAGCCCTTTTCATAGTCCTTTGAATAATAGTCAAAAGGCGCTCTGGACGGGATATAGAGCAGCGCATCGTAGGTAGCGATACCCTCGTTCTTGGAGTGGATATGTGTTATCGGCGGCTCATAGTCATAGAACTTCTCAACATAGAAGTTGTTGTAGTCCTCCTCCTTGAGCTCGTTTTTGTTTTTCTTCCAGATCGGAGTCATCGAGTTGAGCGTTTCAACAGCCTTGTGTACCTCAGGCTCTTCGCCGTCCTCGTGGTAGTGGGTATGCTCTACCTCCATTCTGATAGGGAATCTGATGTAGTCGGAATACTTCTTGACAAGCGACTGTATCTGATGATCGTCAAGATACTTTGAATACTTGTCGTCGTCCGTGTCGTCCTTCATGTGAAGGGTGATAGTCGTTCCCACGCCGTCGGGCTTTTCGCAAGGCTCGACAGTATATCCGTCAACGCCGTTTGACTTCCATTCAAAAGCCTGCTCGCTTCCGTAAGCCTTGGTTACGACACTTACCTCCTTAGCGACCATGAACGTCGAATAGAAACCGACGCCGAACTGTCCGATTATGTCAACATCATCGCCAAGCTCGTTGTCCTTTTTGAACGCAAACGAGCCTGAATTTGCGATAGTTCCGAGGTTGTTTTCAAGATCCTCCTCAGTCATTCCGATACCGTTGTCGGAAATGGTCAGAGTGCGGGCGTCCTTGTCAACGGCAAGGTTTATCGCAAAGTCCGATTTGTTCATTCCCACCGATGTATCGGTCAGCGATTTGAAATACAGCTTGTCGATAGCGTCGCTCGCATTGGAGATAAGCTCTCTGAGGAATATCTCCTTGTGGGTATAGATAGAGTTTATCATCATATCCAGAAGTCGCTTCGACTCAGCCTTGAACTGCTTTGTTTCCATTATTCTCACCTTTCTTCTATGATATATCCTTTGGATATCAGATACGCACTTAGCACTCGGCTGCTTTGAGTGCTAAGAATATTATAACTCACGCACAGGAAAAATCAAGCCTTATCACAGAAATTGCAAAATTTATTTACTGTAATTTAATAATTACAGCGCTCTGAATTTTTCTCTTGCATTTGTACCACAAACTGTGCTATAATAGTAGCAGTTTATTCTATTGCGACGAGGTGAAAGATTTGGAAACGACACGCAGCGAGCAGGTCAGCCTGCTTAAAAAGTGCAGCAGGAGCGTTTCTTCGCTGAGTATCCTGCTTATCATATATTTCCTTTTCAGCAGATTCCTTTCAAAGATATATCTTTACATCTGCTATACCGTAATGACCGGAAAGATAACGCTGAGCCTTGATGTGCTCAAAGATTATTTCAGCGACAAACAGGAGATGCTGAGCTCGACTGTTTTCCAGATGACGGCTGACATAGTTATCACCGTCTGCTCGATAAGCGTGATGCTTCTTGTTGCACGGCTCGCATTCAAAACGACTGTATGGAGCTGCTTCAAAGTCGAGAAAAAAGGCATCACAACGGGCTTCAAATGGCTTGCGCCCTGCTTTGTGTTCAATATGTTAGCATCTACGGTGATCTCGTTTTTCACTGGATTTCTCAACCAGATGGGCGTTGACGTTCCGACTGCGGATTTCTCTATCCGCCAGCCGTCGGTTTTCGCCGTGATAATGCAGTTCGCATACGTTATAATATTTGCGCCGCTGTTTGAGGAGATAATCTACCGAGGGCTGATACTCAAAGCAATAAGCCCTTACAGCAAAACTGCAGCTGTGTTTGTTTCAGCGCTTACATTCGGACTTATGCACGGAAATATCCCGCAGGCGGCTTCGGCATTCTGCACGGGCTTCCTCTACGCTGTTATCGCTCTGAGGTGCAATTCGATAATCCCGACCGTTATCATACACGGTATAAACAACCTTATCGTCTGCTCCCCCGACTTTGCAGAAGTGCTCGGGATACCCTACAACGGCACGATGATAAGCGCTATCGAGATCTGCTTGGCGCTGTTCGGCTTCTTCCTGTGGTTCACACAGTACAAGTTCATTTTTTGCTTCGACGACACGCCAAAGGACGAGCAAAACAAGGCTGTGTTCAGAGCTGTGCTCAAGAACCCGATCCTGATCGTCTATCTGAGCCTGCTTATCCTTACTGTAGTATTCCGGTTGATCAAGGCAAATTCTTAAAATAATGTTAAACCGCTTGACAAGTGACTTCACAATCGCTATAATAATTTCATACCTGCAAGGTATGAAATAGGAGCATAAAATGGAGGCGGTAATATGACTACCGTAAGAAAAGAAAGAACAAACAAAAGTGCAAACGTAAAGCTGATAACGCTGACTGCGATCTTTGCCGCAATGACATACGTTCTCACAGCGTTTTTGCATATACCCACAGCAAAGGGCTATATACACATCGGCGACGCTGTGATATTCATAGCAGCGTGCATACTTCCAAAGCCGTATGCGGCTGCATCGGCTGCTATCGGCGCTTCCCTTTCGGACGCTCTTTCGGGATACTGGATATGGGTGCCTGCGACGATGCTTATAAAGGCTCTCACCGTGCTTGCGTTCACATCTAAAAAGCCGAATGTTGTAAATGCGAGAAACCTTACTGCGCTTTTCCCAGCACTCGTGCTTTGCGTGGGCGGATACGGGCTTTACAGCGGACTGCTGATATACGGCTCGCTGCCCGCAGGCTTCATCGACGCTCCCGCAAATCTGTTCCAGACCGCCGCAAGCGCAGCTGTTTACGTCGCTTTCGGTCTGACGCTGGATAAGTCGGGGCTGAAAAAGAAAATTTGAACAAATACTTGAAAACAGCTGCACAATGTGGTATACTGTTATTTACAGACAAATACAATAAGGGGGCTTTTAAATTGGAAGACCGTATGCAGACCATTCAATGCCGCAATAACAGCAAGGTGTCTATCGGCGTAATACCCGGTCACTATGCTACCAACCACTCGCACGTCAACTACTATGTTGATATGACATCTATCAAAACAAGTATGAAAATGGCTTATGAAGCTGCCAAGGAGCTTGCTGCAACTTACACCTCCAGCCATGTTGACACGATAATCTGTCTTGAGGGTACCGAGATACTCGGTGCGTTCCTCGCTCAGGCGCTGTCGGAAGCCGGCATAAACAGCGGTTCCGATATAAACGTTGTTACGCCCGAGCTCAATGCCGTTAATCAGATGATCTTCCGTGACAACACACAGAAGAAGATCTGGGGCAAGCAGGTGCTTATCTTCATTTCGTCCGCTTCGACGGGCAAGAGCATTTCAAGGGCTATGGACTGCCTTCAGTATTACAACGGTCACCTCGTGGGCGTTGCTTCTATCTTCTCGGCAATAAAGGAATCGGGCGGAGTTGAGGTACATTCGCTGTTCAGCGGCAAGGACCTCCCCGATTATCAGACGTTTGCCGCAAGCGAGTGCCCGCTTTGCAAAGCAGGTCAGAAGGTCGATGCGCTCATAAACAGCTTCGGCTACTCAAAGCTCTGATATTAAGCATTTCAAAAGGCTGTACCCTGTGTGCAGCCTTTTTTTGTTGACTTTTTCGCCCGAGGGTGATATACTATATGTTGTATACCAACGGCGATAGGGGGACGGATATATGGGGACAGGCAGCTTTAAAGTGGGCAAGTACACCCTTGCGCCTTACAGCGTGCTTATGGAGCTTTGCAGCACCGAGCTTCCCGAAAATCTCAACGTCTGCCTTGAGTCGATGCTAATGCAGAGCTATCCGCCCGCTGATTTCGTGATAGTGTGCACCCAAAAGCTCACAAACGAGCTGCGCATTATCGTCAAGTCGTTTCAAAACGAGTTCAAGGGCGTTTTCAACATCGTCACCGCAGGGAGCGAAACGAGCATTGGACAGGCTCTCAACAAGGGGCTTGAAGCCTGCCGATGCGAATATGTCCTGCGAATGGACAGCGACGATATTTCCAAGGAGAACAGGTGCATCAAGCAGATGACGCTATTTGCGATAAAGCCGAAGCTCGATATTTCGGGAACGTTCGTTGAGGAATTTGACTCCGACACCGACGAGGTGATCTCGACAAAAAAAGTCCCCGTTCTCAACAAGGACATTGTCAGATACGCAAAAAAGCGAAACCCTTTCAACAGGCAGACTGTCGCTTTCAGAAAAAGTGCTGCCGAGGCTGTCGGCGGCTATGCCGATGCCGAAATGTTCGAGGATTACGACCTTATCGTGAAGATGCTTATGAGTGGCTGTCACGGGCAGAACATTCCCGAGGCGCTCGTAAGATACCGTGTTGACGGCAACACTATCCGCCAGCGCAGGAGCCTGAAGCGGACAAAAGCGTTTTTCGGGATACGCCGCAGGTTTATGAAATACGGCTTTTGCAAAGTCACCGATGTTATCCCGCCCTGTGCCGTTCAGGGGCTGCTTTTTGTGATGCCCGCGGGCTTTACAAAGTGGTTTTACAAAATGTTTTTAAGAAGCTGAAAAAAGACCGTGGAGTTGTTCCACGGTCTTTGTTTGTGTTATCCGATGTCCGGCAGGGTCACACCTCGTATCCGTACCTTGCAAGTATCTTCTGCGGCTCTTTCAGAAGCTCCCTTGCCTTGGAAATAGTCGTTCTTATCTCGTTATCGTCGAGCTGACCTATCATTTCCTGTGTCTGCGAAATAGCTTCCTTATTCAGCCCTATCTGGTACTTATAAAGCCCCTCGAGCCTTGACAGAGCCTTTGTTTCAAGGTCCTGATAAACTGTCTTGATATCCTTGACGATATTGTTTCTTATATCGTCGTAGTTTTCAAGCGCTATGTCGATGATATCCGTCTGCTTTTTCTTTTTGAGGATAAGGCTGAAAGAGCTCATCGTTGCCGGCGGGAAGGTCTCGCTCGTGCCGAAAAGCTTTACGCCCATAACGCTTCTGGTAACGTTCTTGTTTACCGACATCATTATCCTCTCTACCGACGGAGCTTTCGACTCATCGCTGAACTCCTCTATGCCAAGCTCGTTTGAGAGGTCACGGCTCATCTTTTCAACAAGCTCGGTTATCCTGTCCCTGTGATGCTCGATACAGGTCCTGTACGCCTCTCCCACCTTTTCCATAAGGTATGGATAGAAATACTTTTCAATGTCCTCTGCGGGGTACTTGTCCTCGCCGGTTTCCTCGTTCTTGCTGCGTATCTCCAGAATGCTTGAACGCAGCTTTGAGAAGAACTCGTACATCCACTTTTCAGCCTCCTGCTGCATCTCGATTATCGAAAGGTGCAGTCCCGGCTTCTTTTCTTCAAGAGCCTGTTCAAGCTCCTGACCCTTGGATTCTATCGCATTGACCTTTTCGGCAAGCTTCTGCTGGTCAAGCTCCGCCATTTCGCTGATGAGGTCGAGCTTTGTCGTAGTCTCCTCCCACATCTGGCTGAGCATCGTCAGCACTCTCTGCGAACGGATAACGTCCTTTTGCATGATGATATCACGCTTGAGCGACAGCTCGAACTGGAGGAACTGCGTTTCGTAGAGGTCTCTGAATCCGCCCTTGTTCTCGGGTCTTTCAAGTCCCATACGCCTTGCGTACTCGTCGCCGCCGCTTATTCCGTAAACGACAGCATTCGGAACTATCCTTCCCGCAATAGTCTTGAATCTTCTGAGTATCCTGTTAGCGTCCTGACGGCTCTCCAGAGCGTCGAGCATATTAACGAGGATATAAAGCATACCGAATCTCTGCGGCTGAACGTGCGTAGCAAGGAACGTCTGCTCCGTTTCGGAAAACGGCATCAGGCAGGACGCAGCATACATAATGGCATCGGCGTTGACGATGTAGTCCCTGACTTCCTTATCCAGTGATTCGAGGTCGGAAAGTCCCGGGGTGTCAACTATCTTTATCTGATTGAGTATAGGCGAGTTATCCTTTATCTGGACGTAAGCTATCTTTGACGGAAACAGCTTCATGCGCTGTTCGAGCTTTTCACGCTTTATGTCGTCGATAGTGAGCGGTATCCTTCTTCCGTTTTCGAGGAAGGCGGTGACCGTTCTGAAATTGCCGAAGGATATCTCGTTTATCGTATAGGTCTCGGGTGTGGCATTTGTCGGTGTGAGCTCTTTTCCGAGGATAGCGTTGATAATGGTGCTCTTTCCTCTTTTGAACTCACCGAGTATAACGAGAGTGAACGGCTCGTCCATCTTCTTGCCGATAAGGCTGTCCCAGTCCTTCAGCTCGCTGATGAACTCAGCACCAAGCACATTTGCGATCTGCGGATCGTCGATAACGGTATTGAGGCAGGTTCTTATCCTTGCGATATTGTAGCTGTCGGCATTGTTCTTTTCAGTTCCCATCAGCTCTGACCTCCGTTTCCGACAATGATACTGGTGCGGACATCACAGATCTGAACAGGCTGGATCTTCAGTTCCTTGCCGTCGATATCGTTTCTCCAGTCATAAAGTGTAGCACAGTACAGGAATTCGTTTGCGGCAAGAATGCTTTTTTCCAGCTCGCTGAGATCCTCCTCGATCTTCAGGCTCCTTGAATCCATCGAATGGATCTGGTCGGAGATAAGGTCGAGCGCTCTGAAATTCTCCTGTTTTCTGCCGTAGAAATCCATATAGCCTTTTTTGAACAGGCCGCTGATTATACCGATAAATCTTCCCGGCTTGTCAAGGCAGATTATGCCTGCTCTGAGCGCAGTCTGCTCGCCGAACTTCACCCAGCCCGAAAGCGCAGTATAAAGCTGGCTGCTGACGGGTGACGGAAAGCTTCTGCTGACAGGTCTGTAGCAGTCCTTATTGACGTTAAGATATGTATAGGCGATGTTGAACTGGCAGTGGCTGTTTTGTATCCTGCCGCACTCGCAGCCCACCAGCAGCGTCAGCTCCTCCTCGCTGCACATCTGCGCAAGGCTTTTTGAGATGACGATACAGGGGTCTATCATTTCGCTTGCTATCGAATAAATCAGAGCCTTGTCGATATCCTCACGGATAAACACGATAGGAACGACAAGCTCCAGCCTTTCGCTGCATTTTTTCACAATGTCGTATATATCGGGATATTTCAGAGGTCCGACCTGCTCGCATTTCATGAACAGGTGCTTTGCCTCTGCCGAAATATCCTGGGTATTGACCGCTTTGAACAGTTTTGAAGCTCCGCCCAGTCCCATTATCTTCTGTCTGACCGCATAGTCGGACTCATAGGCATAGTCAAGGTTACCGTTTATCGTATGCCCCTGAAAAGACCTGGTATAGGCAGTAAGGTAGGCTTCAAAATCCGTGTCGATGGTCAACAGCGGATTTTCCGCTTGCGATACTTCATTCATTATTTGTCCTCCATGATAATTTTAGTGGTATCGGCTGCGAACAGATCGGACTATGCATCCATCTGCTCTGTAAGCACCTTTCTGACAGCATAAGCGTCCTGAACGATCCTGCTGGCGCTCTCGGCAACGTTATGCAGTCTTTCCATCTCTTTCTGGGAAACACTGCTCTTCTGAGTCTTGAGGTCATTGAGGTTATCAAGTGTTTCCTGAGTATCACGGAGTATTATCTCAGTTTCTTCTTCGATCTTCTTCTTGAGTCCTTCAAACGATGAGAATACCTGACGGCGGACAGTTTCGGTAAAGTCGTTGTTCAGCTTCATCTCGTGGAACTGTTTTCTCACCTGTGTTTTGAAGTTGGATTTATACTTTTCTATTCTTTCCTTGACAAGTATCTTATCAACGGCAAAGTTAGAGGTAAACGTACCTGCGATACCTGCTACCGCCATAAGGAACAGAGTCACGGGCAGGGTGGCAGTGATGCCGAAGAAGCCCGCAAACACCATAGAAGCGTAGTAGGTAGCATAGAAGCCTGTAAGACCCGTTGCACCGCCGAGCAGCGCACCCTTGAGACCGGACTCTCTGAATCCGAGGAACAGTCCGCCCACACCGTAGGAACCGATAGCGACACCGATGATCTTATCGACAACGCCGCCGTTTTGCGTAACACGGTTGGATATCGTGAACATTTCCTGGATCCTTGCGACGCTCTCAAAGAATGCGTCCTCAAAGCCCTGGAGTCTTTCAGCCTCACCGCTGACAGCGATGTTTATCTGGTTCTGTATCTGCTCGCAGATTATCTGTGCTCTTACCTCGATAGACTCTCTGATCTTCTCGGTCAGTTTAGCCGAAACAATCTTGAGCTGATCCTTCTTGAAGTCGTCAGAGGACATCTGGAAGTTGTCTATTACCTGCATAGCAGCTTCCTCGATCTTATCCCAGTAGCTGTCAAGGATAGGCTGGAGGCTGTTGAACACCTGATTTGCGGAGTCGTTGATCTTAACGAACTCCTCTCTCTTTTTATTTCTGATCTCCTCGATCTCCTTTATGGCAGCGTCATACTTGACCATAAATTCGTCGTTAGCCATCATAAGTGCATTTTCCTGCATTACGACGTTTCTGAGTATCTCGGTACCTGAGTTTGTGATCTTGTTGGTGATTATCTGGAGGGATATAACACCACGCTCTTTTGTGAGCATACTTTCAAGGGCATTCTCGAACTCGGGGAAATTACTCTCCTCAAGCATCGCCTGATCGCCCGAAGTCTTTGCAACGAGAGCCTTCTTAGCGTACACGCCGATAACTCTCGGTGTTCCGATCTTTCTCTTATACACGGCAAACTCACGGGAATCCTCGCCCATGACCTTCTTTGCCTTTTCCATTACATACTTGCCTATTCTCGCACGGACAGTCTCAACTATCTTGTTCTCGTCCTCCTGTGAGAATGTACCGAAGCAGTTTACAACGAAGATTATCCTTCCGACGTCGGAGGTCATCATCTTCTTTTCAAGGAATTCCTTTTCAAACTGCGAGAACGGAGAGTTTGCGCTGATAACGAAAACAGCCGCATCTATCTTCGGAAGGATAGAGAGCGTCACGCTGGTCATCTGCTCGTCATCGTTGAGACCCGGAGTGTCGATGATATCCACGTTCTTTTTACAGAACTCGGTATCGTAGTAAACGGTAGCCTCCTTGACAGTCTCCGCCCTTTCCTCGGACTCGGCGGTCAGCTTGGTAACGTAGTCCTCGAGCTTGCCGATATCGACTCTCTCGCTCGTGCCGTTTTTATACTCGACCTGCACATACGGCTCGGTGCTGTATGTCACTCTGTTAAGCGTTGCGGTCGCAGGCAGAACGTCAGCAGGCAGTACCTCCTGACCCAGCATTGCATTGATGAGGGTAGACTTTCCTCTTTTGAACTCGCCCACGATAGCGACCTCAAAGTGCTCGTCCTTGGTCTTGGCGATAGTTTCCTCCAGGGATTTAGCCGTATTGACGAGACAGATCTCGTCACTGAGTTGCAGAAGCTCCTCCAGATCGGCGGTAAGGTTTTCCATAGTCTGCTTATACGCCGAATAGCTTCCGTAGTCAATCTGCTTTTCCATCACAAACCTCCTGTTACCATGATAGGGTACTTTATCAGTTTTCTGCCGCACGGGCGGCGATAATAAGAATTCCGTAGCTATATGCGGGTCAGTTTGCGCAAACGGCTGAACATAATCCCGCATACTAAATTATAACACACCTTTTCTCTCATCGTCAAGGATAATTATCTTTGCAGGGACAAAATTACCCTTTTATACAAAACGGAGCAAAATAATTAGACATTTTGCACACATTTTTTCGCCCGTTTAACAAAAAGAGGTGCATATCACTATGCACCTGACACAAGATATTGTGTTTTTCGGAAGATACTTCAAGCTTTCGCAGCTGCTTCAGCATTCCATATCGTGGATAAGTCCGCAGCTTCTCATACTCACTGCGCCGTCCCTGCCGACGATGTAATGGTCTATCACGGTTATATCCAGCGGAGCGAGGTACTGCATTATTTTTCTGGTCAGCACTATGTCCTCCTGCGAGGGTCTGCTCGCAGCCTCGGGGTGATTGTGGGCGAGTATGATATTGCGGCTTGCGCTGTTGAGGACGACTCTTGCAAGCTCCCGGATATTCACCGAGGTCGACGAACCGCTGCCCGCAGATATGCCCGAGACCATGCTCACGCACATAGAGTCATTGATGCACAGCACCTTGAAGCACTCGCTGTGCTCCTGTGCAAAAAGGCTGCGCATATACCCCGAAAAGCCATCGAAATCACGGATATCGAGGTTTTCGTACTTCTGTCTTGAAACGTGGTCGCATATCGAGCCGAAAAGGCTCAGCATCACCGCAGCGTTTTCGCCGATGCTTTCGACCTGTCTGAGCCTGTCAACCGGCGCTCTGAGCACTCCGCCGACCGAGCCGAACTGGCTGATGAGCTCGTGAGCTATCGCATTGGTATCCTTTCTGGAGAACACAAAGAACAACAGCATTTCCATTATCTCGTGCTCGGCAAAGCCGTCGAGCTTTCCGCTTTTGGCATAGCGTTCCCGCATTCTCGCACGGTGTCCGTCGTGGATACCTTTGTTTTGTTCTGCCATTTTCCGCACCTCCGCAGCAATTTTACTAATTATATATCACCTTGCAGGATATGTCAACAAGCAGCCACACAGAGCTTGCATTATCGGTAAAAATATGATATCACAACAGCGTTGTCGGTCTTTTCCGCACAGGAGGCAATGATGTTATTGGTTTATTTCATATCTTTTTACTGTCTGCTGCGGCAAGTGCAGTTGGTTGCTGCATAAGCAAGTGGTTGGAAAGACATAAATAGCCGGCAAACAGCCCAAAAGAAAGCCGAGACAGTTGCACCTGCCCCGGCTTTTGTGAGTTATAGCATTTGCTTTTCTCATTCCTGGTTGTATTCATTATACACCAAGCGTATCGAAATGTCAAGTGTTTTATCAGACATTGAGCTTTGCTCTGTCCTTAGCTCTCTGGGTGTTGCTGAGAGTTTTCTTTCTTATACGGATATTCTTCGGTGTTACCTCCAGAAGCTCGTCCTCTGCGAGGAACTCCAGCGAATCCTCAAGGCTGAGCGTTCTCGGCGGAACGAGCCTCAGAGCGTCGTCTGAGCCGCTTGCTCTTGTATTTGTCAGGTGCTTTTTCTTGCACACGTTTACTATAAGGTCCTCCTGCTTTGGAGACGAACCTACGACCATTCCCTCGTATACCTGTGTACCCGGGGTGATGAACAGCTCTCCTCTTTCCTGTGCGTTGAACAGTCCGTAGGTAACAGCTTCACCCGTTTCAAAAGCGACGAGCGAGCCTGTCGGCCTCTTGGGGATATCGCCCTTGTATGGCTGGTAGCTGTCAAACACCGAGCTCATTATGCCCTCGCCCTTGGTGTCGGTGAGGAACTCACTCTTGTAGCCGAAAAGTCCTCTTGCGGGGATAAGGAACTCAAGCTTCATTCTGCTTCCCACAGGTGACATTTCCTGAAGCTCGCCCTTTCTGGAGCCTATCTTCTCCATAACGGGTCCAACGCAGTTTTCGGGAACGTCTATAACAAGCCTTTCGATAGGCTCGTTGAGCTTGCCGTCTATTTCCTTGAACAATACCCTCGGTGTGGAGACGCCCAGCTCGTAGCCCTCACGGCGCATATTCTCGATAAGTATGGAAAGATGCATCTCGCCTCTGCCTGCGACCTTGAAAGAATCGGTGGAATCTGTCTCGGATACTCTGAGTGAAACGTCCTTGAGAAGCTCCTTGAAGAGTCTGTCCCTGATATGTCTTGTTGTGACGAACTTGCCCTCTCTGCCTGCGAAAGGCGAATTGTTTACCGAGAAGGTCATTTCAACGGTCGGCTCGCTTATCTTGACAAACGGCACAGCCTCGAAGTTTGAGCTGTCGCAGATAGTATCACCGATAGTTATGTTCTCTATACCGCTTATGCAGACGATATCGCCGGCCTTTGCGCTGTCGCACGGAACTCTGTTGAGACCCTCTATCTGATACATGGTAACTATCTTGCCCTTATACGGGGTCTTTGTGTTGTGGTAGTCGCCTATAATAACGTCCTGACCGACTCTCATGATGCCACGCTCGATACGTCCGATAGCGATCCTTCCGACATACTCGTTATAGTCGATAGACGATACAAGGTACTGCATAGTGCCGTCAAGGTCGGCTTCGGGAGCAGGGATATAGCTGAGTATCTCCTCAAACAGCGGTATCATGTCAACGCCCTCGCCGTCGGGATCCTTCTTAGCCGTACCGTCTCTGCCGGAGCAATAGAGTATCGGGCTGTCGAGCTGTTCGTCGGTAGCGTCAAGGTCCATAAGAAGCTCCAGCACCTCGTCCTCTACCTCGCCGAGCCTTGCATCGGGCTTGTCTATCTTATTGATCACAACGATCACTCTGTGACCCAGTTCCAGCGACTTCTGGAGCACGAATCTTGTCTGTGGCATCGGTCCCTCCGCCGCATCGACAAGAAGGATAACTCCATTCACCATTTTGAGTACTCGCTCGACCTCGCCGCCGAAATCGGCATGGCCCGGAGTGTCGATGACGTTTATCTTGACGTCCTTATACTTTATTGATGTATTCTTCGCAAGAATGGTTATACCTCTCTCACGCTCGATATCGCCCGAGTCCATGACCCTTTCCTCTACGGCCTGGTTCTCCCTGAATGTTCCGCTCTGTCTGAGCATCTGATCGACAAGTGTTGTCTTGCCGTGGTCAACGTGAGCTATTATCGCAATATTTCTAAGATCCTCTCTTACCATTTTCAATTCCTCCCTGTAATGTATACCCTGCTTGTTCGTCAGCGGGCACCGCTGACGCCGGATCGTCGGTCATGTCTGCCCTTTCGGGTCACACATCATCGGCTATCAAGGTGTCGTACATCATATAGATCGGGATAGTCTTCACTTTGCATTAACTCTTTTCTTATATAGTGTTCAAAATATTTTTATGCATAATTATAGCCCCGCTGCATTATGCAACAGGGCGTTTTGAATGGGAGAAGGTGGATTCGAACCACCGAAGCTGAAAGCAACAGATTTACAGTCTGCCCCCTTTGGCCGCTCGGGAATTCTCCCAAATTGTCCACCCGGAATATTTCCCGAATGAACAGTGGAGCTGGTGGACGGACTTGAACCCCCGACCTGCTGATTACAAATCAGCTGCTCTACCAACTGAGCTACACCAGCTTATGCCTGCATCGGCTGACAAAGTACATTTTACCACATCACACGCACATTGTCAACAGGAAATCACAGGTTTTAATGTTTTTTAACATTAAAGTCAAAAACGAGTCGAGGCGACAGGACTTGAACCTGCGGCATCTTGGTCCCAAACCAAGCACTCTACCAAACTGAGTTACGCCTCGATAGCGACGAAACCAAAGCCCGAAACGAGCTGTTTTCTAAGTCCCTTTCGCCTTGTCCGTAAATTAGACAGCTTATATATTATACAACAGTGTTTTGCATTTGTCAACATCTTTTTTGCATTTTGTGAATTGTCACAAAAAAGATTTTGCACCCCTTTGCTCTTTGAGCATTATGTCCACCGTGTACGCTCATTTTTTCGCAAAGTTTCGGCATTTTTCGCCGTCTGTTTGCAGAATATGTGAAAACCTCGGTATAAACGCACTTTTTTTGTGCAGATGTACAATTATAGAAACTTCATTTAAAAAATACCTTGATTTTTGTCGAGCAATGTGTTACTATATATTGTGCATACAGACTGATTTAATATCAATATACAAAGGAGACGGTGATCATGACAACAAAAGAGTGTCCGTATTGCCACAAAGAGATCGCTGACGAGGCGATACTCTGCAAATACTGCCACAACCTTCTCATCGGCGGGAGCCAGGATATAGAGAGCGCTGTAAGGGCTAACAGAGAAAGAGCAAGAACAAACAGTGCAAGAAGCGCAAGCAGCGCCGTTGACCAGGCACTCGGCGTTACACCCGCTGCGCACAGAGAGGAAGAGCTGACAAGGGAGTTCTCCGCTGTTGACGCCTCTGATTATGAGGAAAAGACAAGAGCGTTCAAAGTCCCCAAGCAGCAGACTGCCCGTGATCATGACGATGAGCCCGTACGTTCGGGCAGGGACGAAAAATACTACGACGACGAGCAGGGGTATCCCGAGGACGAAGGATACCGTGACGACGATACATACGATGAGCGTGACGGACAGTACTACGACGATGACGACAGATACTACGACGATGACGACGACAGGTACTACGATGACAGGGACGATGAGGACGACCGCCGTTCGGATGACGATTATTACGACGACGAGGACGACGGCTACCGCAGACCCGAGAAGCGTTATTACGAGGACGACGAGGAAGATTTCTTCGACGAGGAAGAAAGCAGAAAGAAAAAGAAGATATTTCTGATGACGGGCGGTATCGCTATCGCTGTTATCGCAGTCGTAGCGCTCGCTATCTTCGTGGGCTATAAGCTTGTGGGCTTTGCAAAGGGCGACAGCAGCTCAAGCAGCGCAGGTACAAAGACCTCTATCACAAGAGCCACCAAGATAACCGATTCGTCAAGCGAGAGCGACACGGATTCCTCCGATTCCGATTCGGAAAAGGAAACGACCACCACAAAGTCGTCCGACACCGAAACAGATACCCAGACCGAGACACAGACCGAAACACAGACTGAAGCTCAGATAGATACGGATACACAGACCGAGACTCAGCAGACTCAGTCCGAAACTCAGCAGACTCAGCCTACACAGTCTGAAACTCAGCAGACTCAGCCTACACAGTCCGAAACTCAGCAGACTCAGCCTACACAGTCTGAAACTCAGCAGACTCAGCCTACACAGTCTGAAACTCAGCAGACTCAGCCTACTCAGTCCGAAACTCAGCCTACACAGTCCGAAACTCAGCAGACTCAGCCTACTCAGTCCGAGACTCAGGCAACACAGTCTCAGGGTCAGCAGACAGACCAGGCTCAGGTGCTCGCAAATGTCGGATATGCGCTTGCTTCGTACAACGCATCAGGCATCAAGTCCTATGAGTACAGGTCAGAGGACCCCAACGTTGTATATCTCTACGTTTTCACAAACGACGAGCACGCTTACAGCGTAGCTTACTTCAAGACCACAGGCGAATGCACGATAGTTCAGGCTTGGTAAACATAACACTTAAAGAGGAGCTTTGCGGCTCCTCTTTTTTGCTCGTCCACGCCGCAGACAGGCTTTGGCAGGAGTTATTGTGAAATATTCGTTAAAACCTACGCCTACCCCTTGAAAAAAAGCTCGGAAAGTTGTATAATAATTTCGGCAAAAATCAATATCTATTGAATTGGAGGAATTTAAAATGTTAGTATCAGCTAAAGAAATGCTCGACAAGGCAAGAGCAGGCAAGTATGCAGTAGGTCAGTTCAACATCAACAACCTTGAGTGGACTAAGGCTATCCTGCTTACAGCACAGGAGAACAACTCACCTGTTATTCTCGGTGTTTCCGAGGGCGCAGGCAAGTATATGGGCGGTTTTGAGACCGTTTCTGCTATGGTAGCTGCTATGGACAAGTCGCTGGGCATCACAGTTCCTGTTGCTCTGCACCTCGACCACGGCACATATGAGGGCTGCTACAAGTGCATCAAGGCAGGCTTCACATCTATCATGTTCGACGGCTCACACTTCCCTATCGACGAGAACGTTGCTAAGACTACTGAGCTTGTAAACGTTGCTCACAACCTCGGACTTTCCATCGAGGCAGAGGTAGGCGCTATCGGCGGCGAAGAGGACGGCGTTATCGGCAAGGGCGAGTGCGCTGATCCCGACGAGTGCAAGATGATCGCTGATCTCGGCGTTGACTTCCTTGCAGCCGGAATCGGCAACATCCACGGCAAATATCCCGACAACTGGGAAGGTCTGAGCTTTGAGACTCTGGCTGCTGTAAACGAGAAGGTCGGCGAGCTTCCGCTGGTTCTTCACGGCGGCACAGGTATCCCTGCTGATATGATAAAGAAGGCTATCTCTCTCGGCGTTGCAAAGATCAACGTAAATACAGAGTGCCAGCTCTCATTCGCTGCTGCTACAAGAAAGTACATCGAAGAGGGCAAGGATCTCCAGGGCAAGGGCTTTGACCCAAGAAAGGTACTTGCTCCGGGCTTTGAGGCTATCAAGGCTACAGTTAAGGAGAAGATGGAGCTGTTCGGTTCTATCGGCAAAGCTTAATTAATGGATCTCATTTCTGACAAGAGCTGCAGAGTCGATCTTGCATACAGCCGTGACATAAACTATGTGTTTAATGCTGTGGGCTACGCTGCACAACAGTGCGGGTTCAAGATCGAATCGGCTGACAGCTGCAATTACACTATCACCCTGAAAAAGAGCATATCGCTTCTGACATGGGGCGAAATGGTGTATGTAGCTATGGGAGTTATCCCTGACGGAAGGACCGGGGTAACGATCATCAGTCAGCCAAAGCTCGGCACAGAGATCGGCGCAAGAAGACAAAATCAGAAAAACGTCGAATTATTTGTAAATATGATAAACCAGTATATGTGATCTGCGGCCTGCTGAAACACGGCAGGCTGCCGATTTTTTCAACCGATCAGAGTGTATCCCAGATAACCACTCTTACAAAAAAACAAGGAGTAATCAAATATGGAAATCTTCAATGCTCGCCGCATCGCACGAATTGGCGTTACTGCGGCACTTTATGTAGTCATAACTCTCGCTGTGCCGGTACTGGCATACAACGACATCCAGTTCAGATTTGCAGAAGCACTTATGCTGCTTTGCTTCTTCAACAAGGACTACATTTTTGCAATGACTGTCGGATGCTTTATCGTAAATCTTTTCAGCCCAATGAAGCTGGATATCCTTGTGGGTACCTCGGCAACGCTTGTGGCAGCGATACCAATGTATCTGCTCAGAAAGGAAGGCAGCCTGCCGAGAATGATAATCTGCTCGCTGTTCCCTGTTATTTCAAACGGATTTATCGTAGCAGCGGAGCTGTATTTCACAGCCGGTCTGCCGTACTGGCTCTCTGTATGCACAGTTGCATTGGGAGAGTTCGTGTGCGTGACCGTGCTCGGTGTAGTACTCTTCAGTCAGCTGCAAAGGAACAAGAGCTTTATGAGGATGATAAACGGGACCGGAAAACAACCGGTTTCCTGACCTCTCAGATGCAAAACAATATACGCCGGTCTGTATGGATCGGCGTTTTTTGTTTATGAGGTTGACATCGGGCTGAATATAGTTTAAAATATGATTGGGAGGCGATAAGAATGAAATATGTTCTTACAGTTAAGCAGAAGCTTTCGGTAACCGAGTTTACGATAGCTGAACCGGTCAAAAACGCCGGTGAGAACGGAAGCTTTGAAGCGCAGGCGATAACCTTTGCAAGGACTCAGGCCAACGGATATATCCGTGAGTGGACACAGTCGGAGGGGCTGAGGATGCGTACCCAGAAGGATTGGGTGAAAAATCTGAAGACCAAATGCTTTGAAAAGCAGGTCATGGTGCAAAAGGGACCGACTCCGCTGACATATGTGTTTGTTCTTTTAGAGGAATGACCGACAAAAGTGCCGTGGGCGATCCTGCTCACAGCACTTTTTTGAAAAGAGCAGAGTGTGGACAAAAAACTCTTGACAAAGAGCCAAAACTATGATATAATGTTAAAGCTGTGATAAACAGCATGTGGATCAGTGTGTAACCCCTGTAAATGTTACAGGCATCACCCACCTCGCCGAGACCGGGGCGTGTAAAAATATCGGGTCATTATTCGCAGGTCGTGTGCAAACCCTTGCAAAGCAAGGCTCGGCAGACGCACTAGCTTCGGGTAGCGCTATGACAGTGTTCAAAACACGAACTGCAAAAAATGTGGATTAGTGTGTAATCCCTGTAAACAGGTCTCACCCACCTCGCCAAGTCTGAGGCGTGTAAAACTTTCAGATATTTATATTTGCAGGTTGTGTGCAAACCCTTGCAAAGCAAGGCTCGGCAGACGCTCAGCATCAGGTGCTTGTTCCTCGCTGATTCGACGAGATCAAGTTTCAAAATTTCATATTCGCAGGTTGTGTGCGGCTCACTTGCTTCGCAAGCGGGCAGACGCTCAGCATCAGGTGCTTGTTCCTCGCTGATTCGACGAGATCAAGTTTCAAAATTTCATATTCGCAGGTGTGGCGGAATTGGCAGACGCGCTAGCTTCAGGTGCTAGTGTTCGCAAGGACGTGTGGGTTCAAGTCCCACCATCTGCACCACGAAAAGCTCGT
>CADAES010000028.1 GCA_902786975.1 uncultured Ruminococcus sp.
TCGCCGCAGCCGGAAACGCAGCACTCGCCCATTCCTCTTGCAACAACGGCAGCGTGAGATGTCATACCGCCACGAACTGTAAGGATACCCTGAGCAGCCTTCATACCTGTAATATCCTCAGGTGATGTCTCAAGTCTTACGAGGATTACCTTCTCGCCCTTTTCAGCCCAAGCAACAGCGTCGTCAGCTGTGAATACGATCTTACCGCAAGCAGCTCCCGGAGAAGCGCCAAGGCCCTTGCCCATAGGAGTAGCAGCCTTGATAGCCTTTGCGTCGAACTGTGGGTGAAGCAGTGTATCGAGGTTTCTCGGGTCGATCATTGCAACAGCCTCAGCCTCTGTCTTGTGACCCTCAGCAACGAGGTCGCAAGCGATCTTCAGAGCAGCCTGTGCTGTTCTCTTACCGTTTCTGCACTGGAGCATATAGAGCTTGCCGTCCTCAACGGTGAACTCCATATCCTGCATATCGTGATATCTGTTCTCGAGTGTCTCGCATACCTTTACGAAATCCTTGTAAGCCTCAGGGAACTTCTGAGCCATTTCCTCGATAGGCATAGGAGTACGAACACCTGCAACAACGTCCTCGCCCTGTGCGTTTGTGAGGAACTCGCCCATCAGCTTGTTCTCACCTGTAGCAGGGTCTCTTGTGAATGCAACACCTGTACCGCAGTTGTCGCCCATGTTGCCGAATGCCATTGACTGTACGTTTACAGCAGTACCCCAGCTGAACGGGATATCGTTGTCTCTTCTGTATACATTAGCTCTCGGGTTGTCCCAGCTTCTGAATACAGCCTTGATAGCGCCCATGAGCTGCTCCTTAGGATCAGATGGGAAATCTGTGCCGATCTTAGCCTTGTACTCAGCCTTGAACTGACCAGCCAGCTCCTTGAGGTCGTCAGCTGTAAGCTCAACGTCCTGCTTAACTCCTCTTTCGTCCTTCATCTTGTCGATGAGCTGCTCAAAATACTTCTTGCCGACTTCCATAACAACGTCGGAATACATCTGGATAAATCTTCTGTAGCAGTCCCAAGCCCATCTGGGGTTGCCGGATTTAGCAGCGATAGTTTCTACAACGTCTTCGTTAAGACCAAGGTTAAGGATTGTATCCATCATACCGGGCATGGAAGCTCTTGCACCGGAACGAACGGAAACGAGAAGCGGGTTCTCCTTGTCGCCGAACTTCTTTCCTGTGATCTCTTCCATCTTAGCGATGTACTCTCTGATCTCAGCCTGGATCTCCTCACTGATACCGCCGTCCTCATAATACTGAGTACAAGCCTCTGTCGTGATGGTGAAGCCCTGAGGAACAGGAAGACCGATGTTTGTCATCTCTGCAAGGTTTGCTCCCTTACCGCCGAGAAGCTCTCTCATGCTGGCATTACCCTCTGAGAAAAGGTAACAATACTTTTTAGCCATTGGTTATACCTCCGTTTAATTTGAAATTCCCGTAGGGGCGGCAATAGCCCCGCCCAAGCGGTTTTTGCACCGCAGCACTACGGTTGCTCTTATATTATAGCAGATTGTAATGCAAATTACCATAGTTTTCACAAATTTTTAATCATAAATTTTTTCACAATATTTATGACCGATTTATGTACAAAATACACAGAACGCTCTCCTGCCCGCCGTTTGATATCAAAAATGATATTGACTTGCAGGTAATTTAGTTATATAATATTATCAAACACGGCAGACGGCCCGGCACAAGCGGCGGGCTGAAAACTAATATCGGAGGTTTGGAAAATGGCTGATAATGTTATAATCTTAGCGGGCGGACAGGGCAAGCGCATGAAAAGCGACAAGCCCAAGGCTCTTTGCAAAGTGCTCGGCGAGCCTATGCTCGAATGGGTGATAAGCGCCTGTGAGGACGCAGGAGTAAAGGATATCTGCGTAGTCAAAGGCTTTATGGGCGAATACATCGACGAATACCTCATGCTCAGAAAAGGCAGGGCTGACATCGTTACCGTCGAGCAGAGGGAGCGTCTTGGCACAGGGCACGCAGTTATGCAGGCTGCGGACTACCTCAAGGACAGAAACGGAGGCAACACGCTCGTACTGTGCGGCGACGCACCGTTCATCGACAAGGATACCATCGTCGGCGCTCTGGAGCTTCACAAGCAGGGCAACTGCGGCGTCACGGTCGTTACCTCGAAGATAGACGACCCGACGGGCTACGGCAGAGTCGTTCGCACCGAAAGCGGCATCTCGGGGATCGTCGAGCACAAGGACTGCACCCCCGAACAGCTGAAGATAAACGAGATAAACTCGGGCTGCTACTGGTTTGAAACGCAGGCGCTGCTCGATGTTCTGGGCGAGATAAAGCCGAACAACGCGCAGGGAGAGTATTACCTCACGGACTGCGTTGAGCTTATCATAGCAAAGGGCAAGCGTGCGGACGCATTCATCTCCGCAAATCCGAATGTTTCGCTGGGAGCGAACGACCGCAAGGGACTGCTTTGGCTCAACGACATCGCAAGGAAAGCCATTATCGGCAAATGGCTGGACGAGGGCATCGAGTTCACCTGCACCGACGGCGTGAGCATCGGAAGGGACGTAACGATAGGCGTAGGCAGCACCGTTTGCCAGAACGTCACCCTCTCGGGCAGTACGGTCATCGGAAAGGACTGCTACATCGGACAGAACTGTGTGATAGACAGCGCAACTATCGGCGACAGCTCGATAATACTTGCCTCTCACATCTACGGTGCAGACATCGCACCGCACTCGTCGGTAGGTCCCTTTGAGTTCAGAAAATAAAAACTGCAAAAAGCACGCCCGAAAGCATGTCGGATATTTGTGTATTTTTACGATTTTAAAAATAGCTTCTTCATTATATTGACTTAATTCGGCAAATGTATTATAATTATTCGAAAGAGCTGCGGAACTGAGAGCCGCATCTCAAAGAAAGGATGATAGTGATGAAAACTTGTACCAAGTGCGGAGCAATGCTTGAGGACAACGCCGTATTCTGCGGAAAATGCGGAGCTTCCTTTGCAAACGATGCCGCAGCAGCAATGGGCGGCGCTCAGCAGCCGTTCGGTCAGCCGCAGCAGCCGCAGTTCAACCAGCCACAGCAGCCATTCGGTCAGCCGCAGCAGCCATTCGGTCAGCCTCAGCAGCCATTCGGCCAGCCACAGCAGCCGCAGTTCAACCAGCCACAGCAGCCATTCGGTCAGCCGCAGTATCAGCCGGGCTTCCAGGGCGGTGCAGCTGTAAAGCAGGGCAGCAACAAGGCAATAATTTTCATAATCGCAGGCATAGTTCTTGCGGCAGTAGTCGGCGTTCTTCTTTACTTCTTCGTATTCAAGGGCGGCAACTATTCCAAGGATATCGTAGGAACATGGGTAGACAAGACCGACTCGTCCAGCAGCATCACATTTGAAAGCGGCGACAAGCTGACAATGAACCTCAGAGGCCTCAAGCTCAAGGGTACATACAAGATCAGCGGAAGCGATCTTACAATGACATATTCGTTTATGGGCGTTTCCAACACGGATAATTACGAGATAGTCAAGCTCAACGGCTCAACGCTTCGTATCAAGGACAAAAAGGACAACTCAATAAGTGAGCTGACGAAAAAATAGCGGCTCCCGATAAAGACCTTCAAAAGCAGTTCCCGAAATCGGGGGCTGCTTTTTTGTGCCCCTGCGCAGGCAGTGAGCTGTGAAAAATGAAAATTCGGTGAAACGGTTGACTTGTTTTTTTCAATACGTTATAATATTTTACAGATAAAGTACGGTCAGGAGGGAAGATAATGAAGACCTGCGGACATTGCGGAACTGTGAACAGCAGCGATGCGATAATCTGTGAAAAATGCGCAGAGATACTTTCCGTTATATCCGACGCTTTGCCATCGGAGCACGAAACCGAACAGAGCGTTCAGCCTGCCGAAGATACCCTCCCCGCCGAAGCGGAAACCTCACAGGCACCGCCGGCATCTGCGCCCGTAACATCAGACGCTCCGCCGGAAGCATCGGGCATCGCCGCACCGCATACAAAGGGCGTCGGCAAAAAGGTGTACATCATCATCTGCTGTGCTGTGATAGCCGCAGCCGTTGTCACGGTGATCCTGTTCGTGTTCGTTTTCAAGACGAACAAGGATAAGATAATCGGCACATGGCGCTGCGAAGAAACGGGCGTGCTGTGGTCGTTCAGCAAAGACGGCACTGCGGAGATAGGCGGCGTAAAGTCAAATTACACGGTACACGACGACGCTCTGACGATAGATGCCTTCAGCACCTTCAAAGGCTCCGAAAACCAAGGCGGCATGACCATCAAAAAAATAACCGACGATTCTATGGTCATCATAGAACAAAGACCCGATTATTTTTCGAGCGTATCGACCAACAAGCTGATATCCGTCGAGCAGACATTCACAAGGATAAAGGACGAGAAAGCTGTAAAAGCCGAAAGGAACAATGCAGCTCTGACGCTTGCGAACGCAAATGCAAGGCTTATCTATCTGACCCTGCAAAGCGAAGCCGAAAAGCTGAAAGCAAAGGGCGAGCCGGTCGAGGAGATACTTATGAACAGGCCTGTCGCTGTCACAACTCTCGCCGACTCGGAGCACCCGCTTCTGAACGCAGTATACAAAATGATGCTCGACGGAGGCACTCAGCTCGGGTATGTTTACATCGAATTTGACCCAAATTCCGAGTCCGAAGACGGCAAACAAGGGTTTGTACAATGGGCAGAGGACGAGGAGCCGCTTATCACCGGACAGTTCCCCGACCCGCCCCAGGATTCCGACAGCTGTCCCTCGCTTGGCAGCCCGAGAAACGAAAACATCAGCACCTACGCCGATCAATAGCCCGACAGTGTTTTTCAGCCGTCAAAACAGCGGCCCGGGATCTGCCTGAAATGTTCAAAAACATTCTGATACTAAATTAAAAGTGTTGACTTTACACGCTGACAGTGGTATTATTTTAAAAAGAAAAGCCGAAAGGAATGATCGTTTTGAAAATTTGCCCGAATTGCGGCGCACAGCAGCAGGACGATGCCGTTTTCTGCGACAAGTGTGCAAGCCCCTTTGGTGTAATACCCGACCAGCCACAACAGAAACAGGTTGCTCAGCCGCAGCAGCAGTTCGCTCAGCCGCAGCAGCAGTTCGTTCAGCCGCAGCAGCAGTTCGTTCAGCCACAGCAGCAGTTCGCTCAGCCACAGCAGCAGTTCGCTCAGCCGCAGGCTCCGTTCGGTGCGGCACCGAAAAAAAGCAAAAAGAAGCTTATAATCATAATCTCGGTCATCGCTGCTGTTATAGCGATAACCCTCGTTATACTGTTCGTGTTCGTTTTCAAATCCAAGAAAGACCTTATCGTAGGCACGTGGCAGGAAGTCAAGGACAGCGGCAAGGCGACATATACCCGTTTCAATAAAGACGGAACCGTAGACCTCTCTGTCGGAAGCGGCGAAAAAGCTAACTACGCCGTCGACGGCGACAAGCTTACGATAACGATAGCTTCGGTATCACAGATCTATACTATCCAGGAGCTGACGAGCGATAGACTTGTCCTGACTACATCAACAGGCAAAACATCCTTTACTGTGACCTTCAAAAAGGTCGACGACGACAGCGTTGTCAAAGAAGCAAACTCACAGGCAAAACTCAAGACCGCAAATGCAAATGCTAAGCTCGGATTTACGACCATAAACAACAAAGCCGCAGATCTTATGGCGGACGGCGAGGCTGTCAGCGCTCTGAACACAAATGGCGTCGTTGCGGTTGAAAGCTTCAAGGATTCGAGCGACCCGCTGGAGAAGGCTGTCTACGATGCGTTCAAGGATAACGGTGACGACCTCGGCTACATTTACATCAGATTTGACCCAAACAATTACGACGATCAAAACAGCAGCACCAGAAACTTCGTTCAGTGGTCAAAGGAAAAGCAGGGCGATGTCGTGGGACAGTACCCCGACCCCATTAAAGAGACAAGCGAAAGCGATAACGTAGTTTTCGGCACATACTACGAAAAGAAATGACCATGACCTATGCCCAAAGGCAGTTCCCTTGATGCGGAGCTGCCTTTTTTGTTTGACAAAACACAGAAAATGTGATATAGTTGTATCAATAAAGACCGAGCACCCCGTTTTGACATAAAAACGGGGTTATCTGTGTTAGTAATAGAAAAGGAGAGTTCTTTATGGACATTTTTGAAAAGCTCAAGGCTCTTTCGGCAAACAGGCCGCAGGGCAAGCCCGAGTACATCATAGCGGGGCTTGGCAATCCCGGCGTCGAATACGAAAAGACCCGCCACAACACAGGCTTTATGGCAGCGGACGCTCTCGCACAGCGCTTCGGATTCAGCATAAACACCCACAAGTTCAACGCACTTATCGGCGATGCGGTCATCGCAGAAAAGCGCTGTCTTGTGATGAAGCCGCTGACGTACATGAACAAAAGCGGTGAAGCGATAGCCGATGCTATGGACTTTTACGGTATACCGACCGAAAACATCATTGTCATCTTTGACGACATCTCGCTGGACGTAGGAAAGATGCGTCTGAGAAGAAAAGGCTCGTCGGGCGGTCACAACGGTATCAAGAGCATTATCCACAACTGCGGCTCGGAGGATTTCCCGAGAATAAAGATAGGTGTAGGCATGAAGCCACACCCCGACTACGACCTCGCCGACTGGGTGCTTTCAAGGTATTCGGACGCAGAGCTTAAAACGCTCGCAGAGGTGTTTGACCATTCAAACAGAGCCGTTGAGCTGATACTCCAGGGCAAAATGAACGAAGCAATGAACAGCTTTAATTAAGAAAGGTCTGTACCTATTTGAACATTTTTTATGACATTTGCAGCCGTCTGCCTGCATACAAGGAAATAAAAAAATGCCTGCTCGGGGGCTTCACGCCCTGCTGTGTGACAGGCGTTTCGCATATTCACAAGGCTCAGCTGTCAATGACGCTGAGCACGCTCTCGCCGTGTCTTGTCATCTGCGACGACGAGGCTTCCTGTACCCGCATGGCCGAGGACATAAACTCTATGGCACAGCAGCGCATCGCCTGTGTGTATCCCGCTAAAGATATGAACTTTGCGTATATGGAGGGTATCTCCCGTGAGTACGAGCACAAGCGTCTGGAGGCTCTTTCGCTTATCCTTCAGGGAAAATGCAGTGTGCTTTGCGCAAGCATGGAAGCGTGTATGCAGGGCACGATACCCAGAAAAGTGCTGAGGGAAAACTCATTCGAGCTTAAAACGGGCTGCGAGGTTCAGCTTGACGAGCTTGTGAATAAGCTGACAGCGGGCGGCTACACCCGCACCGACCAGATAGAGGGACACGCTCAGTTCTCGGTGAGAGGCTCTATCGTGGACATCTTCCCCGTACAGGAGAGCCACCCCGTAAGAATGGAGCTTTGGGGCGACGAGATAGACACTATATCCTATTTCGACACAAACACTCAGCGCCGCACCGACCCTATCGACAGCATCACTGTATTCCCTGCTCTGGAGATAATCTTTGAAAGCCCCGATGTGCTCGTCGAAAAGCTCCAGACACTTTCCAAAAACGCAAGAGGCAAAAAGCTCGACGCTATCAGAAAAAATATCAGCCGTGATATAGATGCCGTTCAGGCGGGCATCACGCTGACTGACCTTGATAAGTATTACTGCCTTGCATACGAGGAAACCGCAACGGTGTTTGACTACTTTGACGGCGGCGTGACCGTGATATGCGAATATGCAAACTGCATCGAAAAGGGCAGAGCCGCACTTTCCCAGCTCAGCGAGGACATCAAGCTCCTCTACGAGGACGGTATCCTTTTCAAGCGCCTCGACGGCTTTTTCATCGACCTTGCACAGACACAGGCGAAAATGCTCGGCGGCAGGGCTGTCTTTCTCGATACCTTTATGCGCTCCAACAACGACATAAAATACAAAAAGCTTATCAACACCGATTGCCGACAGACCTCTGCGTGGGGCGGTAACATCGTGCACCTTGAAGAGGAACTCGGTACGCTGTGCGCAAACGGCTACTGCACGGTCGTTCTCGCCGGCTCGGAAAAGACTGTGCCGATAATCGTAAAAGACCTCGTCGATGCGGGTATCCCCGCCGAGGCTCTCAAAGAGGGCAGCAAGGTGCTCGCTGACAAGGTATACGTCCGCACGGGTAGCCTTTCGGGCGGATTTGACTATCCCGACATAAGCTGTGCGGTGATAACACAGATGAAAGCGATGGTCGCAAAGCGCAGGAAGCGTTCCAAAAAGGCGGGCGAGGAGATAAAGAGCCTTTCGGACGTTCAAAAGGGCGATATCGTCGTACATTCGATGTACGGTCTGGGGCGCTTTGAGGGCATCAGGAGCCTTGAAACAAACGGCATAACCAAGGACTATATAACCATAAAGTACGCAGGCACGGACGTTCTGTACGTACCCGTAACACAGCTCGACCTTGTGTCAAGATATATAGGACCAAGGGACGATGAAAGCGTCAAGCTCAACAAGCTCAACTCGGCAGAGTGGACAAAGACGAGGAACAGGGTCAAGGCTGCCGTAAAGGATATGGCAAAGCAGCTGACCGAGCTTTATGCTCAGCGCCAGCTCGCAAAGGGCTTTGCCTTTTCACCCGACAACGAATGGCAGGCAGAGTTCGAGGAGCGCTTTGACTATGACGAAACAGACGACCAGATACGCAGTATCGAGGAGATAAAAGCCGATATGCAAAAGCCGTCGCCGATGGACAGACTGCTTTGCGGCGACGTCGGCTTCGGAAAGACCGAGGTCGCTTTGCGTGCGGCGTTCAAGGCTATGCTCGACAGCAAGCAGGTGGCGATACTCGTGCCGACGACGGTGCTTGCGTGGCAGCATTACCAGACTGCCGTAAAGCGCTTTGAGCACTTCCCTATCAAGGTCGAGCTGCTGTCACGCTTCCGAAAGCCCAAGGAGCAAAAGGCGATAATCAGAGAGCTCGGCAGGGGTACCATAGACCTTATCATCGGAACGCACAGGCTCGTCCAGAAGGACGTCGTTTTCAAGGACCTCGGACTTGCGATAATCGACGAGGAGCAGCGCTTCGGAGTAGCCACAAAGGAAAAATTCAAGGAGCTGTTCAAGGGCGTGGACGTTCTCACCCTTTCGGCAACGCCTATCCCGAGAACGCTGAATATGGCGCTTTCCGGCATAAGGGATATGTCGGTGATAAACGAAGCCCCGCTTGACAGACACCCTGTTCAGACCTATGTTATTGAATACAACATCGGCGTTATTGCACAGGCGATAAGCAAAGAGCTTCGCAGGGGCGGACAGGTGTACTATATCCACAACAGGATAAATTCGATAGAGATGACCGTTGCAAAGCTCCACGAGCTGCTGCCCGACGCACGCATAGGCATCGCACACGGAAAGGTCGATGAGGACGAGCTTTCGGAGATATGGAGACAGCTCGTAGACAGGGAGATAGATGTGCTTGTCTGCACGACGCTTATCGAAACGGGCGTCGATGTGCCCAACGTCAACACGCTCATAATCGAGGACGCAGACAGAATGGGTCTTTCACAGCTTTACCAGCTCAGAGGGCGTGTCGGGCGTTCAAACAGGAGAGCGTTTGCATACTTTACGTTCAGACGGGGAAAGGTACTTTCAGAGGTCGCAGCCAAAAGGCTTGACGCTATCAGGGAGTTCACCCAGTTCGGCTCGGGCTTCCATATCGCAATGCGTGACCTCGAGATAAGGGGTGCAGGCTCGGTGCTCAGCGGCAAGCAGCACGGACATATGGAGGCTGTCGGCTACGATATGTATATACGCCTGCTGAACGAAGCTATTGCAGAGCAGAAGGGAGAGGCTCCTCCGCCGTCACCGGAGGACTGCCTTGTGGACATCACTATCGATGCGTTTATCCCCGAAAGCTACATAAGCAGCCCTCCGCAGAGGATAGACGCTTACCGCAAGATAGCCTCGATAATGGGAACGCAGGATTCACAGGACGTTGTAGACGAGCTTATAGACCGCTACGGCGAGCCGCCGAAGTCTGTTATGGGACTTGTGAATGTGGCTCTCACACGAAACAGAGCGTGCAGGCTGAAGATAACCGAGATAGTCCAGCGGGGCGAAAAGGTGCTGTTTTACATCGCACAGCCCGAGGTGTGCCACATTCAGGCGCTCTCGGCTTTCTACAAAGACCGCATACGCTTTTACGATTCGGGCAAGCCTTATTTTGCAGTTGCGCTTGACAAAAAGCAGCAGCCGCATACGCTTATGGTACAGGTCATCGACATTATGGATAAGGCACAGGGAACGGAGGAAAACAAGTGAAAGGACTTACACATATAATCTGCGGGCTCGGGAAGGGGAAGACCACCGGTGCTGTCGGCTGTGCTGTCAGAGCTGCGGGCAGCGGTATGCGGGTCGTGTTCGTCAGCCTTATGAAGGACGGCTCGAGCAGCGAGAACTCCATGCTTGAAAAATGCGGTATAAGGCTTATGCACTGTGATAAAAAATACGGCTTTACCTTTGAGATGACAAAGCAGGACAAGGCGGACATTACTGCCTGCCACAACAAGCTGCTGTCACAGGCATACGAGCTTTGCAGAAGCGGCGAAGCGGATATGCTCGTGATCGACGAGTTTTTCTGCGCTTATGAGTACGGTCTGTGCGACGCAGAGCTTGCAAAGAAGCTTGTCGCCGAAAAGCCCGAGAGCGTCGAGCTTATCCTCACGGGACACAAGGCAGACAGCTTTTTCCTCGATTCCGCCGACTATGTCAGCAGGATAGACAGCGAAAAGCACCCCTACGACAGCGGCATCGGCGCACGAAAAGGCATAGAATACTGAATTACCGCACAAAAACTTGCAAAATCCGAAGCTATATGCTATAATAGATACGACTTTTTGAAAGTTGCTTATAAAAAGATAAATAGGGGGAATGATCTATGCCAGCTACACCAAGTACGAGTTCTCTCGTATTCTTTGCGATAATCCCTGCGGTGATAATCTTCGTGTTCATCTACCTGAAGGACAAGGTCGAAAAGGAGCCGTTGGGACTTCTTACAGGTCTGTTCTTCCTCGGCGTGCTTTCAACGCTCGCCGCAGGTTACTCGGAGGTCGGGCTTCTGAAGGTGCTTTCAAGGGGTTTGAACGAGAGCACGGTGCTTTACCGCTTCATCGAGTATTTCTTTATCGTCGCACTGAGCGAGGAAGGCGTAAAGTTCATTATCCTGCGCCTTGTGACGTGGAAGAACAAGAACTTCAACTACACCTTTGACGCCGTCGTTTACGCCGTGGTGATATCGCTCGGCTTCGCTACGCTTGAAAACATATTGTACGTCACCGAGAACGGCACTCTGGAGATAGCCTTCTGGAGAGGTATCCTTTCTGTGCCGGGTCACGCTATCGACGCTGTATTCATGGGGCTTTACTTCGGCAGGGCAAAATACTGCCAGTGCAGCGGAAACCCGGGCGGCAAGAGCAAGAATATGTTTCTTGCGTTCCTCGTTCCGCTTTGTACGCACGGCTTCTACGATTTCATTCTCTCGCTCCAGCCTGACTACGGTACCGGTGTGCTCGTAGTGTTCTTCGCCTTTGTGATCACCGTGACCATAATTGCGCTCGTCGTTATCCACAAAGCTTCAAAAGCGGACACGCCTATCCCCGGAATGGGAGTACCTTTCTGGCAGTATCCGCAGTATCCGTACAATTACTACGACCAGCAGCGCCAGCAGTTCGGATATCAGTATCAGAACGCATACGCTCAGCCGCAATATCAGCAGCCGTACCAGCCGCAGCAGCAGTACCAACAGTACCAGCCGCAGCAGCAGGGCTACTACACGCCAAACGGCTATACACAGCCCAACACTCAGTATCAGGGCTACTCTCAGAACGGCTACGCTCAGCAGGGACAGTATCAGCAGGGCGGCTACAATAACAATAACAACTTCAACAATTTCAACGGTCGGTAATATGACGCAAAAAAAATCCGCAGGAGCTGTTCCTGCGGATCTTTTTATTTCGTAATGTATTTTGACATGACCGAAACGAGCTTTGCGATGCTTATCGGCTTGCTGACATGGTCGTTCATACCTGCGTTGAGTGCGGCTTTCCTGTCCCTTGCAAAGGCATTGGCAGTCATAGCGATTATCGGTATCTCCGCTTTCTTCTTGTCCGAAAGCTTCCTTATTATCTCCGTCGCCTGATAGCCGTCCATGTTCGGCATCTGAACGTCCATAAGGATGAGGTCGTAGTATCCTGCGGGTGCGGTCTCCAGCTTTGAGATACAGATTATCCCGTCCTGTGCCAGCTCTACCTCAAGCCCGACATCTCCGAGAAGCTCCATCGCTATATCCGCATTCAGTTCGTTGTCCTCGGCAAGCAGTATCCTCCTGCCCTTGAACAGCGACTCATCGTTGATATCCACCTGCTCGGCGACATCGACCTGTGACTCATCGGCTATCCTGTGGGGAATGGTTATCTTTATGGTCGTACCTACGCCCTTTTTGCTGGTAATATCTATCTCGCCGCCCATCATATCGACGAGCTTTCTGACAATGCCCATTCCAAGACCCGTGCCCTGCGTGCCGGCTGTGGTGCTGTCCTGCTCGCGGGAGAACTCGTCAAAGATGTGTTCAAGAAATTCCTCTGACATTCCTATTCCCGTATCTGTGGTGACTGTCTGTATCCTGCACCAGCCTTCACGCTCGTCGGGAAGCTCGTTTGACATTATCTTTACGCTTCCGCCCGGCTTTGTGTACTTGAGTGCGTTTGACAGCACGTTAAGGTGAATCTGCTGGAGCTTTACCCTGTCGACGTAAAGGAAACTATGCATAACGTTCCTGTCGTATGTGAGGCTTATGCCCTTTCGCTCGGCGTCCTCCTTGAACACGATATAGGCGCTGGAAAGTATGGAACGTACATCGCACGGCTTCTCGTCTATCGTTTCAACGCCGCTTTCTATCCTCGCCATTTCAAGCACATTGTTGATAAGGTCCAGCAGGTACTGTCCCGAAGCCTTGATGTTTGCGGTACACCTGTTGAACTGCTCCTCGTCGGTGCGGTAGCGTGCAAGTATATCGGTGTATCCGATTATAGCATTCATCGGCGTTCTGATATCGTGGCTCATATTGAGCAGGAACGCCGACTTCGCCCTGTTTGCAGCCTCGGCGGCGAGCATAGCCTTTTCAAGCTTTTCCTGCTGCTTCAGCTTCTCACGGAAAGAGTCGTCCACGTCGGTATAGCCGCACACGAACTCGTGGTCGTTTATCGGGACTATCTTGCTCTCGCCGTAGCGCCCCTCCTTGTTTTTGAAAACGTGGGAGAATATGCGGTCGTTTTTCAGGTATTCTTCTATCTTTTCACGGGTCGTCAGCGCAAGCAGCTCGGGGAGATCCTCCTCACAGGCAAGATCTCTGTAAAACTGCTCGCCAGCTTCGTAAAACGGCTTTCCCAGCGACTCATCGCTGACCAGATCTTTCATCTTTTCGCTGCAGCTGTACTTTGTGACAGTGCCCGCCTCGAGGTCCATGTTCAGCACGACCTCGTAGTCCTTTGAAAGCGCCTTCATAACGTCAAGAGTTTTCTGCAGGCGCTTCTGATAGATCTCCTCCTGCTCCTTCTGCCTCAGCTTTGCGTCTGCGATGTTTCCCCTGTCGGCAACGAACAGCATTATCTGTGCGATGATATAAATAGCGCCCGAGAGTGCGAGCAGCTGCTGAATGGCGATGCTAACCGCAGTCATATCGGTCTGGGCTGTTGTATTCCTTGAGAAATCTAACAGCGAAAGCCTGTCGAACGAATGCATTATTATCGCAGCGGAAACTACCAGAAAGACAAGCATCAGCCACACTATCATTCTGTTTGAGCTGCTCTTATTGGAACGCCTGTACTGTATCACCTTTTTGTACTGCATCAGGAACGACGGCTTGGAAAACAGTCTGTATACCAGATAGACGAATATCGCTGTCACTGCCCAGACCGAAACATGCCTCAGATTTGGCAGTATAGACCCCGAAAGGCTGACATCGGAATCCTTGAAAAACACTCTCATCGCCAGCGAAACGAGAAAGCTGTGCAGCATCGTTGCCACGACCGATATCACCATAGCGCCGGTACTGTACCACTTTTTGTCCGCCTTTGTGAAAAGCAGCTTGAACATCATACCCGCAGCCCAGCCGAAAAGTATCCTCGTTCCCAGCGACAGCGCAAGGCTCTGCACAGGCATACCGCTTCTGAACGGCGAAAAGATGATGTCGCTGTACGCCACGCCCGACACCGAAGCCTTCCACATGCTCGTCAGCCCGAATACCAGTCCCGTAGCAGCACCGCCGCTTGGTCCGGCGAGCATAGCCGCCATTATAACGGGTATATGCACCGTAGTCAGAGCGATAGGCTTTATCGACACATATCCGAATATAGAAAAAGAGAAGATCAGATCCAGCGAGATACATATATTCAGTATCTTCACACGGTTCTTGTAGTCCTGCTTTACCCTGAATGCGGAAAACAGGTCGGAGCATTTTCTCTTTTCCCCTGTCTGATTATCATTAGGCATATCTCTACCCCTCTGTGATTATCCTCTCAACTATGAAGGTCGTGTTGTCAAGCGGGAACTTTGACTTTTCTATGCGCCGCATAAGCTCGTCACAGCAGCTTTGTGCATCGCCGCTGAGGCACTGCGCTATCTCGTCGTCGTCAAGCGCCTTGTAAAGCCCGTCTGACATAAGTATAAGAACATCTCCGCCGACAAGCTCCAGCGGCTTGGTGTTTATGTCCACACGCACCAGCTCGTCCATTCCGAGAACGCTTATCAGCGAACTTCCCTTGTAATACTCGCTGTCGTACTCCTCCTGCGTTATCCTGCCGCTTGCAAGTCCGTTGTCCAGCACAAGAAGATAATTGTGATCGACCGTCAGCTGCATAAGCTGTCCGTCTCTGAAAAGATATATACGGCTGTCGCCGACAGACATCCTGTAAAGCTTTCCCGAATCTATCACCGCACAGACCATAGTTGTCCCCGCACCCATACGGCTGCCGTCATCACAGCGGATATCGTAGACCGCATCGTTTATCGCCCTCACATTTTCGGCAAAGAACGACGGGATATCCTTTGGACAGCTTTCCTCAAAGCTCTTTGTGAGCATATCCGCCGCAAGCCGTGATGCCAGCGCACCGCCCCTGTGACCGCCCAGACCGTCACAGACAACAGCAAACGTGACACCCTCACGGGTTCGGACTTCAAAGCTGTCCTGCTGTTCCTTCCTTTCTCCGATAACGGAGGAATAGGCTATATCGTATCTTATCATAAGCAAGCTCCCGAACGTAAAATAAAGCTGCGCAAAAAGCGCTTAGCTGTTCTATTAAGTATAGCATATTCACACAATAATAACAATTCTCATTTTTAACAAATTTCCCCCGTAAAATTCGTATATTCGGGCAACAAAAAAGCCTGCCGTTTTCACAGCAGACTTTTCCTCATCGCTTCGAGTATCTTTTTCTCACGCCTTGACACCTGCACCTGCGTCATATCCATTACCCTTGCGGTCTGGGTCTGGGTGAGGCTCTTGTAATAGCGCAGGCAAATCAGCTGCCTGTCACGTGGGTCAAGCTCGCCGAGCACCTGCCGCAGAGAGAGCTTCTCGGTGATGTCCTCATCGGGCGGCTCAACGGGTATATCTATCTGGCGTGACTTGTCGTCGCCGCTGTCGGTGAGGCTGACCGGCGCAAGGCTGACATTGAGCGCTTCGACCACGCTTTCCTCGTCCGAACCGCAAGCCTGTGCGAGCTGGGATACTGTCGGCTCGCTGCCGTTTTTCAGCATAAGCTCCTCTCGCAGCCGTGTCACCTTCAGCGAAAGCTCCTTGACACTGCGGGAGACCTTCACCGCACCGCCGTCACGGAAAAGCCGTTTTATCTCGCCCAGTATCACCGGCACGGCGTATGTCGAGAACATTACGCCACGCTTCTCGTCGAACGCCCTGACTGCCTTTAAAAGCCCTATGCACCCTGCGGAATAAAGCTCCTCATACTCTATCCCACGGTTCCTGAATCTGTTTGCGCACAGGTGGACAAGACCGAGGTTGTCCTGCGCAAGCGGTCGTGGCTCAGCCATTTTCCCTGCGGGAGCAGATGCGCTTTTCGAGCACGACCGTCGTGCCCTTCCCCTGCCTGCTGGTGACCTTCACCTTGTCCATAAAGGTCTCCATCACCGCAAAGCCCAGACCTGCCCTGTCCTCCTCGGGACGTGTCGTGAACAAAGGCTCCATTGCCTTTTTTACATCTTCGATACCGCACCCCTTGTCGCTTATCCTTATGTACACTCTGCCCTCCTGTGCGACCTTGACGCACAGCTCTATTTTTCCGATGCTGTCGGGATATCCGTGGACGATGCAGTTTGTGACCGCTTCGCTGACAGCTGTTTTGATGTCCGCCAGCTCATCAACCTGAGGATCAGTAAATGATAGGAAACCGCTGACTGCAATTCGAGCAAAGCGCTCGTTTTCAGATAAACTGGGAAAAACGACCTTCATCTCATTGATTTGCCGTTTCAACCTTGACCACCTCCCCCGATGCCTCCTCATTCGGAAGCTCATAATCCGTTACTATCCGTGCGAGCCTGCTTATGCCCGATACCCTCATCACCTTGGAGATGTACGGCGGTGTCTTTGCGACGACGAGCCGTCCGCCTCTTTCCTGCATAAGCTTGTAGCGCCCCATAACAAGCCCTATGCCGGAGCTGTCCATGAATGTCACAGCCGAAAAATCAAGTATCAGCTCCTCGGGGTCGTTCTCGTTCACGGCGATATCAATGTCGCCCCGCAGCTGCTTTGCGGTGTGATGGTCAATGTCCCCGATAAGCCTTGCACACAGCACCCTGCCCGCAGCAGTTATCTCAACGCCCATTTTATCAGTCCTTTCATTTTTTTATTCGCTGCAAGCATATCATAGCATATACATCGGGATAACTTTGTCGAAAACAGCCCTCAGCATTGCAGATATCCGACAGACTTCGGCAGGGGGTTGCAAAACTCGGGAAAATGTGCTATAATATTTTCGTTTGTTTGCCGCAGGCGCACGCCCGGCAGACTATCTACGAAAGGAAATGATCCAATGAAAATAAAAAGACCGCTGATACTGCTGAGCGCACTGTGCCTTTGCCTGTGCAGCACAGCCTGCGGGACAAAGGTAAGAAACGGCGATAATTCTACGGAAAGCTCTTCACAGTCGAGCACTGCCGAAACGACCACGACCGCTGAAACGAGTGCTCCCGAGCAAAGCAGCTCACAGGCTGAAACGACCTCGTCAGAAAAGCCCGAGATACTTGAAAAGATAATCATAGGCAACTATGTGACCTATCAGGAGTTCTCCGAGACCAAGCAGGCTGAACAGTGCAAGCTTTCGGGCGACGCAAAGACCGCAGCCGTAAGAGATGGCTTCAGCGGCGACGGCTATGTAACGGGGCTTTCCAAGGACGACCAGTGGCAGGCGGATATAGAGCTGCCCTCCGACCAGTATTACCACGTTTCCGTCACGGTCGCAAGCGACGAAAAGATAAAGACCGCACTGTGCATCGACGGCAAAGTGCTCACCGATTTCACGACCTCGGGCAGCGGACGCTTTGAGGTGATAACCGTTAAGAACAACTATATTGAAAAGGGCACCCATACGCTGAGCCTTAAAAACGTCAGTGCAAAGCTGGATATCGACCTGTGCGGCATCACCGCAAGCAAGGAGATATCCGATATCAGCTTCAAGCTCGATTCACCGAGGCTCTCAAACGCAGATGCCGACCTCGGCGCAAAGACCCTGTACAGCTACATATGCTCCTGCTACGGCGAAAACGTTATACTCGCACAGCACGACACAGTCGGCACTAACACCGAAACAGAGCTTATCGCCAAAACTACGGGCAGATATCCCGCTATCCGCTTCGGCGATCTTATGATGAATACCGACCCGTCCTCCGAGGCTGCGAAAAAAGAGCTTGAATGTGCCAATGAATATGCAAAGCAGGGCGGTATACTCGCCTATATGTGGCATTGGAACGCACCTGTGGGTAAGAGGGGCTATTACACCGAGGACACCGATTTTGACCTTTCAAAAGCCGTTACAAAGGAAAACATCGCCGAGCTTCCGATAGAGCAGATACAAAAGCTTGCCGATGAAAAGAAAATATCCGCAGAATGTCTTGCGCTGGTCAAGGATATCGACACGGTCTCACAGGTGCTCAGCGAATTCAAGAAAGCCAATATTCCCGTTATCTGGCGTCCGCTTCACGAGGCGAGCAACGGCTATTTCTGGTGGGGCAAAAACGCCGAGAGCTACAAGTGGCTCTGGGACCTGCTTTACACAAGACAGACTAAGTACCATAAGCTCAGCAACCTTATCTGGGTATGGAGCGCACAGAACGCAGGCTGGTACGTCGGCGACGCAAAGTGCGATATCATCTCGGTCGATATATACGATAAGGGCAGCAGCAGCGGCAACGTCAACAGCCTGATGTTCCTGCAGAAAATATCGAAGAAAAAGCCCTGTGCGATAACCGAATGCGGCAATTTCCCGTCGATACAGAGCATCGCAGACCAAAAAGCGATGTGGTCGTTTATTGCGCAGTGGGGCGGCAACTTCCTTATGAAAGAGGACGGTTCGCTCAGCGAGGAGTATAATACCAAGGATTCTCTGCAGGAGATGTACAACAACAACCGTACCGTTACAAAGGACAAGCTCCCCGACTTTTCAAAGCTGCGTGAGCAGGTGAAAAAGCAGGAGGAGGAACGTGCAAAGACCGAAACAACGACATCTGCTGCTCCCGCCGAAACTACGGCGCAAAGCTCCGCACAGTCCTCACAGCCGGCACAGACCACAGCGCCGAACGCTTGAAGCGATTTGATGAATAAAACGAAAAAACCTCCGTACAATAACCTTAAAAAGTTATTGCGGAGGTTTTGTTTTATGGATATACAACTCAGCAAAAGTCAGTATTCACAAATGTATAAGCAAGCTTCAAAGGGCACAAAATGGTGGGTCACAGTACCCAAAGCGTTCTTTTTCGGCGGACTGATATGCGTGCTGGGGCAGTCACTTCTTGATATGTACCTGGCATTCGGACTGGAGCAAAAGACCGCCTCGCTGTCGGTGTCGGTGACGCTGATATTCCTGTCGGCGCTGTTCACCGCACTCGGCTGGTACGAAAAGCTCGCAAAGCACGCAGGCGCAGGCACGCTCGTACCGATAACGGGTTTTGCGAACTCTGTCGCCGCACCCGCACTTGAGTTCAAGACCGAGGGATTCGTGCTCGGTCTGGGCGCAAAGATATTCATTATCAGCGGACCGGTGATACTGTACGGCACCCTCGCCAGCGTGGTGTATGGGCTTGTCTACTACTTTATCTCATAATTAAAATTTTGTGTCCGAAGGGGTTAGGGGGCGAACGGAAAGCCCCTGATACAGCGGATCAAAAAACAAACAGGACTGCCGTTTTGACAGTCCTGCTGTATTCTTATTCTGCCGGTTTGATCAGCTCGATAGGCAGGTAATAAGCCACCTTGCCTTTGTATACGAACAGTATATCGTAGCTGCCTGCTTTTCTCTCATCAATAGGTCCTACAAAGAAATCAACTATCTCGTTGTCCCTTTCAGCATCAGGTCCCGAAGCGTTTACATAAGCGCCCTCGGTCTCGGCGATCTGGGTCAGCTCATCTGCGCTTTTAAGGATATAGTCAGCCATTTCTCTGTGGGGCAAGCAGATTATCTTCAGATTCTCTGTGTTTCCCGTTATTTCCTCTGCGTGAAGCGAGATATGCTCGTTCAGCATAAAATCCGCTTTGAGCCCGCTTGTCTTGTAGCCGCCGCTTTTCTGTGCATCAAAGCCTGCTCCTTCTGTTTGGTTTCCTTCAACGATAAGCCCCTTGATCTCAAAGTCTGTCACCGCAGGCTCATTTTTATCATCGGTTATCCTGACAAGCTCACCCTTGTTGAATTTGTACTTGCTGAAATCCTGACCGCTGCTGTCGCTGCCCTTGCTGTCGCCCGACTTGCTGTCGGCTGAACTGCTCGAAGCAGAGCTCTTGCTGCTTGTGTTTTTGGTGTCACCGCTGCTGGACGAGCTGCCGCAAGCGACCATAGAAACAGCCATTATAACGCAAAGACATATTGCCGCTATCTTTTTCATATGTTTACCCTCCCTGTTCAATTTGCTTTTGTGACCTAAACCTGCGTTTTGTCAACTTTTCCGCAGGTTGTAAACATTATAATATATACATATAAACATTTTAGATATATTTAATTAATAAATTGTAAATAAAAACACAACCGACCTCATTACGAAGCCGGCTGTATTTATTCTTGTTCAATAACGGGCATAGGCAGTGGTCAATTTGCTTTGAACGAATCTACCCACTTGTACATAGCGTCTATGTACTTGTCCTTCTCGGACTCGGCGCAGAACGCCTGTACTTCGTAGAGCCTCTGCTCGGTTATCAGCGTTGCGTCCAGCACCCACAGTTTGTCCGTTCCCTTGATGAAATTCTTTCTGTTCATTGAATATTCCGCAACGAGAAGGTCGCCGCGCTCCTTGATGTCCAGAGCCTGACCGTTTATCTTCCTTGTCTTTGCCATCTGTATCGTGAGCTGCTTCATCCTTTTCAGCCCGTACTGCTGTATAGCTTCCCTTGAAGATGCGGTATGCTCAGCTTTTGCGATATATACGCCCGCCTTGTCGGATTTGAAATACCCGAGCTTGTCATATTTCTTGTCTATCTCGATGATATTATCGCTTTCCTTCATCGCAGACGGGAGAGTTATGCTGAAAGCCGCTTTATCGATCGTTTCCCAGTTCCCCTCATCAAGCAGATCCTGTCCCTTGATGATCTTGTATGCTAAAAATCCTCCCACTCCGACTATCGCTGCGATAATAATGAATATTACTATCTTTCCGGCGACGCCCATTCCGGGCTTCTTCTCAAGTGATGAGAGGCTTCTTCCATCGGGCGTGAGCCAGTTCTTGTCATAATCCGACGGCGGCTCGGGGAATCCGTAAGATGCGGCATTATGGTTTGCACCCGTCGAAAGGCTGACAGGGTGACCGCACTCGCAGAAGACCTGTCCCGGCTGTGCTTCACGGCCGCAATACTGACATCTCATTAGCAAGACCTCCTCCTGTTTTTATGCAGTGAGTATACCACACTTTTTTAAAAAAGTCAACACGGGAGCTGTCTTAGTCCTCCTCAGGCTCCTCCGGCATATCCCAGTTGTGGTAAACGTTCTGAACATCGTCGTCGTCCTCGAGGTTGTCAAGCAGCAGCCTCATCTTCTTTATTGCGTCCTCGTCGGTGAGGGTGGTGTAGCTTGAAGGCACCTTTGCAGCCTCTGCGGAGAGCACGTTGTATCCCATTCCCGCAAGAGCCTCTCTTACAGCGTGAACGTCGTTCGGACCGCAGGCGATCTCGATAACATCGTCGTCGATGTTGAAGTCGTCCGCACCTGCCTCAAAGCAGTCCTCCATTATCTTATCCTCGTCAGCGCCGTTGTTCTCTACAACTATCTCACCCTTGTCGGAGAACATGAACGATACACAGCCCGATGTACCGAGATTTCCGCCGAACTTGTCGAAGAAATGGCGGACGTCGCCGGCTGTTCTGTTCTTGTTGTCAGTAAGGCACTCAACGATAACGGCAACTCCCGACGGACCGTAGCCCTCGTATACCATAGACTCGTAATTGTTCTTGTCGCCGTCGCCCGCAGCCTTCTTTATGCATCTTTCGATATTATCGTTGGGGACGTTATTAGCCTTTGCCTTTGAGATAAGGTCACGAAGCCTTGCATTTCCCGCAGGGTCAGGACCGCCCTCCTTAACGCATACAGCGATCTCTCTGCCTATCTTGGTAAATATCTTTGCTCTTGCGGCATCGGTCGCACCTTTTTTTCTTTTAATGTTCTCCCATTTTGAATGACCGGACATTTTTTTCACTCCTTATATTTTTTATGACCTGTTCAGTCTTTGTTTTCCTTCTTCTCGCCAAAGTCCCATATATACCCGAACAATTCCTCGACACGCTCGTCTCTGCCCGTCAGCTTCAGAAAGCCGAACAGCGCCTCCAGACCCGTCGCACTGCGATACTGTGCGACCGAGGAATGTTTCGGCGGATTTATCCCGTTGGCGTTCCTGCCACGCTTGTAAACATCGTTCTCCTGCTCGCTGAGCAAGCCCCTGTCGATAAGCTCGTGGACAGCCGCAGCCTGATATTCCGCACAGACCCTTTCCACCGCCATAACGTGAAGTGCGTTGGCGGACGTGTTGGCTTTCAGTATCAGCCTTTCACGGACAAGCTGTTCGTACACCGCATCTCCAATGAAAGCAAGCGCCAGCGGCGAATACATCATCGCCTCGTGGTCTGTAAGCTGTATATGCGTAGGAACTCCTCCTTGCTCATCTGACATACTCAAATTCAAAGTCGAATATCGCAACGGTATCTCCCTCGTTGATCCCCATTTCCTCAAGCTTATCGATAATGCCGCTTGAGCGAAGAACGTTCTGGAAATACTGCAGAGACGAATAGTCGTCCATATCCGCAACTCTTATGATATCCCAAAGCCAGTCAGCCTCGACAAAGTAAATGCCGTCCTCGACCGTTATCTCAAACTGCTTGTTTGTGAGCAGCTTTGCGTCAAGCTCCTCTCTGGTCAGCGGCTGAGCCTCGAACTGCTTTACGGGCGGAAGGCTCGAAAGCTCCTCCCAGATGCCGTAAACAAGCTCCTTTGTGCCCTGCGTGGTGGCTGCCGATATCTCAAAGAAAGGCAGTCCCTTATCCTCGATATACTTTCTGAAAGTTTCTATCTGCTCAGGCGATGCCATATCCGATTTGTTCGCTGCGACTATCTGAGGTGCATCGGCAAGCTCCTGCGAAAAGCCTGCAAGCTCCTTGTTGATAGCCTCAAAATCCTCTATCGGATCTCTGCCTTCGCTGCCCGAAACGTCCACAACGTGAACTATCAGCCTGCACCTTTCGACGTGTCTGAGGAACTCGTGACCCAGTCCCACGCCCTCGCTCGCACCCTCGATAAGACCGGGGATATCCGCCATAACGAAAGACTTTCCGTCCTCTATCTTGACCACGCCGAGAACGGGTGTGAGGGTCGTGAAATGGTAGTTTGCTATCTTGGGCTTCGCAGCCGAAACGACCGATATCAGCGTTGATTTGCCGACATTGGGGAAACCGACGAGCCCGACATCGGCAATAAGCTTCAGCTCCAGCAGCAGCTCGTATTCGTCGCCTCTGAAGCCGGGCTTTGCGAATTTCGGTATCTGTCGTGTGGACGTTGCAAAATGTGCATTTCCACGTCCGCCCTTTCCGCCTCTTGCGATAACGACAGGCTCGTCGCCCGACATATCCGCAAGTATCCTGCCCGTCCTGAACTCCTTGATAACGGTGCCTCTGGGGACTTTGATAACAACGTCCTGCGCACCTCTGCCGGAGCAGTTCTTCGACGAGCCGTTCTCGCCCTTTTGTGCGACATACTTTTTCTTGAAATTGAAATCAATAAGGCTGGAAAGGTTACTGTCCACCACAAAGACGATATCTCCGCCCTTTCCGCCGTCACCGCCGTCGGGTCCGCCTGCGGCTACATATTTTTCCCTGTGGAACGACACAGCTCCGTCGCCGCCGTCCCCGGCTTTGACATATATCTTCGCACTGTCAACGAACATCTTTCCGCCTCCCTTTCTTAAGACAACACCGCACAACCACCGGCTAACGCCTTTGCACGCCATCTGCTTGCATATTTTCCGTCATAGTACACAAATTTTCCTTGACGGGTTAATTGTGTGATTTATAATTGTACTTTCCGTCAGCGGTCAGCTCGTCAAACTCTTTCATAAGCTTGTCACGCTCCCGCCACGATATCTTTTCTTCCTTCCCGGATACCCCGTTTCCCCGCACGCTGTACGGGCTTCGGGTACGCTTGAACGGGTCTCTTTGCATAGCCTCGTTGAATTCCCTCATGAACTCGTCGTTGTGTTCCTCGGAAACTGTGTTGTCTGCCGGCTTGTGTACAGCAGCTGCGCCCGAGTAATTCTTCGCTGTGCGCATCGCCAGAAGGCCTGCACCGATAAACGCTCCGCCTATGCACGCAATAACGAGCATAACTGTATTCAGCATATTGGGCGGATAGCACTTTACATACTGCCTTCCCGCCTCTTTCTCCGAACAGCCCGCTATAGTCGATGGGAAAAGCTCACCGCTTTTGGTCTTGAAAAATGACAGCGTTATGTCCTTTTTGCCGTTATACAACGACATTGCGTCGTAGTAGCTCCGGCTGACGTTCATTTTAAGGTCCTTCTCCCCCTCGGGAGTTGTCACATAAACATAGTAGCTCGTCCTCGTTTTTGAACGCTTGCCCGACCTTGTACGGTGAGTATCTGTCCTGAGAGATACGCTGCAGTTGTCAATATCCTTGTAAAATCTCAGCGATTCCGTGCGTATATGATTATAGTATACATAGACCGTCAGCGAAAAAAGCAGCGCTGCGCCCGCAATAATAAAAAATGTCTTTGCGAACGAGGTATGCATTTTTACCGTTTCGTTTGTAGCATTAGATATTCTGTTTTTCATTTTTTTGTCCCCGTAATTCTTTATTTTTCTTTGTTTAGGTTTTTTGTTCTTTAATGAAAAAACCCCAAGCCTCAAGCTCGGGGTTTGCTGTTTTCATAAAATCAAGCCTGTGGATAAACAGATACTTTTTTACGGTCCTTGCCAAGTCTTTCAAACTTTACAACGCCGTCACTTGTAGCAAAAAGTGTGTCGTCCGAACCACGCTTAACATTCTCGCCCGGATGGATATGAGTTCCTCTCTGTCTTACGAGAATATTGCCTGCGAGAACGAACTGTCCGTCAGCTCTCTTTACGCCAAGTCTCTTGGACTCGGAATCACGGCCGTTCTTGGTAGAACCCATACCTTTCTTATGAGCAAAGAACTGCATAGAAATCCTGATCATTGTAAATACACCTCCGTTAGTGTGACTTTCCCGTCAAGGTCACCTGTCGTGTACCCTGACCGCAACATAGCCCGGGAACTCGTCCTGCATCAGATAAAGATGCGTGAGCAGTCCCAGAAGGACCTTGTCTCCCTCACCCTGCGGGTCGTTTCCCAGCTTTAACATAATATCGTTTTCTTCAACGCTCACCTTTGCGTCTATCTTGAACGCATCTGTGACCGTATTTGCCGCCAGCATCACGGCTGAGGACACGCTTGCACAGCAAACGTCCTGTCCCTCATCGGCAAGTCCTGCGTGCCCCGATACCTCGAAGCCGAGCAGTCTTCCCTCGCTTGTGCGGTAAAAATCAGCTGTTATCATCGCTTATGCGTTGATAGCCTCGATCTGTACCTTTGTGTATGGCTGTCTGTGACCTATCTTGGTCTTTTCGCCCTTCTTCGGCTTGTAGGTGAAAACGGTGATCTTCTTAGCCTTGCCGTTCTTGAGCACCTTTGCACTAACGGTAGCGCCCTCAACATAAGGAGCACCTACGGTTGTCTTGCCCTCGTCGCCGACCATCATTACCTTGTCGAAAGTTACCTTCTCGTCAGCCTGCGCATCGAGCTTCTCGATGAAGACCTCGTCGCCTGCCTTGACCTGGTACTGCTTTCCGCCTGTTTCGATTACTGCGTACATTCAATATGCACCTGCCTTTTCATGAACTCGCTATTATACGGTGTCG
>CADAES010000029.1 GCA_902786975.1 uncultured Ruminococcus sp.
TGAAAAGTTCAGAAAAGAGAGTGTGAGAGAAAAGCTTTCTTCAAGAGAATATCCTCAGTTATTCAACAAGAATACCGCAGTAAGTTCTAATTCATCACACAGAAACTATGTATTCTCACAGATGGTGTAGCCGGGCTCGCACGCTCGGCGTGTTGCTTGATGTTTGCCGATGGCTCAAAAAAATTGATGCGGGTCACCCAACTGCGTTGGCTTAGCAAAAGATAGGTGAAGGGAAACGGGGTAAATTTTGCTTTGCAAAATTTTAAGGTGGGAAACCGTGAGGGAAGAAAAGTCCGTGTACCGGCGCCGTAAGGCAGGGCTTCCTTGTCTTCCCTTAGGTTTCCCCCTTAGACGAAACCCCTTAGCAGTTATCCTTGCAAGTACTCTTTTACCTCGAGCAGGTCTGCGAACTGCTTGTGTGCAAGTTGTTTCATTTCTTCGTCCGGTTCGATGATGTCGGGCACTAAGAACGGCATCATTCCTGCCCTGCTCGCCGAGATTATCCCGTTGCGGGAGTCCTCTACCGCCGCCGACTTTTTCGGGTCGGCGCCCAGCTTTTCGCACGCCAGCAGGTAGATCTCAGGCTCAGGCTTTGAGTGCTCTATCATATTACCTCCGATGATGACGCTGAAATACTTGAACAAATCTGCGTCTTTAAGCTCCATTACGACCCTGTCGTATGTGGTTGAAGATGCGAGAGCGACCTTTGCTCCGTTCGCCTTTAAATGCTCTAAAAGCTCCCTTGTACCGAGCTTTACGGGCAGCCCCTCGGTCTGCATTATCTCATTGAATCGGTTTATGCATTCAATGTGCATCTGCTCGATGCTGACCCTGTCGCCGTAGGCTTCCTCAAAGATCTTCAGCGTGTCCACAGTGCTCCTGCCCACGCACTTCATAGCTGTCTGCGTGATGTCGCCGAGGCCGTGAGCATCGGCTGTGTCCTGCCAGCTGCGCAGGGCTATCGTTTCGGTGTCAAAGATAACGCCGTCCATATCAAACACTATCGCATCAAGTTCATTTAGTTTCATATTCTTATATCCCCTATCTGAAATACATATACAGGTCGCACTTTATCATTCCGTTGTAAAGCTTGCGTTTTTTGTCCGCCTTCTTGCCGAAAAACTTTTCAAACTCCTCGTGCGGCGAGATTATGTAGCACGGATTGTCCTTTGAAGGTCTGATGACCTGCCCCATCTTCTTGTAAAGCTCCTCGGCGGCTTTGATGTCGAGCAGTCTTTCGCCGTAGGGCGGGTTGCAAAACAGCGTGCAGTTTTCTTTCAGAGCGAGCTTTGAGATGTCCTGCTGTCTGACCTCTACCCTGTTTCCGACGCCGGCTTTTTTAGCGTTGGCGAAGGTCAAATCTACCGCAAGCTCGTCAATGTCAAAGCCGTATCCCTTGAATCCGCAGTCACGCTTGATAAGGTCCATCGCCTCAGCTCTTGCGTTCTGCCAGACCGATTGCGGTATCTGATCCCACTGCTGGGCGGCAAAGTTTCTTCTCAGTCCGCAGGCGATGTTCATTGCCTTGTACGCCGACTCGATAAGGAACGTTCCCGAGCCGCACATCGGGTCGCAGACGACCGTATTCTCCCTGACCCTTGCAAGGTCAACGATGCCCGCCGCAAGCGTTTCCTTTATCGGCGCTTCGTTGGAATTGCGCCTGTATCCCCGCTTATGCAGACCCTCGCCCGAGGTGTCCAGATAGACGGTGACCTTGTCCTTCAGGATGTTGAACTGTATCTGATGCTTTGCGCCTGTTTCTTCAAAATAGCTGACACCGTAGACGCTTTCGAGCCTTTTGACGCAGGCTTTTTTGATTATCCTCTGGCAGTCGGGGACGGAATGGAGCTTTGAATTCAGGCAGCTCCCCTTAACCGGGAACGCATCTTTTTTAGCAACAAAGTCCTCAAGATGTATCGCTTTTACGCCCTCGAACAGCTCCTCAAAGCTTCTTGCCTCAAAGCTTGCAAGCTCGATCAGCACTCTTTCGCCCGAGGATATCCAGAGGTTAGCCTTTGCAAGCGTTTCAAAGCTGCCGCTGAAGCTTATCTTTCCGTCGGTGGTGACAAGCTCCTCGCCGCCGATCTTTTTTATCTCAAATGCCAGCACGCTTTCCAGACCGAAATGGCACGGAACGCACAGCCTTATCTTTTCCATTTAATGATCCTTTCGTATCACACAAAGACCCCCAATCGTTGAAGATATGGGGGTCGTGACCTTTTATTGACTTAGTGATTGCACTTCTTCGGGAGCGAAGATTTTTTGTAATAGCCTACAGCCTTGTGCGGGCAGGTCTTAGATGCAAGCAGACCTGTCTGTGTGCAGTAGTTTACCTTTTCGACTGTTGAAGGCATTGTGAACTTCTTGTCCGGCTCATTCTCGGCTATCTGACCGAAGATATTTTTCCATACTCTTGCATAGTTCTGATAGTTTGCGGTCGGTATCTTCTTGTGGTCGTCGTAGCCCATCCACACGCCCGAAATATAATCCGGTGTGCAAGCAACGAAGGTGAGGTCCTGCCAGTTTGAAGATGTACCGGTCTTGCCGACTACCTCGGTCGTCTGGAGCTTTGCAGCAGTACCTGTTGCGTGGGGCGCGGTAATTACCTTCTCCATTATCCTGTTCATTACATAAGCGGTGGAATCGGAGATCGCCTGCTTATATCCGTCGGACTTCTCATAGATGACCTTGCCCTGAGCGTCCTCGATGCTTGAAATGTAGGATACCTCATACTTTCTTCCGCCGTTGCCGAAGATCATATAAGCGCCGACAAGCTCCTGGAGGTGGACGCCGTTTGTGAAGCCTCCGACCGTAACGCCTGAATAGCTGTGTAAATCCCTTTCGTGGAGCGTTGTGATATCCAGCTTTTCCTTGAGGAAGCTGTAGCAGAACTCCGGTGTCAGCTTCTGAACGAGCTGAGCGGGTGCGGTGTTCTTTGAACGTGCGAGCATATCCCAGGTGAACATTTCCTTGTACGACCAGTTATGTCCGCCGTAATCGGTATAGTTATCCGGCCATTTTATATCCTTGCCGTCCTGGTCCTTGATGGTTATAGGCTCGTCCTTGATCTTGGTTGACCAGTTTACAATATCCTGCTCGATAGCGGGTGCATAGGAGCCGATCGGCTTGATGCTCGAACCGGGTGACCTCATACCCTGGGTAGCGATATTGAACGTTCTCATCTGTGTCTTTTTCTGTCTTCCGCTGTATACCGCTTTTACATTTCCGGTATAATCCATAGCGACGAAAGCCGACAGGAGCGAATCGTCCTGGAGCTGATATGCGACAAAGTTAGCGGGGTTGAGCATATTCTGCTCTATCGTTTTCTGCATATCGTAATCAACTGTGGTATAAACGTTGAAACCGCCCTCAAACAGCTTTTGCGAAGCCTCATCAGTAGAGATGCCGTAGTATTCGGCTATCCTGTTTTCAGCCTCGGTCAGAGCCTCGTCCATAAAGTAGTCGGTCGGTCCCTGGTCCTTAGTCTCGTCGTCATAAACGCTTGCGCTTGAATAGTCGAAGTTGCCGACAAGCTTCAGCTTCTCGTTGAGAGCCTGGTTATACTCGTCCTCGTCGATAGCTCCGTTTTCAAGCAGCTTATTGAGGCAGATCTTACGTCTTATAAAGTTCTTATCGGGATCCTCTATCGGGTTATACGCCGCAGGTGCGGTAGTCATAGCCGCAAGCGCAGCCGATTCACCGAGCGTGAGGTCCTTGACATCTTTTCCGAAATAGAAATTCGATGCCGCCTGTACGCCGACGATATCATACTTTGAGGTATTCAGCGGTACTACGTTGAGGTAGCACTGGAGGATATCCTCTTTTCTGTTGGTACGTTCGACGTTTATCGTTCGGAATATTTCTCGTATCTTTCTTTCGATACCCTTGATGCCGATAGCGTCCGCATCGCCCGTGACGTTCTTTATAGTCTGCTGGGTAATGGTCGAACCACCCTGTCTGCCGGGGTATATCGGCAGGAAGATGTTGACGAACGCACCGATAGTACGCTTGAAGTCAACGCCGTCGTGCTCGTAGAATCTCTCGTCCTCGCTGTATACGAAGCAGTCCTGGGTATACTGCGGGATATTTTCGATATCCACCCAGAGAACGTGCTTGCTGTTATTTCTTATTGCGTAGTACAGCTTATAAGGCTGAGAGCTCGGATCCTTCTCGTCATAGTTCGGATTCTCGTACATAAATCTTGAAATGTTGCTTTCGGCAACACGGTCAAGGCTTACTGTAGAGGTAGTATCCGCAAAATTCAGAACATATATGGTCAGCACCGTTGCAAATATGCAGGTCGTGATTATCACGATAAGCAGCACTGACAAAACAACTGTTCCCAAAGTTTTCAGGACTCTTGACACAATGCCCAGAGCCGTATTCAGCTTCTTTTTCTTTCTTTTACGCCTTCTCGCTTTGGGAGCAACTCTATTTCTATCTTCCATAAAAGCAGCCTTTCCTTATCCTTTAATATTAGTATGCCACATACTAATCATATTACGCTTTTATTCCCCATCGTTCTTTCGTTGCAAATCGCTGACCGCCGCAGTATGCCCCGCCGGCAGTCAACGAAAATCGGGGACGATGACTCGCCCCCGCATTATTCAAGCTTACTCAGCGTCTGCTTCCTCAGCAGTTTCTTCAACTACGGGTGCTTCGTCAGCTTCATCAGCTGCACTCTCCTGCTCGTCCTGTACGTCGTCCTGCTCCTGCTCGTCTTCCTCCGGCAGAAGTGCTCTGATAGACAGGCTGATACGCTTCTTGTCGAGGTCGATCTCGGTGATCTTACACTCGACCTGCTGACCAACTGTCAGTATATCGTTCACGTTATCCACTCTCTTGTTAGCTATCTGAGAGATATGGATAAGTCCGTCGATGCCCTCGATTATCTGAGCAAAAGCACCGAACGATGTGATAGATACTATCTTGGCAGTAACTGTCTGACCTGCCTCGTAGTTTGCCTTGAAGATCTCCCAGGGATTCTCGGAATCCTTCTTATAGATAAGAGATATCTTCTTTGTTTCCTGATCTATATCCTTGATCCTGACAGTGATCTTATCACCAACGGAAACGATATCCGAAGGATGCTTATCCCTGTTCCAGGAAAGGTCAACTCTTCTTACAAGTCCGTCAACGCCGCCGAGGTCAACAAATACGCCGTAATCGGTGATGGACTTTACAACGCCCTCTACCTCTTCGCCCGGCTGTGCATTCTCAAAGAATCTTGTCTGTGCGGCAGCCTTTGCCTCTCTTGCAACTATTCTGATAGATCCGACAGCTCTCTGCTTAGCCTCATTGACCTCAAGGATCTTGAAGCTTACCTCCTGCTTGAGCAGCTCGTCAAGGTTGAAATCTCTCTTCGGAGCAGCCTGTGATGCAGGTACGAATACCTTTACGCCGTTGCAGGAAACGAGAACGCCGCCCTTGACAACGTTTGTAACAACGCCTGTGAGCACCTCGTCAGCCTCTTTTGCGGCAACGATCTTCTCAAAGCCGGCAGCTGCGTCTACCTTTCTCTTGGAAAGTGTTACGACGCCGTCCTGGTCGTTAGTCTTGAGAACGAGAAGATCTATCTCGTCGCCCACCTTGACAACGTCCTCAGGCTTCTTTGTCGGGTCGTCGGTCAGCTCGGAAGCGGGGATCATACCCTGCTGCTTTGTGCCGAGGTCAACATACACTTCTGTATTGTTTACCGACAAAACAGTACCTGTTACTCTCTTTCCGATATGTATTGGCTTCAGAGATTTCTCCATCTCCTCTTCCCAGTTAAACTCCTCATCAACATTAATAAGTTCACTCATGGTTTGTTCTACCTCCTTGATTATATAAGCAGGTGTCGAAGCGCCTGCAGAGATCCCTGCGGATCTTATACCCTTCAGATCAGCGGATTTGCTGCGAAGCTCACGTGCGTTCTGTACGTAGATGCTTTTGCAGTGCTGACTTGCTATCTCATACAGCTTTCGGGTATTTGAGCTGTGAGAGCCGCCCACTATCACCATAAGATCCGACTTCTGCGCAAGCTCACGCACCTCACGCTGACGTTCGTGCGTCGCATTGCAGATAGTATCGAATATCTCGGCGTCGGGCAGCAGCTTTTTGGCAAGACTGCGGCATTCCTCCCACAGGGCTTTGTTGAACGTGGTCTGTGCAAGGAGCACCGTTTTCCTGTCAGCAAGTGAATTCTCCTCAGCGAGCCTTTCAAGCTCCTGCGGGGAATTGAATGCATAGTTTTCGCCAAGACAGTGTGCAAGAATGCCGATGACCTCGGGGTGGTCCTTATCCCCCGCTACGAGCACGGTGCTTCCCTGTTCGGAGCTTTCACGGACTATCTTATGTATCCTTGCGACGAACGGACAGGTGGCATCGACCACTCTTGCGCCTATCTTCTCAAGCTTTTCGTACACATCAAGCCCTACACCGTGAGAACGGATAATGACCGTCTGACCCTTGCGCACCTGTTCCAGTTCAACCGGAACGGCGCCTTTGGACCTCAAATCCTCCACGACATCTGTGTTATGGATTATCGGTCCCAATGTCACGACATTATTTCGGTTATCCAACTCATTATACACTATTTTTACGGCATTGTCTACACCAAAACAGAAACCTGCGGTCGCTGCGACAGAAATTTTACAATTTGTTAACATTTAATGCACCAACTCGGTTATGCTTTTCATTATCTCATTCTTGATGACCTTGAGGTCCTTGGCAGATGTACCGGTCACGCCTATCTCGGACGGGATTATCGGCTTGCCGTATCTTACGACGACTTTGCTTCTGAATTTAAGCTTTTCGCCCTCGAAATTGATGCCGACGGGGATAACCTTGGTCTGAGCGACGGCGGCGATAAGAGCGACGCCTGTTTTGCCCTTTCCTACCTTGCCGTCCTTTGAACGTGTGCCCTCGGGGAATATTTCGAGGTTCCTGCCCATTTCAAGCTTTTCTATCGAAGTCTCGATGACCTGCATATCGCCCTTTCCTCTGACTACGGGGAAAGCGCCGAAAAGCTTTATAAGCCCGGTAAAGAACACGTTTTTATGAAACAGCTCCTCCTTTGCCATATAAGATATCGGCACGGGGCAGCCAAGCGCTGTGAACACGGGGTCCTGGTAGCTCCTATGGTTGGAGGCGAAGATATTTCCGCCGTCCTTTGGGACATTCTCCTTGCCCTCCCACTTGATATTGTAATAGCAGTGGTAGACAAATATCGTAATATATCTCAGAAGATTGTAAAAGAACAGCTTTAAAAAAAACAGTTTTTTCTTTTTGGTTATCGGTCTTACGGGCATAAGCTCACGGGTCGCACGGGAGCTTGTCTTTTCCCCGCTTCCGCTGTTTGAGCCGGAGGTCTTGTCCCTTATTATCCTGACTATCTCGTCGATGACCTCGTCAAGCGACATTTTTGTAGAATCGACCTCGACAGCGTCGTCCGCCTTTTTAAGCGGAGCGATATCCCTGTGGGTATCGTTATAGTCACGCTGCTTTATATCCTTCAGTACCTGCTCGTAGGTAGACGGGTCGCCCTTTTCCTGCAATTCCTTGAAACGCCTGTTGGCTCTTTCCTCAGCGGTGGCTGTGAGGAATATCTTGACCTGAGCGTTGGGCAGGACGACCGTTCCGATATCTCTGCCGTCCATTATTATATTATTGTGTTTTGCGATATCCTGCTGGAGCCCGAAAAGAAAATCTCTGACCTTCGGTATAGCCGAAACAGCGGAAGCGCCCATAGATATCTCGGGCGTTCTTATCTTGTCCGAAACGTCCTCACCGTTGAGCATAACGTGCTGAGCGCTGCCGATATATCCGAGCTTTACGCTTATCTTGTCAAGGCAGGCTGTGACAGACTCCTCGTCCTTTGGGTCGATGCCGTTTGAAACGACATAGTAGGCTATCGTGCGGTAGAGCGCACCCGTGTCAACATAGACGTATTCGAGCTTTTTGGCAACAGCCTTTGCAATAGTGGATTTTCCCGCACCCGACGGTCCGTCGAGGGCAACATTTATATTCATATCAAACGTTCCTTTCATACTGTTTGTCATTTCATTCCGACTGCGCAGATATAGGCAGTGCTGAACGCTATCTGGAGGTTGAACCCGCCGGTATAAGCGTCAACATCGAGCACCTCGCCGATAAAGCAAAGCCCCTTGCAAAGCTTTGACTGCATGGTTTTCGGGTCTATCTCCGAGACCTTTACGCCGCCTCGGGTGATTATCGCCTCGTCAACGGGGCGAAGGCGAAGTACGCTGTAGCCGAGCTGTTTAAGAGTGCGCACGAGCACAGCCCTTTCCTCACGGGTTATCTGGTTGACACGCTTTGACGGCTCGATGCCCGTTCGCTCAACTATTATCGGTATCAGCTTTGCGGGCAGGAGCCTGCCGAGGCTGTTTTGGAACTCTCTGTTCTCAAACTCCGCAAAGTCACGCAGTATGCGCTCATCGAGCTGTTTTTCGCTGAGTGCGGGCTTGAGGTCTATAACGAGCCGATATTCTTTTGTGTCGGGTGCGGTGATATGGGCGCTTGCCGACAGCACCAGCGGCCCCGAAAGCCCGAAATGCGTGAACAGCATCTCTCCGAGCTCGCTGAAAAGCGGTTTTTTCTTCCCCTGCTCAAAAAGAGAGAGCGTACAGTTTTTAAGCGACAGCCCCATAGCCGAGGCACATTCCTCATGCTCTGCGGTGACCACAGGGCAAAGCGACGGCGTTATCGCAGTAACGGTATGCCCCGCCTGTTTTGCGAACCTGTAACCGTCGCCGGTCGAGCCTGTTTTGGGGTAAGACCTTCCTCCTGTGGCAACGACCACGTTATCGGCGAGATACTCCCCTGTCCGGCAGACAACGCCTTTAACTGCGCCGTCCTTTATTATGAGCTTTTCAGCCTCATCAAAGAGTGTGCGCACGCCCGATTGCTTTGCAGCCTTCACAAGTGCGTTCACTATCTCCTTTGCGCTGTCGCTGACGGGAAAAACCCTGTTCCCCCGTTCGGTTTTGAGCCTCACTCCGAGCTCCTCAAAAAAACTCTTTGTATCCTGCGGAGCGAACGCATCGAGCGCAGAAAACATAAACCTCGGGTTTCGGGGGATATTGTTCATCACCGTCTGCGCATCACAGTCGTTGGTGACGTTGCATCTGCCCTTTCCTGTTATGGCGAGCTTTTTCCCGCAGGAATCGGTATGCTCGATAAGAAGCACTCTTTTGCCAATTCTGCCCAGCTGCACCGAGCAGAACAGTCCCGAAGCGCCTGCGCCTATCACGATACAGTCAAACGTCATTGGCTGTCTTCCTCGCTCTTGGTGTAAACGTCATACTCGTCCCAGACCTGCTCGAGCCTTTCAAAGGTCTGCGAGACCTTGTCCCTGTTCTTTATCGAAACAGCCACTATCAGCGCATTTATAAGGCTCAGCGGTGCAACGAGCGAATCTACGAACGAAGCCATATCGCTCCTTGCAAGAAGCAGGCTGTCGGCGTATCTTGCGATAGGCGAGCTTTTCGTATCGGTTATAGCGATCACCTTTGCGCCGTTATGCTTTGCAAAGTCAAGAGCCTTGACCGTCTGCTTGGAGTATCTTGGGAAGGATATGCCTATCATCAGGTCTCTGCCGTCGATGTGCATTATCCTTTCAAAAAGCTCTGAGGTCGTTGTGGACGGCACGAGCTTTACCCTCGGGAATATCAGCGAGAGGTAATAGCTGAGGAACGCCGCAATTGAAGCGGAGCTTCTTGTTCCGACTATGTATATGGTGTTGCAGGAGATTATCTGGTCAACTGCGTTGTTGAAATTCTCTTTAGAGGTCTCCTCCAGCGTGCGTCTTATCCTTTCGATATCGAGATTGAGCACCCTTTCGAGGACGTCCTCGCCGCTCATCTGGTCGCTTGTAACCTCAATTCGCTGAACAGCGGTGAGCCTGCTGCGCATCATTTCCTGCAGAGCCTTCTGTAAAGCGGGATAGCCGTCATATCCGAGCATCGAAGCAAATCTGACTACGGTGGACTCGCTTATCCCCACAGTTTTTCCGAGCTTCTGCGCGGTCATGAACGCCGCTTTGTCGTAGTGGTCGAGGATATAGTTCGCTATGCGCTTGTGACCCTTTGAAAAGGTCGGAAGCTTCTCATTGATGAGTGAAAACAGGTCTCTGTTCATTTTTCAACTCTCCTTTTTCCCGAACAATTCATTTTGCAAAGCGAGGATATGCTCACGCCGTCTGCGTGTGAGCTCCTCGAGCACTTCTATCCTTCCGCCGTCAAAGGAGATAACATCTCCCTCTCTGGCGCCGTTGAGCTTTTTTACCTTTATAACGACCGTTGTGTCGCCGCTTTCGCACGACAGGACGTATATCCTGCCGACCTTTTCTATCCTGCCGACCGTGAGTTCACGACCCATTTCATCAGCCCCTTTGCTTTGAGACTTCAAGCTTGTCTGCGCTGCATCTGAAAACGACCGTACCGTTATCCTTGGTTATAAAGATGTTGGGTACTTTCTTTCTCAGCCTTTTGAGTGCAGCTTCGTGCGGGTGGCCGTAATCGTTGTTTTCACCGCAGGAGATGACCGCATATTTTGGCTTTACGGCTTCAAGGAACTCGTAGGACGAAGCCTTGTAGCTGCCGTGGTGTGCGACCTTCAGCACATCGGCTGTGATATCGAATTTCTGCGACATTATGTCGTTTTCCTCGTCACGCTCGCAGTCGCCCGTTATAAGGAACGAGCTTTTGCCGCAGGACACCTTTACAAGCGTAGACCAGTTGTTGAGGTCCTCCTGCTGTTTTTTCGGTGTGAACAGGCTTACCGACGCACCTCCGAGGGTGAACGTGGTATCCTTTGACCAGGTGATGTCAAGCCCCTGTGCCTTGACCTGTCTGAGCATCTTTTCGTAGCGCATGATCGTCGGCACCATGCTGTCGGGCACCTTTGGCATAATGAAATTCTCTGTTTTAAAGGCTTTGAGGACATCGGGCATTTCGCCCATATGGTCGGTGTGCGGGTGTGTCACGATGATATACTTGAGCTTGGTGATGCCCTGTGCTTTGATGTATTTTATCACGTTGTCGCTGTCGTCACGCTCACCGCTGTCGATAAGCATCGCTTCGCCGTTTGAAATGAAAAGTGTCGCATCGCCCTGTCCGCAGTCGATAAAGTGTACCGAAAGCTCATTCTTTGCAGCGGGAGGCTGCTTTTGCGCCGTCGTTGTTTTTTCGGTGACGGGAGCAGCCTGCGTCTGCTTTTCTGTCTGCGATGTATCGGAAACGGGAGCGCTGCTTTGCTCATGCAAGCTGCTGTGCGGCTGTGAGGTGTTGTCGGTATTTGAACTGCTGTTATCGCCCTTCCCGGTGAAGAACAGAAAACCGAATATCGCAAGTGCGGCAGCTATCAGCACCAGACCTATGGCTATCAGCTGACTGCCTGCTCCCTGCGGTGCGCTCTGAGAGCCGCCTTTCATTTTATTCCTGTTTTGCTGCACGCTCTCACGCTCCTGCCTGTCATCTATCTTCTTGCTTTCATTTCAAGCCATTCCTGCTGGGTTATGAGCACCTCTCTGGGCTTTGAGCCGTCGGGCTGCCCGATGATGCCCATTTCCTCCATTTCGTCCATTATTCTCGAAGCTCTTGAAAAGCCGAGCTTCAGCTTTCTCTGGAGATACGAGGTAGAGGCTTGTCCCGCCTGTATCACCAGCGAGATAGCCTGATCTATGAGCTGGTCGTCGGAGTTTATCACTACGCTGTCCGAGCCTGAGTCGTCCGAGGAGCTTCCGCCCTTGGGCTGCGGTACATTCTCCTCGACGCCGTTCATAACTTCCTCGCTGTACTGTGTCGGGTGTTCGCTCTTTAAGAACTCGACAACGGCGTTTATCTCCTCGGTGGAAGCATAGCCGCTTTGTATTCTCATCGGGTCTCTCATACCGACCGGCTTATACAGCAGGTCGCCGTTTCCCAGAAGCTTCTCTGCTCCGCCGTAGTCAAAGATAACTCTTGAATCCATGATGCTGGAAACGCTAAGAGCGACTCTTGACGGGATATTAGACTTGATAAGTCCCGTGATGACGTCCTTTCTCGGCGACTGCGTTGCGATTATCATATGGATACCTGCCGCTCTGGCTATCTGTGCGATACGGCAGACGGTATCCTCGACCTCGCTTTTTGCAGCCATCATAAGGTCAGCGAACTCATCGATAACGATAACTATCTGAGGCAGTATATCGAGCTTGGCTACTAACTCGTTGCGCTCGCCCTCGGGCTTTTGGCGCTCTTTTTTGATAAGCGTGTTGTACTCCTGCAGGCTTCTTACGTGGTTAGCCTCGAGCTTGCTGTAACGCTTCAGCGTTTCGTTGAGCGCCCAGCCCAGTGCTCCCGCAGCCTTCAGCGGCTCGGTAACTACCGGTATGAGCAGGTGCGGGATATTGTTATAAGCCTTGAATTCGGCTTTTTTCGGGTCAATAAGTATCAGCTTCACCTCATCGGGAGAAGCGTGGTAAAGAATACTGAGGATTATCGAGTTGGTGAACACCGACTTACCGGAACCGGTCGTACCCGCAACGAGCAGGTGCGGCATCTTAGCGATGTCTCCGATGACGATGTTGCCCTCGATATCCTTGCCGACCGCAAAGGTCAGCTTGCCCTTGGCATTTCTGTATGCCTCGCTGTCGATAAGCTCACGCAGCGAGACCATTTCCCTGTGGGTGTTAGGCACCTCGACGCCGATGCACGCCTTTCCGGGAACAGGTGCGATACGCACGTCCGTTGCCGCAAGGCTCAGAGCGATATCGTCCGAAAGGCCTGTTATCTTGTTCACTCTTACGCCTGCTGCCGGTTCAAGCTCGTATCTCGTTACCGACGGGCCATGGAAAACGCTGACTATGCGTGACTTTGCGGCATATGTTTCAAGCGTCGAAACAAGCTTTTCAGCCTTTTCGTTTATCTCGCTCTGTATAGTTTCGGCGGGTGTCCTGTTCTTAGCATATTTTAAGATATCAACAGGCGGGAACACATAAGCGGGTATCTTCTCCTCCTGCTCGAAAAGCGTAGTCTGTCCGCTTTTCTCAACGTGTACCTCGGCGGCCTGCGTGTTTTGCTCCTCGGGCTTGGCAGGCTCGGTGTCCTGCGGTCTTTCCGCCTTTGAGACAGCCTTGCTGATTATCTGCGCAAGCTCGCTGCTGTCCTGCCTTTCATCGTTCTTATCCTCTGCAGGCATATCGACCTTTGCGGGCTTTCTCCCCCTTGTGCCTTTAAGCTTCGGGAGCTCGTCGGGGGCAATAGGCATATAGTCCTGCTCGATATACTCGGGAACGTCCTCCTCAATGCGCCTGTTTCTCTCGTCCTCAAGGAACCTTGCGAAATCGACCTCGGCATCTATCCTGCCCTTGCGAAGCAGTCTGCGGCGTGGGCGTGCAGCGGGCGAGGGCTGAGCGTTCTGCTGCGGTGCGGGCTGTGCTGTGCGCTGCGGCGCAGGCTCGGGAGCTTTCTGCTGCTGTTTTTCGGGCTTGTTCGCAGCTCTCTCGGCTCTGTTGTATCTTTCCTCGCTGACAGCCTTATAACCGCTTTTGAAAGGCTTGGTAACAGCTCTGAAAAGCTGCGGCAGAGTGATATCCGTCAGCAGCATTATAAACGTGAACGTGAGAAGTATTATAAGTATAGCCGCACCCACACGCTTGAAAGCCGCAAGCAGCGGCCAGCCGATGAATGCGCTCGCAACGCCGCCGCCTTTGAGCTTGACGCCGTTGTCGTAGAGTCCCTCGACCTTTCTGAGAAATGAAGCTCCCTCGACCGAGCCGACCTGTATCACCTGTACGATACCGCTGAACAGCAGCATCAGCACTGTGCCTTCGAGGATCTTTGCGAGCACGGTGTTCTTGTTGTAGTCCGACGCTATCATCAGCGCAACGTATATCACCAGCGGGGCGAACAGGAAAACGGTAAGTCCGAACAGTCCACGGTTGAAGCAATACAGTCTGTTCCACAGTCCGTCGCCCTTTATGTAGGTGGCAAAAAGCTCGAAGATGCCGAAGAAAAACAGGATATACGACCAGAAGCGTCTGTTTTCCTTAGCCTTGATAGCTTCCTTGGAGCCTGCTTTATTTGAAGTGGTCTTTTTAGCCGCCGAAGCTGACTTGCCCGTCTTTTTTGCGGACGAAGCACTCTTCGGAGCTGCCTTCTTTTTAGCGGTATTCTTTTTTTCGGGTGTATTTGCGTTGTTTTTTGCCGCCATTTTCTAACACATTGTCCTTTCTTTGTGTGCTTCAAAAAGTCATAAAAAGCCTGAAATCGGATTTTCAGGCTTTTTTATGAAGGTTGCTTATGCAAAAGATATAGGTGAGCCCTTGATAGCCTCGATTATCGAAATGATCAGCACCACGCCGCCGAGGATAAGGGTATAAATAGCAAATATCTTGAATTTGTCCGACTTTACGAGCCAGTTGATGAGCTTTATAGCCGCAAGGCCAACAGCAGCGGCAACGATAAAGCCGATTATGCAGTTGCCCCACTGGATGTCTGCGTGCTCCTTGAAAGCTTTGAGAAGCTCGGACAGGCAGCTTGCGAGGATAGCGGGGATACCGAGGATAAACGAATACTCAACAGCGGTAGACCTTGTGAATCCGCAGAACAGGCCTGCGCTGATGGTCGAACCGGACCTTGAAACGCCCGGGAGCAGGGCAACGCCCTGGAAAAGGCCGACCACGATAGAATCTTTACCGGAGATGTTCTCGGCTTTTTTCCTGCCGTTCATGCACTTAGTCGACATAAACAGTATCGCAGCGGTATAGAGGAAGCAAAGTCCCTCTGCAAAGATGCTGGAGTCCTCGGCTACCGACTCGAACCAGCTTTTGAATATCGCAAACGGAAGCAGGCACATAGTCGAAGCGATGACCATTACGACCATTCTCCTGTCGCCGTTGGCTTTTTTAAGGGAAAATCTCTTGTGGGCGATATCGCCTATCATCGTGAAAAATTCCTTTATCATATTGATTATCCTTGTTCTGAAAGCGATAAACACCGCAAGCAATGTTCCGAGATGCAAAACCGCCGAAAAGAACAGAGCGCCCTCGCCGCTGTTTCCGGTAAAGTGCTGATACAGCGAAAGGTGTCCAGAACTGGACACCGGCAGGAACTCCGTCAATCCCTGTATTATTGCCTGGAATATCGCACTTATTAAACTCATATCATTATGTCCTCCCCAAATCATGTCATTGTATTGTCATTATCATAAATAAAAGCCGTCCCTGCTGATATAGTCCCAGGGGAACGTGCTGAATTTTCTGCTGCTGTCCGCCGCAGCGCCTGCACATATATCCGTGCGCATCACGTCATAGAGGTCGATCACCGTGTACATCACGCTTTATCACCTCTTTTTCGGAGCAGTTCTCTATCATATCGTAAAGGCATTCTATCGCATCACTCAGACCCCCGAGCCTGTCGATAAGCCCTTCCTTCACTGCCGCTTCCCCGTCTATCACCGAGCCGACGTCCATAACGAGCTGTCCGTTTGCGAGCATCAGCTCTCTGAACCTCTGCGCAGTGATATGCGAATTATCGCACACAAACCGGACTATCCTCTCCTGCATTTTTTCAAAATACGAAAGCGTCTGCGGAACGCCGAGCACCGTACCGTTCATTCTGACAGGGTGTATCGTCATCGTTGCGCTGGGCACTATGAAAGACCTGTCCGCACAGACGGCAAGCGGGACACCGATTGAATGTCCTCCTCCGACAACGAGTGAAACTGTCGGCGTTTTCATGCTTGCTACCAGCTCGGCTATGGCAAGCCCTGCTTCTACGTCGCCGCCCACGGTATTGAGTATCATCACCAGTCCCTCGACGCTTCTGTCCTGCTCTATGGCAACGAGTGCGGGGATGATATGCTCATACTTAGTCGTTTTGTTCTGCGGCGGAAGGATATAATGTCCCTCGACCTGTCCGATGATATTCAGACAATGTATAAGATGTCTGGCGCTGCAGGGTCCAACGCTGCCGAATTCAAGTATCTGTTCCTGCTGCTGTTGAAGCTCCTGTCCGCCGTCCTGCTGCTGAGTTTGTGAACACATATCAAAACGCTCCTTTAAAGCTCTTTTGATATGAGTATTCGCATTACTCTGCGAATTATGCAGGAATTCCGTCATACTGCGTTCTTGCCGCTGTATCAGCAAGCCGCAGTCCCGGCAGCGCTGAAACTGTCGCAGGCAGGCGTTCAGCCTGCTGCGGGGCATAGCTCCGCAAAGGTTTTCGCAAGAAAACCCTGCGACAATTATACCACAGCCGACCCTTGTTGTCAACCGAAATACCGCTGTTTTCGCAAAAAAATGCAAGAACCGTGAGAGTTCCTGCATTTTTGAAGGCGAACGCCTATTTGATTATCGCATACTCCTTGGAGATGACCTCGTCCACCCACAGCACGAGGCTCACGAAGCTGTCCTTGTCGTAGCACGCAAAGTACTTATTATCGGGCTGATTGTTGTGAGTGATGTTATCCACAAGGCACCAGCCGTCCGACGAAACGGTAAGCTCCTGCTGATCCGGCGAATTGAGTCCGAAGGTTATCTGGATATAATCCAGAGTTTCGTTGCTGTCGGGAGTCGTAGCGGCCTCGGCCTTGCCAAAGCTCTTTACCATTCTGCTCAGTTCGGTATAATCGTCGAAGCTCTGCACATAGCATTCGCCGCTGACGTTGCCGACCTTCAGGCGTATCTTTGCGTATGCAGCCTCATAGATAACGTAGTTCTGATACTCGTCAAAGCAGATATAGTACGATGCACCGTTTCTTGAGACTTTATAGTATGAACGGTAGGTCTTTCCTGTTCTTATTTTCTGCGGGTCGGTCTTTTCGGCGGTATCCCAGAGGTAATTGCCCTCGGGGAACTCCACGTTCTTTCCGTTAGCCGTCTGGATATACTGCTTTTTGAACGTTTCGCCCGTATTCTGATCCACCTCGGAGAATTCGCTGACAGCGATATGATCGGCTGAGAGGTCCTTCTTTTCTATCTTTGACACGGTGCCGTTCTCGTAGACTCTGTACAGCTCGGAGCTGTCCTTGTCGTTTTCGACGAAGGTACACATTATGATATCGTCCGAAACGGCGGTTATCCTGTTGTATTTATCCGCCTTCAGCAGCGTTTTTCCGTCAGCGGAAAGCACGCCCATATACTTGCCCTCGGAGTAGGTATATATCTTCTCTGCTATCATTGATATACAGGTGCAGTCCGCAAACGGCTGCTGCTTCACTGCAACCTCGGTCTTTTTCTTGGAGAAGCTCTGATACACTTCTCTTGAAAGGATATCCGGATCCTCCAGCGTTGCAAGGAACGGCGGGAACTTATAATCCTTCAGAATGACCTTCGACGGACTTGCCGAATTATCTGACACAGATGACACATCAGAAGCCTTACCCGACGATGAACTGCTGTCAGCCGGCTCTTTTTTCTTTTCGCACGCTGTCAGGGCGAAGCACATAACAGCCGCTATAACAGCTGCCGCCGCCCTTGCAGGTCTCCTCTTTTTCATTTGAACACCTCCGTCTGACGGCTTTTTTGTATCTCACAGCCGCAGACATCATCAACTATTTCATGTTTTCACGGCAAGTCGTCCGTCACACAACAGACGCCCGCCCGTCAGACCTTTTTGAACTTGGGTATAAGTGCCGCTATCAGCACCATAAGCATATTGTAGCCTATCACAGCCGATGCGGTTATCTGCGAGAATGCGCCCGTTACGCTGAGTATCATACACAAAAACGCAGCCATTACCGCACCGCCGAACTGAAAGGCGATGCCCATATCTGCGGTCGTTTTCAGTCTCTTTGTGCCGAGTATCAGCATAGCCATCGACTGGAAATGCCCGCTGCATATAACGGACGAAGAGAGCTTGGGGACATAGTCCGTCTGCTCGTCGTAGTCCTTGTGGTATCTGAACGGAAGGAACTTGACAGATGTTTCGTCAACTCCGAAAGCCGAGCAGATGAATTCCTTTGTGAGGAAGCTGTCGACCGTTCTGATGACGGTCACGATACCCTCGTCCTCCAGCTCCTGCATCCAGCCGGAAATGGAGGGACTTGCAGTCGCTCTGACAACGAAAAGTGTCGTTACTACGCCCGAAATGGAAAGGTACACGGGGATACACCCGTCTGCGTACTCTTCCTCCTTGGCTCTTGAGGGGAGCCCCTCGATAGAGTGGTTCTCCATAAGCTCCCTTGTGCCGAGCAGTATCCTCTTGTTCTCTATCCAGCCGGAAAGTCCCTGTCCGTCCTCGTAGATATAGCTTTCCACGGGATAGAGCATCTCGGTCTTTCCTCTGAGCATCTTGTAAAACGCCGATTTAAGTATGCTGTCAGCCTGACACGACAGGCTCGCAGCCATAAGTATACATTCCTCCAGCGAGGTCGTCGAGAGCATTTTGAGCTTTATGAAATCGACCATTCCCGTAGGGAAAAGCTGTTTTGCCTCGACCAGCACGGAATTTGTGTCTGCGAACTCCTCGACCGCATTGTAGCCGAGCATTATGGCAGAATGCTGGAGATATTTTCTCGAAGCGGCGCTGAGCGGCAGATTTACTACCAGAATGAGCGCTGCTGACGAACACATCGAAACAGTACCCGCAAACGCCGCAAGTGCGGTGATTATCTTATCCACCGGAGCAGCCGGGCTTTTCTCGAACACGAACGAGAGCAGTCCGAAAAGCAGTCCGCAAAGCAGTATCAGCGGGCTTATGCGTCTTGCGAACCCGTCCGAGACATCGGTGCAGTAGCTGTTTTTCATAAAGTCCTTTACGAACTCGGTCTTCTGCATTTTTGCGAGCACGGGGTAGTCACGGACATAGCCCTGTGTAAAGTTAGCGGCAACGTCCTCGTTATCCACGACCTTCAGGGCGTATCTGTCGAACTCCCCTGCTATGTATCTGAAATTGTTTTCTGTGCGGCTGACTATCATCAGCTTGCCGACGGTATTGAACACAAGTCCCATTATCGCTGCCGAAATGTATATGTGATAATACTTTCCGCCGACGGACGATACCGAGAAAAGCGACATAACTCCCGATATCATCGCAGTTATTATGCCCAGCGCCGCCATTGAATCGCAGTCGGCGTTGGCTTTTGTAAGATTCCTTATTCCCGAACGCAGCACCGTGTACGAAACGAACATTGCCACACAGCCCAGCAGCACCGAAGTCACGGCATAGACCGCAGGCGACTGTGTTCTGTCAAGGATGCTGAAGAAAGCAAGGTTAAAATCGTTTGCGAACGTAAGCAGCGCACAAACTGCAAAAGCTGCCAGCAGCAGGGTGAGCCTGCGTCTCAGCGTCAGCTTCAGCTCCAGTATCTCCGACAGCATCTGCTTTGCCTGGTCGAAGCTTTCAAACTCGTCGTGCTCGACCCTTGTGTTCTCCGGCTCCTCTTGCCTGCCGAACATCTCCTCCTCATCCGAATCGAGGCGGAAGTTCTCGACCTTTTTGCGTCTGCGCTTGCTGAGGAACTCTGTCCTTTCCTCGTAGCTCGTATTGTTATCGGGTATCTGCGAACGGTCTATCTCCTCGGTCTTGGGGATTATCTTTCCCGTAAAGCCGAGCTTTATATCTTTAAGGCTCGCTCTGTTTTTCGGTGAAACGTTCTCGGAGCGCTTTGCCTTCTGCCTTTTGAGCTTGGAGAGCTTTCTTATCGCAGCGGCGTTCCTTGAATTGCGCTTTTTGCGAAGCATCTCGATATCCTCGGGAGAAAGCCCCAGCTCCTCGGCACGGGATTCAAAGTCGTCCTCTTCCTCCTGCGCCTCGTCCGGCATATCCCGCATATCGTCGGGCTCGGTCTGTTTTATCTCGTCGTTAGGTTCTTCCTCAAATGCCTGCGCCCCGCTGTCGTACGGGTCTGCACGCTGCTCAAAGCCCGTTTCGTTGTTATCCTGCTGCGGCTGCGAAAATGTCTGTTCGGAAACGGCACCGTCCTCGCTTATTATCGGCTCAGCTTCAGTCTGTGCTGCTTCGGAGTATATATCATCAAATGCAGCAATATCGGGTTTAACAGGCTGTTTTATCTCTGCGGAAGCCTGTTCATACTGCTCCTGCAGCTCCCACTGCATCGGCTGGCTGTCAAACTCAACAGTCTGCTCGGTATTGACAGATGAAAAAGCGCTTTGCGTCACGGGCTGTTCGTCGCCGGACTGCTGCGCTGCGGCAGGCTCACTCTCCTCGATGACAGGCTCCTGCTCAAGCTCATGTACAGGCTGATAATGCAGCTTTTCACGCTCGAGCCTTTCCTGCTCGGCTCTATCAAGCTCAGCCTGTGCCTGTTCAAGATACATAGCCTTTTTGGTTTCCTCCATAAGGCTGTCGGCATTGAAGCTGTCAAGCTGTTTGTTGTATTCAGATAAAAGCTCATCGACAGTGAGTTTCTTACCCAAGATAAATCACTCCAATTTTTATTTCTTTCGCTGTCTTACTATCTCATACATGAATATCCCCGCTGCGACCGAAGCGTTGAGCGAGTTTACCCTGCCCGCCATCGGGAGGCTCAGCAGGAAATCACATTTGTCCTTCAGCAGTCTGCTCATGCCAAAGCCCTCCGACCCGATCACCAGACCGATAGGTCCGTCGAGCTTCACGCTGTCGTAGCTTTCGCCGCTGCCGTCGGTGCCGTATATCCATACGCCGTTCTTTTTGAGCATATCCACCGCAGATGCGAGGTTTGCCACCCTTGCCACAGGCAGCCAGCTCGCAGCCCCCGCAGAGGTCTTGAACACGGTATGATTGAGAGAAGCGCTCCTCCTCTTGGGGATTATTATCCCGTGCGCACCTGCGGCTTCGGCAGTTCTTATTATAGCGCCGAGGTTGTGCGGATCCTCTATCTCGTCACAGATAACGATGAACGGGTCCTCGCCTTTTTCCTGTGCGATGCGAAGAAGCTCCTGTGCTTCAACATACTCAGCGCACGCACCCACAGCGATAACGCCCTGATGCGACGCTCCCTTTGCCATATTATTCAGCTTGACGTCCGTGACCTGCTTGACGGTTATGCCCTTTTCCTTCGCCATTTTGCATATCAGCGTCACAGAACCTGTCGCCTGTGCGTTGACATAGACCGTGTCGATGAGCTTATCCGCCTTGAGCGCCTCTATAACGGGGTTTCGCCCGACTATCAGCTGCTGCTCCCAATCATCGGCACCGCTGTTTTTATTTCCGATATCTTTTTTCATTTACATTCTCTTTCCGATAAACAAATATCACATTATCTAAAACTAATCTATTATAACACAAAAATTCTCAAAAGCCAATAGGTTTCGAGAATTTTTATAATTTCAACAAATATACTCAAAAATAGTGGTTAAATTCTACAAACGCTCGTCACAGCAGCAAAACCGCCGCCGCAACAGCAGCACTGACGACCGCTGCGCAGACACCAGCCGCAGTCCCGTGTTCTTTGACGATTCGCCCCGCCAGCGGACGTCTTCGGGGACGCTTGTGTTCAAGAAAAGTTTTCGTGACAGCTTTCGCTTTTTCGTTCAGCTCACGCTCGTCAAAAGGAAATTTTTCGGAGTTCAAAAACAACAGTATTTTTTCAAAGTGTTCATCTTTTGGACATCTAATCTCAATGATTTGTTTATTTACGCCTTTAATCATTTTCCGTTCGCTCCCTATTTACCACATAATGCATATATCTGTTATTATATGTAATAAAAGAGCTTAGTTTTCAACAATTATCAACTTTCCTGTTGAAAACCCCTTGTTTTCAACACCGATGAACGGGATTTGTGTTGAAAAACCCGTTGAAATCTTTGAAAATCCGTAAAACAAGCGCTTGTTTTCAACTGTTGAAAATGAAAAAACTGTCGAACGGAGAGGTCAAAAAGGTCATTTCTGGATATAATTGTAATAAAATTAGCCCTCGTTTATGAACAGACTATTAACGTCATCGGACTTAAAAATGTGCTTGACAAGCAAGCGCCTATATCATAGCCTTTGCGCATATTTTTATTTTGTTAGCTGAAAAATTTACAATTTGATTTCAAGTGTACGAAAATCCGTACACTTTCCCCGACGCCCTCTGCACTGTCGCCGCTGGGATAATTATGTCCATTAATTTGGACTTTTATGCATACAGCTGAAAGTTTTTCTTCTGTAACCTTTGTAACGAAATGTAACGAAATCACCTTGTGGTGAGAAACTTTACCGCCCTTTCGACCGAATCCTTGGAATTGCCCCAATCAGCGCCTGCTCCCGTGTTCCTGTAGTCGTACATCTTGCAAAAATGCGAAACGTCCTTTTCAAGCTCGGTGAGGTACTTGTTCATAAGCGCCGAGCAAGCCTCGGAAAAGCGCTTGTGAAGCTTTTTGTCAAGGCTCGTGCCCATCATTTCAAGCAGCATCTCGTAGTGCGGGAGGCACAGCATCTCCTGCTCGTCGAAAAGCTTTCGGAACTCCTCCTGCTGCTGGTACATCTCAAACAGAGTGCGCATTATGCGGCTCATTCCCCACTCTATCTTGGAGCAGACAAAGCAGCTCTCGTTGACCGCCGAAACTGTCTTTCTCTTTGCGCCGGCGGAGTGGAACAGGCTCTTTTTTGAAAGCTCCTGCTGGAGATACTGCAAATGGCTCTGGAGCATCAGGGCGAGCGAAAGCCTGTTCTTGCAGGCTCTCATCTGCTCAAAGTGGGTGTGGCAGAAGCCCAGCTTGTTAGTCTCGGTGCGCACGTCCGGCTCCATCATCGCAGCGCCCATGATGTAATCGACCGTTCGGGTCTCGAGCATATCACGCAGTCTGCATATCGGGCAGCCGCACTTTGGCTCGAATATCTCAGTAACGGGTATCGTAAGTATACTTTCTCTCATATCGGGATTCCTTTCGTTTTTTTTAGTTGAAAAATGCTTTCTTTTATATTATAATGTATTTGAACAGATTAATCAAGGAGTTTTTGAAATGCAGTACGATATCGACGGCAACGACATACTTCTTCGCCAGAGCGACTTTGCTCTTGACGACACGCTCGACTGCGGACAGGCTTTCCGCTGGGAGAAAATATCCGAAAATGCCTACCGGGGTGCTTTTCTTAACAGGCAGCTGACCGTGAGCTGCGAAAACGGCAGCGACCTTTTCAGACTTCACGGCACGACCGAGGAGGACTTTCTCGGTGTCTGGGCGGACTATTTTGACCTTGGCACCGACTATGGCGAGATAAAACGCCGTTTTTCCGAGGACGAAACGCTCAGCAAGGCGTGCGCTTTCGCAGGCGGGATAAGGCTTCTCAGACAGGACAGCTGGGAGGCATTATCCTCGTTCATAATCAGTCAGAACAACAACATTCCCCGTATCAAGGGGATAATCGGGCGGCTGTGCAGTCATTACAACGGCTACCCCAGTGCAGAGGATATGCGTGACGAGACGGCAGACAGCCTCGGCTATCTGCGCTCGGGCTTCCGGGCAAAGTATCTTGTAGACGCTGTTTCAAAGGTGCTCAGCGGTGAGCTTGACCTTGAAAGCGTCCGGACTCTCCCGCTTGACGATGCAAGGAACGCTCTGATGAAGATAAAGGGCGTAGGTCCGAAGGTCGCAGACTGCACGCTTCTGTTCGGTTTTTACAGGCTCGATGCTTTCCCCAAGGACGTCTGGGTAAAGCGTGTTCTGGCGCAGTGGTACCCAAACGGTCTGCCCGACTGCACCAAGGGGCTTGAAGGCATCGCCCAGCAATACCTTTTCCACTACATACGCACACAGCCGAGTATATAGCTGGGGGAAACCCTTTTGGAGAAGGGTTTCCCCCAGACCCCTATGATACCCTTAGGGGAGTGAAACCAACAACCGAATAGGACGAACAAAGCCGGTGCTTACTGAAAAACAGTAGGCATCGGCTTTGATTAATTAGTTAAATATGAGCCTCTGAAAAAAAGTCTGTAAAAAATCAGCTAACTGTGATAAAATAGAATTAATATCACAGGAGGCTGATTTTTTATGGCAAGAAGAAAAAGAGA
>CADAES010000030.1 GCA_902786975.1 uncultured Ruminococcus sp.
AGAAAAAGAGATACCTCGTTGACCGAATGCTCTACCCCGGGCTGTACATTCTCGCAGGCGCACCAAAGGTCGGAAAATCGTGGCTTGCCATGCAGCTGTTTGTCAGCGTTGCACTCGGTGAGCAGTTCCTCAAGCACGAGACCTCGCAGGGACAAGCTGTCTATCTTGCTCTTGAAGATGACGAGGGACGATTGCAGGACAGGGTCTACGAGTTCATTGATGTGCCGACGGAGAACCTTGAGTTCGCTATCGCATCGGACACCATTGACTCGGGTCTTGAAAATCAAATACGCTCGCTCAGTGAAACTCACAGCAACCTTCGGCTCGTAATCATCGACACGATGCAAAAGGTTCGTGAGACCACCGACATCAGCTACGCCAAGGACTACAAGGACATGAGCGTGCTCAAAAGTCTTGCCACCGAGCTTGGCATAACGATCATTCTTATCCACCACACCTGCAAACGCTTTGACGATGATCCGTTCAAAACGATCTCGGGCACAATGGGTCTGAGCGGTTGTGTTGACGGCAGCTATGTGCTTGTCGAGAGCAAGCGAGGCAGCCGTGTCGGCAAGCTGTACGGTGTAGGTCGTGACTTTGAGAACATCGAATTGGGAGTCGCTTTCCGTGATTGCCATTGGTATGTGACCGACACTGTCGAACCGTTCAAGCGGGACACTTTTTCTTTTGCAATACACGATCTTATGGTCGAACAGGTGTCATTCGTAGGCTCAGCAACTGCGCTGTGTGAACTGCTCTACAAAAAGTACGGCGGACAATACTACCCAAACAGAGTCACCCGTGACCTTGTTCAGCACACCGAGGAACTGATGACGCTGGGAGTGAAATTTACATCACGGCGCAGCCACGGCAGCAGGATAATCAGGCTCGAATATGACATCTCGGGTGACGCTAAGTCGGGCGCTCTGCTGTACAGCGAGGTGGAGAACTCTACCGGCACCCCGAATCCGCCAAAGGCTTTACCTATGGTATCTGCGTGAGGTGAGCAGATCTTATCGGGTGACGGTAACTGCTCAAACGGGTGACGGTAGGGTGACGGTAACTTTGAAAATGACGCACGCTGTGAGCCGAAATATGCCAACCCTATCCCTCGGTGGAGAGTTTATCCGAGCCGCAAGCGGAAAGCGCCGCACAGGGCAACGTGGCGCAAGTGTGAGCGAATGACAGGACGATGACTACTCGTAGTTGGAGTTTACTATCTGTATAGTAACTCTGAAATTGCGGAAAAGACAAAAGCCCGAGACTAAACGCTTTGCGGCTCACGAGTGCAGAATAAAACTGTTCCAAGTATCAGTTAGTGGTTCAACCCACACAGCATTTTTTCTCTTCTGCGAATAAATGCGAAAGAAGAAAAAGTCAGATTTGAGGGTGTCAAACGGCAGTCCGAAAACCGCAGGGATTCTGTCAATGCCAGCATCGCCTCAGGCAGTCCGCCTGCCTCGCTAAAGCGGGTCGGCGATCTGCCGAGTCAGCAGGCTCGGGGAGGACCCCGTGAACCCCCTGTCGCATTAGCAGAAAAAGAATATGTCTGAACTGATAACCCGGCAGTTCTGAGGGCAGCCCTACTTTGCTCGATTTCAGAGCATTCAGAGCTTTGCAAGTTAAAGCTTCGGGGTCGTTGCCCCGAAAGCAGTCACAGCGAACGGCAAAGCCGACCGCATTCTACGCACTTTCAGCCACTCACAAAAAAGGAGTCGTAAAACCAAGGCTTTTGAAAATCAGGGGTCGTACTGCGAGGGATTGTGCAGGAGTCATAGGCTGTTTCAGAGGGAACTAAAAATATGTGTTGTAACTATTAACAACAAAAATCTAACTACGAAAGGAATGGTCAAAATGCTTAAAACAAATCACAAGAGAAACAACAGGATGACAACGAAAAGGAGAACGATATGGAAGAAAAGAAAACGAAAGAAACGATTCTGTTTACAGATAAAAAGCTGACGGTGGAGGGCAAGACCTTTGATGTGAGGCTGTGCTTCCCGACCGCACCGACCGACTCCGTCACGGACAAGCTGTTGTATCTGATAGGCGGCAAGAAAAGTTAACAAAAAGTTATCTGGAAATGCAGACCGAGTATGAGTATACTTTGTGTAGTCCTATTCGGTTTGATTCAGAACAACTTGTTCGGAAACGGAGGGATATATGCAACAATCAAACACGAATAACAACTTAATAACTGCACTTTACTGCCGACTCAGTCAAGAAGATATGCGTTCGGGCGAGTCGCTCTCAATAGAAAACCAGCGCTTGATGCTGACCGAGTACGCCGAGAAAAACGGCTTCAAGAACGCAAAGCTATACATCGACGACGGTTTCAGCGGCACGGATAACACCCGTCCCGCATATGTTGAAATGCTCGAAGATGTCAAGAACGGATTGGTGGGAACAGTGATCGTCAAAGACCAGTCAAGGCTCGGTAGAGACCACTTGGAGACCGATCGGCTAATGGAACTGATATTCCCAGCTTATGATGTGCGGTTCATCGCTATCACCGACGGTGTTGACAGTGCCAACGGCTTCAATGAAATGTCGGGCATCAGAAATCTGTTCAACGATATGTATGCCCGTGACACAAGTAAGAAGATACGAGCTGTTCAGCGTGCAAAGGGAGAGCGCGGAGAACGCATAGGTGCGCACATTCCGTATGGCTATATGAAAGACCCGAACGATGCTAAACATATCGTTCCCGACCCCGAGACCGCACCGATAGTCAAGCGCATCTTTAAAATGTATGCCTCGGGCATTGGATTTGTTAAGATCTGCGATGAGCTTTCCAAAGAGAGAATACTGTCACCGAGTATGTATGAGTTCAGAAAGACAGGCAGCCGTTCGGGCAACCCAAACCCCGACAGACCTTACCATTGGGCGCAGGCGACAGTCAGAAAGATGCTGCTCAACGAGGTCTACTGCGGCGATACGGTCAATTTCAAGACCTACACCAAGTCCAACAAGCTGCGAAAACGGCTGAAAAACTCAAACTCGCCAGACAAGATACTCACATTCAAAGATACTCACGAAGCGATAGTTGACCGCCCGACTTTTGACCTTGTGCAAAAGCATTTTGAGGGCAGGAAGCGTCCCGACAAGCGAGGCGAGTTTGATATGTTCGCAGGGTACTTGTACTGCGCAGACTGCGGTGCGAGAATGTACCTGCGCCGAGGAAAGATCGACAACTACTCCTGCAGCGGTCACAGCAAGCGAGCAACCGACTGCCGATCGGCACATTACATTCGTGCATCAGCGCTGGAAAGTGTCGTGCTTACGGCACTTCGGCAGGTAACGAGCTATGCAAGAAATCACAGCGAGGAGTTCTACAAAGCGGCGATGCAAAAGGGCGAGGAGGAATCGAAAAAGATTCTAAAGGACACTGAAAAGCAACAAGTCGAGCTGACAGCGAGGATCGGGCAGCTTGACAACATCATAGCCACACTGTATGAGGACAGGGTGATTGGCAGGCTCTCGCCCGAGAGGTATGACCAGTTATCAGCGAAATATGAGGAAGAACAGGCGGAAATCAAGGCGAAACTCGCAGAAATCAGCCAAAATATTGACCGCCAAAAGCTGCGTGAAAGCTGCATAAGGAGCTTCATTCAAAGTGCAAACAGGTACATTGATATGCCAAAGCTGACACCCGAGCTGCTGCGGACATTCATCAGACGCATTGAGGTACACGAGAAAGAGCAGAGGTTTTCACGCACCGCAGGCAACAGAATCGACATCTACTTTACATTCTCGCCCGAAAGTGGTATGATAGCAGATGGAGAAGAATGCGCCGAAGAAACGCAGCTTCTTGCAGGCCGAAAAACAAAACCCGAAAGGCTCAATACCTTTCGGGAACTTACATATCCAAAAGCTACCCTAACGATAGCTTACACCCCCTTCCTAAACCTCTTTAGTATTTTCTGTATCAGGAGACTAACCCCTGATACAGAAAATAGTAGAAAGTTCAGAAAAGAGAGTATGAGAGAAAACTTTTCTTCAAGAGAATATCCTCAACTATACACCCGACCGAACACGCACATAGTGAAGCACATATATCTCTGTTCAGCAAGAAATACCCTGCCCTATCAAATAAAAGCCCGAAGCGCCACAAAAGTCACAGCCCGATCAAACCGATATGCGACGGACAAGCGCCGTGTGCGCTAACATAAAAAAATACCGTACCGGAAAACTCCGATACGGTCTGTTTTTCTTCATATGTTCCCTGTAACGGGCTGTCAGCCGCCGTTTATAAAGCTGCCGAACTTCTCGAGAAATGCATCCTTATCGTTATCTTTTGTAGTCAGTGAAACTACCTTCTTTGTTCCGATGCTGAAAATGCCCATTACAGACTTCGGGTTAACTCTGACTGCGCCGCTTTCGATATACATATCGTAGTCGCAGCTTCTGGCAACATCGTTAAGTCTCATAATGTCTTCAAAAGTATCGATCCTGATATACGCTTTCATTGTTTTCCTCCTTCGTCTGGATTTTGGTCACTTGTACTGACTAATGTTTCTCACTTGTTCCGACATCGTTGAATAATGCTTGTCACATTAAACAATATTTTTCGTTGGAATTGTATACATTGTAACATTAAATTATAATAATTGTCAAGGTTTTTATGAAATCTTTGTGACTTTACACAATTCAGCCTTTTGTGATTTGTCGAAAACGTTTACGATTAATTATGTGTTATTAACAAATGAATATATTTTGCACAGTTGTACGTACCTGAAAAGCCCACTTGTATTGTACAACCTGCACACATTCCCAAAAGCGCAAAAAAACAGGTCTGCATCTTTGCAAACCTGTTTTTCGGTATTACTCGGGGGCATATCCCCCGTCAGTTTTGTGCGAACAGGGCTTTCGCCCCAAGCATTTCAGGCGGGTCTTCCGCCGAAAGTCTTTGATGTCATTTTAAAAATGGCACCGTTCACAGTTGTTGGATACTTAGCCTACGATATAGTCCCTGATCTCATTGAAGAACTTGTCAGCGTCGTCTGTGTGAGCAGTAAGCTGTATCGGCTTGGACAGATCAAGACTGAAGATACCCATGATAGACTTAGCATCTACTGCGTATCTGCCAGAAGCAAGATCCACTTCGAAGTCGTAAGCTGTTACGATGTTCACAAAATTCTTTACTGCTGAGATGGAATCCAACATTACGGTTGTCTTTTTCATAATCCATTCCTCCTTGACCGTTTTTCGACTTTCGTCTTGATTCATTTTACTTTCGCAGGTCTTTCCCTACCTGCAACTCCCATTATACGCAACTTTCCGTATTTGTCAATGGAAATTTGCAAAAAAAAATAAAATATGGTACAATACTCAAAGGTAGCAAAACTCAAATCAGAATTATGTGCAGTGTGCACAAACTAATTATGTATAATTTGTGCACATTGTCGATTTTACAGGAAAGAGCGAGTTTACACAGAATGAAGATTTTTTATTACACCTTCGGGTGCAAGGTCAACCAGTACGAGACCGAAAACCTGCGGCAGAAGCTCTCCGCCGCCGGGTACGAAACGACAGAGGATATGTCCGATGCGGACATTTTCATCGTCAACACCTGCACCGTCACAGCGCAGTCCGACCACAAGTGCAGGCAGCTTCTGCACCGAATGAAAAAGGCTTCTCCCGGGGCTGTTACAGTGCTTACGGGGTGCTTCCCGCAGGCATTTGAACAGCAGGCACGGGAAATGACGGGCTGCGACATCGTCACGGGAAGCTCAAAGCAGGATATACCCGGGCTGATAGAGCAGTTCCTGCGTGAGCGCAGGCGCATAGTGAACATCGCCGCACACAGCAAAGCAGAGCTGTTCCAGCCGATGTGCAACAAACCCTCGGGGCTGAAAACAAGGGCTTTTGTTAAGATACAGGACGGCTGCGACCAGTACTGCACCTACTGCATAATCCCCTACGCACGGGGGCACATACGCTCAAAGCCTCTGGACGACCTTAAAGCCGAGACAGTCGGGCTTGCGCAGGGCGGCTACAAGGAGATAGTGCTCACGGGGATAAATCTCTGCTGCTACGGAAAGGACTTCGGTGACGGGACAAGGCTCGCAGATGCGCTCGAAACGGTCTGCTCGGTGCAGGGCATAGAGCGTGTCAGGCTCAGCTCGATGGAGCCGGAGATGATATCCGACGGCGATATACAGCGAATGAGCAGGCTGCAAAAGCTCTGCCCGCAGTTTCACCTGTCGCTGCAAAGCGGCTGTGACAAAACGCTGAAACGCATGAACAGAAAGTACACCTGCGATGAGTACAGACAGCTCTGTGCAAAGCTTCGCAGTGCATTTGAGGACTGCGTCATAACGACGGATATAATGGTCGGCTTTGCGGGCGAAACGGACGAGGATTTTGCGCAGACGGTGGACTTTGTCAAAGAGATAGGCTTTGAGAAGGTGCATATCTTCCCATACTCGGTGCGAAAGGGTACGGCAGCCGAGAGATTTGACGGACAGGTCAGCAGCGCCGTAAAGCAGCAGCGTGCAAGGGAGCTTGAAGCGGTCTGCTCGCAGATAAGAGCCGGATCTCTGCGCTCGAACATCGGAAAGACCGTCGAGGTGCTGTTTGAAAAGGAAAAAGGCGACGGAATGCACAGAGGCTACACGAAGAACTACACCCCCGTTGCCGTAAAAGCCACCGACGAAAGCTCGTGGCGGTGGCAGACAAAAAGCGTGCATATCACGGGCGTTGACGGCGACAGCTGCACAGGCACAGAGCAATAAATCTGAATTTAGCGACGTATAGATGCCGAATAATTGAGGGGGACTCTTTTGGAGAAGAGTCCCCCTCAAACTCCCCCAGAAACCTCTTAATTAAATTCAGCCATATGGAGTTCACTCCATATGGCTGAATTTGACTGAAAGTCCTGAAAAAGTCTAAGAGGGAACATTCCCAAGAGACCTCAATTACACGACAGCTATCAGTCGATAAGTTCAGACTAAATCTATCAAAGCTATCACCGAAGGAGTGAAGCGTTCGCTTGCGAGCGGTTCGGAACTGTCCGGAAAGCCCCGGATAAGAGCTTCTGCTTTCTGTACAGTTTTACCCTTGCAAAATCCGACAAATGGTGGTATAATTACCCAAAGACGAACCCGAAAAGAAAGGCGGGATATTATGAAAAAGAGGTTTTTAGCGACGGTGATTGCACTAACTATGACAGCGGCTTGTATGACTGCCTGCGGCGGCGATAACAAGACCGAGGACAAGCAGCAGACCACGACCACAACGACCGCAGAGACCACAACCGCCACAGAAAAAGAAACCGGTGTGATAGACACAACTACGACAACGAAAGCAACAACACAATCTCGTGCCCCCGAAGGAGCTCCAGAAGCACAAGTTAAGCCCGACCCCGGACAATGGCACGAGGACAGCGAGACCACAACGACCACGACTACTAAGGCAAAGACCACGACCAAGCCAAAGACCACCACGACCAAAGCAAAGACCACAAAGACAAAAGCAAAGACCACCAAGGCAAAAGTCTCGACGACAAACGGCTATTGGCACAAAGACCCAGGCATCACAAAAGCAGACCTGAAAGCTGCCGCTGAAGCCGCATTCGCAAAGGTCAAAAAGACCGCTAAAGAATATGGGTGGACGATCTCCAAGACATTCGTCAACCGCAGCACCGACACGCAGTATGGTATCTATTGTCGTTTTGAAATATCCGAAGCCGCATCTGCAGACGGGGCGTGGCACACACTCCCTATCGTCATAAAAGCAGAAAATATTAACGGCTCCGCAATAGTTCAAGCTAGCCAAACATCACTTGGAGTCAAAGTTGACAGCGAAAACTATGACGATTTCTCAGATAAATTTGATATATCGTACGTAATCAAAGCACTCAAAGAAAGATATTAACATCCACTAATGCACATTTCGAGAGCCGCTCTTTCACAGGGCGGTTTTTTGATGTCCGAATTTCTCTCTTTGATAACAACTTGTTCATTGACAAAACACTACATAATGGTGTATAATTAGTGTATCTATTTAAAGGAGATGTAGCTATGTCTGTTTATAGGATCTACGTTGAAAAAAAGCCCGAATTTGCTGTTGAAGCCGCATCGCTCGTCAGCGGCATAAAGTCCGCACTCGGACTTGAAAATCTCACGGGACTGAGAGTGATAAACCGCTATGATGCAGAGGGTCTTTCCAGGGAGGATTTTGAGCTCGCAACGCCCGTCGTGTTCTCCGAGCCCGCTGTTGATGTCACATACGACCATATGCCCGAGGTGAAGGACAACGAGTATGTTTTCGCTGTCGAATACCTGCCGGGACAGTTCGACCAGCGTGCCGATTCCTGTGCGCAGTGTATCTCGCTTCTCACGGGAGGAAAAAGACCGACTGTAAGGTCGGCAAGGATATATATAGTTTCCGGCAGCCTTTCCGACGAGGAGATAGCTCAGATAAGAAGCTACATGATAAACCCTGTCGAGTCAAGAGAGGCGAGCCTTGCCGCATTCGACACCCTCGATATCAAGTACGATATCCCGACGACTGTGCAGACTGTTGACGGCTTTATCTATTCGACCGACGACGACCTGAAGGATATGCTGGCAGAGCTGGGTCTTGCTATGGACCTTGACGATATACGCTTCTGCCGTGACTATTTCCGTGATACCGAAAAGCGCAACCCGACTATCACCGAGATAAGAATGATAGATACCTACTGGTCTGACCACTGCCGTCACACCACCTTTCTCACCAAGATCGACAACGTTGACATCAGATCGGACTATATCGCAGACACCTTCGCAGATTACATAAATGCAAGAAAAGACCTCTATGCGGGCAGAACGGACAAGCCCATTACTCTTATGGACCTTGCCTGCATAGGTGCTAAGCAGCTCAAAAAGGCTGGGCTGCTCAAGGACCTTGACGAGAGCGAGGAGATAAACGCCTGCTCGGTAAAGATCAAGGTGGACGTTGACGGTGTCGATGAAGACTGGCTTTTGATGTTCAAGAACGAGACACACAACCACCCGACCGAGATAGAGCCGTTCGGCGGTGCGGCTACCTGCCTCGGCGGAGCAATAAGAGATCCGCTTTCGGGACGTTCCTACGTTTACCAGGCTATGCGTGTAACAGGCGCAGGCAACCCGCTCGTGCCGGTCGAGGACACCATCGCAGGCAAGCTGCCGCAGAGAAAGATCGTTGTCGGCGCTGCAAACGGATATTCGTCCTACGGCAACCAGATAGGTCTTGCTACGGGTATGGTAAACGAGATATTCCACCCCGGCTACGTTGCAAAAAGAATGGAGATAGGCGCTGTTATCGGTGCTGCTCCCGAGTCTAACGTAAGACGTGAGCGTCCGGCACCGGGCGACATTGTTATCCTGCTCGGCGGAAAGACAGGCCGTGACGGCTGCGGCGGAGCAACAGGCTCTTCCAAGTCGCACACGCTCCACTCGCTGGAAAGCTGCGGCGCAGAGGTACAAAAGGGTAATGCCCCGGAGGAAAGAAAGCTCCAGAGACTGTTCAGGAACCCCGAGGTAACAGCTATGATAAAGCGCTGCAACGACTTCGGCGCAGGCGGCGTGTCGGTAGCTATCGGCGAGCTTGCTGACGGTCTGAAGATAAATCTCGACGCAGTTACAAAGAAATACGACGGCCTTGACGGTACAGAGCTGGCTATCAGCGAATCGCAGGAGAGAATGGCTGTCGTTATCGCAAAAAGCGACCTTGAAAAGTTCATGGCTGAGGCTGACAAGGAAAACCTCGAGGCTACGCTCGTTGCGGTCGTTACTGAAAATCCGAGACTTGAAATGAACTGGAACGGCAACACTATCGTTTCACTTTCAAGAGAGTTCCTTAACTCAAACGGTGCTGAAAAGCACACCGATATAAACATCGCAAAGCCTATCTTTGCTCCGTGTGCGGAAACAGAAGATTCCGCAGACAGGTGGAGCTCTATGATATCCAACCTCAACATCTGCTCGCAGAAGGGACTTATCGAACGCTTCGACTCGACTATCGGTGCAGGCAGCGTGCTGATGCCTTTCGGCGGAAAGTACCAGGATACCCCGTCGCAGGCTATGGCTGCAAAGATACCCGTTCTTCACGGCGAAACAAAGACGACCTCTGTTATGGCGTGGGGCTTTGACCCGTACCTTTCCTCTATAAGCCCGTATCACGGCGCAATGAGCGCAGTTGTAGAGTCTATCGCAAAGGTAGTCGCTGCGGGCGGTACATACGAAAAATGCTGGCTGACGTTCCAGGAGTACTTTGAGAGAACACAGAACAACCCCGACCGCTGGGGCAAGCCTCTGGCTGCTCTGCTGGGCGCTTACAAGGCGCAGATAGCTCTTGGCTGCGGCTCTATCGGCGGCAAGGACTCGATGTCGGGAACATTCGAGGAGATAGACGTTCCGCCTACGCTCGTTTCGTTCGCAGTCTCCGTTTCGACCTCGGACAAGGTTGTTTCACAGGAGTTCAAGAAGGCTGGCTCAAAGGTCATCTTCATCAAGCCCGAATACGACGAGAACAAGCTCATCAACTTCGATTCGCTCAAGGCTGTGTTCAAGAAAGTCGAAGCGCTCATCAGCGAGGGCAAGGTGCTCTCCTGCTGGACAGTCACCTACGGCGGCGTGAGCGAGGCTGTGGCTAAAATGGCGTTCGGCAACCGCATAGGCTTCAAGTTCACAGGAGATATCTCCGCAGAGGAGCTTTACAGAGCATGCTACGGCGCATTCGTTATCGAGCTTGCCGACGGCGTTGAAACGGACGAGAGAGTTATCGGTGAAACGACAGAGGCTTACACGGTAGTTACCGACAAGTACACCGTTGACCTCAACGACCTGTACAGCAAGTGGGCATCAAAGCTCGAGCCGGTTTACCCTGTTCACGTCAAGGAGCCGGACTTCAAGCCCAAGAAATTCACATACAACTGCGAAACAAGGCTCTCCCCTGCGGTAAAGACCGCAAAGCCGAGAGTGCTTATCCCTGTATTCCCCGGCACGAACTGCGAGTATGACACCGCAAGAGTGTTCCAGCGTGCAGGCGCAGAAACTGATATAATGGTAATAAGGAACCTCAATATGGACGCTATCAGAGAGTCCGTCGAGGTAATGGAAAAGAAGATAAAGCAGTCCCAGATAATCATGATACCCGGCGGATTCAGCGGCGGCGACGAGCCTGAGGGAAGCGCAAAATTCATCGTTTCGTTCTTCAGGAACCCAAGACTCAAGGACGCTGTACACGAGCTTCTGCAAAAGCGTGACGGACTTATGCTCGGTATCTGCAACGGCTTCCAGGCGCTCATCAAGCTCGGTCTTGTGCCTTACGGCGAGATAGTCGATATGAAAAACGACTCGCCTACGCTGACCTTCAACAAGATAGCAAGGCACCAGTCCAAGATGGTCAACACACGCATAGCTTCAAATAAGTCGCCGTGGCTTTACGGCTGTAATGTGGGCGATATCCACAACATCGCTATCTCACACGGCGAGGGCAGATTCGTTGCGAACGCAGAGCTTATCGACAAGCTTGCACAAAACGGTCAGATAGCTACCCAGTACGTTGACTTTGACGGCGAGCCGACATTCGATATCCAGTGCAACCCCAACACCTCCTTCGAGGCTATCGAGGGCATCACTTCGCCCGACGGCAGAGTCCTCGGTAAAATGGGTCACTCCGAGCGTATCGGCACCGACATAACCAAGAATGTCTGCGGCTGCAAGGACCAGAAGATATTTGAAAGCGGAGTTGCATATTTCAAGTAAAGCTATGCTCACCGCACAGGAGAAGATATGAAAACTTTTCTCACTAACCACGCAGCTGCGGTGATGGCGTACCTCGCTGTCATCAACATCATCACGTTCTTTGTCTACGGCATAGACAAAAGACGTGCCAAAAAGCACCGCTGGCGCATACCCGAGATAACGCTGATAATGTTCGCCGCTATCGGCGGGAGCCTCGGCGCTGTGGTCGGTATGTCCTACTGGCACCACAAGACGAGAAAACTCAAATTCGTTATCGGCGTGCCTGCACTGCTGGTGCTGTGGATAATCGCAGCTGTCTGCTTATTTGCATTTTAACGCTGTCAGCATCGGTGCGGCTGTTTTCAGCAGTCTGTCACCTGCTATTCAACAGTTTTTCTTAATTGTGTAATATCATTACAAGAAATTCACCAGAAACAGATTTCAAGGAGGCTTGACGCTGATGGACAAACTGATAGAACTGCTCAAGACAAATGCCCGCCTTTCAAACAGCGAACTCGCTGTTATGCTCGCAAAGACTGAGCAGGAGGTGGCACAGGATATACAGAAGCTGGAGGACGAGGGCATAATCAAGGGCTACACCGCTATCGTGGACGAGAGCGCTTACGACCCGAACTCCGTGTTTGCGCTTATCGAGCTTAAGGTGACCCCACAGTCACAGTCGGGCTTTGACGAGATAGCAAGGCAGATATCCGAGTACGAGCAGGTCGAGGCAGTGCGCCTTATGTCGGGAACCTACGATATAATCGTCGAGGTCACCGGCAAGAACATCAGAGATATCTCTATGTTCGTTTCACAGCGTCTTGCGGCGATAGATGCCGTTCAGGAGACGACGACCCACTTCGGACTCAGAGTCTACAAGGACAACGGCATTATCATCGGAAGCGAAGAAAATGACGAAAGAGGAATGTTCTGATGATAGACTATAACAAGGTCCTGAACAAGGCTATCGTGGATATGAAGCCCTCGGGCATCAGAAAATTCTTTGACATCGCCCAGGGTATGCAGGGCGTTATCTCGCTCGGTGTTGGCGAACCCGATTTCAAGACCCCCTGGCTGGTGCGCAGACAGGCTATCGACGTGCTTGAAAAGGGCAAGACCTGCTACACTGCAAACTCGGGGCTTATCGAGTTGAGAAAAGAGATATCCCGGTACTTTGAGCGCACCATTGATACACATTACGACCCCGAGCACGAGGTCATAGTCACCGTCGGCGGCTCGGAGGGCATCGACCTTTGCATACGCTGTATGGTCGAGCCGGGCGACGAGGTGCTGGTCGTTGAACCGAGCTTCGTCTGCTACCGCCCTATCGTCGAGCTTTGCGGCGGCAAGGCTGTAAGTATAGAAACAAAAGCCGAAAATGATTTCCGCCTCACAGCAGACGAGCTGCGTGAGAAGATAACCGACAAAACGAAGCTTCTTGTGCTGCCGTACCCCAACAACCCCACAGGTGCGATAATGCGCCGTGAGGATCTGCAAAGCATCGCAGATGTGCTCAAAGACACAAATATCTTCGTTATTTCCGACGAGATATACTCCGAGCTTACATACAGCGGAAAGCACGTTTCGTTTGCACAGATAGACGGTATGCGTGAACGCACCGTCGTTATCAACGGCTTTTCAAAAAGCTTTGCCATGACAGGCTGGAGGCTCGGCTTTATCGGAGGTCCTGCTCCGATAGTTTCGCAGCTTCTCAAGCTCCACCAGTACGCAATAATGTGTTCTCCGACCGTCAGCCAGCACGCTGCGGTAACGGCTATGCAAAGCTGCATCGGTGACATAGAAAAAATGAAAAATGAATACGATATGAGAAGGCGCTTCGTAGTTGACGCCTTCAACAAGCTCGGGCTCGACTGCTTTACCCCGCTGGGTGCGTTCTACGTTTTCCCATGTATCAAAAGCACGGGGCTGACAAGCGCCGAGTTCTGCGAAAAGCTTATTTACAGCAAAAAGGTAGCTGTCGTGCCCGGAGATGCATTCGGTGCGTGCGGCGAGGGATACATAAGAGTTTCGTACGCTTACTCGCTCAGCCACCTAAGAGAGGCTGTCAAGCGTATCGGCGAGTTCTTAGAGGAACTGAAAGATGGCAAAATACAATAGCTGCACGGCGGTCGCTTTCGGCAAGCTGAACCTCACTCTGGACATCGTCGGCAGGACAGCCGACGGCTACCACGAGCTTGAAACGGTAATGCAGTCGGTGAGCATTTTTGACTCGCTTTGCCTTCGGCTGAACGGTACGGGAGAACACAAGATCATCTGCGAAAAAGAGGGTTTCCCCTGCGACAGCTCAAACCTTATATGGAAAGCGATTGACGCTTTTGAGGACTATACGGGGCTGAAAACTGGCGGCATAACGGTCAAAGCGGATAAACGCCTTCCGTCAATGGCGGGAATGGCAGGCGGCAGTGCGGACTGTGCTGCGACGCTTTGTGCGCTCAACGAAATGTTCGGCACGGGTCTTAGCAAGTCACAGCTCTGCGAGATAGGCGTCAGGCTCGGTGCGGACGTTCCGTTCTGTATCGTCGGCGGTACACAGCTTTGCAGAGGCGTCGGCGAAAAGATGACTCCGCTGTGGCTGCCGAGATGTGCGTTTGTCGTGGTAAAGCCCGATGTCAGCATATCGACTCCCGCTGCGTTCAGAAAATACGACGGTCTGGACGGCGTGCCTCACTGTGATACGCAGGCATTTGTCCGCAGCTTAAAAACAAACGATATTGCGGGAATGTGTGCGCATATGTTCAATGCGCTCGAATTTGCGGCACAGGAAAAAGAAATAGAAACGGCAAAGCACAAGCTGCTTGATGCAGGTGCGCTCGGCTCGCTTATGACGGGCAGCGGCTCGGCTGTGTTCGGCGTTTTCGACCACCCGCAAAAAGCAAAGGCTGCGTTTGAAAAAATAAAAACAGACTATGTGCAGGCTTGGATCTGTAACCCCGTGAGTTCGGGAACGCAGGTCATAAGCCTTGAATAAAAGGGGTGTTTGTGATTGGGCAATAAATGTAAGATCTGCGGATACAGATTCAAAAGCAGGGACGAAGAAATATGCCCCGAATGCTTCACCGCCCGTGAGGACGATATAACCTGCGCAAGGTACTCCGGTTCGGAGCACAGCCACCACAGCTCATACAGCAGCGGTCTTAGGGACAACACCGAATCCTTTGTGCAAAAGGAGCTCCGCCTCGAACGCAACAACCAGTTCGCAAGGGAGAATTTCGGTGACCGGGCAAGTGCCGGGCTCGACCTTTCGGCAAACAGCAGATTCGACTCGTCACGCTATACAAGAAACGACTATGATTTTGAAGCCGATGCACGCAGAGTTGACGCATTGTATCAGCAGTCGCAGCAGCCTCAGCCGCAGCAGACAGCCTACCAGCGTTTCATTGCACAGCAGCAGCGCAAGGCAGGCGGCAGCACGACAGGCTTCACGCCCGCAGGTCAGGTGTTCGCACAGCGAAGCACAACGCCTTTGCAGCAGGCTGTCTATCAGCGCTACACGGCACAGAACCGAGGCGCTCCAAAAAAGAAGAATACTGCCGCAGGAACTGTATTTCTGGTATTCTTTATTATGATGTTCATAGCTGCGATAGTTATTTCACGCATAAACGAGGAGCAGGAAAAAAGCAGGTCAAACTACACTACATATTACACGACCACACAGCGCACCTCACGCACGACCACTGCGACAAAACAGACTACCGAAAAAACGACCACGACCGATAAGCATGCCGGCAATTCGACACTCGGTCATTACAGCGCTGAGGTGCTGAGCTTTAAGATCGTGAAAAAGAAAAACAGCGAGCTGAGCAATGAACTGCTTGGCTATTCGAGCGATTTCACCAAGCAGGAAGACCCGTGGAAAGAGGTCACTGTAAATATAAAGGTCAAGCCCGGCAGCGACTTTGCAGACCTGTACAAGGAGCCGACGCTGACTATGGCAACTATGCAGGGACTTGAAAGCAGAAATGTGACTACGTCCCTCAGCTTTTCGAGCGTTCACCCCAAAAAGAAGATAGAGGTCAAAAGCGACGGCACCGACATAACGCTGAAAATGCTCGTAAACAATAACGCAAAGCTCATTTATGTAACGGTCTATTTCCAGAGCGTTGCAAATGCCGCAAAGGAATCGGTAAGGTTCAATATCACAGTCAATCAGTAAAATGTACACAGTGACAGGGGATACTCACCAACGAGCGTTCCCCGGTCACTTTTTTGTGAGGTGATAAAGTCTTGACACAGGAGCTGATGAAGCACTGCACGCTCTGCCCAAGAAAATGCGGCGTTGACAGAACGCTCGGCAAGGGCTTTTGCGCACAGAGCGACAGGGTGCGCATAGCAAGAGCCGACCTGCATATGTGGGAAGAGCCTTGCCTTGGCGGCGAGAACGGCTCGGGTACTGTGTTCTTCTCGGGGTGCAGCCTTAAATGCTGCTACTGTCAGAACTACGAGATATCCGCCGGCAACAAAGGTTTTGAGCTGTCAATCAGGGAGCTTGCGGACACGTTTTTGTATCTTCAGAAAAAAGGCGCGCAAAACATCGACCTCGTCAGCCCGACACACTTTGTCCCGCAGATATGCGACGCCCTTGACCTGCTCGGAAGCGAGCTTTCGATACCCGTTGTCTACAATTCAAGCGGCTACGAATGTGTGCAAACGCTGAGAATGCTCGGAGACAGAGTAAAGATATTTCTTCCCGACCTCAAATACTTCGACAGCAGCATCTCACAGGAATACTCCGCTGCCGCTGACTACTTCCCCACTGCGATAAAAGCGATAAGGGAAATGGTGAACATCGCAGGCAAGCCGACCTTCGACCAACGAGGGATAATGCAAAGCGGAGTTATCGTGCGCCACCTTGTGCTTCCAAACCACAGGCACGACTCGATAAGGCTCGTGCGTGAGCTTGCCGGGGAGTTTGACAAAGACGAGCTGCTCGTCAGCATTATGAGCCAGTTCACACCGGTATACAAAGCCTTTGAGCACAAAAAGCTCTCCCGTCGGACGAGCACGTTTGAATACAAAAGCGTCGTGGACGAGGTCGCCGCACTGGGCTTCGACGGATTTTTCCAGAAGCGTGACTCGGCAAGCGAGGACTTTATTCCCGAGTTTTTCGATACAAAATACTATTAAAGTGTGAACTGTGGCCGGTTGTTTGCCCGGCTTCATAAAATCATATGTAAAATGTAACCACATTGTTATCAATTCCCATTGACAACTGCATAATATGTGGCTATAATCAATAATAGGCACTATATATCGTGCCGCATCTTCCAGACTGACGGATTACTTTTTTTACGAAACGGGGTAATGCCAATGTCCAAAGCTATGGGTTCAAGATATTCCGTTGAAGGCTCCAAGGAGCTTGCGGAGTACTTTGACTTTGTAAAAGACCTGCTCGACAGCGACGTAGTGAATGAGATGAAGAATTACCGTCATCATTACAGCACTACCTGCTTCCAGCACAGCCTCAACGTTTCCTACTACAACTATCTTGTCTGCAAAAAGCTCGGGCTCGACGCACGCTCTGCCGCAAGAGCAGGACTGCTTCACGACCTGTTTTTATACGACTGGCGCACAAGGCAGAAAAAGCCGGGTGAGAAGCCTCACGGAATGAGACACCCGCAGATAGCTCTTGAAAATGCAAAGGAGCATTTCTCGGTCGATAAGCGTGAGGAGGATATGATAGTAAAGCATATGTGGCCTCTGACGGTCAGACTGCCAAAGTATGCCGAGAGCTACGTCATCGTGGCGATAGACAAGTATTCTGCCGCCGTTGAGATAAGTATGCATGTTGCTTCGCTTATGAAGGCTAAGGCAAGGAAAATGAAACAGAACAGGCTGAGCTGACGAGCCGGATTTCAAACACTTGCACATACAGGGTGCCAAAGCAGGATCTTTGGCACCCTTTTTCTGTTTGTACGGCAAATTTGTAAAAAATCTTTCCGAAAGGGCTTTTATTCACGGGGAAAATGTGATATACTGTATAAAAAGGCGGTGAGACCTTGAACGATAAAGATAAATATATAGTTGATATTGCCCGTGAGAAAGTCTATCAGAACCAGTACGACGACTATCACGAGACATTTGCAAAGTGGAGAACGGCTGAGAACAACCCCTACGGCTACAGCTTTGTACACGACACCCGTGAGCACACCTACGTTGACGGCGAGGGCTATTACCATAAGTCTGCCGAAGCGGCGGAGAAAAGCGCTCTGAGCAAGTGTCTGGGACTGCTGGGCATAACTCTGCTGATAATGACACTGCTGGACGCTGTCTCGGGCCTCGTTTTCTACGAGGTGTTCCAGGACCCCGCAGTTGACGAGATATATTTCTCACAGGTACACGTACACAAGGACGTTTCTCCGCTTATGGCGCTGTTCTTCGGCGGTATGTCGCTTGTGAAAAACCTTGTCGGGCTGTGGATATTCCTTCATTTCACTAAGATACCGACCAAGGTAGCTATACCGATGCCGAAAGGCTCAAAGATGCTTAAAAGCGGACTTTTCCTAATGCTGACCATAATGGTTTTCGGCAGGGTGTGCAACTTCATCATAAATTTCTTCCTTGGCTGGATGCATATCGACTCGGTCTACGCTCTCGGAATACACAACCCCGACAACTATATGACCGATGTGATCTATCTCGTCTTTAACTGCGTGCTCGTGAGCATAGTTTCGGAGATACTTTTCAGAGGTGCGATACTCCAGACGTTCAGACAGTTCGGCGACACCTATGCAATGTTAGTTTCGTGCGTAGCGTTCTCGCTGACCTGCTACGACATATCGACTCTCGGCTTTGCAGTACTATGTTCGACCGCACTCGGACTTTACACGATAAAGACAGGTTCTCTGAAAACGCCTGTGCTTATGAGGATAGTCACCTCGGTAACGAGCTATATGCTCGCCTGTCTGACTATGGACAACGCCACCTCGGGCAGACTTATCGAGGTTTGCCTGTGTATGTTCATAACAAGCGTTTCGGCGTTCGTCTTTGCAAGGCTGATGTGCAACGGAAAATGGTCGTTCAAGATATATAACGACCCGTCACAGCTCACCAACGGCAGCAAGATAAGAATGCTGTTCACCAACACCTACACCGCTATCACAATGGTAATGGTGCTTGGTATGTATTTTCTGATGGTGAGGTTCATATGAAGGACATTGACTGTGTGTATATGAAAAAGGCGCTCGAGCTGGCGGAGATAGCTGCGCAGCAGGGCGAAGTCCCCGTCGGTGCGGTAGTAGTAAAGGATTCGACGGGCGAGATAATCGGCAGAGGCTTCAACCGCCGTGAATATGGGCGTTCACCGCTGACCCACGCTGAAATAGTCGCAATATCGCAGGCGAGCAAGCGCCTCGGCGGCTGGCGGCTGATAGGCTGTACGCTTTATGTCACGCTCGAGCCGTGTCCGATGTGTGCGGGGGCGATGATAAATTCAAGGCTCCCCCGTGTCGTTTTCGGGGCTTACGACCCGAAGGCAGGCTCCTGCGGGTCGGTAGTTGACCTGTTCGCACTGCCGTACAATCACAAGCCCGAGGTAAGAGGCGGAGTGCTCCAAAGCGAATGTGCAGACATTCTGAGTGAGTTTTTCAAAGATCTTAGGCAACAGAAAAAAAGCAGGTGACTAATAGTCGGTCACTCTGCTTTTTGTTTTTGTAAGATATAAGATATAAGCTGTATTGCCTACTGCATCTCGTTTCGGTTTTTGATAGCCTCGTTGAGCGTTTCCTTATCGGCATACTCGAGGCTCCCGCCGACAGGCAGACCGAAAGCGAGCCTTGTGACTTTTACGCCGAGCGGTTTGAGGAGCTTTGAGATATACATAGCCGTACTTTCGCCCTCAACAGTCGGGTTGGTAGCCATGATCACCTCTTTGATGCCCTCTGGCTCGATGCGCTTGAGAAGCTCGGTTATCTTCAGATCCTGCGGCCCGATATTCTCCATAGGCGATAAAAGCCCGTGAAGAACGTGGTACACGCCGTTGAACTCCCTTGAACCTTCAAAAGCCGAGATATCCTTCGGGCTTTCGACCACGCATACAGTCGAGTGGTCACGCTTCGCACTTGAACACACCGTGCAGATATCCTTCTCGGTGAAATTCTGACAGCGCTTGCAAAGATGCACTCTGCTGTGGATATTGGCGATAGCGTCCGCAAAGGCCTTAGCATCCTGCGGGGACATAGACATAACGTGGTAAGCCAATCTCTGAGCAGATTTCATACCGATACCCGGGAGCTTGGCGAACTGCTCCGTCAGAAGGACCAGCGGTAAAGCGTTTGCTTCGGACATATCAGAACAGACCCGGGAAAGAAACTCCGCCTGTGAGCTCCTTCATCTCGGCATCGCTTGTCTTGTCAAGCTCGTCAACAGCCTGGTTGAACGCACTCATGATAAGGTCCTGCAGCATCTCTACATCGCTGGGGTCAACGACCTCGGGCTTGATGTTGAGCTTGAGAACGTTTCTCTTTCCGTTGATAACGACCTCAACTACTCCGCCGCCTGCTGTACCTGTGAACTCTCTCTGCTCGAGGTCAGCCTGCAGATCGGTGATCTTGTCCTGCATCTGCTGAGCCTGTCTGAGCATCTGGTTCATATTATTTGACGGGCCCTTGCCCATACCCTGTGGTAATCTTGCTTTCATTTTAAAAACTCCTTAACAGTTATTTTTTTATCTCAACCTCAATACCACTTGCCTTCGCCTTTCCGAGGAGCTGGTTCGTAGGATCTTCAGCGTCGTCGGGCGCAGCCTTCTTGGCTGATTTGACCTTGATATTGAAGGTCTGTCCGTATGTTTCCAAAAGCACATCGTTGATCGTGGAAGCATCAGACGATGCTTTGAATTTTTTTAGATAAATATCGCTCTGAACGATAAGGAACAAATCCTTGTTCTTCACAAAAGCCACCGAACCCCGCAGGAAAGAGGCTATTGCGGGCGAACGCTGCTTTATCTTCTCGACGATATCGTTCCACTCTTTTATCGGACCGTCGTTGTCCTTATTGAGTCTTTGCAGCTCGGGGTCGTACTGTCTTGGCTGCTGAGGCTGTGCGCTGTTCACGCCGCCGCTGTTTCTGAGCCTGTCCTCCAGCGAAGCTATCCTTCTCAGAAGTCCCGAGACCTCTGCGGGAGCAGCGCCGCTTTGCACGGCTTCCCCGCCCTTTTCGGAGCTTTCGGAGCAAAGCTTTATCAGCGTCATTTCAAGCTCTATACGCTTTGAAGTACACCTTGCGAATCTCTCGCTGCACTCCTGCAGGACAGAGATGTCCTTCAGTATCTCCTCAAGCTTCAGCTTCTGAGATATCGCCCTTAGCTTTTCAAGCTCATCGGGCAGGCATATTACAAGCTCGCTGCTGTTATCGACAGTTTTGACGAGCATTACGTTTCTCATCTGCACCAGCAGCTCACCCGCCAGCACTTTCAGATCCTTTGACATACCGTAGAGCCTGTCCACGATACCGAGCGCTCTTGCGGCGTTCTTATCGGCTATGCTGTCTATTATCTCAAAAAGATAGTCACGTCCTGCGATACCCGAAGCACCCGAAACTACGTCCAGCGTGATATGGTCGTCAAACGCCACACACTGATCCAGCAGCGAAAGTGCGTCACGCATACCGCCGTCGGAGAGCCTTGCTATCATCTGTGCGGCATCGCTTTCGAGGGTGAAGCCCTCCTGTGAGGCTATGAACTCCAGCCTGCTGACGATATCCTCCGTGCGTATCCTATGGAAATCAAAATGCTGACACCTTGAAACTATCGTCGCAGGGACTTTATGTATCTCGGTGGTAGCGAGAATGAACTTTACGTGTTCGGGCGGCTCCTCCATCGTTTTCAGAAGCGCATTGAACGCACCTGGCGAAAGCATATGCACCTCGTCGATGATGTAGACCTTGTATCTGCACATCTCGGGGGTATAAACGACGCCCTCTCTAAGCTCCCTGATGTCGTCCACCTTGGAATTGGAGGCAGCGTCTATCTCGATGATGTCAGCCAGCGTACCGTTATCGGCCGCCTTGCATATCTTACAGTCAAGGCACGGCTCGCCGTCGTGAGGGTTTTCGCAGTTGACCGCCTTGGCAAATATCCTTGCGCAGGTAGTTTTGCCCGTACCTCTTGAACCTGTAAAAAGGTAGGCGTGTGCGGTCTTGCCCGTTTTTATCTGATTTTTCAGCGTGGTCGTGATGTGAGGCTGAGAAACGACGTCGTCGAAAGACATAGGACGCCATTTTCTGTATAAAGCCTGATACATAGCTGTCACACTCCTTGAAAAAATCAATCCGACATATAGGCATGCAGGCGAAACTGTGTCACACGAAACAGAATGCTTAATGCTGCTCGGTTCCCCGCCTGACATGGTTCACAGCGTTTCATTGCACAGGACCCGCACACCTATATCTCGGATCGATGAGGAACATCAGATCAGTAAAATGATGACCGTTATCAAAAACCTATAGTATTATAACATATAATCGCACGGATTTCAAGTGTTTTTTAAAAAAACTTTTGACGGCTCACAGAAAGCTGCAAGCCGCCGTAAAAAGTATCACTGATTGCAGATTATGAAGTCTACCGTTCCGAACAGGAACTGTACGGGGATACAGAAGCCTGATTTGCTCAGCTCGACCTTTGTATCCTTGATTATCTCCTGCGGGTTCATCGTCAGCTCAACGCCGTACTCGTTTGACTCGTTGACTGCGAACAGTCCGTCCACAACGTTGAGGAACTCGCCGATAGTTGCATCTACAAAATCGTCTATCTCGGTGAAGCTCTCCTTGGAGAAGCGCTCTGCGAGACCCTTATAGGCGTCGTTGTCTGCACAGATGCAGGCTACCGAGTTATAGCTTCCCGAGAACTCCTGCTTAACGAAATTCTTAGCCTGATACTCTCTTACCATACGGGATTTCAGCGGTGTGAAATCGTCGCCGATAAATCTGATAACGTTCTTGAACAGCAGCGTTACATAGTCGGTATATATCCTTGCGTTCTCGGCGCTGTCGAAGTGATAGAAGTCGTTGATGACTCTGGAGAGCACCTCGTTCTGATTGTCGTTCATATCCTCATCGGAGAACTGAGTTTCAGCCTTGTACGCATTGATAGCGCTTTCAAACTGAGAGTTGGTCAGAACGCCGTTGTTCACAAGCGTCTGTCCCAGAAGCAGATAGTCTGTCGGCTGCTGTGAGAGCAGTCTTTCTATATCGTCGTTCGTAACATAGCCAAGCTCGACAGCAAGGTCACCGAAGCGCTTATCGACGCTCTGCTGAGTAATGTTGACGTGCTCGACCTGCTGTGCGGTCATAAGGCCGGCATTGATAGCAAGCACGCCAAGACGCATACGGGTATTCTTCTTATCCTCGATAGCGGTAGTCAGGTCGTCGGAGTTCACCAGACCCTTATTAAGCAGATATCCTCCAAAGAATTGCGCAAACATTTACAAAACCCCTTTCGCAGCGTTCTCGAGGATCTTCTTTGCGTCCTCGTCGGTGATAGGCTTTTGCAGGAAATCGGCAGCACCCGCCTTCAGAGCATCTTTAAGATGTCCCTGCGTTCCGACGGACGAAGCCATAACTATCTTGGCGTCGGGATGATTTGCGATTATCGCCTTGAGCGCATCTATTCCCGTTACCTTTGGCATTATAATATCCATAAACACTACGTCGGGCTTGTACTGGTCGAATTTCTCGATAGCCTCAGCGCCGTCGGCAGCCTCAAAGATCTTTCCGACTCCCATTGCTGCGATAGCCATATTGAGCTTCTTTCTCGCAAACATAGAATCGTCACAGATCAGAACAGTAAGATCCTGTAAAGTCATATTGAATAACCTCCTCGGTATGATTATTAAGGTATAATTGAATTATAGCACAAAAACAAACAAAAATCAAGAGCTTTTACGATAGTTTTTATGTGAAATGCTACAAATTATCGCTTGATTTTTTTCAACAATCTCATCTTGACAACTGCAATTAAATATGATATAATATTTTAGTACATTTTCAAGCCGGAATGATGGAATTGGCAGACGTGCTGGACTCAAAATCCTGTGGTGGTGACACCGTGCGGGTTCGACCCCCGCTTCCGGCATCAAAAAAAGCAGCTGATAGCTAATATCGGCTGCTTTTTGCTTTATTCTGCTAAAAAAACTTTGTCACCACTCTATCTCGTCGATATCAACGGGGTGTTCGTTCAGCTCGACCGCCTCTATTTTTCCCGACTTGACCGAGATCGTCCTGTCGGCTATAGGCTTTATGGCAGAGTTGTGGGTGATAATCACGACGGTAACGCCGTAGTCACGGCTAAGTGACTGCAGGAGCTTGAGGATAGACTTTCCCGTTACGTAGTCAAGCGCACCGGTAGGCTCGTCGCAAAGCAGCAGCTTGGGCTTTTTAGCGATAGCCCGGGCTATGGAGACTCTCTGTTGTTCGCCGCCCGAAAGCTGCGAGGGAAAGTTGTTCATTCGATCGGCAAGCCCGACGGCTTCAAGCGCCTGCTGCGCACCCATAACGTCGGAGCAGATCTGCGTGGCAAGCTCGACGTTTTCCTTTGCGGTGAGGTTGTTTATCAGATTGTAGAACTGGAACACGAAACCGACGTCGTTGCGGCGAAAAGTGGTCAGCTGTTTTTTGGAGAAGCCAGCGATGTCCTGTCCGTCGATGATGATATTTCCGCTCGTGCAGGTATCCATACCTCCGAGCAGGTTCAGGATAGTGGTCTTGCCTGCGCCCGAAGCGCCGACGATAACGCACAGCTCGCCCTTTTCGACCGAGAAGCTGACGCGGTCGTTGGCGAGTATCTTTGTTTCACCCATTTTGTATTCTTTTACAACGTCTTTGAATTCGATGTAGCTCATTTTTCCACCTGTTTCTTTGATTTGCGCTTTCGCACTTCGTCTGTGATGATGACCGCAAAAGTGGGTACTGCAAAGGTCAGCATTACTGTTATGTTTCGGTTTATGATAAAATGCCACTGCGACTGGAGTATGACGTGAAATGACCATAACGCCCAGAACACCGCCCAGCACAGTTTTAGCAGGTCGCACATCAGGATCACCTCACGGCGTATGCCCTCAGTCTCCTGCTCGGTGTGCTTTCCGCCGACCTTTTTTATCTTGCGTGCAAGCAGAGATAATACGGTGAAGATCACAAACAGTCCGTACCCGGCAAAGAACGGATAGAACGCCATTACCTTGTTTTTGCTGAAAATATCGAAATTGCCGTCTGAGCCAAAGTGCATACCGAATTCTTGCGGCAGGTCTGACAGCGTGCATATCTGCCACACCAGAAACGTCGTCAGCAATATCAGCGGCACTGCATAGGCGGCTATATGCACACGTTTAAAAAGTTTCATCGGTTTTCTCCTTTAATTCTATCCGTGAACATTATACCCCACTTTGCACGGTTTTGTCAACATAAAAAAGGGAGTCACCCTTGCGGACAACTCCCTTGAATAGCATATTAGGCTTGTTTCAGCGAAGATTACTTGTTGATCTTAGTAACAACGCCGGAACCAACTGTTCTGCCACCCTCACGGATAGCGAAACGCAGACCTTCCTCGATAGCGATAGGAGTGATAAGCTCAACGTCCATCTCTACGTTATCGCCAGGCATGCACATTTCCTTGTCAGCAGGAAGTGTGATAACGCCTGTAACGTCTGTTGTTCTGAAATAGAACTGAGGTCTGTAGTTGTTGAAGAAAGGAGTATGACGGCCGCCCTCTTCCTTCTTCAGAACG
>CADAES010000031.1 GCA_902786975.1 uncultured Ruminococcus sp.
GAGAATAAATCTCCCACCGAAACCCTAAGTGGCTAACGCTGTAGCAAGCGAAGCTTGGTTTGTCGTGACTTGAATGACGGGGCGATGCCCCTTATTGAACCACGACCTATGTCCCTCGCCTCTTAGGTTGCGGGTGTCCGGTGGACACCTATGCGCAGCATAAGCAACGACCGAGGCGACAGCTGAGACCTAACGCCGTAGCAAGCGAAGCTTTGTTTGTCGTGACTTTAATAACGGGACGATGCCCTTTATTGAACTGTACAAAAAAATACCCTGTTCGTTCATTCGGACAGGGTATCTCTATTTTTCATAAGCTCCCACAGAACGATACCGCTTGCCGATGCAACGTTCAGCGAGTCAACGCCGTGTGACATAGGTATCTTTACAGTGCAGCTGCAAGCCTCGATAGTCTGGGGCTTGAGCCCCTCGCCCTCAGTGCCGAGAATAACAGCGAGCCTGCGGTGCTGTGAAAGGCTCGGGTCACCGATTGGGAGTGTGTCGTTTCTCAGCGCCATTGCGACTGTGAAAAAGCCGTGTTCTTTAAGCGTGTCGATGTAGCTCGGCGGTGTCTGCGAAAGGTAAGTCCACGGCACCTGAAAAACAGTTCCCATGCTGACCCGAATGCTGCGTCGGTAAAGCGGGTCGCTCGAAGCGGGCGTGAGCAGCACGGCGTCCGCACCGAGAGCCGCCGCATTTCTGAATATCGCACCGATGTTTGTCTGATTCATTATGTCCTCGAGCACAACTATCCTTTCAGCCTTTTCAAGCAGCATTTCAGCGTCGGGAAGAGCCTTTCGCCGCATTACGCAAAGCACTCCCTGCGTAAGTCGAAACCCCGTAAGCTGTGTCAGCACCTCGCTTTCAGCCGTGTAGACCGAAGCTTCGCCGCAAGCCTCGATTATATCGCTTGCCTGTCCGCTGATGTACTTTTTTTCGCAAAGCAGAGTCAGCGGTTCATAGCCGCTTTTAAGAGCACGCCGTATCACCTTCGGGCTCTCTGCAACAAATATCCCCGGCTGAGGCTCATAATAACGCTTCAGCTGTATCTCGTTCGTGCATCTGAAAGGCTGGAGCTGCGCAAGCTCCAGGTCCTGTATCTCAATGATGCTGCCCATTCTTTCACCTCATCAAAACCAAAGTGTACAAAAAACTGTACAAATAGTCAAAGTCGTAATAGTACAGAAATATGTACAGTTATATCAGTATCCCCTCGAGATGGTCGCATTCGTGCTGTATCACCTGTGCAATAAGCCCCGAAAATTTCCCCTTTCGTGCGGTGAAATTCTCATCGAGATACCGTACCTCGATGTTTGTAAATCGTGTAGTTTTGCGAACTCCGACGAGCGAAAGACAGCCTTCCTCTGTCTCGTATCTTCCGCTTCTGGAAACGATGACCGGGTTGACCATAACGATATCTCCAAGCTCGCTTGCAGCGATTATGATGCGCTTGCTGTATCCTATCATATTAGCAGCCATACCGATACAGCCTTCACGGTTAGCCGCCAGCGTGTCACGAAGGTCGGTGATAACCTGAATATCGTTCTTGTCAGCCTTTTCGCTTTTGCGCCCGAGAAACAAAACGTCCTTGACGATAGGTTTTACCATATTATCACTCCCTGTTGACATTATAGGCTATTTCCGGCTGCAAGTCAAGCCCGGGTGCTGTCTGCGTGCGTGTGAAAAGAAAACCGCTGCATCGTGTTTGCAGCGGCTTTGAGTGTTATTTTTTTGCATCATTATCCTTGTCTTTTTCCGACGGCATTATCTTGACCACGACCATTATCTCCAGCGAGCAGATGAGGAAAACCAAATTGCTCACCAGCCTTATCATATTCTTTTTGTTCGGAAGGTCGTTGACAAAGCTGTCGTAATTCGCCATAGAGTGGATTATATCGCCCATATGAAGTATTATCAGCAGCGCAAGCACACCCGCTGCGATAAGCGCAGGCTTTCGGCTTATGCTTCCGATAATGAACCTGAGGATCAGTATGTTGGTGGTAAGGCAGCCTACGAAGAACGTGGTGTAAAATATCCACGGGGAAAAATCCGAAGCCTCGGAGCTGTTGAGTGCCAGCGACCTTGCGCCATGGATCGTCCCGATGAAATCAGCCACAAGAAAGACACAGATAGCAGCCTTGTAATATGCGAATTTGCCGTTGTTCGGCAGAGATATGCCCACAGCAGCGTGCAGGGAACAGCCTATGATCGACAGCAGTATGGTAATGAAAAAAACATATGAATCCTTCACACCCTCGGGTCTGAGGGAATACATGATAAAAAACACTATGTCTGCAAGTACACCGATCAGAGAGATGTATGCGAGTATCTGCACACAGCGGACAGCCTTTTTATGCTCAGTCTGTTCAATGTATTTTCCCATATTTCAGCCGTGTTTGCAAGTGCAAACACATCCCCCTTGAAGAATTATAACCACGACCTATGACCCCCGCCTCTTAGGTTGCGGGTGTCCGGTGGACACCTATGCGCAGCATAAGCAACGACCGAGGCGACAGACGAGAAGCGGTCATCTTAGTCTTTCGGTGGTGAGAATAAATCTCCCACCGAAACCCTAAGGGGCTAACGCTGTAGCAAGCGAAGCTTGGTTTGTCGTGGCTTGAATGACGGGGCGATGCCCCTTATTGAATCTTGAATAATATATTAATATAATATCACAAAACTTAAATTTTGTCAAGGCCTTGAAGCGAAAAATGAGATATTATTCCAGTGTATATTCAACCACGGCGTAGCTTTTATTGTTCGGTGCAGAAAGATCTACGGTGACAGTATCAGCGCCCGTGAAAACCCTCGGGATAACGATGCTGTCACGCTTTGCGGGAAGCTTGTATTCGCTGCGTATGCGCTTTACGCAAGCGTTGTCGGGGAGGAACTCGTCTGTCATATCGAGGTAGCGTGCATTGTTTACGTGGCGGTTCATATCAATAAAGCATCGGTTTATCTTTATCGGCTCGTAAACGACGGGCTCACACTCCGGCAGAACGATTTTGCGTGAGGTGTATTCGATGTCCTCCAGCTTGTTTTCAAGCTTCACTCTGTCGATGACCTCCTGCGGCACCTTTGTCGTGCGCATGTTTGATGAGTCGATAAAACAGCCGCCTGCGATGCTTTTTATAAGGATCTCCCCGTCCTGCGAGTAGATGACCGTGTTTCGGAAGCCGTACAGCCTGTTAAGCTCGTAGCACCACGTTTTAACAGTTACGTTGTCATCAAGCTTCGGCTTTCTGACAATGTCGAGCTGACGTGAGATAAGGAACATAATGCAGCCTGTCTGCTCAAAAAACGGCGATATTACAGGCTCGTTCTCAAGGTGCTTCAGGCTGCAGTCCTGCAGAAAGTCAACGAGTGCGCTGTTTCGCATCTGCCCGTCCTCGCCAATGTGACTGCACCTTACCGTCCTTTTCATTTCATATATCATTATTATCACTCACTTCACTATTTTTAATGCTATAAATCAGAATATACTGTGATAATCCGGATTCATCGACCGATAACTGAGGATATTCTCTTGGGAAAGATTTTCTCTCAAACTCTCTTTTCTGAACTTTTACTGCTTTTTCGTTATTGGGGTCGCAGACCCCAATGGCGAAAAAGAAATAAGAGGTTTAGGAAGGGGTGTCTGGTAAGCGACCTGTGGTCGCTTGCGAGGATACCCAACGGGTATCCTCGGGGGATAACGGAGTAACCGTTACCACGGTTACTCCCAAGAGAACGGCTTTGCCGTTCTCGACCTTCTTCCAAAAGGGTTTCCCCCAGCTATCCGCCGGTATATTCCGATATATTCTATTATACAATGAAATGTGCATAAAATCAAGGGTGGAATTTTGTGAATAATTTTTGTTTTAAACTCTGCAAAGCACTTGAAAAATAAAGAATATTATGTTATAATAATTAGGTGCTTTAAAACGTTAAAGGAGAGTAGTGCTATGTTTTTCCAAAAAGAAATTGAAACAATGTCAAGAGCGCAGATAGAGGAGATACAGCTCAAAAAGCTGAAACACCTTGTAAAATACTGTATGGACAATGTGCCATTTTACAACAAAAGGCTCACCGAGGCCGGCGTGAACGATGACAAGATAAAGCAGCTTTCGGACATTCAGTATATCCCGTACACCACAAAGGCTGATATGCGTGACACCTACCCGTTCGGACTGTTTGCACAGCCTCTGAAGAATATCACCCGTATCCACGCTTCTTCCGGTACAACAGGAAAGCCTACCGTTGTCGGTTACACAAAGGCTGACCTTGATATGTGGAGCGACTGTATGGCTCGTCTTGTTATGGCTGCCGGCGCAAGCGACGAGAGCATCGTGCAGATATGCTTCGGCTACGGACTTTTCACAGGTGCGCTCGGACTTCACTATGCGCTTGAAAAGATCGGTGCAACGGTCATTCCGTCATCAAGCGGAAATACCGAGAAGCAGATAATGCTGATGCAGGATTTCGGCACAAATACGCTGGTATCAACGCCCTCCTATGCGCAGTACATAGGCGAGCTTGCAAAGGAAAAGGGTGTGCTCGACAAGATAAATCTCAAACTCGGCCTGCTCGGCTCTGAGGGCTGTACCGTCGAGATGAGAGACCAGATAGAAAAAACGCTGGGTATGTTCGTTACCGACAACTACGGTATGAGCGAGCTTATGGGACCGGGCGTTTCGGGCGAGTGTGAGGAAAGATGCGGAATGCACATCAACGAGGATCACTTCCTTGCTGAGATAATCGACCCGAAGACAGGCGACGTTCTCGATAGGGGAAGCGAGGGCGAGCTTGTCGTTACAACGCTTTCCAAGGAGGGTATCCCGGTTTTGCGTTACAGGACAAAGGACATCACCGAGATCGACTATGAGCCGTGCAAGTGCGGAAGAACGATGGCGAGAATGGCTAAGCCGAGAGGACGTTCGGACGATATGCTCAAAATTCGTGGCGTAAACGTGTTCCCGTCGCAGATAGAATCTGTGCTTATGGGCTTTGACGAGGTCGCACCGCACTATCAGCTGATACTGACAAGATCGAACTTTGCAGACCACCTTGAAATAAAGGTCGAGCTTTCAAACACTATCAGCCACGAGATGATAGAGAATTATCCGAAGCTGGAGGCTCTGCACGACAAGATTACCCACGATATGAAAACGGTGCTGGGTATCCAGACCAAGATCACGCTTGTTGATTTCGGCTCACTCGAAAGATTCGCAGGCAAGGCAAAGCGTATCGTTGACCTGCGCAACGAAGGCAAATAATAGTACAAAAAAGAGGACAGTTTAAGCTGTCCTCTTGCTATTTATTTGCTGCTTTTGCTTTTTCTATTGCATTTACAGTGGCATCTACAAACTCATCTGCATTTTGTACCCACGGAAATTTCATTCTCCCCGAGGAAGAGCAGATAACTACTGTTTTGCCACCTGATAACATGTTGAAATAATTCTTTTTTACCATAATGCTGTCAACTTTTTCAATAGGAAGTTTGAGGTTTACTGTTGAAAACAGTTTCTTTCGTGTTCCACTTAGTACGTTATCATTTAGTTCAAGGGAACAACGTTTTGATGAAAAGGAACAGTACCCAGCAATCAAAGATGGCAGAATCACTCCCAAAAGTGTTGGCAAGACTTCGTAGAAGATATTATGATAATTGATGTAATAATCAATATCGCCTTTTTTATATGAATCATATCGGTAATCAACATCTTTTTTGTATTCGGTTATCTCTACTATTGGAAATCCCATAAGCAGACGGTATGATGTGCTATCTGCATCATGACCAGAATAATGGTCAACACGAAAAGTGCAAATAAAGGCAAATATGAGAACACTAGAAGTGATTAATAGTTTTAGCCCTTTTGATTTTATGTTGGCTTTGTATTTTTTAGTTTCCAACATCAATCTCCTCCCATTTGTCGCAGATTAATCTAAATCTAAAAGTATTTGTTTTTTTACGAGAATCAAAATGCACTTGCTGTTCTGTTATAATAAATTCAATATGTGAAATCTGGTGAACATCAACACCCAAATCAATAGCAAAACACTTGTTATCCTGCTTATCGACTTCTTGTATTACACAAGGATTAGCAAGATGAATACTTGGTTTGCAATTTAATATGCTATTATTTTGGTCGAAGACATTATATGAGCACTTAAACCACATTCGTTCGTCAGTTTCGTTATACACATAAAAATACAATTGGTTTCCAGTATTACTTACAGGATTTACTTTAAGCATAGTTTCAGCCCCTTTGTCAAATTATTGTATATTTAGTATATCATACTTTGTTGATTTGTGCAAGATAAATATATTATAAAAGTCTTGCAAATTTATTGTTTATTTTCAACAAATTATAATACATAATAATTATAAGGAGTGTGATCGATATGTTTAAACTGCAAAAAGGCTACAATGAGTACGTGACAAAGACTTTCAGGCTGCCAAAGGAGTTCGTTGAGCAGCTTGAGGCACTTGCATTTGAAAACAATCTATCACTAAATCAGCTTGTTATGCAATGTTTGAAATACGCTATCGACAACATGGAAGAAGATAAATAAGTACAAAAAAAAGGACAGTTTAACTGTCCTCTTTTTTTATCAAAGCTTGCTTGCTTTCAGAACTGTGCCTTTCACAAGACTGATAAGCTTTTTGCTCGCCTCGTTTGCTATCTTCTGCACCTGCTCATGCGTCGTGACGGTGTTTTCGTTGTTGATAGCCATGTCCGTAATGCAGCTCAGTCCCAGCAGCCTGACGCCCATATGCCGCAAAGCCACTGCCTCGCACGCCGTGCTCATTCCGACTGCGTCCGCACCCCACTGAGCGTACAGGCTCGACTCCGCAGGCGTTTCGTAGGCAGGCCCCGTAATTTGCAGATACACGCCGTCAACAAGCGGTATGCCTTCCTCGTCCGCCGTTTCGTGAAGAAGCCTCATCAGCTCGGCGTCGTAGACCTTGCTCATCTCGGGGAAGCGTGGACCGAAGCTCTCGTCGTTCGGACCTACAAGCGGTGACGGCACAAACGACGTTATCTGGTCTCTGATGCACATCAGCGTTCCCGGGGAGTAGCTCACATTCAGCCCGCCCGCAGCATTGGTTAGGATTATCCTGTCCGCACCCAGCGCCGCCATTACCCTGACCGGTGCGACGACCTGCTGCATGCTGTAACCCTCGTAATAATGCACACGCCCGTTCATCAGAACTACCGCAGCTTCTCCGAGATAGCCGAAGATGAACTCGCCTTTGTGACCCTCGACGGTCGACCTCGGGAAGCCCTCCAGTTCGCTGTAATAAATGTGCTCGGCACTTGTTACCTCGTCCGCAAGTCCGCCCAGACCCGAGCCGAGAACTATGCCTATCTGCGGCTTGAACGCCGTCTTTTTCCTTATCTGTGAAACTATATCCTTGATATCGGGAACACTCATATCCATTCTCCTTTCAGTCCAATATTTTGTACAAATCGTTCAACAGTTGCCTATGTATACATATTTTAACCTCTGCCTTGCGATATCTGCAAGCCTCTTGATAAGCCCGATATCCGTAGCAGGGGTGTCGGTCATCCTGAAGCGTGGGAAGTACCTTGTAAGGTGCAGTACGACCTCGCTTCCGATAGCCCTTCCGTTTGCGTCGGTAAGCTCGGTGACCCATTTAACAAGCTCGGTCAGCTGCTGCTCGCCGTCGCTTATCCCGGGAACTACAAGCGTGGTAAGTTCAACGTGACACATCTGGACAGCCCTTGCGATAAATCTTCTGACCGTTTCAAGGTCGCCGCCGAGCACATCACGGTAGGTCTTTTCGTCAAAGCATTTGAGGTCGATGTTCATAGCGTCGATGCAGTCCGAAAGCTCATCGAGCACATTCAGACCGGCAGTCCCGTTTGTCACAAGAACGTTTTTCATACCCGCTTTTTTGCAGAGCCTTGCTGTGTCCCGCACAAATTCATAGCCTATCAGCGGCTCGTTGTAGGTGAAAGCGATGCCGATGTTTCCCTGTGAGGTGTATTTCTCGGCAATGTTCACAAGCTCCTGCGGAGTTACTGTACTAAGAGTGCTGCCGCAGGACAACGCTTGCTTTGACCAGGAAATCTCGCTGTTCTGGCAGAACGGACACCGCAGATTGCAGCCGAAGCTCCCGACCGACAGTATCATTGTCCCCGGGTAAAATCTGTTCAGAGGCTTTTTTTCAATCGGGTCAAGGGCAACAGATGTCAGTTTGCCGTAGTTTTTGGCTGTGACCTTTTCGCCGGAGCATATCCTTGCACCGCAAAAGCCGGTTTGCCCCTCGTTCAGCTCACACTGTCTGAAACAGACATCGCAGCGTGCCATTTTCTCACTCCTCACCTGTGCCGTATGACCTCAAAGCGGTGCAGGGTTATCGGTTCACCCTGCCTTATGCCGCCCTTTGCCATAGCGATACGTATCTGATCTTCAACGCTGTCTACGCCCTCAAGGTCGGGCAGCAGCAAGCCTTTTTTTATACCGCTTGAAACGATTACTCCGTAGCGCTTGACATCGAGCTTGTCCGCTGAATCTATAAGCTCGGGCTCACTAAGAACGTCAACGTTTATCTCGAGATATTCAAGCTCGTCGGGGGTTATCGGGTCAAACCTCGGGTCCCTTGACGAAGCGCTTATGGCGTTGCTGATTATCTCCTTTGCGATATTGTCTTGGGTCGGAAGTATCGTACCGATACAGCCACGAAGCTCGCCGTTTTTGTGTATGCTGACAAACACTCCTGCACGGTTATTAATCAGTTCGCCGGGAGTATCTTCCGGCACCGGGATAGCTTGTCCTGTGGTGACAAAGTGTTCGATGGTTTTGCGTGCAAGGCTGACATATGGGTCCTCGTCTGCCTGAGGATAGAAAGAGCATACGCCGTAGCCTACGCCTGTTATATCCTCGTGCGAATAGACCTTTGCCTTGACCTTGCTGTCAAGTGCGCCCGACATTATAACGAAAGAACGGTGACCGCACTCGGCGGCATTTGCGCAGAGCTGTTCATCGAAGCTGACAAGCTCGCTCAGAGCACCTCTTTGACAAACAGAGATAAGCTGGTTGTCATACACGGGGCCTTCCTGTGCAAAGCCGTACGGACCGTAAGGGCGAAGTTTGTGCGAAAGGTCACCGCTTGCAACGAAAACGGCGTTTATTCCCGACTTTTCGACTGCACGCTTTATTATCTGTCCGAACGTGAAATGTGTTTTCAGCGGCAGCCACGAAAGTCCCAGCCGCAGCAGCTTAAAGTCCCTGTATTTCTTTTCGATAAAGTACAGCGGCACCATTGTTCCGTGGTCGAGGACAGCCGAGCGCTCGCCGCCCGAAACTATAGGTATGCCGTAGTTCTTAGCGATGCCCTGAATCGAATCGAAAAGCTTTGTGTCGTAACTTTCCTCGAAGCTGACCTGCGGGGCACCGAAATCAGCAAAGTTGCCGCTTGCTTTTTCTCCCGAGCTGATGTGAAAGCAGTCCCTGTGGAACTCGGCGTGTGGGCTGGAGATTATAACGGTGTCGGGTCTCAGCTTGGCTATCTGCCGTGCGACTTCACGGTAGGAGTCTATCGTTTCCTGTACCTTTTTTTCTTCGCCACGTCTTACCTCCGATACGATAAGCGGCGGGTGCGGCACAATAAATCCTGCAAGTATCGGCATATAATTGCTCCTTTCGGGTTTGTCCGGGGGCGGTCGCAGAGCCTTCTGCGAAGGCTGTTGCGGAGCTTTGCTCCGCCGCAGGCTGAAAGCCTGCCTGCGACCGCCCCGTCAGAGTGCTGTTCATTTGGGAATGATGTAAACAATCTCACGGCGGTTGAATAAGCGGGGAACAAAGCGAGCCGTGTTTGCAAGCCCTCGGGATATAACCATGCGCCCGTGTATCCCGCTTGTGTATCTCGGAAAAACTCCCTGACCCGGAGCGAAAAGCCCCTGCCCGAAAATGCGTATCTGCCCGCCGTGTGCGTGTCCGCTCAGTATCAGGTCTAACTTCCTGCGCCGCAGATATTTCGGGTAGTATTCCGGGTGATGGCAAAGCAGGAGCCTGAAGCCCTCCTGCCTCTCAAATTCCCCGAGCCAGCCAACTTCGGGCTCGTTTCGCTGCGGCGAGTTAAAATAGTTCCACCTCGGGTATTCCTCGGACTTTCCGCTTCGGTATTTTTCGTATGCCACAGCCCCCGACGATGTCAGACCGCCGATGACCATGCTTTCGTGCCTTACCCAAGCGTTGTCAAGCAAAGTGACCCCTGTGCTGCGTATAATGTCCTTGTCCTTTTGCGAAAGCATCCACTCGTGATTGCCTATCGAAAAGAAGCTGGGCGCAATGCCTGCGCACGCCGTCAGAAAATCAAGTGCGTAATGCGTCCTGCTCATTATCGGCGTCGGAATGTCAAATTTGACGTTGCCGAGTATGTCGCCCGCAACAGCAATAATGTCGGGCTTTCGTACCTTCAGCGAAGCAGTTATCTCCGAAAAGTCCCTGTCGTGAATGTCTGCAAGCAGGCATATCTTTGCCGGTGTGTCGAATCTGTAAAATGTCTCTTTCATTGTTATCTCCAGTGAAGCCTCTTTTGTTTGAGCCGACAAGCGTTAGTTGTGCGGTGCTGCCTTAATTATATCACATCACTCACCCTACGTCAACGGGAAACTTGTTGACATATGACTTGGGCCGTGTTACAATAAAAAAGGGTAATATGATAAATAGGGGAGGTATTATAATGACAGAAAAACAGTATCCGACACTTAAAGATGTCAAGCAAATGCAGATAAAGCACGGAAAGCTTATCGCCGCAGAACTCCATTCCAGCTCGCACGGAATGATGGCTTTCAGCGGGATAAGCGATACCTATACGCTCAAGGAAACGAACGGACAGTTCTTGCTTCTTCATTCGCATAAAAGCGAAATGGACGGAACGACCGAGAAGCTCTACAAAGCTGATGCACAAGCCCTGCAAAAGATCGGTGAGATAGCCGATAGTGAGAACCTCTGGGCGTGGAGCGAGATGCGTATAGACCCCGAAAAGGACGACCGCCCCAGAATGTTCGATTATTCAAGCTCCTGGGGGATAACGCTTTATACCGACGACAATACAGACGGCTTTTTTTCCTTCAACTGTGATACGGCTGAGTTTTACGGCGGCGGTGAAGTTGTTAAACAGATACGGGATATCCTTTTTTCCTTTGTCGAGGACGAAAACCTGATAAGCCAAAAGCAGCTTCCCGTGACCGACCCGAAAGTGATAGAGATGAAAAAGAGAATGTTCACTATGCCTATGGGAACGGATGTTAAGCCGAACAATACCTCCGCCGAGAACGGCGAGTGGAAATGTCCCGAGTGTAATGCCGAGGGGATCAAGAGCAAATTCTGTCCTAACTGCGGCACTCCGAAGCCTGCGCCCGCTGCTGAAAAAGAGACCGAGCCACAGCCTGCACAGGACGGGTTTGTCTACAACGGCGGCAAGTGGAAATGTCCCAAGTGCGGCTGCGAAGAAGGGGAGGGCAAGTTCTGCCCGGGCTGCGGCAGCTGGAGACCAGACCTCGACCCCGACCGCGGCAAAAATACCGAGCCTGCGCCCGAGCCGTCACCTGTAAAGGAGTTTACCGACTCAATGGGCGTGCCGAACGGGATAACCGATATGATGAAAGCAATGGGTCTTATCCCCGAGGATAAGCCCGACGAACAGCTTGCTGCTCTGCTCGCAAAACAGGTCAAGCACGGCAGGCTCGTCAGCTTTGAGCATTACTGCTGGTCAAACGGAATGACTCCGGCAAGCCACAATGAAAACGAAACGAAAGCAACGTGGTCTGAAAACGGCGAGGTGACTGTCAGGTTGTATATGCAGCAAGGCGTTTGTGATGCTGTAGTGACCGATTACAGGGCGGGCGAAAAGGTGATAGCCGAGCTTGAAAAGTTCATATGCGAAAGCAATCTTACCAACCTTGCGCAGCTTAAATACGACAGGTCAAAAGATCCGTTCTCGGGAACTACCGACACCTCGGGCGACTCGTACTACACGATATGCTTTGACGATTCGTCAGTCGGCGGAGATAAGTCCGCCCGTTTCAAACTCGACCCTGCGGCTATAAGTCAGCACGGCGGCGAAGCTATAGCCAAACAGCTGCGAGAGCTGACCGACAGGCTGTGTTCCGAAAGCACTATGCTTTCCTCACATATCGAACCCGCTAAGTCGTCAATGAATGGCTTTATGGGAATGGGAATGAAAATAGATCAGCCTGCGCAGACAGAAAGCTGGACATGCTCCGCCTGCGGAAACGAATGCAGCGGCGGCAGGTTCTGCAACAAATGCGGAAACCCCAAAGTATAAAAAATCGACCGATGCCCGGGTAGTTCAGGCATCGGTCTTTTGCGTGCGCTACATTTTGATATACCACTTTCCGAACTTTGTCGTCTCTGCACCCGAAACGCTCTTGGGTCTGTCAAACGGCGAATATACAAGCCTGTGGTCGTCGCTGTTGTTTTGTGATGAGGTGTGGAAAGTTATCTCCCTGTGATCGTCGCTTACCTGAATACACAGAAAATCCTCGCCCAGCGCTTTCTTGATATCACTCTCTATTTCCTTGAATCTCCCGGCATCCTCAACATAGATATAAGGAGCCTTGACCTCGTCGTGATGAACTAAATAGTCGCCGACCTTTTCAAAGGCTTCCTTGCTCTTTTCAAGATCCTTGAGCATATCTTCCTTTGTCAGATCGCCCGGGATAAATACGAGAAAAAATGCACCGATAAGTGATGTGATGAAAACTGCTGTTATTATTATTTTTTTCATAAGCTTGACCTCCCTTTCATTTGTCTGCATTATAGCACGCCGAGCGTTGTTTTGCTTTGAAATGTTGTGAGTGTACCCTCAAAAGTGGTGAGTTGAAAAGGTGTTCCAATTCACCACACCTTTGGTGCATTTCACAACATTTTTTCTTTGCTGCGCCGATTTTGTGCTATGATAAGCTCAGATAAAAATGAAAGGACTGATCATATGTCTATCCTTGGCAGACTTATAAGGAGAAATATCCTCGGCAAACCTCTGCGTTCGTTTGCGATAATATTTGCGCTCGCAGCCTCGGCGTTTGCGATGCTTTTTTGTATATCGGGAAGAGAAGCCCCCGAGCACGTTCTTAGGGACACTATGCTGCGTGTGTACGGCGGAGCTGAGCTTCTGGCTATCGACAGTAATTCAGACCTTAAACTGAATGCCGCCGATTTCCCCGAGAACACAAAAATATATTTGTCCTCGGGCCTGACAGTCAAAGCTAAGACCGCAAAGGGCGAGTATGACGCTAATGCAGCTTACCACGATACGAAGGTGGGCAAACAGCTCGGTCTGTTCGGCAGCGAGCTCGACCCCAAGGACGGCGTGATAATATCGGAAGCCTTTTCACAAAAGACAGGTCTTAAAGAGGGCGACAGCGTCACCATAAAAGCCGTCGGACTGATAGAGTCTGATATGAAAAAGTCAAAGACGCTTTCTTTGAAGGTAACTCTGGTCAGCAAAGATATGTATTTGCTGCGCAAACCCAATACCGTGATGATGAACATCGCCAACATAAAAAAGCTCACCGCAAAGACGGGTACAGGCTATAAAACAGCGCTCATCGACCTTCCCGACGATGTCGATGTCAAGGAGTTTTCAATAGATATAGCCAAAAAGTATGTAAAGCAGAACTACGGCTTTTCGCCTATCCTGACAGACGAACTGCTTGAGGATATAAGCAAGCAGACCATGGTGTTCTACCTTATCTTTGCTGTCATACTGCTTATGACGCTGTTTCTCACATTCTCAATGTCAAGGCACATCGCAAACGAAAGGCTCTCGACTATCGGAACTCTGCGAAGCATCGGCGGAAGCATTCCGAAGACCTCGACCCTGCTTATCATCGAAAGCGTGATCTACGGACTTGTCGGCGGCATCATCGGCGCAGTTTTGTTCGTGTTTGCGGGTGACTTTGCCGTGCGTGCGTTCTTCGGCTCAACAGGCAATTACTCAATGCCTCTTTGGTTGTATCCTGCGTCCGTGCTCCTTGCGGTCGCAATACAGATAATCTGCCAGTCGGGTGCGCTGATAAAGGCTGTAAGAACTCCCGTGCGTGATATAATCTTCTCGTCAAAGGACAGCGCCTATGTGCTCAGCGTAAAAAAGCTCATCATCGGTGCGGTGCTGTTCGCTGCAGGAATAACAGTCGGCATTATCGCAGACGAAACTATGTTTGCGATCGCCGCTATCGCACTTATCTGCGTCGGCTCGGTAATGGTCGTCCCGCTGGTGATAAAGGGCTTGTCAAAGCTGTTCGTGAAGATGTTTGCAGCGCTTGGAATGTCAACTGCTAAGTTTGCCGCAAACGAGTGCGCCTATAAAAAGAGCAGCGTAACAAGCACCCAGCTCACATTTATAGCCCTTGCGATATCCACAGGCATACTTATCGTGAGCAGCGCAGTCGCAGCGTCGTATGAAAGTGATATCTATCATTACGACGTCAAAGCGGAGGTCAACAAGCCGCTTGATAAATGCAAGTTTATAACCGAGCTTCCCGAGGTCAGCGAATATGAACTGTTTATGCAGACAGCACTGCACGCAGAGGTGAACGGCGGCAAAAAGGAGCTTGTGAGCTTTGTCGCATACACCTCATTCAAGCTTCACCCGATAATCAAGGGCGCCGAAAAAGCACCCGCCAGCGGAGAGGTCTATATCGGCAAAGACTATGCTAAAAAGCACGGCCTTAAAAAGGGAGATGTTCTGGATATCGTCGATACCGATGATTTTATCATCAACAAGAGCGGCGTCGAGGAAAGACCGAGATTCAGGCTTACTGTCAGCGGCATATACGATGTCGTGACCGATTACCGTGATACGCTCTTTGTTAACGAAAAATGGTACACCAAGGAGCTTTCCAACAGTATCGAAAATATTTATATTAACCTCAGCAAAAACAGCTCCGTCGAAGACCTCACCGAAAAGATACAAAACAAGCTCCCAAATGTCGATGTTGTAACAGCTCAGCAGAGTATGCACAACTCCGCTGAGGACAGAAGCCAGGTAATGACGATAATCTATTCGATACTCGGAGTCGGTGTCGTCCTCGCATTGCTGGGCGCAGTCAGCAACGCTATAATCGGCTTTGAACAGTCAAAGCGGAAATATGCCGTGCTCCACTCGGTAGCCGCAGGTAAAAAGAAGCTCTCAAAGCTGATAATTCTTGAAACGCTGTTCTCATCGCTCACAGCAGGCTTGACAGGCCTTGCCCTCGGGTGTCTGCTCACAGGGCTTATAGAAACAGCGCTTGACAATATGGGAATGGTGATAGTGGTAAAATTCGAACCGGCGCTGATGCTGATGTTCGTTCTTGCTATGACAGCGCTTCTGATGCTTTCAGCAGTCAAGCCGATAGTTTCACTCAGGAAAATGAACACAGCCGCAGAGCTGAAATACGAATGACGGAGGTATCGTTATGTACAGCACAATAGAAATAAAGAATCTCAAAAAGCGTTTTGGCTCGGGCGAAAACGAGGCACTTATCTTCGACGGCGCAGACCTGAGCATCGAAAAGGGAAGCTTTGTGTCGCTCACAGGCGCTTCGGGAAGCGGCAAGTCAACGCTTCTGTATCTTATCGGCGGACTTGACCGTGACTTTACCGGCGATATCCGCATCTCCGGACAGAGCATAAGCGGAATGGACGACAAGCAGCTTTCGCATATGCGCTCTTTCAAGCTCAGCTATGTCTTCCAGTTCTATAACCTCGTTGCAAATCTCACAGTCGAGGAGAACATACTCCTGCCGATAGAGCTTTCTGGAAGAAAAACAAAGGACTATACAGCACAGCTTGAGGAGATACTGCGCATCACAGGTCTTACTGGCAAGAGAAAATGCTATCCCGCACAGCTTTCCGGCGGACAGCAGCAAAGATGCTCCATAGCAAGGGCTGTGCTCAGCGAGCCGGAGATACTGCTTGCAGATGAACCGACAGGAAACCTTGACAGACAGTCAGGCGAGGAGATAATGAATCTGTTTAAAAGGCTCAACGAAGAAAAGGGCATAACTATCCTGCAGGTGACCCACTCCGACGAGTGTGCCGCCTACGGGAACAAAATCGTAAAACTTTGCGACCACAGACTTGAAGATGTGCAATTAATGTGATATAATATCATCGGAGGTGCTGCTTATGAGAATAGCTGTCTGCGACGATGAGCTGATATTTGTTTACAGCCTTGCAAAAAGACTGAAGGCTGTCAGCAGTGATGTGCTCACAGCGGAATTTTCCAATGCCTCCGACCTTATCTCTGCGATAAACTCGGGAAGAAGCTTCGATGCTCTGTTTCTGGATATAGAAATGCCCGTGCTCAACGGGCTTGATGCAGCAAAGCGTCTCAGAGAGAACGGCTGCGATATCCCCATCGTCTTTCTTACCAGCCATACCGAAATGGCTATGGAGGGCTATGAGGTCGATGCTCTGCGGTTTCTTCCTAAGGACTGTACCGACAGAAAGCTGACCGAGGCGCTCAAAGCTATACAAAGAGAGCTCGGTAGCAAGCCCAATGTCGTTATCAGACAAAAGGGCGAGGATATCGTGATATCTCCCGACAGCATAATCTATGCAGAGGCTGATAACAACACCGTGCGCTTTATTCTCAGGGAGCAGACGCTCAGTACACGGATGAAGCTCGGCGAAGCGCTGGAGATGCTCGAAAAAGCCTCCGACGACTTTGTCAGGATACACCGCTGCACCATAGTCAATCTCCGCCACGTCAGCAAGTACACCTCAAAGGAGATAATGCTCGACAACGGTGAAACTGTGCCCGTGAGCAAAAGCTGTGCAGCGGATTTCAAAACGAGAATGTTTGAGTTCGTCCGCAGCAGCGCAAGATAGGAGCGTGACAAATGAAGCTTCTTGTCTACACGCTGTATTTTCTGATAGGTTTTGTCAGAGCATTCAGTGCCTGCTTCATAATAAAGCACGTCTTTCGCTGGAAGCTGAAAAAATATCTGCTGTTCAGCTTTGTTTTCGGCGGTATAACGCTGTGCTTCGAAATTATCCCGCATTTGTTCTCAATGCCCGGCTTATCGCTGAACGATCATTATCTGTGTGCGATATTTGTCCCGCTGATATGGCTGATGCTCACAGACCGTTCGTTCAGGAGCATCGTTGTCAGCCTGTGCGGGTTTGTGTTCGTTTCACGCTTGAATATCATCGTTACTTTGCCCGTGTCCTACGCACAGAAATATTTTTCCGACAGCGGCTTTGCCTTTGGCAGCTATCTTTCCGTTATACTGTGTGAGGTCGCCTCCGCTGCGATCGTGCTGCTAATAGCCAAGGCGTGCAAAAGCAGCATCACCGAGCCTATGTCGGTGTGGAACATCGTTTTCATCGGATTGCTTTCCTATTTCACCGGCGAGCTTACGTTCATAGCTTATGACGGGAACGGTGAGGCAAAGAGCCTGTCCTTCGGTGCAATAATGGTCATACTTCTGTCACTGGCATTTATGTCGGTGTTCGTGGTGATGACCGTGAAGCTTACCGAGAGCCGCTATTACAGCACCCTCAACGGCATCAACGAAAGCTACCTGAACGCCCAGAAGGACTATTACGAGGTCAAGCAGACCTCCGACAATGAGATAAGGCGTATCAGACACGATATGAAAAACCACCTTATCTGTATAAGAGATCTCGCCTCGCAGAAAAAGTATGACGAGCTTGAAAACTATATCAATGAGATATCCGATACCGTCAAGGAAGCTGACAGACTGATACATACCGGCAATGGTATAGTCGATGCTATCGTAAACGACAAGGCTGCCCGGGCACGAAGACTCGGTATCCGCTTTGAGTGGGAGGGAACTGTCAGCGGACTGGAGATATCCGCAGTTGACAGCTGTACGCTTGTTTCAAATCTTCTTGACAACGCTATTGAAGCCTGTGAAAAGGTCGATGTGGCAAAGCGTTATATCGGTATGTCGTTCAGGCGCAGCGAGCATTTTCTGTTTATGACCTGCGAGAACGCTTCGGTGCGTATTGTCGAGCTTACCGACGGCAGACCTCTTTCTACAAAGTCGGATAAGTACAACCACGGCTTCGGACTTGAAAACATCAGCCGATGTGTCAGAAAGTACGGAGGTGAGCTGCGGCTCAGCAGTGAGCTGCGTGAGGATACCCCTTACTTTATCGCAGAAGCGGTCATACCTCTATAGGACAAAACATAGAACAGCCACACGGGATATATCCGTGTAGCTGTTCGCTTTTTTTAGGTATCGCCCCGCCGGGGTCCGTGGTCACTTGATCTCTTTTCTCCATTCGTCGCTTATCTCTTCACAGCAGCCGCAGCAGCAAGCTTCCTCCATCGCCTTGCCCACGCCTTTGAACAGGCTTCTTGTGCCCTTTGCGCTTGCGGTGTAGTTCACAGCCCTGCGTGCGTCTATGCCGATGCTTCCCGCTGTTTCGACAGAGTCGATGTTAGCTCCGATGAACAGGAACTCCCAGCCGTATTTCTCCTTTTGCTTTTCTATCAGTCTTTTGACATCACGCTGCGAGTAATGCGTGCTTGCGTTCTCCATTCCGTCGGTCGTGATGACGAACATCGTCTTGTTCGGAACGTCCTCCTTGCGGGCGTATTTGTGAATGTTTGAGATGTGCTTGACAGCATCACCGACAGCGTCCAGCAGGGCAGTGCAGCCCATTGGTGCGTAATCGTCTCTTGTAAGATCCTTGATATCGCAGATGTGGACTCTGTCGTGGATAACGCTTGAGTCGTCGCTGAACATCACGGTTGAAACAAGAACGTCTGCGTCTGTCTTCTTCTGCTGTTCTATCATCGTGTTGAAGCCGCCGATAGTGTCGTCCCTCAGCGCCGACATCGAACCGCTGCGGTCGAGGATAAATACCAGCTCGGTAACGTTGTTCTTTTTTACAGCCTTTGTCTCGTTAGTAGTCTTTTTCATAATGATTCCTCCTTGAAGTCGTGGTGTTGTGTTTTGTTTACAGCTAAAGAATAACATACTTCAAGGAAGATTTGGTCGCTTTAAAAGCGACATTTGAAAAAAGCTCTCCCATACCGGGAGAGCTTGCCGTCAGCACCCTATCAGCGACTGATCAAAAGCGAACAGCGCCTGGTTTATCACAAAAATATCGTACTGCTTGTTGATTATGAAATACTTTACTATAAGGTCGAATTTAAGGCTGTCCGAAAGCCTGTAGCCCGCCTTTGCGAGCAGATCCTCCGTCTGGTCGAGGTCAAGCTCCAGAGCAATAGCAAAAGCCAGAGCCGTCTGCTTTTTCGGCTTGTAATTCACATCGCTGCGAATCTTTGAAAACAGCTTCCTGTCGATGTTCGCCTTTCTGTACGTCTGAACATCGGTAAGCCCCTTCTCGTCGATCAGCCTGAGCAGCTGCTGCGAGAAGGATTCGTCCCGTGACATCAGAAATTCGTTCAGTCCCGCCGCAGGTGCAGCACCGCACGGTGCAGATGCCCCAAGCATTGGCTCACAACATTCCTCATCGCATATATCTCTGAAGCTGCTGCTTTGTCTTGCTTTGCCTGCTGTCTTTTCAGCTGCGCCAAACATCGGGAACTTAGGAAAGCTCTTTTGAGGCTTGGGCGTGTTTTTCTGAATGTACTTTCCAATCTCCTTTTCAAGCTTCGGCTCAAAGAAAAATGCGCTCTTGCTGAAGATAACAAGCGTTATGGACATATCGTTATCGTTAAGAAAACTCTCAAACGCCTCGATCGCCACCGCCAGAGCCTTGTCCTTCGGGTAGCCGTATGCCCCCGCCGAGATAAGCGGGAAAGCAATGCTTTCACAGCCGTTTTGCTTTGCAAGCTCCAGCGAGTTGATGTAGCAGGAGTAAAGCTGCTCCTTTTCGCCGTAACCCCCGCCGCTGTAAATGGGTCCGACGGTGTGTATAACGTATTTGCAGGGAAGTCTGTATCCCTTTGTGAGCTTAGCCTGCCCCGTGGCACAGCCGCCGAGCGTGCGGCATTCTTCCAGAAGCTCGCTGCCCGCCGCACGGTGTATTGCACCGTCAACGCCGCCTCCGCCCAGCAGCGACGAGTTCGCCGCATTGACTATCGCATCTGCTGTGACCTTGGTTATGTCGCCCGTAATAATGCAAAATGGCATCTTGTTTTCCTCCCGTTTCAGTCTTTTTTGTAGTAAACAAGGTCCATATGCTCGTTGACCCTGTCAGTTCTGCCTGTCCTTTTGTAACCCATCTTTTCGTACAAATGACAGTTGGCGGGCTCCTGAAGTATCGTTTCCAGCTCCCAGCCGTGCTCGCCGTGTATAGCCTCCGCAAGCCTTATAGCCTGCTGTGCGTAGCCCCTGCCACGGTAATTCTGCAAAATGAATACCGGCGAGATGCGCTTGGTGTCTGCGCTGTAAACAACCCTTATCGCCCCGACCTTTTCTCCGCTGACGCAGATAAAGTAGTAAAAGCTCCCGTCGGTCAGCCTCTGTGCGATCCTTTCGGGCTTTTCACAGGCGGGGTCGATGTCGTAGTCTTTGTACTTTTCGGGGTATCCCGCAAAAGCCCTGACCTGCATCTCCCAAAGCTCCTGTGCATCAGCTGCGTTTGCTCGTATCAGTTCCATTCTTTCTCCTTTTATTTTATAAACAGCGCCTTGATGCAGCAGTTTCTCGGTTCAAAATCAGTATCGTGCAGTTCCTTGATATCTTCCTCGCTGAGGTTATCCCTCACTGCGCCGATCTGCCCAGCCGAGGCAGACTGACCGTTATAGGTCTTGAGTACTGTCTTTATATCCTTATCGGTCATATCCTTCCACTTGCCGCCTGTGAACACGAACGACTGTCCCTTTTCAGATACGGTCTTGTACATACCGCTGTCGTTCTCTATCGTTTCGCCCTCAACAGGCGCACCCTTTGAGTAGGTGATAACGACTGCGAAGTCCTCAACATCAACAGGCTTTGTCAGTTCGACGGTGTGATAACCGTGATAGCCGAGCTTTGCGTCCTGCGAATAAAGCACGGTCTTGAAGTCGGTGGACATTATCTCTATCTTAATATCCTGCTCATCAAAGCCGTTATATGTGCCGACAGCCGCCAGTTTGCCTTTTTTATGGAAAACATTTGCGGTCTTTGTGCTGTCGCCTGTCTTAACAAGTCTGTCCTGTTCGTTGCCTGCATCATAGCTGAGCACGTCGGAATACTTATCGCTGACAGTGTGCGTGATCGTATAGCCGAGCGGTGAGCAGTAAGAAATGTAGTAATATATCTGGCCAACGTTAGAATTGTAAACTATCCACGCACCGTCCTGCTTTGCCGGGACCTCAAAATAGTCCTTCGGAAAGTGGTCGTCCCAGCCGATGATCGTAACATCGTGGTCATATTTTTCATTTCCGGTGTAGTTCACTGTGTTGTAATTGCCGAAAATTCCTTTTTTTACACCTTCGTCACATATCTCGGCTGTAACGCCGCCTCTTGTTTTGACAGCGTTCTTTATTGCTTCACGGTCGGTCGGGTCGATCACCACTGAGCTGTCGAGCGTTAAGCCGTTCTTATAGCCTCTTGAAAGAGTACCCGTAACCATCCACTGCCAGCCGCCTATTTCGGCTTTATCTGTGCCGTCTTTGATGAAATAGCCCTCCTGCTTGTCGTCACCGTAAATAGTATTGAGCATGTCGCCTATCTCTATTTTCAGCTCCTTGCCCGTCTGTTTTTCATAGCTGGTCTGTATGCTTGCACGGGCTGCGTGAAGCCAGCAGGTACCGGCTTCCTGCATCGGCATCTGAAAGTGTTTGAGCTCTTGCGCAAGATTGTAATAGCCGTCGGTCCCGTGGACATAGTTATACGAGCTTTCAATGGGTGAAAGCTCAGAAGTCCAGTCCGACGTAGTTTGCACAGTCGTCTGGCTTACTGCCGCAGTCGTCTGGCTTACTGCCGTAGTTGTCTGTGAAGTGGTGGTCGTGACTTCGCTTGAGCTGCTGCTTGTGTCCGAACACCCGCACATAGATATCAGCATAGCCGAAATGACCGCAGCGACAGTTAGTTTTTTCATAGTATCCCCCCCTATATCTATAGACTAATGATACATCATTAACTCGCACATTTCAACTGTTTTTTTGAAATTTCAAAAAAATGCTGTACATTTGGATATAAAAAGGATATAATTAGTGTATACATTAAGCTTACAGGAGGAAGAGAAATGGCATATCAGGTTCTTGTTGTAGAGGATTCTGTGCAGATCCGTGAAATGATACTGGACTATTTCAGCGCCAAAGGCGGAGACACGATCCGGCTTACTGCTGCCGCCGACGGTAACAAGGGTCTGGAATACGTCTACGAACATGAATACGACCTTGTGCTTCTGGATATAATGCTCCCGGGAGCGTCGGGCTTTGAGATCTGCAGGCAGCTGCGTTCGGGCAGCTCCTGTCCGATAGTCTTCATCACTGCACTCGGTCGTGAGGACGATATCCTGCACGGCTACGAGCTTGGCGCAGACGATTACATAGTCAAGCCGTTCTCGCTCGCCGCACTGTATGCTAAGTGCCTTGCCCTGCTAAGGCGTGCAAAGGGTACGGTAATGGGCGGAAATGTCGTTACCTGCGGGAAGATAGAGCTTGACCCTGTAAAAATGACCGTGACCGTTGACGGGGAACAAGCCGAGCTTGCACCTAAGGTCTACTTCCTTCTCAAACTGCTTATGGACAACAAAGATATGGTCCTCAGCAGAGATACAATAATAACGAAGGTCTGGGGTTACGATTTCGACGGCGACGAAAGAGTCGTTGACAATCACATCAAAAAGCTTAGAAAGGCGCTCGGCAGCGAGAGCAAAAGAGTAAAGACCGTTTTCGGCGGAGGCTACAAGCTGACCGACGGCTGATAAAGGGGCGGAACAATGGGAAAGAAAATAATGACAAAGCCGAAATTCCTGCGTATATTCGGAAAAAGGCTGATAATAGGGCTGGTCATATCGGCGATACTGTGTACTGCGGCGTTGGTCACGGCAAGCGTTGTCTACAAAAATATCGTTAAGAAAAATGCTGAAATGAAATTCTCACAGATACAAAGCCATGCTCGGATCATTGTTGACAGTGCGAAGGTGGAGGCGGGCAGCTCGGCAGACACCGATAAGCTCATCGCTAAGCTCGATATGGAGCTTCAGCAGTTCAAATATCCCGATACCAACAGCGGTTACGGCATCAACACAGCTATACGGCTTGTTGACACAAGCGGCAATGCCGTGTGCGACACATACGATAAGAGGTATCTTGTCGTTACCGATCTGACAAAGAATGAGGGAGATTTCAATTACAAAACCTACTACCTCTGTGATCCCCAAATTGCGCAGAAGGTAGACGAAAAGCTTTCGGAGTACGACAGGCGTTCCCGTGAGATGATGGACGGCGATAGCGATGTGCTGTGTTATCCCCGCTGTACAAAGGCGTGTCTGAAAGGTCGGTACTTCTATCCGTTTTTGTCCTTGGAGAGCATTCCTTCAAAGTCTGATGCCCCTCGAAACTATATGAAATACACAAGGCATGACTATACCGATCTTATGCCCGAGGATGCCAGCGAGTATTATTTTGTGTATAATGAGGAAAATGTATCGGCACTTAATATAATTATGTCAGATCTTGATAAGGACCGGGACGAAAAACATGATAAGCTTGAAAAACTGCTTGATGAGCAGATAAAGAGCAGTGACGGGGACAATGTTAACGGGCTGTATATGCAGTCTGACCATATCCAATGGAAGGATCTGCGCGGACATCCGCAGGAGTACATTCTGTATTATGCAGTATCTGATTCGTTCTTTAATGAATTCACTTTTCTGACGGTGCTTTGTGCAGCGGGCTTGGTGCTGGCAGCCATTCTGACCGCGCTTATCATCTCGGTAGTGACGTATTCGCACAGAAAAACGCAGTACGAGATATTCACCTACCGCCGTGATACTACCAACGCAATGGCTCACGACCTCAAAGTCCCTCTGACCGCTATATCGGGCTATTCCGAGATGCTTCGTGAGGACATAAATCCCGAAAAGCAGAAGCACTACCTTGAAATGATATCAGGCAGCGTTGCTCAGATGAACAGGATAGTGACCGATATCCTCGAGCTTTCAAAGACCGAATCCGATGTGAACAAGCTCGATATCCGCCCGCTTAACGTTAATGAGATATGCACAGGTATCGTCACCGGGCTGGAAACCGCCTTTTCAAAAAAGGATATGACCTGTACCGTCACAGGTGAGGAAAAGCAGATAAAAGCCGATGAAAAGCTTTTCACACAGGCAGTCACCAATCTTATATATAACGCACTTGTATATTCAAAGCAGGGAAGCGACGTGAGCGTAGCCGTTTCCGATAAAGAGCTGCGCATCGAGAATACACCGCAGGCTATGCCCGAAAAATCCCCGGAGGAGCTTTTGAAGCCGTTTGTAAAGGATAAGTCGTACCGTGGGGAGAACTCGGGAAGCGGCGTCGGTCTTGCGATAGCGAAGCACGACCTTGAACGTATGGGCTCGGGACTGAAAATAGAAACGACCGAGGACAGATTTATCGCAATCATAATTTTCAGAGCATAAAAAAAGAGCCGATCAACTCGGCTCTTTTTGTTTATCCTGATAAAAAAACCACCTGCTATGCAGGTGGAATTTATAAACTTTAGTAAGAGCATAATCTGTTCCGCACAATAGACAAAAACGCCTCCTTGATATACAATGTAATAGGCTACCAACCGTATTACAAAAAATCAATCTAATGATACGTATAGTATAGCACATACAAGCTGGAAATGTCAATATCATATAGTGTTTGCACCAAAAAATCGGTGAATGGTGATATACAACCAAATAAAAGCCGATATAGGTAAAATACTAAGGAAACTATGTGAGCAGAAGGGCGTTGAAATAATAGAGGCAGAGGCTTGCCCTGACCATATACATATGCTGCTGTCAATTCCGCCCAAGTACAGTGTTGCACAAATAATGGGCTACCTGAAAGGGAAAAGCAGCTTGATGATATTTGACCGACACGCAAAC
>CADAES010000032.1 GCA_902786975.1 uncultured Ruminococcus sp.
GCACTATATTTTGGATTTTGCAAGGGCAAAGTAAAAAAAGGCTTTTTCGGGTTGTGAACAGAAATATCCGAAACGCCAACTGTACTGAAAATTGTACAGTCGGTGCTTTTTGCTGTCAGCCGTATATTTCGCTGTATTCGCTCTTTGCAGAGCTTTGCTTGCGTGCGCCTCGCATACATCTTGGATTGGCGAGCGAGCAGTTGTGCCCGCAGCCGCCGCAGCGAAGCCTGCCGAGATACTCATCAAGTGTCGGTGCGTCGGACGCTTCTGTCTGCTTTTCTATCTGTGTTTCGTCCTGCTTATTCTCTGTTTCGCTTTCCTCCGGCTGCAGCTCGGGAACTGTCGTCTGAACGCTTGTGCCGTTATCGGCTTCAGATTCGGCAGTCGTCGTCTTGGAGCGTCTGCCCTTTCTGCCGTTGGTGCTTTGCGTCTGCTGCTCGGTCACTGTGGTCGTGGTCGTCTGCGCCTGTGCAGATGTGCTCTCGGTAACAGCTATTGCCAAGCTGTCATCAGACGATTTGGGAAGGTTTATCCCATTCACCGCACCGCAGGTCAGGCAAATTGCGATATACACCGCTGCAAAAGCGGCAATAGTTTTCTTTCTCATAAAGCGATGACCTCCTTTGCCAGTGCGACAGCAAATATAACTATCAGCAGCACATAACAGCCCAGTCTGAACCAGGTGATGTACTGCGGTATCTCATTTCTCATTCGCTTGGCGAGCACGCCCGAGAGAAGCATCATAAAAAGTGCGGGAGAGATAGTGCTTGCCGTGGCGAACACCGCACCGAGCACAGCGGCAAAGCCAAGAGGCAGGGTAGCGGCATAGCCCGTTATCAGCAAAAGCGGAGCACAGGGCGAGATGCCGTAGCCAAAGCCCATTGAGATAAGTGCACCGTGATGTACTTTTTCTTTGGTGAGCTTTTCAGCCTTGCCTTTTGTGCAGCCTTTGCAGCTTTTGCAGCTGTGTCTGCCCAGGCGTTCCCTTATCCAGCTGATAAGAAACCACACGCCCATCAGAAGCATAACGGCGTCAACGATAACAGCTATTTTTATTCCAAAAGCTTTTCCGCTGTCGTCGATTATCTTCCTGCCGAGCACCGATGCCGTGCAGCAGAGCAGTATCACTGCAAGGAACTTGCCGAAAAAGAAATCGACAAATGCCCTGACCGATTGCTTTACATCTTTGGTGTGAGTGGTGAGATAGCCGTACAGCGCTGCACTAATGCCCGAGCCGCAGCAGGTGCCGCAGCCCATTCCGACCGATGCAGCCGTCGTTATGCTCTCAAAAAACAGTGATATGCCCACGCTGTCACCCTCTTTCGCTTGCGATGAGTGCAGCGCCTATCGCACCGTTGAACTGCGGATAGGCAGCCACATAAACGTCACGCATAAGCTCCTCCTCGAACGCCTTGTGCAGTCCGATGTTGAGCGAGCCGCCGCCCGTCATCAGAATGTCTCCGTCCTTTTCTGACTTTTTCATCATCTTGACGATACGCCTTGCCATTGAGATATGCATCCCTGCAAGAATGTCACGGCGGTCGTATTTTCTCGCTACCAGCGAGATGACCTCGGACTGTGCGAACACAACGCAGGTGCTGTTGATGTCGCAGGGGTTTGTAGCCTCAAGCGACAGCAGACCGACATTGTCTATCGTTGTTTCGAGTATCTGTGCGATGACCTCCATGAATTTGCCCGTGCCCGCCGCACACTTGTCGTTCATGCTGAAATTCTTAACGGCATAATTGCTGTCAAGATAGATTATTTTTGAGTCTTGACCGCCAATGTCGATTATCATTCCAGGGCGGTAATCCCTCGGCGCTGTGAGGCGCACACCGTAGGCGTGTGCGGTTATCTCGGAGATGTCGTCGTCGGCTACCTCAAGCACCTTGCGGCTGTAACCTGTCGCCATTATGTAGCCTATCTGTGAGGGAGAAATGCTGTTTCTTGTGCAAAGCTCACCTGCGAGCCTGCGTGCTGTGCCGTCATTGTCGATGCCGGTGTTTCGCACCATTGTATCTATCACACGACCGCCGCCGATAAGTGCGGCTTTGAGATAGGTTGAGCCGCCGTCAAGCCCTATGTAATACTTGCTCATTGAAGTCCCTCCTTATCGTAGGTTTCTTTTCGGGTGCCTGCCGAAGCTTGATTAGTTCGATGAACGCCTCTATGCGTATGCGCAGCTGCTCGACATCTTCCTCGTTGTAGTCGCTTTCAAGCCGTATGACAGGTATGCCGAGTCGGCCGAGTTCTTCTTCTATCCGTTTGTATTCAAAATCATAAACAAGGCAGCCACGCAGAACGAGATAGATAACTCCCTGTATCTGATTGTCTCTGATAAGCTGTTTAAGTCTGAAAAGCCGCTGGCTGTTGTCGGCAAATGTCGGACAGGGGCAGGGTCTCAGTGAGCGATTCGCAAGCGCCCTCATCATGCCGTCAAAGCTGTTGTCTGTGATGACGGGCGGATCGTACATCCCACGCTCGCCCATGCAGGTCTCGTCGCCTGCGACAATGCCGCCCATTTCCTCGATGAGCAGCGGTATCTTCATATTCGGAAAAACGATCGGTGAGCCTGTCAGCAGTATGCGAGGGAGCTTTTTGCCTGTCACCGTCTGACCGCTTGAAGCTCGTCTTCGCAGTGAGACATTCACCCTGTGCATTGCATTTGCCCAGGCAGGTGCAGACATATACGCAGCTGCATTCATCATCGTCATTGCGTGCGTTCCTCTTATCAGATACGGGTGCTGCTTTTTGAGCCTGACAAATTCGGAAAGCTCATACTGTGCGTGACCGACCATGCTGAAAGCATTAGCGAGCGAGTCGTATGTTATTCTGTTTCCCGTCACATCTTCAAGCCGTGCGGCAAGCTCATAGAGCTGCGACACAAAGCTATCTATCTCATCATCGCCGCGAGTTGCGGGGATATGCATTGTCATAACATCGCACTTGCCTTCGAGCATACCCGCTATCTTCTTTTTGCAGTCGCAGGTCACGGGCACTATCATCATCGAGCAGTCGTCGTAAACAGGCATAAGCTCTGTGTGCTTGAAGCCTGCGACCGCCTTGACCAGCGGACAGGCATCACGGGGAGCGATGTCGTCGCCGACAAAGAACGCTGTGTAGTTCCCGCTGCAAAGCTTGACGGGCATCGCACCCGCCGCATAGATAAGCTCCTGCGGTGCCATTACGCAGTATGTGCCGATAGTCTTTACACCCTGTGGTACGTTCACGCCCTGCATATCAACGTATATCCTGAGCAGTGCCCGGTAAAACGGCTCCATGCCATCAGGCGCACCCGAAAGCTCTGCGATGCGCCGAAGATATTTTGCGCTCGTCTGTGTCTGCTTGCTGACAAAGCGCTTGTCCTGACGAGCCTTGCGCTCCTGTTCTCTTGTAGTTATCATTATTTTCATCTCACTTTTTCTTGGGTGCATAGCCCGACATTATATCCTTGCGTGACGAGGTGTAAAGCTTTATGCCTGCGCAGGTCAGCGAAAGCGCCTTGTCCTCGGGACAGCATTTTACACACTCGCCGCACATTATGCAGTTCGCTTCTGTCACATCTATTTTCCCACGCTCTGTGTAGATAGTCTTTATCCCCATAGGGCAGGCTTCATAGCAGGCACCGCATTCGGTACAGGCTGTGCAGTCCTTTTTTATGCGGAAAAGAGAAAACTTGTGGAACAGCCCTACTATGTATCCCAGAGGACAGATGTTGCAGAAAAGTCTGCGCTTGAAAAATCCGCCGATAAGTGCGAATATCATCAGAAATCCGCTGACATAAAGGCTTGTGCTCATTCCCGCAAGTATCGGCGAGGTCGCAACGGCAGGGCAGAAGTTGCAGAAGTTTCCTCCGATAAAGCAAAGCCCGATGAACAACAGAACCATACACCATTTTATAGGTGTGAGTGCATTATACACCTTTTCATTTGCGGATATGCCCTCGGTCCTTGTCTTTGTGCGGATTTTGTCCATTATGTCCTGTATCAGTCCCATAGGGCATAGGAAGCCACACACCGCACGCCCGAGGAGAATGATGAACGCAAGCGTGCTGCCGAAAAAGATAAGTATGCTGCTTATCGGCAGCTCAAACAGCTCGCTTAGGTGTGACAGGTAGTAGCAGCTCGATTCAGTCATCTGCTCTGTGTTCCATGGGCACGACAGTATCGGTATGCTAACGCTTGACATCTTCAGCCCGAACAGCAGACCGCCCCATATCATTAAAAATGCAAAAACTATCATTACCGCCCAGCGTATTATCATAAACGGCACAGGCTTTTGCTTCGGTGCTTTGGTTTTGCGAACCGGCTGTCTGCCTGAAAAGCGTGAGTAGTTTTTGTCTGTTTTCAGCATCAGCTTTCGCAGCCATATTATCAGAACTATGCCGAGTGCCGAAAGCCCGATGATGATAAAAAGCGGAACGAGCGTTTTTAAGTATTCAAGCGAGAAAAGCTTTTCCCTGCTTGCCTCATAATCATTCGTCTCAAACTCGTAGAAGGGGAACATATACGCAAAGTAGGCAAGTGCCGCAAGACCGAGACATACAAGCAAGGTGATGATAATTCTTTTTCGTGACTTCATTTTGCTTTTCTCACCTCTTTGTACCTGTTTTGCGTCAGCATTTCGCTGAACGCTTCAAGCCGTATCCTGAGCTGCTCAAGATCCTGATACTGATAGTCTGTTTCAAGTCTGAAAACGGGTATGCCGAGCCGTGCGAACAGCTCTTCAAATCTCGGAAGTTCAAAATCGTGTTCTATCTGACCTTTGAGAACATGATACACAACGCCCTCGATGCTCCTGCTCTGCACCAGCCACGAGATATACCTATAAAGCGTATCGTTGCTGACAAATGCCGATGACCCGTCAGCCTGATGCCACGCCGAGGCGATATTTCTGATAATGCGGTCACGGGAGCCTCGCAGAGTTTTGCCGCTGTGACAGAGGTATCTTTTGAGAGCCGTGCTGTCAACGCAGTCCGTCAGGTCAAGTCCGACATCACCAATAAGAAAAGGTATCTTATAATTCGGGAAAACTATCGGTGAACCCATTAACAGAACGCTCGGGCAGCTCCGCACACGGGCATACTGCCTTGAAAGTGCGCAGACCCTTGCGGTGAGTGCCTGAACGTGATATGTCCAGCCGTCAAGGTCAAAGGTGCGGTAATAGCTGTCCTGCACCATAAGGCGAGCAGCAGGGAAGATGATGTCAGTGCGGTCACGGGAAATATCAAGGAAAACTTTAAGCGCATTTCTCGCCTTTGATACCAGCATAGCCGCAGATACGACCGACTGCTTTGTGATGCGTGTGCCTGTGTGAGCCGAGACAGTCGCTGACATTTCGAGCATCTGCCTTTGAAAGAATCGTTCGCTGCTTTCTCCCTGCCTTTGCGCAGGTATATCCACAAGGCAGAGCTTCCGCCCTTGCTCTTTTAGCAGATAGGCTATCTTACGCATACTGTCGCTCACAAGCGGAATGATGAACAGGCTGTCGGAATAGTCCGCACCGCCGGGCTGCTGAATGTACCCGAGGATAGAACGGCTCACAGGGTCTGTGTCTCTGGGAACAAGCTCGTCCGACCACGCAGTTGTTGCAAGACTTCCGCCGGTCAGCCAGTAGGGAACTGCTCCTGCGGCATATACAAGCTCCTCGGGGATACCCGTGCCGAGAATGACTGCCTGCGGCTTGTGCCTTGTTTTTCCGCCGGCCCAGTAGCTATGCGTATCTATAAAGTATCTCAGCTCGGGCAGGTGCCTGCGCTGTGAGGATATTCTCTCAAAGGAATCTGTGTATTCCCATTCATATACCGACATTTTATCTTTATCTGCCATATTTATCACATCCTTTTTGGTACTGCACGTCCTTTTAGCAGAATTATAAAGCACCAACTTTAAAATAACCTTATATGAACGTGACAGCTAAATAAAATCAAAACGCAAAAACGAAAGGCACTAAAAATCTGCCCGGGAACATTCCGGGCGGGGAAAAGTGCGATTTCTATCTGCACCGAAAATAGTTCATCTCTGCTCCTTTGCTTACCTTAATACCCGCAGGTCCTTCACTGTCCTGCGGGTATTGCACTCTTTTTGCAAGAAAATTGCAAAAGGACTTGACAAATCCGAAAAAATGTTGTAGCATAACATAGTTACGTAACGTCGTTATGTGGAGGACGGGATATGCCAATTAATAACGAGAGCCGTGAAAAGCTCATTGAATGTGCAAAAAAAGAATTTATCGAAAAAGGCTTTACAAATGCATCTTTGCGCAGTATCTGCTCGCAGGCGGGGCTGACTACGGGTGCGGTGTATTTTCTTTTCAAGGACAAGAACGGACTTTTTGAAGCCGTAGTGTCGGGCGCTCTTAACGAGCTGATGGCTCTGCTGCATACGCATCTTGAACAGGAGAGCAAAACCGATATCTCCGATTTTTATTATGTTGCGGGGGAGCACGACAGTTTTGCAAAGCAGCTGGTCGACTTGCTCTACAGCCACTACGACGAGATGATGATACTGCTTGAAAAGTCGCAGGGCTCGCAGTTTGAGGATCTGCCGGACAGATTTGTCGGGATGCTCGATGAAGGCTATCTGAAGTCGGCGCAGAAGTTTGCGGATTCAGTGCCCGGCAAGCGTGTCAACAGGTATATGCTGCACTGGCTGAGCCATATACAAGTCGATGCGTTCACGCACCTGCTCACGCACGAGAGCGACAGGGACAAGGCTGAGGAAAAGATAAAGCCTGTGCTTGATATGCTTGTCAAGTCGTGGCTGGAGTTTGTGCTGGAGGACGACAAACAGTGTTAAACCGCCTCCTCGCCGCAAGGTAATCGCAAATATCACCCGAACAGGTACAGGTAAAACAGGAAACAAAACAAAGCGGAGAGCTTCAAGAATAGAAGTCCTCCGCTTTATTTGATATATCAAGGATGGTATAATGATGAGCTTGTATCAGCCGCCGTTTGCGAGTTTTTCTCCGAGAGCTTTGCATTTTGCAAGTCCCTCGTCGTCGGGAGTGTTGTTGCAGATAAGACCCTCGCCGCCAACAATGTTCTGATTTTTTGGGCTGTGCTAACAGATGCAGCGCTGTGATTTCAGCGGCAAAAAAAAACGAGGCGGGGCGACCTTTGCGGTCACACTGCCTCGCAGGTTTGGTATGCGTTTTGTCAATTCTTTTCGCCAAAGGTAAATCTCTCGAACTCGTCAACAGGCATCGGCTTAGCGAAGAAATAACCCTGGAACAGCCGGCAGCCCATAGCGGAGAGCTTATCAAAGTGATTCTGAGTTTCGACGCCCTCGGTGAGCGAAACAATTTTCAGCTCCTCGGAAAGTCTGATGATGTTTCTTACTATCGTTTCGGCTTTGCTCGGGTCTGACGACCTGGAGAGGAATTTCATATCTATCTTCAGAACGTCAACAGGCATTTCCTTGAGCAGGTTCAGCGACGAATAGCCGCTGCCGAAGTCGTCCATCTCTACGATGAAGCCCTTGCTGCGCAGCTTGTGAAGGATACTCATTCTTTCCTCGGCGTCGTTGATCATCACCGTTTCGGTTATCTCGATGCGAAGCCTTGAAGGCTCGATGCTGTACTCCCTGACAAGCGACTCTATCTCCGAAGCGACGTCAAAGAAATAGAAATCCTTTGGCGAGATGTTTACGGATATGAAAAGATCCTTGTGCTCCTTGCTCCAGCTCGAAAGCGTTTCGCAGGCGCTTCTCCACATATGTCTGTCTACCTCTGCGATCATTCCGTTCTTCTCGAAAACGGGTATGAAGCTTGCAGGTGACATAAAGCCAAGCTCGGGGTGGATCCACCTTGCAAGGGCCTCGGCGCCGACGATCCTGCCTCTGCGGTCGGTTATCGGCTGGAGGTAAGGTCTGATCTGCTTTGTTTCGATAGCCTCTCTCAGTCCGGACGAGATGCGCTGATCCCACAGTATCTTGTCACGAAGCTTGTTGTCATAGTAGGCGATGTGCGTTTTGTAAATATCGCTTATCGAGGAAAGCGCAAGGTGCGCACGGTCAAGCATTACCGAAATGTCGATATCCCTTTCGGTTATCTCGTAAATTCCGAGGTGTATCAGCAGGTGGTGCTCGATCTTGCCGTCGCTGACGGCAAATGTGCCCAGATGTTCCTCAACGCCCTCGGCGTTAAAGTCGTCCCTTGGCATGAACACGCCGAACGTGTCGCCTGCGAGCCTTCCGTAAACGCAGTGGCTGTTCATATCGGCCTTTATCCAGTTCGCAAGCTGCTGCAAAGCGAGGTCGCCGAAAGCGGTCGTGAAGATGTCGTTGACTATCTTGAAGTTCTTTACGTCCACGAATATCGCAAGGTAGGGCACGTTCTTATACTTGGCCAGCATTCGTTTCGCACAGCTGAATAGGTGCTGCTTGGTGTAAAGCCCCGTGAGGCTGTCATGCGTTGAGGCGTAAAGCTCCTGCTGGATACGCCTCTGCTCGTCCGTCGTGTCACGGATTATAAGGAACGAGGCGGCGAGGTGCTTGGTGTCCTCGTTTATGGGGTGGTTCTCCATAGTGTAGTATCTTGCAAGCTCGCCGACGCCGACGACCCTGCTTTCCGTCCAAGCCGACTGGGTGAACTCACGGTCCCCGAAGATGCCGACAAGCGCTTCCTTGGTGTGGTCAAGCTCGGTGAGCTTGAGATGTGTGAGCTTCAGCGCAGGCTCGTTAGCCCAGATACAGTTACCTGTCGGGTCATAGGCAAAGATAGCCTCGGGCATATCCGATATCATATTTGACAGCATTCTGTCAAGAAGCCGAAGCGGTCGGTAGTAAAGCGCCAGGTAGAATACCAGCATTCCGAAGATGCCGTAGCCTATCATCGAACGGTCGATAGGCTTTCTTGAGAAGACGAAATAGGTCTGCAGCGCTGCGATAGCGACAGTCAGAAACAGTATCACGAGGTACTTTTCTCTGTAAAGCCTCGGCGTTTTGACCGAAGCAAGGATAAGTATCGAGCAGATGCAGGCGAAAATGATGTAATCTATAAGACGGTGCAGGTACACGCCCGAATACGGAACGAGCCTGTAATACTCACGCTCCGAAACGTTTATAACTTCGACGGTGAAGCCGTGGTCGAACACGGTGTCGAAAAGTATCTGCACGGAATCCGCTATCAGTATAATGAACATCACAGTCGGCTTGTGATCACCGTTTCCTATGCCCTGGCAGTATTTATCGGTGAACAGCACGAACGAAAGAATGAAGAAGTCCATTCCCAGAAAATACAGGTAATATCCCGCAACGGCGACGTTTCTTGCGCTTGAAGCGACGATCAGCAGGTTGCCCAGTATCGGTATGGTGCAGGACAGTTCGATAAGTCCGAGCTGTTTGCCGATAGGCTTTCGGTTGCGAAAAGCCTTGACGGCGCACAATATAAGAGCGAGTATAAGTGCCGCAAATATTATCGGGAATACGGTACGCTGATCCATACTGTGTCACCGCCTTTCTGTGTGAAATGTACAAACAGCGCATTGATAAGCTTTTATCAGCATCATAAATGAGCGCACTATTAATTACTATACAGTATATCACAAATTTGCTTAAAAGTCAATCGAATTTTGGTTGATTTTATTACAAATTGCACAGTTTACAAACGATTATTAGTTAGAAAATGTAATTATTCACCAATCTGCACGGCACGGGGTTGAACAGATATTTCATATTACTGTTGAAAGATCAGAAATTATATGTTATAATAATATGGAATAGGATAACTGCGGCTCGGAAACGAGGTGACCTCTTTTGAAGAAATCCAACTCAGTACGTCGCAAAAAGCTAAGCTTTGTTATCGCACTTGCTCTGCTTCTGCTCAGCCATGTAATTATGGGCGCCCTGCTTATCACCATGTCCAGAAAAGACCTGCGTGAACAGATAGAGCTGCGTATGCTCGATATCGCCGATACCGCTGCTCACCAGCTTAACGGCGACGAGCTGGAAAAGCTTACAAAGGACGATGTCGGCTCGCCGAGCTACAACAAGGCGATGGACACTCTGAGGTCGTTCCAGAACAACATACACCTCGATTTTATCTACGCGATAAGGGACGAAAAGGACGGCACCTTCTCGTTTATGATAGACCCCGACCCCGAAAGCCCCGGAAAATTCGGTGACGATATCGAGTCTACCGATGCGCTTGTCGAGGCTTCAAAGGGCACGCCCTCGGTCGATAAAGTTGCTTACACCGACCGCTGGGGCAGGTTCTACTCGGCTTACAGCCCTGTGTTTGATTCAAAGGGGAGTGTTGCGGCGATAGTCGGCGTAGATTTCAATGCCGACTGGTACGACAACGCTTTAAAGTCGCACAATGCGGTCGTTATCACACTTACGATGATAGCGCTCACTATGGGCGTCGTGCTGTGGTTCACGCTTCACACCTTCGTTCTTGAAGGCGAGAAGGACAAATACAAGAAAAAGCTTGATGAAACGATGATACGTGAGATGGAGCACGAGCAGGAGCTTGGCACAGCAAAACAGCTGGCCTACACCGACCCGCTGACGGGCGTTAAGAACAAACTGGCGTATCTCGAAGCGGTGGAAAAGCTCGATAAGGGCATCGCCGATGGCAGCATAAAGGAATTCGGCGTGATAGTGTGCGACCTTAACGGCCTGAAATCGGTCAACGATTCGCTCGGACACGACGAAGGCGACAACTATATCTGCTCGGGGTGCAACCTCGTGTGTGCAAAATTCTCTCATAGCTCCGTTTACCGGATCGGCGGCGACGAATTTGTAGTTCTTCTGGAAGGCTCCGATTACGATAACAGGGAAACTCTGCTTTCCGAGTTTGAGGCGCAGATAGAGGTCAACAGGCAGAAAAAGCTCGTTGTCGTTTCGACCGGACTGAGCGTATTCGACCCCGAAAAGGACAGTGAGTATCTGACTGTGTTTGAAAGAGCCGACAGGAAGATGTACGAGTGCAAGAAGCGCCTCAAAAAGAAGGACCTCGAAAGCTGACAGCTTGAAACGATATGCGATACAGCCCTGCTCGGGTGAACCCGGCGGGGCTTCTTTATGTCCTGCGAAACAGTACAAAAATATGTACAGCAAGCAAAGCGGCAGACAAAAACAGCACCCCTGCATATAAGCAGAAGTGCCGTGAAAATGCTGTTTTTGCCTTGTCAGAAAGTGAGCGTCCTCGGCGGTGCGGTGAACGAGCTGAATACCGCTGTTGCGTTCTTGAAATAAAGGACCTGTGTGTTGCCGTCGTCGGGGGAGTACATCGCTTTCAGCTCGGGGTAGCTCTCCAGCATATGAACCTTCGGCTCGAGCCTGTCGTCATCGACCAGTTCGCCGCAAACCCTGAGCCACGTTCCGTCCTTGAACGCACAAAGCTCCGCCTTTGGGTTAGCAGCGAGCTGCTTTGAAACGTCCTTTGACCTGCCCGTCTGGATATACAGCCTGTCCTCGAAGATGTCAACCGTACCGAACGGTCTTACCCTCGGCTGGTCGCCCTCGACAGTCGCAAGGTAGTATGTGCCTGCGGACTTCAGAAAATCATAGACCTCTTTCATTTGATTACCTCCTTGAAAATAATTATCTGCTGATATTATTATGCCACAAAAAGCCCGAAAAGTCAATCGTAAGGTTGATTTTGAAAGCGGGATATGCTATTATATTATCGGGGTGATGATATGCAGCAAAGACCGAAACTGCAAACAGGGCTTGATAAGTATACCTTTCTCAGCTTTTACTATCTTAAAGAGGAGCTTGTTTCGTTCTGCCGTGAGAACGGGCTGCCGTCCGGCGGCTCAAAGCAGGAGCTTACCGAGCGAATAGCGCTGTTTCTTGAAACGGGCAGGGCAGAGGCGCCAAAAAGAAAAGCTGTCAAAAAAGCAAAGCCTGCAAACGGCGAGCTGACATTGGACACCGAGATAGAGCAGGGCTTTGTCTGCTCCGAAAGGCACAGGGCGTTTTTCAAGGAGCATATCGGCAGGGGATTTTCGTTCAACGTCGCATTTCAGAAGTGGCTCAAAGCCAATGCAGGCAGGACATACGCCGATGCGGTGCAGGCTTACCGGGATATCGCCGGGCAGAAAAAGACGACAAAGACCGCTATCGGCAGCCAGTTCGAGTACAACACCTATATCCGTGATTTTTTTGCCGACAACAAGGGCAGAACGCTTGGCGATGCGGTAAAATGCTGGAAATACAAAAAGAGCCTCCCCGGTCACGACCGATATGAGCGTGACGATCTTAAAGCGCTCGATGAATAGTTTGAAACACAAAAAGACCGCCTTGGGAAAAGACGGTCTTTAATAGTATGCGGTTTATTTTCTGCCCTTGAAAAAGATGTCAATCGCTGTATCGCAGGCAGCTTTCACAAGCAGAAAACCAATAACTATAGCAAGTATCGCTTTCATAAGCCAAGCCCCTATACATCACAGGAAAACATAGTTGAGCACGAACAGCACTGTGAGCACGTACATCAGCGGGTTTATCTTCTTGAACTTTCCGCAGGCGAGGTTGATGATAACGTAGGATACCACGCCTACTGCGATACCGTCGGCGATGCTGTAGAAAAGCGGCATCGCAATTATTCCCAGATAAGCTGGGATAGCGTCGGTGAGGTTCTCGTCGTCGAACTTTATCTTTGCGATGTTTGAGAACATAAGGAAGCCTACGAAGATAAGAGCGGGGGCTGTTGCGAACGACGGTATTGAGGTGAATACCGGAGCAAGAAGCATTGAGATAAGGAACAGCACGCCCGTCGTAATTGCGGTGAGTCCCGTTCTTCCGCCTGCACCTACGCCGGCAGCCGACTCAACGAACGTTGTCGTTGTGGACGTACCCAGCACAGCGCCGGACGAGGTCGCAATAGCGTCAGCAAGCAATGCGGGCTTGACAGCCTCGAGCTTTCCTTCCTCGTCGAGCATATCAGCCTTTGAGGCAACGCCGATAAGCGTTCCGATAGTGTCAAACATATCGACGAACAGGAACGACAGCACAATGACAATGAAATCAAAAATGCCAATGCCCGCAAAGTCGATATTGAAGCATTGTCCGACCGTTTTCCCCAGAGACGAGAAGTCGGTCATTCTGAAGCTTGGGATAAGCGAATAGAAACCTGCTGCTGCATCGGGCTTGTAGAGTCCGGTAAGCTCGCAGATTATGCCGAGAATCCACGTCGAGAGTATTCCGATAAGTATCGCACCGTGTACCTTCTTGACGTGCAGTATAGCTATCAGCATAAGTCCGATGACCGCAAGCACCGCACAGATGCCCTGTGTGTACTTGTTGTCTGTGAACTTTACCATGTCGATAAGCGTAGAGTCGCTGTTGACAACAAGCTGTGCGTTCTGAAGTCCGATAAATGCGATGAACAGTCCTATGCCGACCGAAACTGACTGCTTCAGCGAAATGGGTATGCAGTTGAAGATAGCCTCACGGATATTTGTCAGCGTCATAAGAATGAAGATGATACCCTCGACAAACACCGCAAACAGTGCTACCTGCCACGAGTAGCCCATAGTTCCGCAGACTGTGAAGGCGAAAAATGCGTTCACGCCCATTCCTGCCGAAAGTGCGAACGGCAGGTTTGCCATAAGACCCATGCACACCGAGCCGATGAACGATGCAAGACAGGTCGCAAGCATTACCGCTTCGCCGTCCATGCCGGATCTCGACAGGATATTCGGGTTTACCGCAAGGATATATGCCATCGTCATAAAGGTAATGACGCCCGCCATTATCTCGGTGCCGACGGTGGTTTTGCGCTGCTTCAGCTTAAAGAATTTTTCCATTCATATTCCTCCTTTTATAAAGGGTCTGTAAGCTAATTATACTGCATTTGGACATCAATGTCAATGATACGGGAGGAATACGGCACGATTTTACACCGCCGTTTTGGAGGTCAGCTTTCAAGCTCCAGTGAGAAGATATCGGGTGCGGGTATCCTTGCTCCGTCGGTGAAAACCAGCTCACGGGCATAGCTGTCGTAAATGCGCACAGCACCCGACCTATGCACGAGTGTCCCGCCCTGCTTGTATCTGTCGGGTACGAAATAGGTCACGCTTATCTGCACATTCCCGCTGTCAAGAAGCCCGATAAGCCCTTGGAGCTTTGCATCAAGAGCGCAGGCATGATCCTCGGTAAGCTCGGGCCGGCAGTCGGTAAGGCGAGCCGTTTCGTCCACAGCATCGCCGTAGCCGACCAGCGCCGCAAACGGCGAGAACTGTGCAGCCCGGTCGTGGCGGGACATCGACGGGAAATCGGCAAAATGCGGTCTTGAAGCATTTTCTATGCTTATATATCTGTCAAGCATCATCATCACCTGCTTTTGAAGCCTAAGCCTTGTGTCCGCCTATCTGGCGGTTTCGTTCTCTTGCGGTCGCACCCTCGGTAAAGTTTGTGCCCTTGAGCACAGCGTTCTTTCCGTAGCGGTGCTTTATTTTAAGCATCGCCTCCTGCAGCGCACGTTCCTTTTGAAGCGCCTTGCTGTCGTCGCAGGCAGGCTCGTCGAACAGGCTCAGCTGCTCGAAGCTCTCGCTCTGGGGTATGTCGCTTTCGGGAATAACGTTGCACACGGTCAGATTTATTCTCCTTGCAAACAGCGAGGGGTCGGTTATCCTGTCGTAAAGCTGCATCGCCGCATCTACGAGTATCCGTGTCGAGGATGTGTGCTTATCGAGGTTGAGCGTGCCGTGTGCGTGCTTCGGGACGAGCCGTCCGTAGTGGTCGGAGACTACCTCGCCGGTATAATTCCCGTTGGCAAGGCTTGACCTGTCGTAGCCCACCGTAAGCACTATCTGCTTTGTGACCAGCCTCTTGTCCACAAGGTCAAGCGACAGCATATCCGCCATTTCCCACAGTATCAGCCTTGTGCGCTCACAGTCGCACGGCTCGGACAGCACCTGCCCCGAGGAGATGCTGTTGTGAAGCGGACGGTAAGCCTTAACAGCCTCTATCGTCGTCGGCTCGATGCCCCATGCGTGGTCTATCACAAGCTCAGCGTTTTTGCCCAGCGTGTCGAACAGTCTGCGTGTGAGATAGTGGTCGGTCGAGTGCAGTGCGATGTCGCCCATAGTGCGTATGCTCAGCTTTTCGAGCCGCCTTGCCGTACCGCTTCCTATCCTCCAGAAATCGGTGATAGGCTGATGCTCCCACAGCTTTTCACGGTAGCTCATCTCGTCCAGCTGCGCTATCCTCACGCCGTCCTTGTCCGCAGGCAGATGCTTTGCCACGATGTCCATAGCGACCTTTGCAAGGTACATATTCGTACCGATCCCCGCCGTTGCGGTGATGCCCGTCTGACTGAGAACGTCCTGTATCAGCATTCGTGCAAAGCCGTGAGCATCGGTCTTGTAGGTCATAAGATAGCCTGTTGCATCGATGAACACCTCGTCTACCGAGTATGCGAAAATATCCTCGGGAGCAACGTATTTCAGATAGATGCCGTATATCTGCGTGCTGACCTGCATATACCGAGCCATCTGCGGCGGCGCCACAAGATAGTCAAGCTCCAGCGACGGGTCGCCCGCAAGCTCGGAGTAAATGAAGCTTTTGCCGCTGAATTGCCTGCGGGGAGCTTTCAGCCTGCGCTGGGCGTTGACTTCGCCCACACGCTGTATCACCTCGAAAAGCCTTGCACGTCCCGATATTCCGAAGCTTTTGAGCGACGGGGTGACCGCAAGACAGATAGTCTTTTCGGTGCGGCTGAGGTCGGCAACGACAAGGTTCGTGTTAAGTGGGTCAAGCCCTCTCTCAACACATTCAACGCTTGCATAAAAGGATTTTAGGTCTATCGCAACGTAGGTCCTGTCCATAAAGTCACCGCCTTTCAGATGTAAGAGGTAAGAGGTAAGATGTAAGAGATGAGAAGTAAGAGGTAAGAGAATTGCCGCCAGGGGCTGTTTTTCAGATTCGTACATTTGTTCGTTTTTTACATTATACCACACGAACAAACGTTTGTCAATAGGGATATTACAGCCGGCAAAGGCTAAGATCTGCACATCTTACCTCTGAAAACTAAAAGCGTCCGCATATTTTAGAGTGCGAACGCTTTATTAGGTATATCTCGTCGTTGTCGATTCCTCTTTTATTGCTTTAAGGTGTTTTCACTGATATAAGCATATGCCAAGTAAATAAAACTAACAGCTAAAACTGTTTCGCAAGCTATAAATAATGCTGAGATCATCCTGCCGCCTCCTTTCGTTAGGTTTTGTGGTAGTTTTCTTCCTTTGATAATATAATAGCATACAGGCCTTTGCAAAATAATTACAAAAACAGAGCCTTTTTCAAAAACAAAAAAAATTTTAAGGCTGAGAAGTGCCGGCCGAAGCGACCGCTGAGACCTTAATCTGCCGCAAGCAAAGCCTGGCTTGTCGTGACTTGAATGACGGGAGAATGTCACTTATTGAATTGACAATAGAATTCAAATTTGTTATACTATAATAAATAATATCCGGACACCGCCGCCCGTCAGCACACAGCCCCCGGCTTAATGACGGAGCAATGCACATTACTGAACACTGAACGGAAAGGGGAGCAGGACTTGACTATGAAAACAAAAAAAGGCTTTACAGCCGTTGCTTACATAAAAAGGACAGCAGTGCTTATCCTGTGCCTTGTGCTTTTGATGAACGTTTTTCCGCTTTCGGCAGCAGCTCAGACCGGGAAAACTGAAAAGGTCGTGCGTGTCGGCTGGCATGAGCCGCCGTTTTACATCACCGATGCTTCGGGCAGGCTTTCGGGCTACTCGTATGAATACCAAAGGAAGATAGCAGCGTATACGGGCTGGAAATACGAATATGTCAAAGGCTCGTGGTCTGAACTTATGCAAAAGCTCAAGAAAGGCGAGATAGACCTGATGAGCAACGTGTCCTACTCGGAGGAGAGAACCAAGGATATGCTGTTCTCGTCGCTGCCGATGGGCACGGAGTCGTACTACGTCTATGTTTCGCCCGACAATAAGGAGATAACCTCGGAAAACATCTCCTCGCTGAGCGGCAAAAAAGTCGGCGTTGCCAAGGGCAGTATCCAGAAGGACTATTTTCTCAGCTGGGCGAAAAAGTACAATATCGAACCGCAGATGGTCGAACTGACCAGCACCGATGAGGAGTCGATGAAGCTTCTGGGCAAAGAGATCGATGCCTTTGTCACCCTTGACGTTTACGGCACTCCCGAGACTGCTGTGCCCGTGTGCAAGGTAGGCTCGTCGAATTTCTTCTTTGCGATAAGCAAAAGCCGTTACGACCTGCTGCCGGAATTAGATGCGGCGCTCAACAGGATACAGGACGAAGATAAGTATTACGACCAGCAGCTGCATGACAAATACCTTAAGAACTCCGAGACCAACAGGTATCTTACCGCCGAAGAAAGGGAATGGCTCACAAAGCACGGCAAGATAAAGGTCGGCTATCAGGACAACTACCTTGCTTTCTGCGCAAAGGACGCGGAAACGGGAAAGCTGACAGGCGCTCTGAAGGACTACCTTGAATACGCCTCGAAGGAGCTGGAGAATTATAAGATAGAATTTGAGCCTGTATGCTTTCCGACAGCCGCCGCTGCGCTGGAGGCTCTGCAAAAGGGCGAGATAGACTGTATGTTCCCTGCGAACCTGACCGACCACGACGCCGAAAAGCTCGGACTGCTCATTTCACCCAAACTGATGCATACGGAAATGGAGGCTGTCGTGCGTGAGTCGGAGCAAAAGGAATTCCTGCAGCAGGAAAAGATAGTCGTTGCCGTCAATGAGGGCAATACGAACTACGATATTTTCCTTGCCGACCACTACCCGAAGTGGGAACGTGAATATTTCAAGGATACGCCGACGGCTCTTGATGCGGTAGCCGATAAAAAGGCAGACTGTGTGATAATAAGCAGCTACCGTTTCAGCAATATCTCAAAGCAGTGCGAAAAGCTGCACCTCACAACTGTTTATACGGGTGTCGATATGGATTACTACTTTGCGGTGCGTGAGGGTGAATCGACGCTGTATTCGATACTTTCAAGGATAACGGACATCGTTCCCGACGCAGCAGTACATACCTCGCTGACCTACTATTCCACCGAGGACGTCAAGACGAGCTTTATGGATTTCATAAAGGACAATCTGTTTACCGTTATGGCTGTCATCGTTTCGATACTGCTTGTGATATTTATCCTGCTTCTCATAAGCGTTAAGGCTGAAAAGAAGGTCCGCAAGGAAAGGCACCTTATCAAGGCTCTTAACAGAAAGGTCTTTGTCGATGCGCTTACCAGCGTGCGAAACAAGGGAGCGTACACCGAGTATGTAGGAAGGCTCAACGAAAGCATTAAAAGCGAGGAACAGCCCGAGTTTTCAATAGGCATATTCGACTGCGACGACCTCAAATACATCAACGACAACTACGGACACGACAAGGGCGATATATACTTAAAGACCGCCTGTCAGCTCATCTGCAAGGTGTTCGACCACAGCCCCGTTTTCAGAGTCGGCGGTGATGAGTTCGCCGTTATACTGCAAAACAACGACCTTAAAAACAAAGACGAGCTGATAGGGCTGTTTGAAAAGCGCAGACAGGATATCTGCGAAAAGGCTGATAACCAATGGGAAGAGGTGCATATCGCATACGGCATAGCCGACTACGACCCTCAGCAGGACAGCTCAGTCAGCGATACCGTCCAGCGTGCGGATAAGATGATGTACGAAAACAAGCGAGTGCAGAAAGCCGGCAGAAGCATAAGATAACAGTGCGCTCACCGCAGACGGGAAAACAATAGGCAAAGAGAACGAGCTGCGGATAAGCTTTGCTGAAACTGCGCCGGCCAGCCCGGCTTTTCAGCCGTGTAGGCTGACGGACTGTCTGTGTTTATCAATGGGCGGCATAATAACAAATGACAAACCCCTGTCCGATTTTTATAGTCGGGCAGGGGTCATGCTTTTGTGATGCGAATGATCGTATGTGTCAGGAGCCGGGATCATTGATCTATCTGGCTTGCATAAGCCATGATCGTATCATTGTAGAACCAGTCATCTGCACGCAGGTAAGCAAGTGTCTGTATCATCGAGTGATTGTGCAGCATGTTCTCTGCATTGAGTGCAAGTGTTGCAAAATCGTCGATATGACTGAGCCCGCTGATGAGTGCTGCTTTTGCTTGTGCAGTAATGATCATAATTGGTCAGTCCGCAGGATAGATCGGCAGCTCAAGAGGCTGTTGCCCGCTTTGTGAAGTGGTCTGCTGAGTCTGAGTCTGAGTCTGTGTCTGAGTCTGTGACATGGTGGTCACAGACTGTGTGTCAGATGACTGTGAAGTGACCGGCTTCTCTGCGGAGGTGTCGCCGGCCGTGCTCTGTGAGCTTTCGCTTTGCGATGTGCTCTCAGCTTTTGATGAACTGCTTTTTCCGCAGCCGCAGAGCAGTATCATGCATATCAGAACAAGCACAGCTGTTTTTTTTATTATCCTTGTCATATCATTCACCGTTTAATGATTCTTTCACAAAATCCCGGAAACTCTTACCCTGATCGTCCGGGTCAAAATCAACGTCCTTGGCGTGCTCTCTCTTATTTCCGTCCGGAAGATAGTCATAAGCCGTATTGTGTATCTGCCATTCGTCAGCCATATCGTCTGCTGTACGCCACGACACCATATCACGCCCGTGGACGCCGTGAAGCTTTATAAGCTCGCTGCATATCATCACCATATCAGCTCTGCTTCGGATAAGGTAGGAATCGTATATCCTCCAGTTTTCCTTTTTATCGCCGGGGTTCACTGTGAACTCCGCCGTGAACGTGTGCCCCTGATAGGCAAATGTGTATTTTGTGCCGCTTCCGTCGGTGTCATTGAGCTTAACGGACTCTGTCGGCGTATCGTTGCTCAGGTGTAAGCGATAGTTTATCTTTGCACTTTCAAATCTTTCTTTTGCTCCGTACTGATATTCGCTGCTGTCAGCATATGCCTCAAGAGCATCGGCAAGCTCTTTCAGCTCCTTGCCCGCTGAACTGTCTGCTTTGACCTTTTTGATGTATCCTCTTATGCTCGATGAAGCCGTATCACCGTCATAGCGGGTGCTTCCGTCTGGTCTGTACAGCTCGCATGCGCCGTTTTCACCGACGGCCTTAAGTGTGATCAGTTCGTCTGCCTGCCCGGCAGGAAGAGTGTAGGAGAGCTTGTACAGACCGCTTCTGGAGCCTTGTGTTATCTGTTTGAGACTGGATGCGGATACCGTGACTGAACCTTCAGGACCCTGAAGCTCAAAGCTCTGTACGCCGTTCGTGCTTTGCGTATCAACATAAAAATCAACGCTGATATCGTCTGATATCGTCAGTGCAGTCCCTTTGACCACGCATTTTGCAGTGCCTTTTGCTTTTGCGGGAAATGCTCTGCCCGTGCACAGCCACATCATAACAGCGGCGACCACCGCCGCAGTTATCCTTCTCATAAAGCTCCTCCTTTCTGTAAAGATGACTGAGTCTATTATATCATATCATTCAGCGTTTTTCAATCCTTTGGAATACACGATAAAAGATAATGGGATAAAATATAATCACAAGTGTCCGTAAAATTGTACCACAAAACTAAAGATATATGTTATAATCAATACATTGAGCAGATGCGATGCTGCTTGATCAAGTGAGAAAATGCTGTCTCTCTGGGCGGTGACAGTGATACTCTCGCTGCAATTACAGGAAGCATCGCCGAGGCTGCCTACGGCATACCGGAAGAAATAAAGCTCAAAGCAATATCCTATCTTGACGAACCGCTGAAAGATGTCCTCAGGCGATGGAAAAAGTTTATTCATGACCTGAACAGCTGAAGCTCTGTCACAAATCGAATTATCAAAAAAACCAAGTACCCGTACCGTTCAAAAAACAAAACCTCCTATGATAGAATAAGAGTAGGTCTGCTAACCGAAACTTAAAAATCAAAGGAGGTAGTCATCTATGACAGATAACATAAATAGTTTATCACATTCCAAGTGGAATTGCAAGTATCACATAGTGTTTGCACCCAAATATAGAAGAATGGTGATATACAAGCAAATAAAAACAGATATAGGGAGAATACGATATAGGGAGAATACTAAGAAAACTATGTGAGCAGAAGGGTGTAGAAATAATCGAAGCAGAAGCCTGCCCTGACCATATACATATGCTTGTGTCCATTCCGCCCAAATACAGCGTTGCACAATTTATGGGATACTTGAAAGGCAAAAGTAGTCTGATGATATTTGACAGGCACGCAAATTTGAAATACAAATATGGAAACAGGCATTTTTGGTGCTTACGGTAAACAAGAAACATGACATCATAGCCTACGGAAAGGTGGATATAAAGCAGAAACTCGAGGATATGCTCGATTTCATAAACAGCCGGTGTGATCTGCCCAATGAGCTGTTTGAAAAAAGGGACATGAGTTGTTACGGCGAGCTTGATGTGATACCCTGAATACTATTTTATCCTTTTTTTCTGAACAACAAGTATAATTCTCTTTGTTTGGCAAATCATAAAATTACAAATATGATTTGAAAGGAATATGATATATGAAAGCAACTGGAATAGTCCGCCGCATAGACGACCTTGGCAGGGTCGTGATACCCAAGGAGATAAGAAGAACGATGCGCATCAGAGAGGGCGACCCGCTGGAGATATATACCAACACCGACGGCGAGGTCATATTTAAAAAGTACTCCCCGATAAACGAGCTTTCCGACGGCGCTGTGCAGGCTGCCGAGGTCATCGCAAAGCTGGGCAACGCACCTGCCGTTGTGTTTGACAACGACCACGTCGTAGCTGTATCGGGCGCATCGAAAAAGGAGTATTCGCAGAGACGTCTTTCGCCTGCGCTGGAGGAGCTTTTGCAGCAGCGCAAGTCGTACGAGTACACCTCTGCGGCGGAGAGAGTGGTTTACCCCGTCGAGGGGCTGAGTGCGCACGCACTTGCTGTTGCGCCGATAATCTCAAACGGAGATGTCTCGGGTGCGGTCGCATTCGTTGCCGAAAAGGACAACGAGTGTGCCACGATGAAGCAGGCGCTTCTTGCCAAGACAGCTGCACTGTTTTTGGGCAAGCAGATAGAAGAATAAGCTGTCAGGACCCTTGCGGAGTTAGTTTTCGCAAGGGCCTTTTTGTCCGTTAATATTTCAGCAAATTTGTGTACATCTCCCGTTTGCCGCAAACTGCACAAAACACTCGGCTCATTTAGTTCAAAACGCAGAAACTCTCATTGGTGTATTGACACTGTCGAACATATGTGCTACACTCTTTTTAAAGAACAAACGTTCGTCAGCGTAAATGCCGACACGCTGACAATGCGCACCCTTTTGCCGACAGGGTGCATCACAAAAGGAGGACATTATGACAATTACTTTAGACAGTCAGTACTTTGCAGCTGCCGATGACAAGCTGCTTGGCTACTGCGGAGAAAACAATGCGAGGACGGTGAGCTTCGTCGGTCTTGGAAACGTGAATGCTGATGTGTACAGCCTTGTGCTTTCGTACAGCGACGGTGTCACCTACGAAACGAGGATACTTGAAAACAGCGTTACGCTCACATCCTCTATGATGCGTATCGCAGGAAATGTTGATGCGCAGGTGCTTGCCTGCTGCATTACCGACGGGGAGTACACGGTCGTAAAAAAGAGCAACATCATCGGGCTTGTCATCAAGCCGAGCATCGACGGAAGCGCAAAGCCTGTGCCTGCTCTGACGGACACGCTCAGAATGCTCGACGGACTTGAACAGCTTTCTTCCTCGCTTGCAGACATCACCGAATCGCTTATTACCGAGCAGGAGGATATCGACTCGGACATCACATCGCTGTCGCAGATGCAGACGACTATCAACGAGCGCTTCACGACCTGCCTTAACTCCATCACCGCCGCCGCACAGAACGTTAATGCGCTTGTTTCAAGCATTCAGGACAGCGCCGACAGGATATACATCAACAGCACATCTATCGGTATGCACAAGAAGAATATCCTGAAAACACGCGCATCGACAAAACAGCTTTACGGCGTAACTATGACGGTGAACAGCGACGGCTCGGTAACGCTGAACGGAACTAACAGCGACAGATATACAAGTCTCGTTCTCAGCTCCGACGATGCCTACGACAACGTTAAGCACATTCCCAACGGAAGCTACATATTATGCAGTAATAGTATCCCCGGGGCAGCCGTCGTCGTTATGGGCTATAAGTATGTGAACGATGCGCGCGTCGAGCGTTCGCTGGCGTTCTGCAACAGCACTGCGCCTGTGAGCTTCACGGTCGATGACTCCTACGACTACAACTATGTCGAGATATACATCGACCCCGAGCAGACCTACACCAATAAGCTTGTCAAGCCGATGATAAGGCTTGCGGGGATAGCAAACGACGATTGGGAGGCTTACACCCCGTCGCTCCAGGAACAGATAGACGAACTCAGGACAATGATACAAAGCATCTCGCCCTATTCGGAATCGTTGAGCGAGCACTTTGGGGAAAACGTACAGGAGGTAACAGCATGATAGTAAAAAACGGAGGGATATGCTTTTGCAAAACGTTGGTATCAAACGAGAGCATTCCCGCAGACACGCTCACGAACACAAGCGGTACAATGTATGCGTCGTCAATATCAAAGGGCGACCTGTATCTCTATGAAGCACATCAGAACGATAATCAGCGGGGTATAAAGATGCGCTTCGGCGT
>CADAES010000033.1 GCA_902786975.1 uncultured Ruminococcus sp.
ACCCGCTCGAATATCCTGTCCCCAAGCTGTTTTATTTTCGTTACCAAAAATCCACCATTCATCACAGATACTCCTATATCGTAGTTTCTATAATTCTACTATATAGGAGCGTTTTTGTCAATGGATAAACTATGAACACTCTTCCAGATAAATGAATAATATATCACCGAAACAGAGAAACACCTCTGAACCACATCGGCTCGGAGGCGTTTTTGTTATCTCTCTTCAGGTGGACAGATCTTCGGGAGGATTTCAAGGAAGTACTGACCGATCTTTTCTGCGTCATAGCCGTTGGCCTCGCAGATGAACCGGACTGTATCCGGCAGAAGGATGTGGCCCTTTGTATTTCTGCCACTCTTCGTATTCCTTATTTGTGATTTGCTTCATGGCGGTTACCTCGCATAATAAGATTTACCAACCTCATCAATATCTCTCGAAGTGAACCTTGCTCTTATCCAGATCTGCTTCCGTATATCCTCGTTTCTCTTCTCCCTTACCGCCGAGAGCGACAAGATTAAGCACTGCATTTTCGAGTTGATAAACTGTAATATCAAAATGCTGGGATAAAGCCTTAAGTGTGTCAGCAGTCGGTATATGTCTTTTTTTGTTATCTTTGCTATCGTTTTCATACTGAGAAATCGCATTCTGTTTACAATGAAGTATTTTAGCAAGCTCCTCTTGCGTTTCTCCACTATATGTTCGCATGGCACGTATGTTTCTAGCTAATTGAGTAAGCTCTTTTTTTTGTTTTCTAGCCAAAATTATTCAAACCACCTTTCTGTTAAAATTGATACTATCATTATAGTGTTAGATAATATATGTAGCTTGTTTCCAGGGCACTCGTCTCATTGAGAACTGAAAGAAAGTAAGGGCTTCAATCAGTCGCTATGAATGGGGACGGATTTCTTTTATAGGTATTATACCACTTTTGGTTAATGTAGTCAATCAAGCTTTATCGAGAACAAAACCTTGATCTGCTATCTATAATTGAACCATCTGAATTAATGTCTGTGCTGATTCTAACTTGACAATCTGTGCACAAAGAGTTATACTGACACATTAAAGGAGGGAGCATACAGACCAAGTTACGGACCAAGTTGTAGCGTTATGCACTTGGTCGGCGTATATATATTGCCTCTTTTCAAACACAAAACCCGGCACCAATCAAGGTGTCGGGTCATTTGCTGTCAGGCAGAACAAAGGTCAGTGGCCCTTGTGCTTCTCCCTGCGTTTTTGCTGTCTGAACTCAAACTGCCGCTGCTTTTCCGCTTCACGCTGCTCTTTAGTGATCTGCCTGCGTTCGGTCTTCATTGCCTCCTGCATGAGCTTCAGCGCTTGCTGCGACTTTGTCCCTGTGCCGTGAACTGAAAGCTGCTTGTGAGCCTGCCTCTGTCTGCGCTTAGGATTGTCCGCAGTCCGCTTTGTTTTTGTCTCAACAGCCGGACTGAACTTCAACTCGTAGTAATGCTTGAGGATAAATTCAAAGACCTCGCCGTCCTTTGGCTCTGCGCCGAATGTCATCTTTGCAGCCGAGAGCTTTCCGTTCTCGGTTATCTCAAAGACTCCCACCCAGAAAGGCTCCTCAAAAAATACCGTCAGCATACCGTTTGTCTTGTCCATATCATTCCCTCCTGAAAATGCTGTGGACAAAGAACGGACGACCCGGAGGGGAGGGTTACTTACCTTAGGACAAAGAACGGACGACCCGGAGGGGAGGGTTACTTACCTTATCGAGCGATAAGACGGCCGGGCTACCTACCGGCTCTGGAATATCGGAATGATACTCGTTGCGTTTTTATCTTTGCCGTTTGTTTTGCACCTCTCGGTGCTGTGTATATCATATCACATCGCCGCTGTGATGTCAATTTGTCAACGCCGTTGAAATAACTGCTTGATAATCTCCGCACAAAGAGTTATACTGACACATCAAAGGGGAGAGCAGTTCAGACGGCTGATGTTCGGCTATGTTATGTCTGCTGCCTTACCCGAAACCTTGACGTTTATTTGACGCTTATCGGTTTTCAAATCGGGTAAATGTCAGCAGAGATCACAATAGGCAGGCAATCGGGAAACTTCGCAAATTTGCCGTTTTTGCGCTATTTGAAGGACTTTGGAAAGCCCTCGGACGCTGTTCAAGTCCCGTTTGCCGCATAAATGAAAAGCCCGCAAACACGTCGTTTGCGAGTTCTTTTATGCAACGAAAACCACCCGTTTTACGGGTGGTTCAAAAGGCTTATAGCTATGGATAGAAAATAAAGACCTCCCGTGATATAATAGTTTTAGGTTCGCCAACCAAAACTATAATTACAGGAGGTAGTCATCTATGACAGATAACATAAATAGTTTATCACATTCCAAGTGGAATTGCAAGTATCACATCGTTTTTGCACCAAAATACCGCAGACGAATTATATATGGAAAGATCTACAAAGATATAGGGGTAATAATCCGAAAGTTGTGCGAGCAAAAGGGAGTGGAAATACACGAAGCAGAGTTTTGCAAAGACCATGTGCATATGCTTGTGTCCATTCCGCCCAAATACAGCATTGCACAATTTATGGGGTATCTGAAAGGCAAAAGCACGATGATAATATTTGAAAGATACTCCAACTTGAAATACAAGTACGGAAACAGGCATTTTGGGTGCAAGGGGTATTATGTTGATACAGTGGGCAGGAACAAGAAAATCATTGAGGAATACATAAGAAACCAATTGCAAGATGATATAGCGTGCGACCAGATAAGTTTTAACGAATACATCGACCCGTTTACGGGTGCCAAAGTAAAATAGGTATAAAAACAGCCGCTTTAGCGGCTGCCTGAGAAATCAATGCGGTTGGCGGACCGTTCAGTGGGACTTCAGTCGCCCGCCAGTATCAGGCCCTTTTAGGGCCAGTGCAAACCACCCGTTTTACGGGTGGTTTTGATTGTCCGGTGGGGTGTTTCGGACAGCGACTCTGTCAGCGTTCGGAAGCAGGAAAGCCGGGCTGCATTCCTCCGAACGGGTCGGACCTGTCGAACTGATCGCTGTCGTTGTTACTGTTGTTTTTACTGTCATCGGTCTTGCTGTTTTCCGTTTCGGTGCTGCTCTCGCCGACAGTTACGGTTATCTCCTTGAAGCTGCCGTCACGGTACACTTTCAAAACAAGCGTATCGCCCTTTGCCGAGGTCTTTACTGCCGATGTCAGCTCGCCGCTTGATCTTATCTTACTGCCGTTTATCTCGGTCACGATGTCGCCTTCCTCGATACCTGCCTGCTGTGCCGGCGAATCGTCGTACACTTTCTTTATAACAGCGCCCTCGCTGACAGCGTCCTGCTTGTCGTCGCTGTCTACGTCCGCTGTGCCCACGCCGATATACGGATTGACTGCGTGGCCTGTGCTGATGATGCTTTCTATCAGTGACTTCACATTGTCTATCGGGATAGCAAACCCGATGTTGTCAACAGAAGCAGAAAATCCCGAGCTTGAATACTTGGCGTTGGTGATCCCGACGACCTCGCCGTTCATATTGAACAGCGCACCGCCCGAGTTGCCCGAGTTTATAGCTGCGTCCGTCTGTATCAGCGTCATTACCGAGTCTTCTGTCGTTACGGTCCTGTCAAGTGCACTCACTACGCCCTTTGTCAGCGAGAATGTCAGCTCGCCGAGGGGATTTCCGATAGCGGCAACGTCATCTCCGACGCTGAGTGCCTCGGACGAGCCGAGCGTAACAGGCTTCAGGTCGTCCGCATCGATCTTAAGCACCGCAACATCGTTACTTTCATCGCTTCCGATAAGGTCTGCTTCAAATGTTCTTCCGTCGTAGAGGGTGACTGTGATGCTGTTTGAGTCTTCGATAACGTGATGATTTGTGACGATGTATCCGTCCTTTGATATGATAAAGCCCGAGCCGGATGCAGCGGCGGTCGTCCGGTAGCCGAATCTGTTGGTGCTTATCGAGGTCGTTATCCCGACAGTCGAATCGACATTTGCCTTGTACACCTCCGAGGCTGTCATCGTGGTCCCGATAAGGGAGTCGGTCTGTTCGGCTGTCTGTATCTGCGCTGTGTTTATCACAGCCGCTTTATTATCGCTGTTTGATGTGATATCGGATACTACGGGCGATGTGCTGCTTTCGGAGCTGTTCATCGCAAGGTATGTCCCGCCTGTTCCTATCGCTCCGCCGAGAAGCGAAAAGCAAAGAGCAAGTGCGGCTATCCTTGCACCGCCGTTCTTTTTATTCTGATTGGGGAGCTTGGCGCTGTATCTGCCCGAAGCACCCTGCTGTGCGGTTTCGTTGAAGCTGTTGTAATATTCGTTCATAGTGGGAGGTTCCTTTCGTGTTTTTGTTGTAACTTAATAATAGCCGACTTAACTTAAAGCAAGCTTAAACGATTGTGAAAACTGCGGGAAAGATTTTTCACAAAACGACCGATCTGTGAAAAGCACAAAGGGGTATGAAAAAAGCCCGAGCTTTTGTAAAACCCGGGCTTTAGTTATGCAAAAATACAAGCAAGCTATCTTGTGACAAACTGTTTCAAGGCGGTACTTTAAACCAAAGCAAAAGGAAGTCACAAACGGCTTTCACCGCTGCCTTGAACAACGCTTGCAGGGTAGTAAGCTATCTGACAGCTGACTTAACTGCACTCAACATGACTAATGTTGGTCAACGACCTAAAAGTATGCTGCCATAATGTGCAGCAAACGCTTACTACATTTTTGATTATACTATCCTTATTACGATTTGTCAAGCTGCTCCATAAAGAAGTTGTTGTCTATCAGGCTGACCTCATTTTCCTTGCTCGGCTTGCCCATTACAAGAACGATGTCGGCTTCGTCGGCAGATGAGCAAGCCTGCGCACCCTGGGACTCAAAAAGGATATCAAGGTATTTGTTGAGAGAGAACGCATTGTTTCTTACCGCTTCGCCGTAATATCCCTTGTCGGAGTTTACTGCACCGTCGAATACGATGACTCTGTTCTGGACATCTACATAGCCGTAATTGATCTTGCGGTACTTTCCGGTAAGGTTGTGAGTAAAGAAGCAGTTTTTCGGGTCGTACAGCTTGATATCCTCGCCGGTTTTGCTGACAGCCATAGCGCCGACAAAGCAGGTGTCTATCTCCTTGAAGGTGCTATATCCCGAGTATAGGTGGATATTTGCCGTTACCGTATCGACGGTATCCTTTGCCGCTTCAAGGTCGATATCTATGTACTCGGCAGCGTCGCTGTGAGTGATATCGCCGCTGAAAACGAGCGCTCCCGACTTAAAATCCCCGTTCCAGCCGACGAAGATCTGCTCACCGTTCAGACCGTGAGCTCTGGCGTGAAGATCGACATCGACTCTCTGCTCGTCATTCCAGTAAACAAAGAAGCGCAGTCTTCTGACCTCTTCGGGTATCTTGTAGGCAAGACCGGAACGGATATATCCGCCCTCTGCCGACTTGTCGTTTGTTTTTACACACGACTGTTCGAGGTCGTATCCGGGCATATCGATATAGACCTTTTTGCCTCTGAGAACAGTCTCGTTTGCTCTGAGCCTGTCGGACATCAAAGGTGTCAGCACGTCGAGCACGCACTGAGCTTCATAGTATTTCTCATCTTCCCAATCGCCCTCGGGCCTTAAAAAGAAGGACATCAGACTGATAAGCGTCTGTGTTTTGAGCGAAGCGGAGTGAGGTGCGAGCCTTGCAAGAATATCCTCTGCTTTGTAGTCGTGCCTAATAAGATATGTAAGGCTGCGAAGCATCATGCCCGGGCGCTGGGCATAGTAATCGAGAGCCTGCTGGTTTTTGTTTTCCACAAGATACTTAGCCCTTGACTCCCACGAATGAAGCTCGCCGTTTCGCAGCGATGCGACAGCTTTTGCAAACTCTTTTCTGCGGCTGTATTCGTTGAAATCGACATATCTGAGCATAAGCTCGGTACGTTCTGCTTTTTTATTTGAAAGGATAAGGTTCGAGGTAAAGTCCTCTATGGTATAGCTTTCCAGCAGCTTAACGATAATACGCTTCTGCGAAGTCCTGAAATGAAATCCCGCACGGGTGAGCACATAGTCGGTACATTTGAACACATCGCCTGTGTGCTGGCAGAGTGCATGCAGGGCGCAGAGCTTTTCGTCCGCCGCAAGCTCGGAGGTAAAGAGCGTATCGAAAACATCGAGCAGGTTTTGCTTGAAGGTTATATTCACGCTGCTGAGCTGCCGGGCAGACAGGTGCTTGACGCACTCACGGACAATAAGCCTCTGCTTGTCGTCCATACGCTCGGTGACCGAAAGTATCCTGCGGTAGGGGAGTATATATTCGTCCTTTACGTCCACAAGCGAGATGACCTTTGCGCTGAGAAGAGCGTTGTCCGAGGCGGTCTTTTCGGTGTCCTGCATTTCGGGCAGCCAGCCTCTTGAGACCTTTTCACCTGTAATATCCTCAATGCCGTAGGTCGAAAGATAATGAAGCAGCTGATGAAATCTGAAAACAGCCTCGTCCATTGCCATTACCTGCGAGGGGAAGTTCGGGTACATCGGCTTTGCCTTTACCTCTCCGATATAGCTTTTTACACGCTGAACAAAGCTGTCAACGCCAAGCGACTTTGAAAGTCTTATTATATCCTTCGGGGACAGTGTGTAACCCAGAGCAACAAGCTCCGCATTGACTGTCATAGCCTTAACGAGCGCTGCATCGGACAATTCGGCTGTGTTGTCTGAAATACAAACGAGCCTCAGCTCGGAAAACAAAAGCTGATTATATGTCATAACTATCCCTCCGTTTTGAGCATTCTGAAAACCTCGGTCATCAGCCGAGTATTACAGAGTAACACATACAGTACGAATTGTCAAGCCGCTTCATAAAATGTTTACATTTCCCTGCGGACGGATAAATAAGGAGCCTCGTCACGGTCAATGCGAGAGCCTCTGTTTGCCTGTTAGTGTCCGTGGGCTTTCCCCACGTGGCCACTGCGCATAAAGCGCCGATATCGTTTATCATTTTCACATATTCGTCGGCTGACATTGTGCTGGAACGCCCACAGCGACCTGCTTGGTGATGACATCTTTAGCGGTACCGCCGTTTTTCATCTGTGCTGAACGCAGGACGGGACAAAAGACAAAAAGGCGTAAAAGCACCGATAGGATAAGCGCCTGCATCTTCGCTGTATGCATAACGGCGGTAACTTTTGTACTTGTTTACTTTAAGTACTGGGATTTTTTTAAAGATATGTTCTCTTTCGGTCACAGCGGCAGCAAGGCATCTGTTGTTGCGCCGATAGGCATTTCGTTCATTACGTTCAGTGCGATATCCTACCTTGCCGATATCCGCAGGGGAGATGCAGACTGCAAAAGCCTTATCGACTGTGCGCTGTATCTTTGCTTTTTCCCGAAGGTCATCTCGGGACCTATCGTCCTGTGGAAAGATTTTAGCCCTCAGTGCGGTGCAAAGAAGCTGACGCTTGATAAGGCGTTTGAGGGCGTTGAAAGGATAATGACGGGCTTTGCCAAAAAGCTCATTATCGCCGATACGTTCGGCGCCTGTATCGCTAAGACTGCCGCTGCGGCTATCGACGTTCCTACTGCGTGGGGCGTGAACCTGCTGTTTATGTTCCAGCTGTATTTCGATTTCTCGGGCTATTCGGATATCGCTGTCGGTCTTGGAAAGCTGCTGGGCTATGAAATGAAGGAGAATTTCAACTTTCCGTATCTGTCAACGTCTATCACCGATTTCTGGAGGCGGTGGCATATCTCGCTCGGAACGTGGTTCAAAGAGTACATATATATCCCGCTTGGCGGCAGCCGGAAAGGAAAGGCGAGAACTGTCATCAACCTCGCAGCCGTTTTCCTGCTTACGGGACTTTGGCACGGTGCAAGCTGGACATTCGTATTATGGGGGCTTATCAACGGCTTGTTCAGGATACTGGAAAAGCTTGCGGAAAACTCGGGCTTGTATAAGGCGATACCGTCCGTTGTCAAGTGGCTCGTTACAACGGTCATCGTTTATTTCTGCTGGATAGTATTCAGATTTACCGATTTAAAGGAGCTTTCCGACTGGTTCGGATTAATGTTCAGCGAAACAGCAGACAGATCCAAAAGATGGACGGTGCGTACCGAGGAGTATGTGAATGACCGTATCGGGCTCAGAGATGAGATGATACTCGGATATACCCTTATCAACGACTTTGCATTCAATAAAATGGTGCACCCGTCATATTCCTACGGAAAGGACGGATATGTGTTCGGTGCTGGTATTTATACAAAAAATGATTTCAGCGATTTTCACATAAAGCTCGCAGATATGATAAAGCAGATGCAGGATTACTGTGAAGCAAGGAGTGTTCCGTTCCTGCTCGTGTTCGATCCCGCCAAGCCTGCGGTGCTGAGGGATAAGCTCCCAGACAAGGTCAATTACACCAGAGAGTGCGTGGATATGTTCATTAAAGAGCTTGACAAGCGTGGGATAAAATACGTCGATAATACCGAAACGCTGAAAAAGCTTCAGGATTCGGGAACGCAGGTCTTCAACAAGAAATACGATGCGAACCATTGGAACGATACGGGCGCTTTCTACGGCACGCAGAACTCGCTGAAGGAACTGAACAAGCAAGACCCGAGGATACACGTCAACGAGCTTTCGGAGTTTGACATCGGTGAGAATACGCAGACCACTCTGCCGGTATCGAAATTCCCGATAAATGAGTCTGTGCCCGTTTACACAGCAAAAACAGAGGCGAGGGATATAACAGAAAGCTTCAAGGGCCTGCCTCTGGACAGCAGATACAGGCATTTTGTATATACGGTAAACGACCGCCGCAAAGCCGAAGGCTCGCCCAGAGCACTGATATTCCAAGGGAGCTACATCAATTCCTACGGACGCAAGTATTATGAAAATGCGTTCGGTGAGTGCGTTGAGGTGCACAATTATCAGAACGTCCTCAGTTTCCCGCAGTATTATCACCTGTTTGACCCGCAGGTCGTGATCTTTGAGCTTGCGGAGTACACGATGAGACAGACGTACTTTGACTACAAAAAGCTTAAAAGCATCAGCTTCAACGATGAGCTTTCGGCGCATAAGGACAAAACCGTTTCACCGCCGGGCTTTTCGGAAAGCGACGTGACCTTCCAAACAGATCAGATGTACACCACCGTGACCTGGAAAACCAAGAAAACCTACGCCGCTGTCTGGCTCACGCTTGATAAGCAGTACGATATGCAAAAGGCTGAAAACGGCTATACGGCGATAGTTCCGACCGCCGAAAAGGAAAAAGCGCAGCTCAAAGTGCTGTGCCTTGAACGGCTTGACAAATAAAACTAAATATGATATACTAATTTGCGACAAATTCGCAAATTCGGGAGGTGAGACCTTGCCTGTATATTCCACGAAACAGAGAAAAGTGCTGCTGGGTTTTCTGCAAAGCCACGCAGACGAGTTGTTTTCTGCCGACCGCATAGCCGATGAGCTGAAAAGTGAAAATATAAGCCTCAGCGCCATATACCGCAACCTTTCGGCGCTGGAGAGCGAGGACAAGGTGCAGCGTGTCACCAAGGGAGGCAGCAGAAAGGTGTTTTACAGGTTCAAAGCTGCCGATGAGTGCAGGGAGCATATACATCTTTCCTGTTCAAAGTGCGGCAGGACATATCATATGCCTTTGCCTGCGACAAATACGCTGATAGATGATGTTAAAAAGAATTCTGGTTTTGAGATAGACCGCACCGAGACTGTTCTGTACGGTGTATGCGGGGATTGTAAGAAATAAAAGCGAGGAGTGAGCAGTTATGAAAAAGACCAAGCGTGCAGCGATCGTATTTGCCTGTGTGCTGTTTTTTGCTATGCTGCTTTCCGTTTTGTTTATTGCTCACGAAACAAACCACGAATGTATCGGTGAGGACTGCCAGGTGTGCGCACGGCTTGCTGCCTGCGAAAACAGCCTTAAAAACATCTCGGGTGCTGTGACCGCATCGGCTGTGCTTGCAGCCGTGTGCTTCGTGTTTGTCAGGACGCTTTTGTGTTCTCCTGTTCTGTGTGCTGCGTCCTCGCCCGTTTCATTAAAAGTAAAACTATCCGATTAAAAAGCTGACAAGGGATCAGTCTGCCCACTCGCAGTCTGCCCTTGTCTTTTTATGCCCATTTTTCGATTTTACGGAGGTTTTACATAATGAAAAGAATAATTGCGATAATGACCTGCCTGCTCGTGTTTGCGGGTATTTTCACCGGCTGTGGTGCAAGCTCGTCGGACAGCGATAAGGACAGCAGAAAACTGAAGATAGTAACGACGATCTTTCCCGAGTACGACTGGGTGAGGAACATTCTCGGCGACAGGGAAAAGGATGTCGAGCTGACAATGCTGATAGACAGCGGCGTTGACCTGCACAGCTACCAGCCGTCAACGGACGATATAGTGAAGATATCAAAGTGCGATATTTTTATTTACGTCGGCGGCGAGTCGGACAAGTGGGTGGACGACGCCCTGAAGCAAGGCTCAAACAAGGACAGGACTGTGATAGACCTGTTCGATGTGCTCGGTGACAAGCTGAAAGAGGAAGAGCACAAGGAGGGAATGCAGCACGAGCATGACCATGATGAGGACGAGCATCACGACGAGAGCCACGAGGACCACGACCACGAGCACGAGGAAGAAAAGGAGACAGACGAGCATATCTGGCTGTCACTGAAAAATGCGGCGACGCTTTGTGAGCACATCTGCGATAAGATATGCGATAAGGATGAAGCTAATAAGGACACCTACAAGGCTAACACAAAGTCGTATGTCAGCTCCCTTGAAAAGCTCGACAAACAGTACAAGGAAGCAGTTGATGCATCAAAGACCGGGACGCTCATTTTTGCGGACAGATTCCCGTTCAGATATCTCGTTGACGACTACGGACTTGATTACTTCGCTGCTTTTGCGGGCTGCTCGGCAGAGAGCGAGGCAAGCTTTGAAACGGTCGTATTTCTTGCAAAGAAGGTCGATGAGCTCGGACTGAAAAGCATATTCCAGATAGAAGGTTCAAAGGGTAATATTGCAAAAACAGTCAAGGAGAACACTAAGAACAAGGATCAGGAGATACTCACGCTTGATTCGCTTCAGTCGGTCACTAAAAAAGAAGTTGACGATGGAGTAACATATCTTGGTGAAATGGAAAAGAACCTAAGCGTTTTAAAAGACGGATTAAAGTAAGAGAGGCGGTTTGAAAATGGCTCTGTTGACCTGCAAGGAACTTTGTATCGGCTATGAGGGCAGAGAGATACTGCACGGGCTTGATTTCTCCGCCGAACAAGGCGACTATCTGTGCATACTCGGCGAAAACGGCTCGGGAAAAAGTACGCTTATGAAAACGATACTCGGTCTTGTGCCTGCGCTTTCGGGCGAGATAGTTTTCGGCGACGGACTGAAAAAAGGAGAGATAGGCTATCTTCCCCAGCAGACAGATGTTCAGAGGGATTTCCCCGCATCTGTTAAGGAGATAGTGCTTTCGGGCTGTGCAAGCAGCCTCGGTCTGCGCCCGTTCTATTCAAAGGCGCACAAGAAGCTTGCTATGGATAACATTGAAAAAATGGGGCTGACAGAACTTAAAAACCGTTGTTACCGTGAGCTTTCGGGCGGTCAGCAGCAAAGGGTGCTGCTTGCAAGGGCGCTTTGTGCGACGCAAAAGGCGCTGCTGCTGGACGAGCCTGTTTCCGGGCTTGACCCGAACGCCACCGCAAATATGTATGAGCTTGTGCAAAAGCTCAACAGGGACGACGGGATAACCGTCATAATGATCTCCCACGATATACAGGCTGCTTTGCAGTATGCAGACAAGATACTGCACATAGGAAAGAGCGTGTTCTTCGGCAGCCGTGATGAGTACCTCGCAAAAATCGGCAAAGCGGGATTTGCGCAGCAGGGAGGTGCGGACAATGGCTGAAGCGTTCGATAAGTTGTATACCTACATAACCGAGTTCCCGTTTGTCCGCTATGCGCTGATAGTCGGAGTGCTGATAGCGCTTTGTTCATCGCTTCTCGGAGTGACGCTGGTGCTGAAGCGCTTTTCATTCATCGGCGACGGACTTTCGCACGTTGCTTTCGGAGCGATGACAATAGCCGCCGTTGTGAAGCTTACAAACTCTATGCCGCTGATACTGTGTATAACTGTGATAAGTGCGGTTCTGCTTCTGCGAACAGGAAAGAACGCTAAGATAAAGGGCGACGCCGCTGTTGCTATGATCTCGGTCAGCGCACTTGCGATAGGATATCTTCTGATGAATGTTTTTTCAAGCTCGAGCAATCTTTCGGGCGACGTCTGCACAACGCTGTTCGGTTCGACCTCTATACTCACTCTTTCAACGACCGAGGTGTGGCTGTGCATAGCGCTTTCGGCAGTCGTGCTTGCGGTGTTCGTTCTGTTTTACAACAAGGTGTTCTCAGTCACTTTCGACGAGGACTTTGCAAGAGCAACGGGCGTAAAAGCCTCGCTGTATAATCTCATACTCGCAGTCGTTATCGCCGTGATAATCGTGCTTGCGATGAACCTTGTCGGCTCGCTGCTTATATCTGCACTGGTCATTTTCCCTGCGCTGTCGGCAATGAGAGTTTTCAAAAGCTTCAAGTCGGTGACGGTATGCTCGGCTGTGCTGTCGGTGATCTGCACACTGCTGGGGATATGTATCTCGATAGTTTACGGAACGCCCGTCGGCTCTACGATAGTTGCGGTGGATATCGCCGCATTCGCTATATTTACGGTCATAGGAAAGTTCTCGGGGAGGGTAAAACCATGAAAAGAACAGTCTGTGTTTTATTGGCGTGCGCAGTACTTGCGCTTGCCGGCTGCGGTTCTGATGACAGCGGAACAAACAAGAGCGCAAAAAACGTCAATGATGTTTTTTCAAGCTCGCAGAATGACTCGTCGGCTGAAAGCTCGTCTGCTTCGGATGCTGTGTCAACAACGACAAAAGCGTCAGAAAGCTCAAATGTCGATGTAAACTCCAAAGCATATAAAGAGGTAGATACCGACCTCTCACAGATGAGCAGCACTATGGCTTACGCCGAGGCTTCAAATATGCTATCCGAGCCGGATAAATACAAGGGTAAGATAGTAAAGGCAAAGGGCGTATTTGCTGTCAGCAACGACAACGGCAACACGTATTTTGCGTGTATGCTTACCGATGCGGCTGCCTGCTGTTCGCAGCCGATAGAGTTCGTGCTGTCCGACACCTCACGCAAATATCCTGCGGACTATCCAGAGATCGATTCGGAGATAACCGTTGTCGGTGTATTCGGCACCTACAACGAGGGTGCAAATCAGTATTGCCGTCTTAGTGACGCACAGCTGCTGTGATAAGCACAAATAATAGGAACAGCTAAGCTCAAACGGCGGGGAACAGCGCAGATGTGCGGTTTCACGCCGTCTCATTCAGAATATGGATTAGGTGAGGCTAACCCAGAGAAGTGATCTTGAAGGCGGGAAAGCGTGAACGCATCGTAAGAATAGTTGCGGTTATTTTGTCTGACTAACAGATCTGATATGTTTCGTGATACCGGGCTTTACAGAATGGCGCTCTGGCTTATCTCCCGTGAGGTTCGGCTTTTGTGCTCGGCAAGCCGGGTGCTGCGGATCGTAATTCCGCCAGCGATATTTTTGCGGATATGCTTGATTATTCTTCGTAAATATAGTATAATATGATAAATAATGATTTCTGCCCGGTTTTGCAGATAAAGGAAGTGATGATCTTTGGAGTTCATACGACAGCACCAGCTCAATATTATGCTCATGCTGATAGGCATATGTGCAATACTGCCAGTGTTTGTGATTATTTCAAAGGCACTCTCACGCAAGCGAAAGCATGCCCTTATCCTGATGGAGGTAAGTGCAGCTCTGCTATTGCTGTTCGATCGGTTTGCGTATATATATAAAGGAGACACCTCCACACTGGGAATGGGCATGACACGGACGAGCAATTTTATGGTGTTTTCGCTCACGCTTCTGGTGATCTATGCCTATGAGCTTTACCTTATAGACCTATACAAGAACGAGGGGCAAGCGGAGGTCATACCCAAAGTCCTGCGTGCTTCTCAGCTTATCATACTGATCGGCGAGATCATGATAATCATCTCGCAGTTTACGGGTATATATTATACATTTGATGAATCCAACCACTATCAGCGTTCATCATTGTACTTTATAAGCTACATTATCCCGATCGTGCTCATGGTGCTCAACGTTATCGGGATAATCCAGTTCATCAAAAAGCTCAGCTTTCTGCTGAAGACCAGCCTTCTGCTCTTTTCATTGGTCCCTATCATCGCATCGGTGATACAGCTGTTCACTTACGGTGTTTCGCTTATCAACATCACGCTGGTAGGACTTGTGGTGCTGTTGTATATCTTCTCACTGGTAGATATGAACAATGCAGTAGACAAGGCAAACAAGCAGGAGATACAACTGCTCAAGGACGGGCAGAAAAAGATGCAGCTGATGTATGAGCAGACCGCTTCGGCACTTGCCAGCGCAATAGATGCAAAAGATAAATATACCCACGGTCACTCGTCGAGAGTTGCGATATATTCCGAAAAGATAGCAAAACTATCGGGCAAGAACGCAGAGGAATGTCAGGATATATTCTTCTCGGCACTTCTGCACGATGTCGGAAAGATAGGAATACCGGATAAAGTGCTCAACAAAGAGGGCAAGCTGACCGATGAAGAGTTTGCGATAATCAAGACGCACCCTGTCATCGGACAGCAGATACTTTCAAGCATCTGGGATTCACCGTCGCTTAGCATAGGTGCGCATCATCACCATGAAAGATATGACGGCAGGGGCTATCCCGACGGACTCAAGGGAGAAGATATCCCCGAGATCGCAAGGATAATCTCAGTTGCCGATGCGTATGACGCAATGACCTCGAAACGAAGCTACCGTGACCCGATGCCTCAGCACATTGTGCGTGAGGAGATAGTCAAGGGCAGTGGAACGCAGTTTGACCCTGAATATGCAAGTGCAATGCTGCACCTTATCGACCTTGACACCGAGTATGAAATGATAGAAAAAGAGGAAAGCACAACAGTCAGCGACAGCAGTACGCTTGTCTGTGCCGAGATGCGTTCGGTCGTTTCAAACGGCGTGCTCATCACGGATTCGTTCTCTGAGATAGTCTTTACGGGTAAGGTCATCGACAAGGGCAAGCTGAACGAGGACAGCCTTCCGACGCTGATACTGTTCGACTCGCTTGACGGAAAGGCGCACGACACAGACTATCTGAAAAAGATAACCAACTACTATGAATACGGTACTATCCGCATCGACGGAAAGTGCGAATGCCCCGGCGTGAGAAAGATAAAGAGCACGGTCACCGACCTTGATACTCTTAACAAGCAGGAGTACAGGCAGGAGCTTGAAAAAGGCATCCGCTATACGATCGACGCTGTCAGGTTTGAAGACCATGTCCTGATAAGGCTGGTAACGAGCTTCAAAAAGATCGAGCTGACGATAGCCATGCCCGACAGCACGAGGTTTGCGTATATTGCGCTGACAGGCAGCAACACGGAGATATCTTCGATAAAGATCCAGCGTTCAAAGGATAGTATCTCCGAGCAGTACATCACCCGTATCGCAGAAAAGATAAGCTATATCAATGTGCCGCAGGGCGACATACCGAACGTGCAGATAGACGGCTGGCGCAAAGCCGCAACGATGGGAATACCCGTGCATGACGGCATGAAGATAACCTTCCACACGATGAGCCTGCCGACTGCAAGGCTTATCTGGCATTGTCCGTTCATCGACCTGTTCTATTCGGACGACAGGAAGATAGAGGGCGTGAATTACCGTGAGTTTGCGCTGATAAGACTTGATGGTGAGAGCTGGGAAACTGACGATAAAGCAGATAACAAGATGATGTATTCGCTCACACCCGAGTTCAAAGGCTGGGACAACTGGAAAGAGCGCAACAAGCAGGGTCTTGAATGTACGGTGACGTTTGAGAAAAACGGCGACACGATCATCGTAACAGGTGAGCTTGGCGGTGTTGTCATCCGAAGCACGACAACGATCAACGATGATGTGAACATAGTTTATGCGGCGCTGACAGGCGACCAATGTGCGCTTACGAACATACGCATACAGTAACGTGAGCGATACCCCTTGTTGAAACCGGGAGGAGACTGCAAAATGAGCGAAAAGAAGTCGTTATTTGAAGTTATAAAAGAGAATCTGGTAAACGGCGAGCTGCCTGATGATTTCTCGCTGCCCCGGGAAGAGGCAGGCGAGGGCGAGCTGAAATGGGAAGACGGAGCTATGGACGGTGTGCGAGGTCCTGACCACGATAACCGAGGACGAGAGATTCCAGTCGCTTGCCGCAAAGTGCAAGGAGTTATTGCCGTAAAGCTTTTTTGTGAATATACAGACTGCGCCCGGGAGTTCAAATCTCCCGGGCGTTTGTGATTGCCGGAAAAATACCAGACCCTATTGACAGGTGGAGAAAAATATGCTATATTTAATTATGCAGTATACTGCATAATATTTAGGGAGGTGACAGAAATGGACATATACGACTCACCCGTGTTTACCTCGCTCGTTGAGATATCACGGCTTGCAAACACGCTGCAAAGCGTAATGGATATGGGTATGGACGACATCACATCGAGGCAGTGGCTGCCGCTGATGATACTCGGCAGATGTGAAACACCGCCCAATCTCAACCAGCTTGCCGAAAAGTGCGGGATAACAAGACAGAGCGCCAAGCAGCTTGTAGACAAGCTTTCCGAAAAAAAGCTTGTAAGCATACAGCGGGCTGACGGCGACAAGCGCAACATCTCGATAGTGATAACGCAAAAGGGAAAAGACTGGGGCAAGGTCAATCTTGAGAGAAACATACAATTCGTGACCGAGCTGTTCGGCGGCATTGCTCAGGAAGATATAAAGACATTTGCAAGCGTTCAGCAAAGGCTTCTGGAAAAACTTGAAAATATTAAAGAACAGATGAAAGACGGAGGATAACTATGAACAAAGGAGCAGAAAAAGAGACAACAAGGCGGTTCGACCGATGGGTGATAGCTAAGCTGATAGTGTTTGTGGTGCTTTCCGCAGCAGCCTCTGCACCGCTGAGAGCATTCGTCGAGGCGGTCATTGAGGGTAAAAAGGGAGCGCCCGACTTTGTGACACCTGCATTTTTGATATATAGCTTTGCATCAAGACTGGTGTTCGGCATAGGATATATGATACTCGGGTGCAGGCTGCCTGTGAAGAACACTGTTCTGCGAGGGTTTGGATATATAATGCTGATACTTGTCAGCAGCTATCTGCCGAATGTTCTCGGTATGGCTGGAGGCGACGGAGAGATAATCAGCGATGCGCTTTCTGTGTGGATAGTGATAGTCGATGTGCTTTCGTATGCACTTCAGGGACTTATTCTCGGGTTGCTGATGAAAAAGTATGCCGGGCAGAAGCCCGAGCCTGCAAGTCATATCAAAGGCGGTAAGTTTATACTGCTGTGCGGTGTGCACGGCGTGCTTTTTGCGGCGCTGAACATTCTGACAGACATTCTCGCAGGCAGCTGCGAAGATTCGTGGAGGCTGTGTGCTATACTGAAAGTTTCAGCACAGCGGGAGACGGCGTTCTATATCGTATTTGCAGTGTTTATGTTTGCCGCAGGGTGTCTGCTGCCGCTGTGGTATAAGTTCTGCCTGCCCGATGATGTGACGATTTCGGGTGCGGTGCTTTTTGCGTTGAAACTGTCAGTTATAGCGTGGCTGCCGAATGTGCTGATAATGGCATTTTTCGGAACGCCTGTGCTGCTCACCGCTGCATACGGCGCGGCATATGTGCTTATGATAATCGTCTGCGCTGTGGTGTACACAATGCTGAACAGAGCATGGAAACAAAAGCAGGTATCCGCTGTGCAGTGTTGAATGTGATTGACAATACTTGTGCGGTGGAGTATAATACTAACATAAATCAAACAATGGGAGGCGTCGTGATGAGTGAACAAAAAAATGATATATCCGTTCTGACGGCTGACAGAGAAAAAACGATAGTGCGCACAAGCATCATAGGCATAATCGCAAATGTGCTGCTTGCGGCGTTCAAGGCGTTTGTCGGGCTGATGTCGCACTCTATCGCCGTGGTGCTCGATGCGGTCAACAACCTGTCAGATGCGCTTTCATCGGTGATAACGATAATCGGCGCAAAGCTCGGAGCTAAGCCGCCGAACAAAAAGCACCCGCTGGGTTACGGACGGGTGGAATATATAAGCTCGATGCTCGTTGCGGCTATCGTGCTGTATGCAGGCATAACCTCGCTGGTCGAATCGGTCAAGAAGATATTTAAGCCCGAAGAAGCCGATTACAGCGCAGTTTCGCTGGTCATCATATCCGTTGCGATAGTGGTCAAGCTGATACTCGGTGCATATGTGAAAAAGCAGGGCAAAAAGGTCAACTCCGGAGCGCTCATCGCATCAGGCTCGGATGCATCTTTTGATGCGATACTGTCTGCGTCGGTGCTTGCAACGGCGGTAGTTTACCTGATATGGAACATCTCGCTTGAAGCGTATCTCGGCGTTGTTATCGCAGGATTTATCGTGAAAGCAGGAATCGAAATGATGCTCGACACGCTCGATGACATCATCGGTCAGCGAAGCGATGCGGATATGACCAAGCAGCTCAAGCAGATCATCTGTGAGCAAGAGCAGGTCAGAGGCGCTTACGATGTGATCCTTTTCAACTACGGTCCGAACAAGAACTACGGCTCGGTGCACATAGAGCTGCCTGACAATATGACCGTCGAAGAGGTCGACAGGATAACCCGCAGGATACAGATAAGCGTTTTTCAGAAAACGGGAGTCATACTGACGGGTATCGGTGTGTATTCGTTCAACACATCTAATGATGAGGCGGCACAGATGCGAAATGCGATACAGAAAGCTGTTCTGTCGCACGACTGGGCATTGCAGATGCACGGCTTTTATGCCGACACGCAGAACAAAACGCTGCACTATGATGTGGTCATCAGCTTTGACATTGATCGAAAGGAAGCCTTTGAAACGCTGATGAAAGATACCAAGCAGCTTTATCCTGACTTTGCGCCGAACATCGTCCTCGATGCAGATGCTTCTGATTGAAATAACAAACCACGCCCGAGAGTATAAAAACTTGGGCGTTGATTTTTTGTGAGGTTTAAAGTATAATTAAGCAAAGCGAGATATAATGAAGTCACAGTAAAGAAAAACCACAAAACAAAGGAGGATGCGATCATGAAAAAGATACTTTCTATAATAGCAGCGATAGTGCTTACGATCTCTATGGTGGCTTGCGGTGAGTCATCGAGCACTGCGGATACATCATCAAGCTCGTCGACAAGTTCGAGCAGCTCGGGCAGTTCGGATCAGGACAGCTCGTCCGAGAAAAACAACGACAGGAAAGCCCCGCCCGATAAGCCCGACGGTGACAAGCCCGACGGAAAGCCTGACGGCAAACCCGACGGAGAGCCGGGCGGCGGACCGGGAGGACCAGGAGGAGGACCCGGCGGCGGAAGCCAGAGCGAGGTAGTCTACGATGCTGCGACCGAGATAACCGAGTCACAGCGTGACGACAACAAGTCATACGAAAGCACCGATGCGGACAAGAGCGCTCTGATGATAAGCACCTCGGACGAGGTAACGATCACCGACCCGACTGTAAACAAAACGGGCGATTCCGACGGCGGCGACAACTGCAATTTCTACGGACAGAATGCGGCTGTGCTTGTCAAGGGCGGCTCGACTACGACCATCTCGGGCGGTACGATAACATCCGATGCATCGGGTGCGAACGGTGTGTTCTGCTACGGCGGAAACGGAGGAAAGAACGGCTCAGACGGTGACGGAACTACGCTTATCATCAAAAACACCACCATAACCACTACGGGCAACGGCTCGGGCGGAATAATGACCACAGGCGGCGGCATCACCAAAGCCGAGAACCTCACAGTTACCACAAGCGGCAGATCATCTGCGGCGATAAGGACGGACAGAGGCGGCGGAACGGTCACGGTCAGCGGCGGAACGTATACGTCAAACGGTCTTGGCTCGCCAGCGATCTACTCGACTGCCAACATCACCTGCGAAAATGCAACGCTCGTTTCAAATCTCTCCGAGGGTGTGTGCATCGAGGGTCTTAACAGCATCACTCTCAATAACTGCAACCTGACTGCCAACAACACCAAGCAAAACGGCAACGCAAAGTTCCTTGACACGATAATGATATACCAGTCGATGTCGGGCGATGCTGCAAGCGGTACGTCATCATTCACGATGAAGGGCGGCTCTCTGACCAGCAAGAACGGTCACGTTTTCCACGTTACCAACACTAATGCGGTCATAAATCTAAATGGCGTGAATATCACAAATGATGACAGCAGCAAGGTGCTCATCTCTGTCTGTGACGACGGCTGGAACGGCGGAAACAACACCGCAACACTCAACGCTCAGAATCAGAAGCTCGAAGGCGGCGTGCTTGTTGGCGACAACTCCACACTTACGCTCAACCTCACGCAAGGCTCGGAATTCAGCGGCTATGTCAGCGGAAAGATCACCAACGCAAGCGGCGACACCGTTTCGACAGAGGTTGGCAAGGTCAGCGTCAAGCTGGACGGCACGAGCAAGTGGACGCTCACCGCCGACAGCTATGTTACAAGCTTTGACGGCGACGCATCGAACGTCATCTCAAACGGCTACAAGCTGTATGTCAACGGCGAGGAGCTCACAGGAACAGAGTAAAAAAACAGCAGTCCCCTGCCGTCGGCATCGGCGCAGGATACAGCCCGGATTTGTAGCTTATAAAACAAACACCGCCCGAGAGCATAAACTCCCGGGCGGTTTTGTTTTAAGCCTACACTGCCTTTCGCTTGAAGCCTATCATCTCCGCAACGGCGCCCATCGCCTTCATGCGCTGTTCCTGAAAAACATGGGTGTAGATGTTCAGCGTGGTGCTTGTCTGGGAGTGACCAAGGCAGGCTGACACAGTCCTCGAATCGACACCGCTCGCGGTCGTTATTTATGCAGCAACTGTTCTTTTAAATCTGCTCGTTGTCTTTACTGTGTTTGTGCTTTTCATTTTTGTTTCCTCCGTTTTATGTTATGTTGTTTGTTTCTCTTGTTGTGTCTATATAATATCACGCAAATTCACAGTATTCAATGAGCAATGACAGCACATAATGTTACTTGACCAACAGTTTTGCAGCGCACTGTTCGTTATGCTACACTCGTGCGCAAAAGTGTAGTATATCTCTGTATCGGCTTTTTTTGAAAAATCTCTTTACTTTTTGCGGATAATAAGCTATAATTATCTAGAATCTTTTATGGTTTTATATTATAGGCAATACCGCAAAGCCGCTGAGCTTCAGATCTTCTGTGTGAGGCACCGGTTTGAATTACGGGAAGTATCCGGATCAAAGACGTGCAAAGGAGTCGGCGGTCGATGTGCAGTGCTGTCTATACTAAAGAGGTAAAAAGCGAATGAAGGTAAAAAGGAAAGTCAGCAGGCTGTCGGTGCAGCTTATCAGTATGACTGCTGTGATCTTTGTTCTCGGCACGGTCATAGGTGCGTTCGTGCTCTACAAGGGCAGCAGGGATATGTACCTCGAAGCTAAGGACGAGATGATATCAAACGATCTTAAGGAGCTTGGCAACAGCATTGAGAACAATATGCATCTGGATTGGCTGATGGATTATATCAGTGAACACGGCAGCGTTGACGGCGATCTGTCCGTCGAGGAAGATAATGAGCTGTTCGATGTGTTCCCGGATCAGTATTCCGGAGAGTTCAATGACCAGCAATTCAGGCAAAAGGTTGCTCAGATCGATCCGAAGTATCACAGTGCGATCGCAAAGGGAGAGTACCGTATGCTCGCTAATTATATCAACAGTATGTTCCAGGGCTCCGATTACGAAAAACTGTACTGCATAGATATCAGCCCGGAAAACTGCGGATTCGTTTACTGCGATGCCGCAGTTATGCCGGATGAGTCCGATGATGCGATGTATAAATATGCATCGTCGGGAATGAAGTGGGATTACGATGTAAAGGATCATCCGGCGATCAATAAGCTCAGAAAAAACAGCAAGGACATACAGTTTGAGATAGCCTCTATAAGCTCTGATAACAAAACGACGAGCTATATAGGATATCTGCCTCTGTGCGGCGGAAAAGCAGCACTTTGTATAAGCTACGACTGGGCACCGTTTCGTGAACAACTGATGCAAAAACTAATGATACTTGTTGCAGTATTATTGGCGGCAATGCTGCTAACGTGTGTTCTTATAATGATTTTCCTGCGCAGAGTGGTAGTAAATCCGCTGAATATCGTACAGAGCTCTGTCCGGGCGTATATGGACGAGAAGAACAGCGAAAAGGTAAGAGAAAAGCTTAAGGCTGTGAGAACGAGCAACGAGATAAGTGTTCTCTCGGACGATATCGGAGAGCTGACCTCGGAAATGGACAGATATATCGGGAATATCAAGGATCTGACCGTTGAGGTCATGGAGGCGCTTGCAAAGACTAT
>CADAES010000034.1 GCA_902786975.1 uncultured Ruminococcus sp.
GACTTCTCTGCCCGCCTGAATTGCAAAGGATTTCTCTACGCCGTCATACGATGTACAGATCTCCTCAAGCTTCTGAAGTCGTTTGATATAGTTTTCATAGTTTTCACTTCTTGCACCCGGTCTTGCTGCCGAGATAGCATCAGCCGCCTGAACAAGTGCCGCTACCACCGTGCGTGTCTCAACGTCGCCGTGGTGTGCCTCGATAGCGTGTATAACATCTGCGTTCTCTTTGTATTTCTTACAAACATCTACGCCTATCTGAACATGAGAGCCTTCGATCTCATAGCTCAGTGCTTTTCCTATATCATGAAGCAATCCTGCTCTCCTTGCAAGGTTCGCATCTACGCCAAGCTCGCTTGCCATCATTCCCGCAAGGTGTGCTACCTCGATGGAATGGTTGAGAACGTTCTGTCTGTAGCTCGTTCTGAACCTCAGTCGTCCCAGCAGCTTTACCAGCTCGTGGTTGAGCCCGTGAACGTTGGTCTCCAGAACTGCTCTCTCACCCTCCTGCTTGATCTTCAGCTCGACCTCACGTCTTGCCTTGTCGACCATTTCCTCTATCCTCGTCGGGTGGATACGTCCGTCCTGTATGAGCTTTTCAAGTGCTATCCTTGCGATCTCTCTTCTTACCTGATCGAAGCATGAGATCGTGATCGCTTCAGGAGTGTCGTCGATTATAAGGTCTACGCCTGTGAGAGTTTCTATCGTTCTGATGTTTCTTCCCTCACGTCCGATTATCCTTCCCTTCATATCGTCATTGGGGAGAGGAACTACCGATACAGCAGTTTCGGATACCTGCTCTGCTGCACATCTTGCAATGGCAAGCGATACGAACTGCCTTGCCTTTGCGTCACATTCTTCCTTGACCTGAGTTTCGTAATTGGATACACGCACTGCTTTTTCGTGTACCAGATCTTCATCAAGCTTTGAAAGGAGATATTCCTTCGCCTGATCGACCGTGAACTGTGAGATCTTCTCCAACATATCCAGCTGCGACTTCTTTATCCTGTCTGCCTCAGCCATTTTCTCGTCGGCTGACTTGAGCTTGGACTGGAGTGTCTCCTCTTTCTTCTCAAGATTGTCCAGCTTTTTGTCGATGGATTCTTCCTTCTGCTGGATCCTGCGTTCCTGTCTTGAAACTTCGATTCGTCTTTCTTTCAGCTCTTTTTCTGTTTCCTGGCGGGATTTATGTATCTCGTCCTTTGCCTCCACCAGAGCTTCCTTCTTCAGCGTTTCCGCAGTCTTTTTGGCATCGTCAACGATCCTCTCTGCCTCTTTTTCCGCAGATCCTACCGCTGCCTCCGCCGTTTTCTTACGGTAACTTACACCCTGTTTAAAGCAAATGACTCCACTAATTCCTGCACCAAGAACAAGAGCAACTACACATAACAAGATAGCTATTCCTGTACTCATTGTATAGTTTTTCCTCCTTCTTGAAGTATGATACGAATATCACTGTATATTCAGTGTATATATACACGATACCCGCATCACCATATTAAATTGTAAAGATACAAATCAGCAAAATTATTTTATATAAAAAAGGCAAGTCGGACTTACCCAATTTAAAAAATTATAATGCATAGTAATATTGTAATACAAAATGCCCTAATTGTCAAGGCATTTTTTGTCTGAACGCACGAAAATTTAAAATATTTTTTCACTTTTCTTGACACGCTTATATAATAGTGATAAAATAGATGTGGTAAATAATCAAAGCGTTGACCGAGGAAGCCGAAATGTATAAAGAGCTTTCAGAGAGTTCCCCGACAGGTGCGAGGGGAACAGCCCTGACATTGAGGACACCGCCTTGCGAGCGTGCATTAATCTGCAACGTCCGACCAGCGTTAAAGGGTCTTTGAGAGAGAAATGCTGCGGCATTTTTCCAAACACAGGTGGAACCACGCAACAACAGCGTCCTGCGAGTATCTCGCAGGGCTTTTTTTATTATAACTAAAGTGCATGCCCGAAGGGGGTAAACTGTTTGCTTGCAAACAGTTTGGGGCAGACCGGAAAGCCCCCAAAAGAATGCTGCACAGGAGGTGAGCATCACGGGAGCAAATAACTTAGGCGCTGATCGAACTAATAAGCCGACTAATCAAAAGCAGACATATTATTTCAATCCACGCACGCTGCGCAGGCGAAAACGTCTGGCTGGCGTTTTCTTCACGCTTGCGATGCTAAGCCACTGTATTTCGTTCTTTCTGGTGTATCTTGCGATGACGATGAAGATATCCTACTATCTCGGGGTGATGATATTCCTGCCGGTGTGGATAGTGGGCTACTGGTTCGGGACTTTTTTCTCGCAGATACTTGATATGAAGCTTCCCGACGGAACAAAGAAGTGCATAATCAGCTTCAGGACCAAAAAGCTGCTGAACAACATCGTGTTCTATATGGGCATACTGCTCGTGGCTGTCTGGGCGTATTTTTACATCACCCAGTGCCTTATGGTCGAAAGGAACACAAGTCTGACCAGTGATTAAAGGCAGCAGATAAAGGACCGGGAAAAGTCAAGGCTCTTCCCTCTTGCGAACACAACAAACAGTGACCAAACAAAGTGAAAATAAATCAGGAGGTAATAAAAATGATCAAACTAACTTTAAAAGACGGCTCTGTAAGAGAGATCGAAAAGGCAATGCCCGCAAGCGAGATAATCAAGGATATCGGTATGGGGCTTTACAAGGCTGCCTGCTGCGTAAAGCTGGACGGCGAGGTCTTTGATATGAGGACTGTCGTTGACCACGACTGCGAGTTCGAGGTAATGACCTTTGATTCCAAGGCGGGCAAGGAGACCTTCTGGCACACAGCCTCGCACCTTATGGCTCAGGCTGTAAAGAACCTTTACCCCGAGGCAAAACTGGCAAGAGGTCCCGCTACCGAGACGGGCTACTACTACGATTTCGGCGTTGACAAGCCGTTCACACAGACCGACCTTGACAAGATAGAAGCCGAGATGAAAAAGCTCGCAAAGCAAGGTTATGAGCTGGAGCGCTTCGAGCTGCCCGCAGACGAGGCTGTAAAGCTGATGCAGGACAGAAACGAGGACTACAAGATAGAGCTTATCCACAAGCACGACGACAAGGGAGAAAAACTCTCCTTCTACAAGCAGGGCGATTTTGTCGATCTCTGCGCAGGTCCGCATATAATGAACGTTTCGGCGATAAAGGCCACAAAGCTCCTCTCCTGCACGGGCGCTTACTGGGGCGACGCTTCGGAGAACAAGCAGCTTTGCAGAGTTTACGGCGTTTCCTTCCCCAAAGCTTCGATGCTCGACGAGCACCTCAAAATGCTTGAGGAAGCCAAGCTTCGTGACCACAACAAGCTCGGACGTGAGCTTGAATATTTCACGACTGTCGATTACATCGGACAGGGTCTGCCGATAATGCTGCCAAAGGGCGCAAGAGTTATCCAGCTGCTTCAGAGGTGGGTCGAGGACGTCGAGCAGGCAAGAGGCTGCCAGCTGACAAAGACCCCGCTTTTCGCAAAAAGAGACCTTTACAAGATATCGGGGCACTGGGATCACTACCTTGACGGTATGTTCGTTATGGGCGACCCGAGTGACGAGGAGAAGGAGTGCTTTGCGCTTCGCCCGATGACCTGTCCGTTCCAGTATCAGGTATTCCTCAACAGACAGCGCTCCTACCGTGAGCTGCCGATGAGGCTGACAGAGACCTCTACCCTGTTCAGAAACGAGGACAGCGGCGAGATGCACGGTCTTATCAGAGTGCGTCAGTTCACCATTTCCGAGGGCCATTTCATAATCAGGCCCGACCAGCTCGAGCAGGAGTTCAAGTTCTGCCTTGACCTTGCAAAGTATTTTCTCGAAACGGTAGGACTGCTCGAAAACTGCACATTCAGATTCTCGCAGTGGGACCCCGCTAACCCGAAGAACAAGTACGAGGGCACCGCCGAGCAGTGGGATCACGCTCAGAGTGCTATGAAAACTATCCTCGACGATCTCGGCCTTGACTACGAGATAGGCATCGACGAGGCTGCTTTCTACGGTCCTAAGCTGGACGTTCAGTACCGCAACGTCTACGGCAAGGAGGACACGCTCGTTACTATCCAGATAGATATGCTCCTCGCAGAAAAGTTCGGTATGTACTATATCGACAAGGACGGTCAGAAGAAGCTGCCGTACATCATTCACAGGACTTCGCTGGGCTGCTTTGAGAGGACGCTTGCTTACATGATCGAGCATTTCAACGGTGTTATGCCGCTGTGGCTCGCTCCCGAGCAGGTAAGGCTCCTGCCTATCGGCGAGGCTCACGTTGAATACGCTCAGAAGCTCGCAGACAAAATGACAGCAAGAGGCATGAGAGTTACAGTCGATGCGGACGATATAAACATCGGCACAAAGATAAAGAAATCACGCCTTGAAAGGATACCTTATATGTTCATCATCGGCGATAAGGAGGTACAGAGCAATACCCTCTCCGTTCGTTCAAGGAAAACAGGTGAGGAAAGCGGCGTAGCTGCTGACGATATGCTCGCAAGGCTGTTTGAGGAGATAGACACAAAGGCAAAATAAAGCGTCGCCTCGCAACACTGCATACGGTTCGGGAAAGGATATGAAGAAATGTCAACAACAGCTTGGATAATAATGGCATTTGCCTGCTATCTGCTGGGAATGCTGCTCGTCGGCTTCTCGTTTATGAAAAAGACCAAGAACTCCGAGGACTTTTTCCTCGGCGGACGAGGTCTTTCGGGCTGGGTAGCCGCACTTTCAGCGCAGGCATCGGATATGTCGGGCTGGCTGCTGATGGGCTTGCCCGGCGCAGTTTACGCCCTCGGAACAGGACAGATATGGATAGCTGTCGGCTTGTTCATCGGAACAGCGCTCAACTGGATATTCGTCGCAAAAAGGCTGCGCCGCTACACCATAAGAGCGAACAACTCGCTGACGCTCCCCAAATACCTTGAAAACAGATTTCACGACAAGCACCGCATACTGCTTCTTATCTCGTCGGTCGCTATACTGATATTCTTCCTTGTGTACACCGCTTCGGGACTTGCAGCAGGCGGAAAGCTGTTCAACTCGGTGTTCGGCTTCGACTACAAGATCTGCCTTACCATAGGTACGGCGGTCATACTGTCCTATACCTTTATGGGCGGATTTATGGCTGTGTGCGTAACAGACTTCATACAGGGTCTGCTGATGCTCATCGGCGTTATCACAGTGCCTATCATCGCATTTATGCTGGTCGGCGCAGGAAATGTTATGGACAACATCACCGCATCTGGTGTTGACTCAAAGGCGTTCTTTGACATTCTCTCGGATGCAGACGGGAACAGCTATTCTTTCGTGGATATCGTCTCTCAGCTCGGATGGGCACTGGGCTATTTCGGAATGCCGCATATAATCGTCAGATTTATGGCTATCAAAAACGAAAAGGAGATAAAAAAGTCAAGAGTCATCGGCATCGGCTGGTGCGGACTTTCCCTGCTGTTCGCCTGCTTTATCGGCATAGTCGGCAGAGCTTACCTTTTCCCGGATAACCTTTCGGGCAGCCAGACAGAAAACGTGTTTATCGAAATGATACAAAAGGTGTTCAACACCGACATCGGCATAGCATTCATCGGCGGCATCTTCCTTTGCGGAATACTCGCTGCGATAATGTCAACAGCCGATTCACAGCTTCTCGTTACGGCTTCTTCGGTGTCGGAGGATATCTACCATTCGATCATAAATAAAAAAGCTTCACCCAAAAAGGTACTGCTTCTCAGCCGTATCACCGTTATCACAGTCGCAGTGATCGCCTACCTTATCGCACTTGACCCCGACAGCAGCGTTATGGGGCTCGTTTCAGATGCGTGGGCAGGTCTTGGCGCATCGTTCGGACCGATAGTGCTGATGTCGCTTTACTGGAAGCGCACCAATCTCGCAGGCGCTGTTGCGGGCATTTCCACAGGCGCTGTGACCGTAATTGTCTGGGACTATCTGAAATTCGGCGGAAAAACGCTCGGTGAATCGACAGGGCTGTATTCGCTCGTTGTCGGCTTCTTCATCAGTCTTGCTGCTATCTTCATCGCAAGCCTTGTGACCAAGGCTCCGAGCGAGGAGATGCTCAAGGAGTTCTCCGATGTCCACAACGGCATAGACTGCGGCTGCGACGAGGCTGCAGCAAACGAGTAAAAACATAGTATCCGGGCGGCTCATTCGGGAAGAAAACCCACCGTGAGCCGCCTGATTTTTGTTTTTTGCATTTTAACATTTTGCCCCTTGACAAATCGTACAGATTGTTCCATAATATTAGATAGAATTTGTGTTGTTTGCATTTACGGGTGAAATGAGGGTGAGAAAAAATGATAGACGTTTGTCTCGCAGGCACAGGCGGAATGATGCCGCTTCCCAACAGATGGCTGACAAGCTTCTGGGTGGAGTATAACGGAAAAGCTGCTCTGGTAGACTGCGGCGAGGGTACCCAGATAGCCCTGACAAAGCACGGCTGCAAGCTCAGCAAGCTGGACGCTATCTTTATCACGCATTTTCACGCCGACCATATCTCCGGACTCTCGGGATTGCTGCTTTCTATCGGAAACACGGGTAAAACCGGGCTTCTCACAATATACGGCTGCAACGGTCTGGCCAGGATAATCAAGAATCTTTGCTGTATCTGCCCGCTGCTTCCCTACGGCATAGACATCGTCGAGCTTGACAGCAGGCAGTATAACCGCATACAGTGGAACGACATGATAGTTTCAACTATACCTCTGCGCCACGGTATCCCCTGCATAGGCTATTCGTTCAAGCTTGAAAGAAAGCCTGTTTTCAACCCGCAGAAGGCTGAAGCTCTCGGTGTTGACGTAAGGTACTGGCGGCAGCTGCACAGCGGCGAAAGCGTGATCGTTGACGGCAGGGAGATAACTACCGATATGGTCACCGACGAGGCAAGAAAGCCGATAAAGATATCCTATATGACGGATACTATCGCATTTGACGCAATGGCTGATTTTGCCAAGGATTCCGACCTTCTGGTGTGCGAGGGAATGTACGGCGACGACGATGCGCTTGACAAATCCCGTGAAAAGGGACATATGGTGTTCTCGCAGAGTGCGGATATCGCCAATAAATCGGGTTCAAAGGAGCTTTGGCTGACGCATTACAGCCCTGCGATGCCCGAACCAAAAATGTACGAAAAGCAGATAAAGGCTCAGTTCAAAAACGCCGTTGTCAGCAAGGACGGACAGAGAAAAACACTGGGATAATAATAGCAGCCTGCACCAACAGCAGGCTGTTTGTGTTTTAGAGCAAACACCAAAAGGAATATCACCACTGTTTCACAAGTATAATTTATAGGCTGATAGCTGGGGGAAACCCTTTTGGAAGAAGGTCGAGAACGGCAAAGTCGTTCTCCCCCGAGGATACCCGTTGGGTATCCTCGCAAGCGACCACTGGTCGCTTACCAGACACCCCTTCCTAAACCTCTTATTTCTTTTTCGCCATTGGGGGCTGCGACCCCAATGGCGAAAAAGCAGTAAAAGTTCAGAAAAGAGAGTTTGAGAGAAAATCTTTCCCAAGAGAATATCCTCAGTTATCAGTCAATAGATTATGATTATTCAGTTGCACAAATTATAAATGTTTGACCGAAGGGGTTTGGGGGCGACCGGAAAGCCCCCAAAAATATTCTTGCCTCTTGCTTCTATTTTTCTTGCCTCTCGCAGGGATCGCCCCTGCAAATTCTGATTTATTTTATAAAAGGAGACAACCAACAATGAAGATAGTCATTATCCACGGGCAGAGCCACAAAGGTTCGACATATCACATAGCCCGCAGTCTTGCCGAAAAAACGGGCGGGGACATCACGGAGTTCTTTCTGCCGAGGGATTTCGGAGAGTTCTGCGTCGGCTGCACGAGCTGCATAATGAAAAGCGAAACGCTTTGCCCGCATCACAAAAAGCTCGAGCCGCTGACCGAGGCTATCGACAAGGCGGACATTCTTATCTTCGCAAGCCCCGTCTACGTCTATCACGTCACGGGTGCGATGAAGGCTCTGCTTGACCACTACGGCTACCGCTGGATAGTTCACCGCCCAGAAGGCTCGATGTTCACCAAGCAGGCTGTTTGCATCAGCACGGCGGCGGGAAGCGGTACAAAGTCCACTAACAAGGATATCGCCGACAGCCTTTTCTACTGGGGCGTCGGGAAGATATACAAGTATGGTATGACCGTATCGGCTATGAACTGGGACGGCGTGAGCGAAAAGAAAAAAGCTGCGATAGAAAAGGCGACCGACTCCCTTGCCGCAAAGCTCGTAAAAAAGCACGGCAGGATAAAACCCGGCATAAAGACAAGATGCTTTTTCTTTATTTTTCACCTTATCCAGAAAAAGGGCTGGAACGAGGCAGATGCGAAATACTGGCAGGAAAAAGGCTGGACGGGCAAAAAGCGCCCATGGAAATAAAGATAACGAGCTGTATCGCCAAGATGCAGCTCGTTTTTTCGCACTTTTTTCTGTCTAAATCACAAAAAATGACCCCGATAGTGCGGTTTCTTTGTAGACTGTTCAATATTGACAATAGCAGTGCATAGTGATATAATTAAGAGTGTGTCTAAAACTTGTGAAAAGGAGGAAATGCTTGTAGCTGCAAGCATATTGCGAATATGAAATTTGTAGTTATCGGCGCCGGCAAGATCGGCAGCACTCTTTCAGAGCAGCTCGTCGAGGAAGGCCACAGCGTTATTGCGGTCGACAGTAACCCCGAAGCAGTGAAAAAGCTGCTCAATTCACAGGATATAATGTGTATCGAAGGCAACGGCGCAACTGCGGATATACAGCTGCAGGCGGGCATCAAGGGCGCAGACCTCCTTATTGCCACAACAGCGCACGACGAGCTGAATATGGTGTGCTGTATGCTCGGCAGACAGCTGGGTGCAAAAAAGACCATCTGCCGTATCAGAAACCCCGAATACTACGACCAGCTGGATATAATCAAAAACAACCTCAACCTTGCGCTGATCATAAACCCGGAGCTGACCGCCGCAAGAGATATAGCCAACGGGCTCGTATTCCCTACTGCGACAAAGCTCGAGGTCTTCGGAAAAGGCAGGGTCGAAATGGTCGAGCTGAGAATATCAGAAGGCTCACCCCTTATCGGGCTGACTCTTGCCGAGGTCTACAAAAGGCTGAAGATAAAGTTCCTTATCTGCGCCGTACAGCGTGAATCGGGCATCTTTATCCCGACAGGTGATTTCGTTCTGCACAAGGACGACAGGATAAGCATCGCTGCTTCACATTCCGATATCGAAAGATTCTTCCGTGAAAACGGACTTGTCAAGAACAAGATACGCTCCGTTATGATAGTCGGCGGCGGAAAAATAGGCTACTATCTCGCAAAAATGCTCTCGTCAATGGGTATGAGAGTAAAGGTCATCGAAAAGGACTACAACCGCTGTACCGAGCTTTGCGACGAGGTACCCAAGGCAACGATAATCCACGGCGACGGAACGGACCAGGAGCTGCTTCTGGACGAGGGCATCAAAGAAGTGGACGCCTTTGTCTGCCTTTCGGGTCTTGACGAGGAAAATATAATAATGTCGCTTTACGCCAAGAACAACTCCGGCGCAAAGACGATAACAAAAATAAACAGAGCATCATATGTTGATATGGCAAGGATGCTCGGGCTGGACTCGATAGTTACGCCCAAGCAGCTCACGACATCAACGATACTGAGCTACGTCAGATCGCTTGAGAATGCGTCCTCAGAGAGCCGCATCGACTCGCTTTACCACATCATAGGCAATCAGGTCGAGGCGATAGAGTTCAACATCAAGGATCCTATACCGCATCTCACGGGTATCCCCCTGAAGGAACTGAAGATAAAGAACAATATCCTTATATGTGCGATAATCAGAAAACGCCAGGTCATAATCCCAAGCGGTAACGATACCATGGAGCTTGACGACTCGGTAATAATCGTCACAAAGGACCAGCGTTTTTCCGAACTCAGAGGTATTCTTGAATAGGAGATAATTCTTTTGAACAAAAAAATCGTACTGCATTCGCTTGCGCAGATAGCACTGCTTGAAGCGGTGCTGATGCTTCTGCCTGCGGCAGTCGCTCTTTACTATCGGGAAACGGAGACCGTAAAGGTTTTCTTGATCGTAGCCGCCGCAATGGCTTTGCTGCAGGTCCCGATACTCTTGCTGACCAAGACCAAAAACGCCGATATGAACTTCCGTGACGGAGTTGCGATAGCAGCGATGGGCTGGATAGTTATATCGTTTTTCGGCGCATTACCGTTTTATATCAGCGGAGAAATACCGAGTTTCACAGACGCCCTGTTTGAGAGCATTTCCGGCTTTACCACAACAGGCTCGTCGATACTCGGCGACGTTGAGGCTCTTACCAAGGGAATGCAGTTCTGGAGATGCTTTACCCACTGGGTAGGCGGTATGGGAGTTCTGGTGCTGACGGTTGCGATACTCCCGTCGGACAAAAAATCCTCGAGTCTTCAGCTGATGAGGGCTGAATGTCCCGGTCCTACGGTCGAAAAGCTTGTACCAAAGGGCAAATCCTCGGCTCTGATACTCTATGTCATCTACACAGTGCTCACCTTGATCATGGTACTGTTTCTCGTTATCGGCGGTATGCCGCTGTACGACAGCGTCTGCACCACGTTCGGAACTGCGGGAACAGGCGGCTTCGGCATAAAGAACGCAGGTCTGGGCTTTTACAACTCTGCCTACATTGAGGGCGTAGTAACAGTATTTATGATACTGTTCGGCGTAAACTTCAACATCTACTATTTTATAGTTATGCGGCGCTTCTCGGCTATCTTCAAGAACTCCGAGCTGAAGGTCTACCTCAGCATAATCGCTGTCTCGATAGGTATGATAATCGCCAACCTTATGGCATACGGCGTGTATAACAGCTTCTCAAAGTCGTTCAGATACACCTCGTTCCAGGTCGGCTCGATAATGACCTCAACTGGCTTTGCCACGGCGGACTTTGACCAATGGCCCGAATTTGCGAAGGTCGTTCTGGTGATGCTGATGTTCATCGGTGCGTGCGCAGGCTCAACGGGCGGCGGCTTCAAGGTGTCACGAGTCATTATCCTCGTGAGGACGGCAAAGCGAAATCTGCGCAAACTGCTTCACCCCAAATCGGTCAACGTCGTAAAATCGGACGATAAGTCGCTGAACATCGAGACCGTTCACGGCGTGAGCTGCTATCTTATCATCTATCTGCTGATATTCATAGCTTCGCTTCTTATCATCTCGCTGAACAATATGGACTTCACCTCGTCGTTCACCTCGGTAACGACCTGCTTCAACAATATCGGACCGGGTCTTAGCAAGGTCGGACCGACCTGCAATTTCTCCGAGCTTTCAAACCTCTCCAAGTACACGCTGAGCCTTGATATGCTGCTCGGAAGGCTTGAATGTATCCCGATACTGATGATGTTCGCCCCGTCAATGTGGATCAAAAAGCTTTACTGATAACAAAAATAATTCCCGAACTTTTTACGGTTCGGGAATTTTTGTTTGTATCAATTATTTCTGTCCGCTCATTCCGCTGAGTATCCTTTCGAGATCCTCTGCACTCGGGAGAATTACCTCGTCCATCGAGCCCGACGATGACGGTCCTTCATCGTCTGCCGGCTTAGGCGGCTTTACGCCCGGTGCGGGTCTCAGATTCGGAGCAGGTCTTACCTGCGGTCTTGGCTGTCCTACCGGAGCTGTGCCCTGTGGTCTTGGCTGACCCTGCGGAGGTGCTCCCTGCGGTCTTGGCTGACCTGCCGGAGGTGCTCCCTGCGGCCTTGGCTGACCCTGCGGAGGTGCTCCCTGTGGCCTTGGCTGTCCTGCCGGAGGTGCTCCCTGTGGTCTTGGCTGTCCCTGCGGAGGTGCGCCCTGCGGTCTTGGCTGTCCTGCCGGAGGTGCTCCCTGTGGTCTTGGCTGTCCCTGCGGAGGTGCTCCCTGTGGTCTTGGCTGTCCCTGCGGAGCTGCGCCCTGTGGTCTTGGCTGTCCCTGCGGAGGTGCTCCCTGCGGTCTTGGCTGTCCCTGCGGAGCCGGTGCCTTAGGCGGTACAGGAGGCTTATTGAACTGCTCAAAGAAAGCGTCGGGGTCAACAGGACCTGTTCCCGGTATCACATTCCTGCCTGTCGAAGGCTTGCTGCCCGGGGTAATGCCTCTGCTCATCATTGCGCCGTACAGATACATTCCGCCGAGAAGTACGCTTGAATAGGATATAACGTGCTTCACCGGATTAAGCGAGATAAGCTTGAAGGTGAAATCCTTTCCCGTCATACTGCTCAGACTCGGCAATATCAAGTCCATGAATGACTGCGCTGCATCGTAGTCGCTTTTGTTCTTCAGCATACCGTAGAGTACTATGACAGCACCCAGAACCAGCAGTATCCCTCCGAATCCGACGAGAAGCATCGCATTTTCGGACTTATCAGCCATTATAAAGCCTATCAGACCAAAAACGATATGCAAAGCCGAAACAGCTATCATTATCAGCGCATAGGTCTTTGCACTGCTTATCCATTCCTTGATAGGAGCGATAGTGCTTGCTGTCGAGGTCGCCGTTGTACTTTTGCTCGAGCTTGCGGTCAGCTTCTGCATCTCGGTCAACGTTTCGCTCGTCTTTCCTGCATTTGAATAGGCGACAATTCCGATAACAAGCGTAACTACGCCGATTATTGCCAGAAATGCGCCGGTGAGCTTCAATATCTTTCTTCCGTCTTGTGCCATATGCTTTTCCCCTTTGCGATCTCGTTTTTCCGTATTTCCTGCGGTTGAGATCTATACATTAGTATTATAGCACAGCCCGCAGGATTTTTCAACTATTTGCCTTCCCTTATAAAACTTTTTAGACATATTCAATATTATTTGTACTTGATATTTGTTTGATATTACAAAAATCAACCGTCGGCAAGTGAGGCGGCAATTCTTAAATTTCTGTTATCGGTTGCAATAGGGGCGTTTGTGTGTTATAATAATTGAGTATGCTGCAACGTTAGAATAATTTGGAGGAATAGGCTTGAAAACTCTGCAAGAAGAAATCAAAAGAAGGCGTACCTTTGCGATAATCTCGCACCCGGACGCCGGCAAGACGACGCTCACGGAAAAGTTCCTGCTTTACGGCGGCGCTATTGCCCAGGCAGGTGCGGTAAAGGGCAAAAAGAACTCCAGACACGCCGTTTCGGACTGGATGGAGATAGAAAAGCAAAGAGGTATCTCTGTCACATCGTCGGTAATGCAGTTTCAGTACAAGGACTACTGCATAAACATCCTTGACACCCCCGGACACCAGGACTTTTCCGAGGACACCTACCGTACGCTCATGGCTGCGGACTCTGCGGTAATGGTCATCGACGCTTCAAAGGGCGTTGAGGCGCAGACGAGAAAGCTTTTCAAAGTCTGTGTTATGCGCCATATCCCGATATTCACATTTATAAACAAGATGGACAGAGAGGCGAGAAATCCCTTTGACCTTGTCGATCAGATAGAGAACGAGCTGGGCATAAAGACCTACCCCGTCAACTGGCCTATCGGCTGCGGAAAGGAATTCAAGGGCGTTTACGACCGTGACAAAAAGCACATCATAAAGTTCGAGGAGAATGGTGGAAAGCACCAGGTCGCTGCAACAGAGGTGGACCTCTCCGACCCGTCACTCGACGAGCTTATCACCCCCTGGCTTCACGAGACACTTTCGGACGACATCGAGCTGCTTGACGGCGCAAGCTATGAATTTGACATAGATGCTGTTCGCAAAGGCGAGCTTTCACCTGTGTTCTTCGGCTCGGCACTCACGAATTTCGGCGTTGAGCCTTTCCTTGAAAACTTCCTTGAAATGACGACATCGCCTACTGCGAGAATGTCATCAGAGGGCATTGTTGATCCGTTTGACCCGACCTTCTCGGCGTTCGTTTTCAAGATCCAGGCGAATATGAACAAGGCTCACCGTGACAGGATAACCTTCCTGCGTGTCTGCTCGGGAAAGTTCGACAAGGAAATGGACGTCCTGCACGTTCAGAGCAACAAAAAAATGCGTCTTTCGCAGCCGCAGCAGATAATGGCACAGGAGCGTGAGATAATCGACGAGGCTTACGCAGGCGACATCATCGGCGTATTTGACCCGGGTATCTTCGCTATCGGCGATACCGTCTGCGACCCGAAGAAGAAATTTGAATTCGAGCCTATACCGACCTTTGCCCCCGAGCATTTTATGAGGGTGCGCCAGAAGGACACGCTCAAAAGAAAGCAGTTCGTAAAGGGCGCAACGCAGATAGCCCAGGAGGGCGCTATCCAGATATTCCACGAGCCGGATACAGGTATGGAGGAGGTCATCGTCGGCGTAGTCGGCGTGCTCCAGCTCGAGGTTTTCGAGTACAGAATGAAAAATGAGTACAATGTCGATCTGCTGAAGGAAAGCCTGTCGTATTCCTATATCCGCTGGATAGATAATAAGGACCTCGACCCCAAGACCCTCAAGCTCTCCAGCGACACCAAGCTCGTTAAGGACTTTAAGGATAATTACCTGCTGCTGTTCACAAGCGAGTGGAATATCCGCTGGGCACTTGAAAAGAACGAAGGGCTGGAGCTTTCCGAGTTCAACCGAGGCGAATTACAGTAACAAAAGCGAAACAACTCCCCTGCTGTCAGGAGAGTTGTTTTTGTTTACTGTTTGTCTCTGTCGGGATGAAAGATCGAAAGGATACAGTCGTTATACCCCTGCTGGTACCACAGGTCTTTTCCCCAGCACAGCCATACGTTACCTGCCGACGGGATATTCCACTGCACCCAGTAATACTTGCTGTAATCGCTCTTTTCGCCGCTTTCTGCTTCTGCCGTTTCGACCGTTGAGGTCGGTTTGCCGTAAGCGGCTGTTAACTGTTTATAGAGAGTATCATAGGCGGTCTTTGCCTGCGAGACTGTTATGCCGCCTTCCTTGCCAAAAGTTACGCTCTGATTAAAAGAGATAAGGGCGCATTTGGATTTGTTGGATTTAAATGACTCCAAACTCATGGAAGACATAGCTACGCCCATAACATTCAGCTTGTTTGATTTTTGATGGTAAAATCTTGCTACGCTTGATTCATATTCTTCATTCGTATAGCTTCCAAGCTTTGCATTCAGACTCTTGGCGGTAGCATTTGCTGCTGTATCAAAGTCCTTGTTTAATACGCTGTTTGCAAGGCTTATCAGGTCTGCGGCAGATTTTATGCCCTTTGGTGCTTTTACAGCGGCAGCGGTCGTTGTCTGTGTCTTTTTGGTCGTCTGCGCCTGCGTGGTGGTCTGCGGTGATGACGATTCACCGTAGATAGGGATCGCTATTTTCATTTCGTTCTGCATGGTTTTACCGTTCTCATTCCAATAGTTGCAGCCAACCAGATAGCCTGCCAGAACTTCAGGTCTGTACTGTCCGTTCGGATACTTGGGCGTAATGTTTTCTGCATGGGCAAGGACAATGGGAACGGGTCCCCAGCTGTTCTTTGTCATTTTTGGCACGGCGTTAAGATGTCCGACAGAGGCGGATTCGCTCGAAGAATAGTAAGTCTTGCTTATTAATGAATACTTAAAATCCATTGTTCTGCTGTTATCAGATGCCCATCGCAAAACGACATTTGGAATTCCCGGATTGCTTTCGGTGAAATCCCAGCCGTTAGTGACATTCTTGACCGAGATCGTTCCAACGCTGAAATACATTTCTGTCATAGTAGCGTAAAAATCATCATCCAAGCTGCTGCCTGTAACGCTTCTGAGAGTTGTCATATACAGATTATTTGAATACGCTTGCAGCCCCATGCTGTCCTTGGTCGGCTTTGCCTTGCCTTTGCCGACCTTTGCCCATGCTGCATCAAGGACATCTGTCTTTGATTCAAGTATCCACGGGCTTAGTGTAATCGTTGCCTCATACTCATAGTTCTGGTCGTCCTTAAACCTGTATGTATATGTCTGAAAATTAACATTGACATTGTTCTTTGGCGCTGTTGTCACCGCTGTTGTCGTAGTGGCAGCGGTCGTTGTCGTAGTCGCTGCGGTATCCTGCGTTGTCACAGCAGTCGTGGCCGTAGCATCATTTGTCGGGGTGTTTTCGCCGTTATCCTCACTGCAGGCTGTCAGCGCAAGAATTGCCGATGCGCAAAGCGCCGCTATTATCCTTTTTATCTTCATATTAACATATCCCTTCCGCTGATATTTTACATACTTTAATTATAGTCACACATATAAAAAAAGTCAAGCGTTCGGGAATAAAATGTCGTTACTGTCGGGGTTTTGTCAGCATATATTCTTCAAGTCCCGTGAAGATAGTGAATGCGACTTTCTTCTGATATTGCGGGTTTTCAAGCAGCTTAGCCTCGGCGGGGTTGGAGAGGAAGCCGCACTCTATCATAACAGCGGGGCTTTTGGCGTTATGTATCAGAAACATCTCGCTGCCGACAGGCTTTATCTCACGGGTATTGTCGGGCTGGAGAAGATTAACGAACTGCGTTTTCATACATTCCGCAAGCCTCTGACCGTCGCTGTTTTCCTTAGCGTAGAACATCTGCGCACCGCTGTATCGCTTGTCGACAAACTGGTTCTGGTGAACGCTGAGCACAATGGCGTTGTCATAGCGGTTGATGATGTCAAGGCGGTTTTTCATATCCGAAAGCTTCTGCTTTCCGATACCCTCAACTCCCGTATCGTGGATAGACCTGTCATCCTCTCGAGTGCAGACCACGTCAAAGCCGAGTATCTCGAGGCTGTCCCGAAGCGTCTGCACTATCGAGAGATTTATGCCTTTTTCTGCCACACCGTTGACAGACACACACCCGCCGTCTATCCCGCCGTGCCCCGCATCAAGAACAATGACCTGCTTGTTCACCGCACTTTTTATCTCGCCCGACGCAGGCACGCTCACCGAAAGCGTCCCCGAATAGTACCAGACCAGCGTGAACAGCCCCATAAACAGCAGGCAGAACACGCCCTGTATCTTTCTTTTCATAAATCACATCTCCTTTTTGTACAATCTATGCACAAAATACTGCGAAAATTCCGCCAAACCTTTTATTTACCGCACTGATATTGTGCAAATTAAAATAACGCAACAGCTTTTGGAAAATCGATTTGTGCAGTAATCACAAAAAAGGGGCTGCAAATTTGTTATTAGTTTATTCTTTTCTTGTTCTTTTTTTGTTGACATAATAACTGATTTAAGGTATAATATATATTAGCTTATTATAGAAAATGTCCCGACAAGCTCGGGACAGGGGTAATAATATATTACGAAAGGTTGAAATCCAAATGGCAAGGAAGCAAGAAACTATTCCCGAGCAGGTCGTAAGATTGTACAAGGAAGGACAGTCACTGGACAGCATCGCCAGCATTATGCAGATGAACAAGGGCGGCGCACGTGCTATTCTCGAAAAGCATATGCCCGACTATGAGAGCTATCAGCAGCCTGTTGTTCCTCAGGGCGAGGCGGCCGGCGAAAAGCGTGGAAAGGTCAAGAATCCTGTTGGTCTTTTCAAGAAGAAGAAGAAAGATGACTCTGCGGTAAATCCGAGTGAAGTCACCATCAATCTGACTGTTGACGAAACGGGCTTTGTTGATAAGCACACAGAGTCCATCGCCAAGATGATACGCAGAGGAGATTCGGATAAGAAGATAGCTGAATTCTTCAACTGCACTGTAAGCGACGTAAGAGCTGTCAAGGCTGTACTTGACCAGCAGACGTTCGCAAAGACAGCCGAGCCTGCTCCGGCAGCTGCGGCTGCGGCTGAGGACGACTTCAATCCGTTCCTCGCAGATAAGAAGAAGCGTGACGACAACCTCTCCAGAATGGCTGAGGAAAAGGCAGCAGAGCGTCAGCAGGAAAACACCGGCTACGATCCTTACGGACCGAATGCAGTTGCCGACCCGTATGCAGTTCCTTATGAGCCGGCTCCGACCAAGGCTGAGCCTGCACAGGCTGTCGCTGAAGAGCCTGCACCCGTTGTTGAAGAAGCACCCGTACAGCAGGAATATGAGATGGACTCTATCGAGTACATACCCGACATCACGTTCGAGGACGACGGACTTGCAGAGATGCCTTCCATCTCAACGGACAATCTCGTATTTGACGAGCCGCCCGCTGCACCGACTTCGGATACTATCGACGGAATAGCTACCGATGATATCCAGTTTGATATGGATTCAATAGACAGTGTTGTAGTTCCCAGCACTTCTGCCCCCGAGGAACAAATTTCATTTGAATTGAAAGAGAGTGACGCAGAAATGACCGCAAGTGAAAAGATGAAGATGTTTGCTAAGCAGCAGATAGAGGAGAACAACTCCAAGCTCGACAGCCTTAACAACGAGAAGGACAGAGCTGCAAGAGAACTCGCAGATGCTGAAGCAGACCTCGCCGCAACCAAGAAGAATATCGACGATTGCGAAGCAGAGATCTCCCAGCTCAATATCCAGCTCAGCGAGATCAACGCAAAGCTTACCGATCTTCAGTCCAAGCTTTCCGAGTACCAGATCAACGAGAACAAGCTGCTTGACAATACTGTAAGAAGCAGAGCTGCTTCTCAGGATCTTGAGAACTCTATCGCTGAGATCCTCAAGGAGAATGCAGAGTACGAGGCATTTCTTAACTAAAAAGAGATATCCCTCATTTATACACTAAATGGGGGATTTTTCAAATAATCAATATCGGAGGTCTAACACAATGTTTATTACTACCACAGAAAACATCCCCGGCAGATCGTACGAGATCATCGGCGTAGCACAAGGCTCAACTATCCAGGCTAAGCACGTAGGAAAGGATATCGGAGCAGGTCTGAGAAACCTTGTCGGCGGTGAAGTCAAGGCTTACGTTGAGATGATGAACGAGGCTCGTGACATCGCTACACAGAGAATGATCCAGAATGCACAGCAGATGGGCGCTGACGCTATCGTTGCCCTCAGATACGGCACATCGGCTGTTATGGCAAGTGCTGCCGAGGTACTCGCTTACGGTACAGCTGTTAAGCTCAAATGATCACATACGAACAAATCGACCGCCGTGGGAAAACTCCTGCGGCGGTTTTTGTTTTTATCTGCCCCTGTACTCATATTGCCTGCTTATGCGTTTTTCGGGGTCTTTATCAAATAAATACAGCACAAACACGAACACCCATTCAAGAGGCTTCATAAGAAAGTATACGATATCCGCACGAAGCGGCGTAGTTATGTGCTTTGACACGGGATAGCCGTACTTGTCGTATCTCCCACGGACGACCTTATGAAAGTGCGGGAGTTTGTCGTGTATCAGTTCCTCAAATGCATTTGCAACGCACAGCTGACGGTTTACAACGATAGTATGACCAAGCCTTGTGCCGTAGCGAAGCGGTTTAACGACTTTTCTGTGACCGCCTGCCGCAACGGTGCAGAGATAGTGACCGTCATAAACCATCGGCGGGGGCGGTGTCTGCTGGGAGAACGTCCAGTCAGCAGTATCAGTGAACGCCTTTATCGGTGCGTCAAATCCCTGCCCGATCAGAACAAATATTATCTCCAGCACAGCTATCAGAACGAACAATGCCACAAATACAAGCAGCGAGTAGTGCGAGAACCTCGTCATTATGGCGTATATACGGCGAAACTTTACATTCTCGCTCTCGTCCATTCCCTTGCTCTTTGCCACAGCGAGCATCTCCCGGATATGCTTTCGCAGCGTTGTTGCAGAAATCAACAGGAGATTTGCATGGTAGACATAGAAAAGAAATGACATTTCATCACCACTTCCGGCCGTGAAAAATGACAGATGGTTTGAGATCTGTACAGCGTGTGCGATGTGAAGCACGTTTATCATTATCACCGCTGCAACGCAAAATACCGAAACAAGCGGGGGCAGTTTTTCCGCCGAACCAAATAGCAGCGTGAAATACCCCGCAAGCCCGATAACAGCAAGTATCACAAGCGTTGGCATATAGTCTGTCGAAACGGAGTAATGAGTCTGATTGTCATATAACTGAACATACCAGTCAGCTCCGGGATTAAACACTAAACCATAAAGCAGAAGGTAAAGAAAGCCACCGACAAAAACCGTCAGCGTCGATGATACCTTATAAAATTTCGGAGTTACCTTTTCTGAGCAAAACGAAATAATGTTGCAAACCGATAAAACTATCGGCGCACCTATTGCAATTATTATAATAAATACCATTTTAACAGTCCTTTCGAGAAGAGAAATTGATATCAGAGTATGATTTTCAGCTATCGGGCTTCATATGTATTACGATCGAAAGTGCAAAAAATGTGCATATGTTTTAAAAATTCAGCACAATGCATAAAACAGAGATAAATAATAGTATGTAATGCACAAAAGCCGCCTTTGAAATTGTCCAAGTGAAATGAAAATAGTGAATAGAAAATAATGAATAACGAATAGTGAAAAGTGAAGAGTGAAAAGTAAAAAATCCCAATGTAACTTCGTTACATTGGGATTTTTGGCAGGGGCAGAAGGTTTCGAACCCTCGGCACGCGGTTTTGGAGACCGCTGCTCTACCAGCTGAGCTATACCCCTGAATATGATGGACCATCGGGGACATCGGGGACTCGAACCCTGGACCGACCGGTTATGAGCCGGTTGCTCTAACCAACTGAGCTAATGGTCCATATTTAACCTAAAAAAATAACAAGCCATATTTGCGTACAGCTTGTATCAGTAATTCTGCCCAATATGGTCAAGGCAGAGTCTGTGATGACCCGTGGGAGAATCGAACTCCCGTCGCCGGCGTGAGAGGCCGGAGTCTTAACCGCTTGACCAACGGGCCGAGTTTTCTTTTGTTAAGAACTTTTGCATCGAATTGCGGCAAACTCGTAAGTCTTAAAAATTACGCAGATGAGAACTTTAAAAATCATACACTCAGATCTGCAAATCATCGAATTGCGCAGCAATTAGTGAGGTTTTTAAATGCAACGATAAAAATCTTCGCTGTGCCGAGTTTGCTTCGCAAACTCGCAAGTCTTAAAAATTACGCAGATGAGAACTTTAAAAATCATACACGAGCATTCGTGCGAGTGAGATGATTTTTAATTAGTTCTCACAAGTAATTTTTATGACAATGCACCATCGGGGACTCGAACCCAGGACCCACTGATTAAGAGTCAGTTGCTCTACCATCTGAGCTAATGGTGCGTATTATGTCGGCGACGACCTATGTTTCCGGGCCGTTGCCAGCCGAGTATTTTCAGCGATGATGAGCTTAACTTCTGTGTTCGGCATGGGAACAGGTGT
>CADAES010000035.1 GCA_902786975.1 uncultured Ruminococcus sp.
GACGATGTAGATATTCTTGACACTCTTTTTAATGCTTGCGAGGTAGTTCTTTGTAGTTGCATTGAGCGCAGCCTTAGAGTCAACGTACAGTATCGGTGCACCGAAGATAGCTGCAACCGGTGAAGCGCTGAGCGCATCTGCGTAGTTCTTATCAGTCGTGATGAACACACTTGTAGGTGCAGCCTTCTTCTTGCCAAGTGCATCTGCGACTTTCTTAGCGGTCTCGTAATAGGTCTTGCCGTCGAGCTTAGTTACCTTGACTTTCAATTCTTTGAGCTGATAGTAAACATTGCTCTTTATTGCAGCATCATACCCGTTCCGGTCCTTTGCGTTTGTCGATGCAACAACTATAACGTTCTTGGCTTTGAGCCTCTTTATCTCTGCTATTGTCTTTGCCGAGAGGTTGTCCCTGTCTGCAAGAAGCAGAGGAGCATTGTATGCGCTTGCAAGAGGAACTGCTGCAAGTGCGTCGTGGAAATCAAAACCTGTTGCGATGATGACGGTGTCTGCCGTCTTGTACATTCCCGAAGAAATAAGCGAAGCGGTCTGCGCTCTGTCGCTTCCTGCAAAACGAACTACTGCGTTTGTCACCGTCTTAGTTTCAGTCTTGTCGCCCTTTGAGCAGGTGCGCTTCTGTGTTGCTGTTTTCTTATCAACGTTGAAAGCTGTTGTTTTCCAAGCCGAGAAGCTGTGACCTGTTGCCTTGAGGGTAACAGTCTTGGTCTGTACCTTGAAAGCAGTATTTTTGAACGCCGCAGAGGTGTAGACTGACTTACCGGCCTTTGTGCAGGTCGGGTTTGTAGTCTTAGCTGTTGCCTTGACAGTTTCGGTCTGTGTATGCTTTTTGTCGTTCAGACAAACTCTTGTTGCAGTTACGGTCTTATTGTCTTTTGACCATTTATAGTTAGGTGTTCCCCACTTGTGACCCGTTGCCTTCAGGGTAACGGTCTTTGTATCAGTGTATGCCTTTCCGTTCAGCTTAACAGTTGCAGTATAGACAGTCTTTCCTGCCTTAGTGCTGAGTATGTGATTTATCCCTTTGACAGACAAACGATGCATTCGCTGCCTTTGTACCTGTCCACGTCCAGTTCGGTGTACCCCAGAGGTGACCCTTAGGAATGACTGCCTTTTCCTTGGCTATCTCATTTTTGCCGTCCTTGTCTTTGAAATACTTAAAGCAGTTAAAGCATAAATAGCATTTAATATTGCCGTCCTCTGTGCAGGTCGGTTCTGTTGCGTAGATCGTAACCATATAGTGTCCGGTCTTGGGCACTATCCAGCTGTCCTTCTCTATCTCGTTCTTTCCGTCCTTGTCGGAGAAATACTTTCCGCACTTTTTGCAGGTATAGTATCTCTTGTTGCCATCTTCCGTGCAATGTGGCTTTGACGGTGTTAAGATAAGCTCATGCTCGCAGACAACCACAGCCTCTATTTTTACTTGAATGGGCACTTGTCCGTACTCGTCGGTTATTGATACGAGTCCTGATGAATTATTAGATACCTTACCACCTGACGGATTATCGATCTTACAGTCTGAAAGATTTATTTCTTTAAAATTACCAATAGGGTTGCCAGAACTTATTGCTCTACATGAGTAAACATTTGACTTTATGATGTTCAGTGTAGAATTCTCTGCGCCGTAGATGCCGTTATTTCCATATACTTGAAGACCAGCATTTTCTATTTTCAGATTATCCATATTTTTAACAGAGCCGTTATTACTGTTGACACTTATGGCGATGGAATTTAAACTGATGGCTGACAGTTTGCCGGTTCCCGTGATAGTAGCACTCTTTCTCAACACCATACAAGCCTTAGAATCAGATGTCAGCGTCACATCTTTAGCTGTATTGATCGTAAGACCGTCTATATTGTTATCGAGAACACTTTTTTCGCCCACCACGGTGATGTCCTTTTTCAGCGTCAGAGTGTTAGTCTTTGGATCGAACGAAGCCTCGCCGCCGCCGAGGATATCGCTCTTGTTGCTGCTTGTAACCTGTGTGGTCGCTACCCACAGTTCATATTTACTTTCTTCCGCACCAGCCGACATTACGCCCTCGGGCAGCAGCGGCAGAAGCGTGAATACCAGCAATAAAGCTGTGATGAATGATAGTGCCTTGTTCCTTAACGCTTTCATACAATTCCTCCTGCTTTTGTTTGCGTATTTTTTGTAAGCTTTTTACCCCAGAAAATGATTATATCATTTTGAACAACTTTTGTCAAGTTGATCAGGGCAAAGTTTACAATAGAAAGCCGACTCCATTGAAGAGATCGGCTTTGATGTTTGATCTGTTATACGCAAGCCTTTGCTACTGTCTTTACAAGCTGCGAAGGAACGGCTGTCTGACCGCCGAAGACGTAAAGCTTGCTCGGCTTTCTCGATTTCAGATAATTCTTCTGAACATTGTTCAGCGTTGCGTTCTTGTCAAGCTTGTCAGCGAGAAACAACGGAGCTTTGATCTTTGCCGCAAACACACCGCCTGCGAGAGCGTCGGGGAAATTATAGCCCTTGGCAACGCACACCGAATCCCCTGTCAAGGTCGATTTGAAAGCGTTGTTTATCCTAACACAAGTCGCATACCTGTCAGCGCCAGCGAAGCGCTGAACGGTCTTTCCCGGCAAAACTGCCTTTATCTTTGCGACAACGTCTTTTGAAACAGCGTTGGTGCCGCCGATGATAAACACTTTTTTGACAGACGACTTGACAGAATTGAGATAATACGTCGTATTTGCATTGAGCCTGCCCTTGGGGTCAACGTAGAAGATAGGCGCTTTGAGTATTGCCGCAACAGGGCTGACGGAAAGAGCATCTGCGTAATTTCTGTTAGTTGTAAAGAAAACATAGTTAGGAGCTTCCCCCGTCTTTTTCTGAAGCTGCTGTGCGACTTTCTTTGCTGTCTCGTAGTAGCTGCTGCCTAGAAGCTTTGTAACATTGTAGCCTTTGAGCTGTTTGTAGACCTTGCTCTTGATAGCTGCACTTTTGCCGTTCTGGTCTTTTGCGTTTGTAGAAGCGACTACGATTACGTTCTTTGCTTTCAATCTCTTAATTTCTGTGAGCGTTTTTGCTGAGAGATTATCCCTGTCTGCAAGCAGAAGCGGTGCGTTATATGCACTTGCGAGAGGAACAGCTGCCAAAGCGTCGTGGAAATCGAAGCCTGTTGCGATGATGACGGTGTCTGCCGTCTTGTACATTCCCTTGGAAATGAGAGCTGCCGTGTCGTATCTGTTTGCGCCTGCGAAGCGGACTGTTTTAGGCTCGGTCGTGCTAATGGCAACGAACTTAAAGCCGTTGTCCTTGGCATACCTTTCAGCCTCGGTATCTCTCAGACCATAAATCGTGAAATCAACTATTTTTGCGTATCCATCAACTGAGATGGAATAGCCAAATGCCATGTTTCCGATATATTCAACACTGTTCGGAATAGTTACACTTGTAAGGCCTGAGCACCAGAATGCATTATCGCCAATGATTGTTACACTATCTGGTATAGTTATGCTTTCAAGGATATAGCAGCGCTCGAACGCACTTTTGCCAATGCTTTTAACGCCTTCTTGGATAGTTACACTTGTAAGGCCTGAGCAGCCCCAAAAAGCCTCCTCACCAATGCTTGTAACGCTGCTTGGAATAGTTACGCTTTTAAGACCTGAACGAAAAAAAGCATAATTGCCAATGCTTGTAACGCTGCTTGGTATAGTTACACTTGTAAGGCTTGAACATACCTTAAATGCAGCATCGCCAATGCTTGTTACGCTGTTTGGTATGGTCACACTTGTAAGGTTTTCGCAACCGGAAAATGCACTATCGCCAATGCTCGTAACACTGTTTGGGATAGTTACACTTGTAAGGCTGGAACAATTGTAAAACGCATTATCGCCAATACTTGTAACACTGTTCGGTATAGTTATGCTTGTAAGATTTGTGCAGTAAGAAAACGCCCAATCGCCAATGCTTTTGACACTGCTTGGTATAGTCACACTTTTAAGGCTTGTGCAGCCAGAAAACACATGATCATCAATACTTGTGACACTGCTTGGTATGGTCACGCTTGTAAGGTTTTTGCATTCATAAAATGCCTGAACACCGATGCTTTTAACGCTGTTAGGTATAGTTACGCTTGTAAGGTTTTTGCATTCATAAAATGCCTGAACGCCGATGCTTTTAACGCTGCTTAGGATTTTAACGCTTGTAAGGCTTGTGCAGTCTTCAAACGCCAAATCTCCAATGCTTGTAACACTGCTTGGGATAATCACTTTGCCTTTACATGTTTTTCCGTCGATAAGGATTCCATTTACAATTACCAGCGGATTTTTCTTTTGCTGATTTTCAAGCCATTTCGTGCCCTTAAACGCTTCGCCGCGAATACTTGTACTTGTAAGGCTTGTGCAGCCCGAAAACGCATAATCGCCAATGCTTGTAACGCTACTTGGAATAGTTACGCTTGTAAGGCTTGAGCAGCCCGAAAACGCACGTTTGCCAACACTTGTAACGCTGTTAGGTATAGTTATGCTTGTAAGATTTGTGCAGAGAGAAAACGCTTCTTCGCCAATGCTTTTAACACCATTTTGCATAGTTACACTTGTAAGGCTTGTGCAGAGAAAAAACGCTCCTTCGCCAATGCTTGTTACACCGTTTGGAATCGAAACATTGCCACTGCAATTGCGACCGTCGATAAGGATTCCATTTACAATTACCAGCGGATTTTTCTTTTGCTGATTTTCAAGCCATTTCGTGCCCTTAAACGCTTCGCCGCGAATACTTGTAGTCACGCTTGTAAGGCTTGTGCAGTTGTAAAATGCTTCATAGCCAATGCTTTTAACGCTGCTCGGAATAGTTATGCTTTTAAGGCTTGTGCAGCCCGAAAACGCATAATCGCCAATGCTTGTAACGCTGTTAGGTATAGTTATGCTTGTAAGATTTGTGCAGAGAGAAAACGCTTCTTCGCCAATGCTTGTAACGCTTTTGGGTATAATTACGCTTTTAAGGTTTTTGCAGTCGAAAAACGCATTATTGCCAATACTTGTAACGCTGCTGGGTATAGTTATGCTCGTAAGGCTTGAGCAGCCTGAAAACGCATAATTGCCAATGCTTGTAACGCTACTTGGAATAGTTACGCTTGTAAGGCTTGAGCAGCCCGAAAACGCACTATTGTCAATGCTTGTAACGCTTTTGGGTATAATTACGCTTTTAAGGTTTTTGCAGTCGAAAAACGCATTATTGCCAATACTTGTAACGCCGTTTGGGATATCTATGCTTGTAAGGCTTTTGCAATTATAAAACGCCCAATCGCCAATGCTTGTAACGCTTTTGGGTATAATTACGCTTTTAAGGTTTTTGCAGTCCCAAAAAGCATCCTCACCAATGCTTGTAACGCTGCTTGGGATAGTTACACTTGTAAGACTTGGACAGTCAGCAAACGTACTATATCCAATGCTTGTAATGCCTGATTTAATAACAACAGATTTAATATCTGTTCTTTGATAAAAAGGACTGCCACCCAAAGCAAAGTCAGTAATTTTTCCTGTTCCGCTGATAGTCAAAACACCGTCATCTGAAAGCGTCCATCTGACATTCTTTCCGCATTTTCCCGATATCGCCCTGCTTGTCGCACTCGCTGTAATGCTTGTCTCTGATGAGAACTCGTCCTCGGGAACCAATGCAGCCGAGCCGAACAGCAACGCCGCTGCAAGCGCAAAACTCAATAGCCTTTTGCATCTCATAGACCTGACCTCCTTATATAGTTAAAACGTTTATCATAATTGGTCGTCTTTACTTAACTATAACATATTTTGCAAAAAAATTAAAGTCAATTTCTTAGTTTCGTATACCTGCACAAAAAAGCTGTTCACATTTTGGCACACAAAAAAGGCGCACATTTCTGTACGCCTTAATTTGTATTAAATTATACGCTTGCCTTTGCTACTGTCTTTACAAGTGCTGTCGGTACGGCTGTTTCGCCGCCGAAGATGTAAAGCTTGCTTGGGTTCTTGGAGTTGAGATAGCTTGACTGAGTCTTGCTGAGCTGTGCCTTGCCGCCGATAGCATCTGCGAGGAACAGAGGAGCCTTATTTTTTGCTGCGAGAACGCCGCCTGCGAGAGCATCAGGGAAGTTATAACCCTTAGCGATGCACACGCTCTTTCCAGTCAGGTTCTTAGCAAAGCTCTTGTTGATAAGCACGCAGGTATCATATCTGTTGTCGCCTGCAAATCTTGTTGCAGACTTTTTGCCGAGTGTGTTAAGGATCGCCTTTTCGACACTCGCTGAAACTGCGTTCACTCCGCCGACTATGTAGACATTCTTCACGCTCTTTTTGATAGATGCAAGGTAGTTTTTCGTAGTTGCGTTGAGGCTTGCCTTCGGGTCTACGTAAAGTATAGGTGCGCCGAGGATAGCAGCTACAGGTGATGCAGACAAAGCATCTGCGTAGTTCTTATCGGTCGTGATGAATACGCTTGTAGGTGCAGCTTTCTTCTTGCCAAGTGCGTCTGCGACTTTCTTAGCGGTCTCGTAATAGGTCTTGCCGTCGAGCTTAGTTACCTTGACTTTCAATTCTTTAAGCTGATTGTAAACATTGCTCTTTATTGCAGCATCGTTTCCGTTCAGGTCTTTTGCGTTTGTTGTTGCAACAACTATAACATTTTTCGCTTTGAGGCGTTTTATCTCTGCGAGAGTCTTTGCCGAGAGGTTATCCCTGTCAGCGAGAAGCAGAGGAGCATTGTATGCGCTTGCAAGAGGAACTGCAGCGAGTGCGTCGTGGAAATCAAAGCCTGTTGCTATGATAACTGTGTTTGCGGTCTTGTACATACCGGCCGAGATAAGTGTTCCGGTTTCGGCACGATTTGAACCGGCAAAACGAACCACTGCGTTGTTGACAGTCTGTGTTTCGGTCTTGTCGCCACGAGTACATTTCCTCGTCTGTGTTGCTGTCTTTTTGTCTACGTTGAAAGATGTTGTTTTCCAAGCCGAGAACTTGTGACCTGTTGCCTTGATGGCAACTGTCTTGGTCTGTACCTTGAACGCCGTGTTCTTGAACGCTGCAGATGTGTAAACTGTCTGTCCTGCCTTTGTGCAGGTAGCATTTGTAGTCTTAGCTGTTACATTGACAGTTTCGATCTGCTTATGATTTTGTCTTTTGACCATTCATAAGTAGGTGTGCCGTACTTGTGACCCAGCTTGTCGATAGTAACAGTCTTGGTTTTGGTGTAAGTCTGTCCATTGAATGTTACAGTTGCTGTATAAACGGTCTTTCCGTCCTTTTCACAGGTCGCCTTGGTGGTCTTAGATGTGATATCTGCCGTTACTGTTTCAACATGGCTGTTGTCGTTTGCACAGGTGAACTTTGCAGTCGCAGACTTAACTCCATTCCAAGACCAAGTCGGCTTGCCGTAATTGTGACCCGTTGCTTTAAGAACTGTTTTTGCCTGAGTTATCTCAGTGGTAAGAATAGCATCGGAATAGAACTTGCCGTCATATTTCCAGTATTCGATATTTCCATCAGTCGTGCAGGTCGCTTTTTTCGCAGCAACATGCTTTGCAGTAATATACTCGATTTTAAGGTTGTTGTCCTTTGCGTATTTTTCAGCTGCTGAATCTTTATAACACCTTACAATGAAGTCGGGGTTTACCATCAGCATATGATCATCGTCATAATCATAACCCAATGCACAATGATCGATGCTTGTAACGCTTTTGGGGATAGTTATGCTTTTAAGGCTTGAGCAGCCAGCGAACGCACCTCCTTTAATGGTTGTAACACTGTCAGGAATGGTCACGCTCGTAAGGCTTGAGCAATCATCAAACATAGAAGAGTTAATGATTTTAATACTGCTTGGAATAGTTACGCTTGTAAGGCTTTTACAGCCAGAAAACGCATAATAGCCAATGCTTTTAACACTGCTCGGGATAGTTACACTTGTAAGGCTATCGCAGTCCGCAAACGCATAATTTCCAATATTTGTTACGCTGTTCGGGATAGTTACGCTTGTCAAACTCCAACAATACCTAAATGCACTATTGCCAATGCTTGTAACACTGCTTGGGATAGTTATGCTTTTGAGACTTTTGCACATTGCAAATGCACTGTCTCCAATGCTTTTAACGCCTTTGGGAATAGTTACGCTTGTAAGATCGCTCATATTAGCAAACGCACCATTACCAATGCCTGATACTTTCTTTTCAGCAAGCTCTGACGGGATAGTGAGGGTCTTATCTTTGCCTATGTATCCTGTTATCTCGACAGTTTCATCTTTAAGCTCCTTGTATATATAGTCGCCTGAGATGTATTCAATCTTGTACCCGTTAAATGCCGCATACGTCAGAGCATTTGATCCTGGATAGCAGGCTATCGAGCATTTATCCTTGTCACATATAGGATTATCTTCTGAATATGGATATGCGGTATTGTCCTTACCAATGGTTTTTACGCTTTTTGGGATAACTAATCTTGAAAGGCCGGTACAGCCAGTAAACGCATAAGCGCCAATGAATTCAACGCCGTCTGAGATGGCTACTCTTTCAAGATTGATGCATTTATTAAACGCATTTACAGCTATTGTTTTAACACTGCCCGGGATAGTAATATTTGAAAGCCATGGGCAGCCCGAAAACGCCCCGACACCAATGCCGCCAACACCGTCTTGAATAGTTACGCTATCAAGACATTCGCAGTTCGCAAACGCATTTTTACCAATAGTTTTAACGCCTTTAGGGATAGTAACACTTTCAAGGTATGTGCAGCCCTCAAATGCACTCTCACTGATCTGGGTAAGAGAATCCGGCAAATCGAGTTTCCTCAAGGATGTACAACCCTTGAACGCAACGTTGGCGATACCACGCAATGATTTCGGGAAAACAACTTTCTTCAATTCGGTATGGTCCCTGAAAGCAGCATGGGCAATGATCTCAACAGGCTTGTCTTTGATCGTACCAGGAATAGTGCAAGTAGTGCTTGTTTTATCAATGTACTTTGTTATCATTACATATTTGCCGTTTTTAGACAATTCATAATCGAAGTCTCCATATACATAGGAGTCAGCGCTCGCCCTTATAGTCGAACTCGTCTCAAATACACCCTCAGGCAGTGCCGATGCCGAGCCGAAAACCAGAGCGATCGCCAATAAACCTGATAAAACCTTCTTTTTCAATATAGATTCCCCCTTTTATTTTTTGTAACTGCATTATACTATACCTACATAAAAAAGTCAATATTTTATAATAATATTCTTATCATCTTACAAAAATCGGCACACACATTCAGGCTATTTTGAAAATCCGTTCACAATTTGGCACAGGAGGCATAAAAACCTCCCATGACAAAACGCCCGGAAGTATGCTCGTTTACAATACTGATCTGCTGTCAGAAAACAGCCGTCCGGCATACCCCTGTCGATCTCCTCGTGTAATGCTTTATGTACAAGTTGTGTACTCAGTAAATTATATCATTAAACAAAATAAAAGTCAAGAAAAATTATAAACTTACAGAAAAAGATATAAATTATAGCAAAAACAGCCTTATTCCTTCATCTTTTTCAGTTCAGAATAGCCAAGAGGTATCGACAGGACCAATGAACATACATCAGCCGCAGCCTGAGCACTTTCAACGCCGGTCAGACCGAAAAGTGCCGAGAAAATAAGAAGGATCGGTATGAAGAATATCCCGTTTCGGGCTGACGATGCTACCGAAGCCTTTACGCCCGCACCGATGCTTTGCAGCATCATATTCGTCATAACGATTGTGCTCATCAGCGGGAGCGAAACAGACTGGAAACGCAGCGCTTTTGCACCTATTTCAATTACATCGGCGTCATCTCTGAACCAAGAGATTATCTGCGGTGCGAAAACAAAGCAAAGCGAAGCAACTATGAGCAGAAAATATGTTCCGTACTTGACGCAGAAGAAATAGCCTTCCTTGACACGTTTTTTGAGGCCTGCGCCGAAATTGAACGAGCAAACCGGCTGATATCCCTGCCCGAAGCCGATTAGTGCAGCAGAAACGAGCATAAGCACCCTTGTTGCGACTGACATTCCGGCAATAGCAGCATCTCCGCCGTACTGCCCTGCTATCTTATTGAGCAGCATTGTTGCGACAGCTGCAAGCCCCTGTCTGAACAGCGAAGGCACGCCGCCGTTTATTATAGCAAAGATATAATGCTTATTTATCTTGACATTTTTGAGCTTGATATGGATATTGACGCCCTGTCTGCTGCCTACGAACAATACTATAAAGCTCATTATTTGACCGCATACGGTGGCGAGTGCCGCACCGCTTACGCCGAGGCCGAATACGAAAATGAAAAGCGGGTCGAGCAGGATATTTGCAGCTGCGCCTGCGAGCAAACCGAACATCGCATATATGGCGCTTCCCTGAAATCTGAGCTGGTTGTTTATTACGAACTGACCTGTCATAAAAGGAGCGCCTATAAGGATTATTCGCATATAGTTCTTTGTATCGCTGAGAGTGGTCTCGGAGGCTCCGAGAATACTTGACAGCGGACCTACAAGGAATATCCCGACAACAGCGATAATACCGCCGATGATAAGTGACAGCGCAAAGCCTGTTGAAGCTACCTCGTTTGCCTGTTCGGAATCATTGGCGCCGAGCATTCTCGCAAGATAGTTTCCCGAGCCCTGACCGCACATAAAGCCTATTGCCTGTATTATCGCCATTACCGAGAAAACTATCCCGACAGCTGCGGTCGCCTCGGTCGATATCTTTCCAACAAAAAAGGTATCGGCTGAGTTATACAGTCCTGTAACGAGCATACTGATTATCGTTGGTACGGAAAGCTTCAGTATCAGCTTGTTTACGGGCGTTTGCGTCATCTGGATATATCTTTGTGATCTTGGGTCTGACTTATTCAAAACGATTACCTCTCGGTTAAAGCAAATGTCACCCGTTCAGAGTGACATTTGATGATTACTTAACTACTATATTAACAAGCTTTTTGGGAACATAGATCTCCTTGACAACAGTTTTTGAGCTTATCAGGGCAGAAATGCTCTCCTCGCTCTTAGCCTGAGCAATAACAGAATCCTTGTCAGCGTCGGCAGGGATATTGAGCTTGGCCTTTACCTTGCCGTTTATCTGAACGACGATCTCGATAACGTCCTCGACGAGCTGCGCGGGGTCAAATACAGGCCAAGACTCAAAAGCGATAGTGTCGCTGTGACCGAGAATGCTCCAGATCTCCTCGCAGATGTGTGGTGAGATACAAGACAGCATTTTTATAAGTCCCTCGGCATATTCCATAGGACAGCTTTCGTTCTTGTAAACTGCATTCACAAATATCATCATCTGGCTGATAGCTGTGTTGAAAGCGAGCTGCTCAAAGTCCTCGGTGACTTTCTTTACCGTCTGATTGTATACTTTAGAAAGCTTGCCGTCATTATCCTCGGTGAGGTTCTTAGGCTCGGTAAAGAAATTCCATACTCTGTTGAGGAACTTTCTTGCGCCCTCGACTCCGTTCTTGCTCCACGGCTTGCTGACCTCGAGAGGTCCCATGAACATTTCATATAGTCTGAGCGTATCTGCGCCGTAATCTCTAACAATATCCGACGGGTTTACAACGAACTCGGGGAATCTCTTGCCCATCTTGATACCGTTCTCACCGAGTATCATGCCCTGGTGAACGAGCTTCTTGAAAGGCTCTTTGGTCGGTGCAAGGCCCTTATCGTAGAGGTATCTGTTCCAGATACGGGAATAGATAAGATGTCCGACAGCGTGCTCGGGACCGCCTATGTAAAGGTCTACGGGCATCCAGTGCTTGAGAAGCTCCTGGTTTGCAAATTCCTTATCGTTATGCGGGTCGATATATCTGAAGAAATACCAGCTCGAGCCTGCGCTTCCGGGCATTGTCGAAGTCTCTCTGGTTCCCTTGATGCCGTTCTTGTCGTACTTTTTCCACTCAGTAGCATTTTCAAGCGGTGCTTTGCCGTTCTTGCCCTTATAGTCATCAAGCTCGGGAAGGATAAGCGGAAGCTCGGAATCGTCAAGAACGTGTATCTTTCCGTCGTCACCGTGAACTACAGGTACAGGCTCGCCCCAATAACGCTGACGAGCGAATATCCACTCTCTGAAATGGTAGTTTACCGTTCTCTTGGCAATACCCATTTTTTCAAGCTTCTGAGTGATAGCTTCCTTAGCTTCCTCAACAGTCATTCCTGTAAATTCCTCGGAGTTGATGAGCTTATAACCCTTTCCGAGATAGTCCTGCTTTTCAAGAGCAGCTTCGGAAACGTCGATATGACCTGTCTTTTCGTTGCCGTCGATGACCTGGAGCATATCGATATTGTGAGCTACTGCATACTCAAAGTCACGCTGGTCGTGGCTCGGAACTGCCATTACAGCACCTGTTCCGTAGCTTGCAAGTACAAAGTCGCCGATAAACATACGGACTTCCCTGCCGTTTACAGGGTTGATGCATGTCACGCCCTTGAGCTCACAGCCAGATTTGGTCTTATTAAGCTCTGTTCTGTCCATATCGTTTTTCTTCTTGGTCTCGTCGATATAAGCCTGTACTTCTTCTCTGTTCTGAACTCTGTCAAGCAGACTTTCGGTAATAGCGCCGTCCGGAGCGAGAACCATAAAGGTTATACCGTAGATAGTCTCGATACATGTCGTGAATATGGAGAACTTTCCGCCGCCGACTATTTCGAACTCTACTTCGACACCCGTTGACTTTCCTATCCAGTTTCTCTGGATAGCCTTGGTGGATTCAGGCCAGTCTATCTCGTCAAGTCCTTCGAGAAGCTTCTCTGCAAAAGCAGGCTGGTCGATGACCCACTGCTTCATATTCTTGCGGACTACCGGGAATCCGCCACGCTCGGACTTTCCGTCGATAACCTCGTCGTTGGAAAGCACCGTGCCAAGCTCCTCACACCAGTTTACGGGCATATCTATATACTTTGCATAGCCGTCCTTATAAAGCTGTGAGAATATCCACTGTGTCCATTTATAATACTCCGGATCTGATGTAGCTATCATCTTTGACCAGTCGTAGTCAAAGCCAAGCTCTTTGAGCTGTTTTGAAAAAGTCTTGATGTTCTGCTGGGTAAATCCGTTGGGGTGATTGCCCGTATTTACGGCATACTGCTCTGCAGGGAGACCGAACGAGTCGTAGCCCATCGGGTGAAGGACGTTGTAGCCCTGCATACGCTTCATTCTCGAAACGATATCGGTTGCGGTATATCCCTCGGGGTGACCTGCGTGAAGTCCGACTCCCGACGGATACGGGAACATATCAAGAGCATAGAATTTAGGCTTGCTGAAATCCCAGACATCGGTTTTGAATGTCTCGTGCTCCTCCCAGTATTTCTGCCACTTTTTTTCTATTGCGGCATAATCGTAATTAGGCATTATTATCAATCCTTTTCAGTAAAATTAGTTTTCTTTTATCAGATACTTTGATATATCCACAATGGTACCGTCAGACCACAGTCTTTCGAGATTGTAATGGTCCCTTGTCTCCTTGTAGAATACGTGTACTACAACATCGCCGTAATCAAGAACTATCCAGGTCTGTCCCTGATATCCCTCAGTTCTTGAAGGCTCGATGCCGAGCTGTGTCATTTTAAACTCGACCTCTTCGGCAAGCGCCTTTGTGTGGGTGTTGGACGTACCGTCAGCGATAATAAAATAATCGGCAATTATAGTAAGGTCGCCTATCTTTATCGCCTGTATATCCTCTGCCCTTTTTGAATCAAGAGCTTTGATTATAACTTCAAGCTTCTGTTCGGTAGTGAGTTGTGCCATATCGGTTTTCGTATGATATCTCATACTCTCCTTTCCACAAGTATTATGTATTCTTCATCAGCTTTGCAAAGTCGTTGTAGGCCTCAAGCGTACAAACAGGTATCGAGTTGCCCTTTGAAACGCTGTCGCTGATCGAGAACTTCAAAGCTTCATACATTGCTTTTTCAAGACTTTGCTCGGCATATTTGCGCATTTTCTTAACGTCCTTATAATCTCTGTCATCGGAGATAAGGTCGGCAAGGTAAACTATCTGGCTGAGCTTAGGCATATCCTTACAGGCAACTGTATGGTACCTGATCGCATGGATTATCTCCTTATCGGTGATGCCGAACTCTGTCTTGACCAGTTCGGAACCTGCGATAGCGTGAAAAAGCGGAACAGCTGTCCTTTCGATATCACAAACATCAAGGTCGGACAACTCGGCCAGCTCGAGCTGTTTTGATGCTTCAAGCTCCTTGGCGCAATCGTGCAGAAGTCCTGCGACGTAAGCCCTGTCCGTATCGCCTCCGTAGCGGCGGGCAAGCTCTAAAGCCGCACCTGCGACATTTACAGAGTGATTATACCTTTTCTTTGAAAGATGCTCTTTAAGATATGCTTTATACTTTCCTATTACTTTTTTGTCAAGCACTTATAATGACCTCGGTTTCAGACATACAAATTGTTATCTTTAATATATTTTACAACATTTTTATCTAAATAGCAATAGCAATCGAGTGATTTATTTATCATTTTTCGCAGCTTGGTGGAAGATATCTCAAACGGCTCGGTTTCAAGGATCAGTATCTCTCCGCCGTTTTGCTGCATCAGTTTCTGTGCGTGCTGTTCGAGCTTTTCCCGTGTCATCGAGTTTTCCCGTGACACGCAGACGAGCGAAGCAAGGGTGAGTATCTCCTTGTATTCAAACCAGCTCTCAAAACTCAGAAGCATATCGCTTCCCATAATGAAATACAGCTTATCCTGCGGGTATTTCTCGTGAAAATGCCTTAGTGTGATCACGGAATAGCTTTTTCCCTGCTGTTTAAGCTCCCAATCGCTAACGCTGACCTTGTCAAGGTCTTTGAATGCGATCCTGCACATATTCAGCCTGTCCTTACCGCTTGTAAGCCCCTGTGCGGATTTGTGAGGCGGTATCCTGTCGGGCAGGACTATGACCTTATCAAGACTGAGGCTGTCAAGCGCTGTTTTTAAGCAGTTATAGTGACCCTTATGGACAGGGTTGAACGTACCGCCGTAAACTGCGATGTTCATCAGCGGTTTTTAAGCCTTATCACAGGCTCTTTCGGGTTAGGCTTATAAAGCACAGCCTTTGAACCGATGACCTGGACAACGTCGGCATTTATCTTCTCGGCTATCTCCTCAGCTGCTTCACGGGCGCTGTACAGCGAATTATCGAGCACGCTGAACTTAACGAGCTCGTGAACTCTGAGGTAATCGTCTATCTGACTTATCTGCTGGTCGTTTACTCCGCCCTTTCCTATCTGAAAAGCGGCAGGGATACTGTTTGCAAGTGCTTTTAGCTCTGCTCTTTGTTTTGGTGTTATCATAACTATCCTATGCTCTCCTTCTGTGTCAGCTTCTGAACAAGTGCTTTCAGTGCATTAGCCCTGTGAGAAACGGAATTTTTTTCTTCCGGTGCGATCTGAGCAAAGCTTTTTCCATCGTACATAAATATCGGGTCGTAGCCAAAACCGTTATCTCCGATGGGTGAGTATCCGATGCTGCCGTAAACTCTGCCCTCGACAGCTATCTCTTCGCCGTTGTGAGCTATGAAATGTATCGTGCAGACAAAATGTGCGGTCCTTTTTTCCTCGGGAACGTCTTTGAGCTTTGAAAGTACGAGCGAAACACGGTCGGCGTCGTTGGTACAGCCGCCGTATCTTGCAGAATACACACCAGGTTCTCCGTTGAGCGCATCTATTTCAAGTCCGCTGTCGTCGGCAAGCACGGCACATTTTGATATGTCGTATATTGCCCTTGCTTTCAGAGCAGAGTTTTCTGCAAAAGTAGTTCCAGTTTCCTCGACTTCAATGTTTATACCAGCTTCGCTTTGTGAAACTACGCTGTAGCCGAGAGGTTCGAGGAGCTGCTTGTACTCCCTTATCTTGCCTTTGTTGTTGCTTGCAATAATAAGCTTCATATTATCCACCTGTTCAATAGTCTATATCATTCCTCAAACAGCGCAGTTACAAAATCCTTTGCAACAAACGGCTGCAGGTCGTCTATCTGTTCGCCGACAGTCACGAGCTTTACAGGTATCTTCAGGTCATCTGTGATGCTGATGATGATACCGCCCTTAGCTGTACCGTCGAGCTTTGTGAGGATTATACCGGTTATATCGGCTACCTCGTTGAACTGCTTAGCCTGGTTGACAGCGTTCTGTCCGGTAGTTGCATCGAGGGCGAGAAGCACCTCCAGCGAACAGCCCTCAGCCTGCTGATGAACTATCCTGGATATCTTTTTGAGCTCGTCCATAAGGTTCTTCTTATTGTGGAGCCTTCCTGCAGTGTCACAGATAACAACGTCTGCTTTTCTTGACTTTGCCGCATTGAGCGCATCAAATACTACGGCTGCCGGGTCAGAACCCTCGTTGTGCTTGATAATATCAACACCTGCTCTTTGTGTCCACACCTCGAGCTGGTCGATAGCGGCAGCTCTGAACGTATCGGCAGCAGCTACGATGACCTTTTTGCCCTGGTTGTGCAGAGAATAGGAAAGCTTACCGATAGTAGTGGTCTTTCCTACGCCGTTTACGCCGATAACAAGTATAACTGAAGGCGTTGTGGACATATTAAGCGGCTGATCCTCGCCGAGCATATCCGATATTACTTCTTTGAGCATATCCTTTATAAGCTCCGGGTCCTTTACATTTTCCTTTTTTACTCTTTCCCTCAGCTCGTCGCAGATCTTTACAGAAGTGTTCACTCCGATATCGCAAAGGATAAGAGTTTCCTCCAGCTCCTCAAAAAGCTCCTCGTCGATCTTGGAAAATCTTTTGAGCAAGCCTTCGATCTTACCCATCATTGAGTTTTTGGTTTTACGCAAACCGTTTTTCAGTTTTTCAAAAAATCCCATAATTTCCTCCGCTGCTATTCAAGTTTCATTTGTTCAACTTCTTCGCCCGTCATCGCAAGAAGCCTTGATATGCCCTTATCCTGCATCGTTACGCCGTAAAGCATATCCGCCTCCTCCATAGTGCCCCGCCTGTGGGTTATGGCGATAAACTGTGTCTTATCGGTCAGCCTGTGAAGATACTGTGCATACTTGACAACGTTCGTGTCGTCAAGCGCTGCCTCTATCTCGTCAAGCAGGCAGAACGGCGACGGTGAATGTTTCAGTATCGCAAAATAGATAGATATTGCCACAAGCGACTGTTCACCGCCCGAAAGAGACATCAGATTTGTTATTACCTTTCCGGGAGGCTGTGCGTTGATATCTATGCCGCATTCCAGCACATCGTCCGGGTCAGTAAGTATAAGCTCCGCAGTACCTCCGCCGAAAAGCTCAGCAAATATCTTACGGAAGTTGGCATTGATGACCTCAAAGGTCTGTATGAACATACTTTTCATATTCTCTGTGAGCTGTTCTATCATATCAAGAAGCTCTTTCTTGGAGTCGTTCACATCTCTGAGCTGGTCGGTCATAAACTCATAACGCTCGGAGACCTCTGCGTACTCCTCGATAGCCCCGAGGTTTACATTGCCAAGACTTTTTATCTTTGAACGAAGCTCTGCAAGGTGCTTGTTTGCTTCGTTAAGGTCATCAAGCTCCTTGGATATCTCGGCTGCATCTGTTCTTGTAAGCTCGTAGTCATCCCACAGCTGAGCTGTCAGCTTGTCAAAGCTCTCCCTTACAGAGGCTGTTCTTTCCTCTGTCCTTGTTATCTTGGTGGAAAGCTCCTCTTTTTCGTCCATTCTGCTCTTGAATCTGTTTCTCAGTTCGTTTACAACAGCATCGTATTCAAGGTGCTGTTTCTGACAAAGCGTTATCTGTCGGTTAATATTTTCAATATCCGTAACCGAGTTTTCAAGAGCCTTCGTTCTATTTTCGATATCGAGCTTTTTATCCTTTATCGACTGCTGACACTCTGCGACGGTAAGTTCAAGCTTTCCGTTCTCGTCAGAGTTGTTTTCAAGCACGCTCTTGAGCTGTTCGATAGAAAGCTGACACGACTGGATATCCTTCGATATCTCGGTAGAATGCACCTTCATTTCGGAAAGCTCGCTGCTTAGTTTTTCTCTTGAAGCTTTGAGCTCCTCCTGCTGTGTCTGGGAAACGGTGAGCTTAGCCTCCTGCTCGATTATAAGCTTATCAACGAGAGTTATCTCATCTGTGACCTCGGTTATCTCCTTATTGGAGGAGGTAAGCTTTGATTTGAGCTGAGATGTGAGAACGTCTATATCATCAAGCTGTTTTTCATACTGGCTGACAAGTTCCTTAACACGTTTTATCTCCGACTCAAATCTTACACAGTCGTTGCTCAGTCCGGAAAGCTGTTCCTTTATGCCCTCGATATCGGCGGCATATTTAGCAGCTTCCTGTGTCATATACTGTATCTGCTTATCAAGCTCGGCAAGCTCCTGCGAAAGCTTTTCTTTATTAGCCTTTATCTCTTCGATCTCGTTCTTTCTTGAAAGGATACCCGTGCTTTTCGAGACGCTTCCGCCCGTATACGATCCGCCTGCGTTGACAAGCTGTCCGTCGAGGGTAACTATCTTGAATTTGTATCCGTATTTTTTAGCTATCGAAGATGCGAGGTCGATATTCTCTGCAACGCAGACGTTTCCAAGCAGATTTTCGATTATATCGCTGTATTTTTTATCGGTGCTGATAAGCTCGCTTGCCATGGCTACATAGCCTTCCTGCTCATCAAGCCCCTTGTTTTCAAAGTGTCTTGGCTTGACCGAGGTTATCGGAAGAAACGTTGCTCTGCCCGCCTTGTCATCCTTGAGAAGTTTTATACAGCGCTTAGCTGCGTTCTCATCGTTGACGATAACGTTCTGCAAAGCTCCGCCCAATGCGGTCTCTATCGCTATGGTATGTTCGCTCTTTACCTCGATGAGCTGTCCGACAGAGCCGCAGATACCGCTTATCCTTCCCTGCTTTCCGGCTTTGAGGATATGCTTTACGCTGAACGAAAAGCCCTCCATCGTATTTTCAAGGTCGGTGAGTATGCCGAGCTTTGAATCAAGCTCACGCTGTTTGAGTTGATAAGCGGAGAACTGTTTTCTGCTTTCTTCAAGCTTTGCGGATTTATTCTCATAAAGCTTGTTCAGACCTGCAAGTTTGTTCTCACATTCCTGCTTTTTCTCCTCGGCGCTGCGCTGAGCTGTGCGAAGCTCTCCAAGCTCCTTGCTTGCAAGCCTTTCGGTGTTTTCAAGCTCAGACTTTGACTGTAAAGCCGAAGCGAGCTGTTCATCACAGTCGGAGATGTTGTTCTTAGCATTTTCAAGTCTGAAATTAAGCTCATTTTTTCTGAGGTATATCCTGTTTATCTCGGCATTTACCTCGCTTATGCTCTTGTCGGAATCCTCCGACTTAAGTATAAGACTTCTTATCTCCTCTTCCTTTGCATTTATCTGTTTATCGCACTCAGCCATTTTGCTTCCAAGCTTTTCAAGGTCGCTCTGACGCTTTTCCAGCTCGGTCTTGTTGAAATATCTGAAGCTTTTGGCTTGCTCTATCTGTTCGTTGAGCTGGAGTATCCTGTCCTCCAGGTGTGAGATATCGTTCTCTATTACAGCCATTTCCGTTTTGGAATCGGCGTTGTTTTCTTCTATCGTATGTATCCTGTCACGGAGAGTATCTATCTCCTCGACCTTTGCGGCGCTTTTCTGAGCATTTTCAAGTATTGCCTTGTCAGCGTCAGAAAGCTCGTCGCTCAGAGCTTCGTACTCCTGCTTCAAAGTGAGCAGAGTTTCCTCAAAGCTCTTTATCTGGGACATATATTCGTTGAGCCTGTAATTCCAGACAGAGACCTCCAGCTCACGCTTTTCGTCGTCAAGCACTCTGAATTTCTTAGCTTTTTCGGACTGAGCTTTCAAAGGTCCTATTCGGGACTGAAGCTCGCTGATTATATCGTTGAGCCTTGATATATTGTCCTCTGCCGCTGAAAGCTTTTTCTGTGCTTCTTCTTTTTTGAGCCTTAGCTTTGCTATACCGGCGGCTTCTTCAAATATCTCACGGCGTTCGCTTGACCTGCCCTTGACGATATCTGCTATTTTGCCCTGTCCGATAATAGAATAGCCGTCTCTGCCAAGCCCTGTATCCATAAACAGCTCAACAACATCTTTCAGCCTTACGGCGTTGCCGTTTATCATATACTCGCTGTCACCGTTCTGGTAAAGCTTTCTCGAAACGGAAACAAGGTCAGCGTCATAATTGAGCGTGCGGTCGGAATTGACAATATTGATAGTGACCTGTGCAAACTGCGATTTCGGGCGGGTCTGCGTACCGTGGAAGATAACGCCTGACATTTTCTCGTCACGCATCGCCTTTGTAGACTGTTCGCCCATGACCCAGCGCATAGCATCACTGATATTGCTCTTACCCGAGCCGTTAGGCCCGACAACGGCAGTGATGCCTTTATTGAATTTTAATTCTGTCTTGTCAGGGAACGACTTAAAGCCCTGGATCTCCAGTGATCTTAAATACATCTATGATTTCTCCGTTTATTCTTATCTTTGATCTGTCAAGTGAGTCGTCTTGAGTTATCTCACACTTTATTCCTTTTTGTGCCAAAGCAAGGATATTGCTTTTTTTCTGCCCCGTCACAATGCTGACGTCACGGCGGTTTACAGCGATATCAAGCTTGTCCGTGCCGTTTGATACGGCATATCCGCTGATACAGTCAAGGAATATCCTGCTGTATACAATCTCACTCAATGCGGGGTGGTAATAACCCGCAACTATATTTTTCTCAACGAGCTCCGATGAATGAAGCCCGAGTTTTATAACATCTATATCTGCGTTTTTGAATCTTATGACCATTTTTGCACAAAGGTCGATGACGCTGTCGAAAGGCATAAGCCTGTACTCGCCTTTTCTGTAAAGCTCTGCGAGCTTTGTACCTTCGAGCACGACGACGGGATAGATCCGAACCGTTTTCGGCTTCAAAGAGATCATCTTCTCCAGCGTTTCAAGTTCACGCTCGGGATTGCTTTTGTACAGACCGACCATCATCTGCAAGCCCAGCTCAAATCCATAGTTCTTTATCAGATCGCTTGCATAGGCAACGTCCTGTGCGCTGTGTCCACGTTCGTTAGCTTCGAGCACCTCGTCGCAAAGCGACTGTGCTCCGAGCTCTATCGAGGTGACATTGTATCGCTTGAGTATCTCCAGCACCTCGGCGTCGATATAATCGGGTCTTGTCGAAATACGTATGCCTCTGAACATTCCGCTGCCAACAAACGAATTCGCGGCTTCAAGCAGTTCAAGCATATAATCTCTCGGAACAGCGGTAAAGCTGCCGCCGAAAAAGGCAATCTCCGAATCAAAGGCTTCATTTAACTGTTCAAGAGCCTGCGAGCAGATACGTTTTACATCTTCGGCGTGCGGGATATCAGAGCTTCCGGTTATCGTTCTCTGATTGCAGAAAGCGCAAAGATGCGGACAGCCGACGTGCGTTACGAATATCGAAATATTACAGTGCTTCATAGCCCATCAATGCGAGTGCTTCTTTTGCGGCGTTCTGCTCTGCGGATTTTTTGGAACGCCCCGAGCCCTCGCCGATAACGTTGCTGTTGAGCATTACCTGAACGGTAAACTTCTTATCGTGGTCGGGACCCGACTCATCTTTGAGCACATACTCGACCTTTTCTTCGGGATTCTTCTGGATTATCTCCTGCAGTGCTGTCTTGTAGTCGACAAAGCTGACAACACTGTGCGGCTTTATATCCTCAGGTATAAACGAAAGAACGTACTTTGAAGCGGCTTTCAGTCCGCCGTCAAGGTATATCGCAGCGATAACGGCTTCAAAAGCATCGGAAACTATCGACGGTCTTTCACGCCCGCCGGTAAGTTCCTCACCCTTGCCGAGAAAAATATGGTTTCCGAGGTCTATCTTTTTTGAAAAGTCATACAAAGCCTTTTCGCAGACAAGTGAAGCTCTGAGCTTGGTAAGCTCGCCCTCGGGCAGGTGCTTGAAATGCTCAAAAATATAATCCGAGATAACAACAGAAAGCACCGAATCACCAAGAAATTCAAGTCTTTCATTGCTGTTGCGCTGTTTTTTGCTCTCGTTGGCAAAGGACGAATGTGACAAAGCTTCGTATAAAAGCCTTTCGTTATGGAATCTGTAATTGATTATTTGCTGAAATTCCTTCAGCGTTTCTTTTTCATTCAAAGATATCACTTCCTTTTAAGGGATATATGTATCTCATTTTTCCGCAGCAGCCTCGGCTTTCATCTGAGCGAGAGCCTGTGAGATAGTTTCTATTACCTTAGTTTCTGTAAACTGCTTTGCCTGTCTTATAGCATTGTAAAACGCCTTGGCATCAGAACTTCCGTGTGCCTTTATAACGGGTTTTGCAGTACCGAGCAGAGGTGCTCCGCCGTACTCGGAATAATCGACCTTTTTCTTGAAATCCTTGATATTCTTCATTACCATTGCTGCGGCGAGCTTAGTCTTGACATTCTTTTTGAAAATGCCTTTGAGCTCATTTGAGAAGAATTTTCCCATACCCTCGTAAAGCTTCAGCATCAGATTGCCGCAGAATCCGTCAGCAACGCAGACATCACAGTCACCGAGCGGGAGCTGTCTTGCTTCGATATTTCCAATGAAATTAACAGGAGCGGTCTTGAAAAGCTGATAAGCTTCAAGCTCAAGGTCTCTGCCCTTTGATTCCTCGGAGCCGATATTAGCAAGAGCGACCTTAGGCTTATTGACGTTCATTATCTTATTCATATACGCCGAGCCCATTATTCCGAACTCAACGAGCATCTTGGCTGTACATTCCTTGTTTGCACCGCTGTCCAGCAGCATCGTCGGTGTGGCAGCCGTGGGCAGGATAGTAGCAAGTGCGGGCTTTTTCACACCCTTGATACGCTTAACGATAAAGCAGCCGCCTGCAACGAGCGCACCTGTCGAGCCGGCGGAAACGAACGCATCGCCCTCACCGTCGGCAAGCATTTTCATACCTACTGCCATAGAGCAGTCCTTTTTGCCCTTGATGACCTCTGTAGGCTCCTCGCATATTTCAATGACCGTGTCGGCGTGCTTAATTTTAAGCTCGGATATGTCAAGCTCATTTTTCTTCGCACATTCCCTTATCTTGTTCTCATCTCCGACAAGCGTTACATCTACCTTAAAATCATTATGTGCCTTTATCGAGCCTTTTATTACTTCAAGCGGCGCATTGTCTCCGCCAAACGCATCTATAACAATATTCATCGGTTACCTCCGTCAAGTTTTTCAAGTATTGTGTCGAGGTCGTCAAGACCTCTTTGTGCTATCGCATTATATTTCAGCTTTTTGTCCCTTATCCTTTCGGGCAGCTCGGGAAGGATACCCATATTGCAGCCCATAGGCTGGAACTTTTCGACCGTTTCATCGGAAATATAACTTGCAAGCGCTCCGAGCATCGTTGTTGCGGGAAGCTCGACAGGGTCAAGCCCCTTCAGCCTTCTTGCAACGCTCAATCCAGCTAAAATGCCGCTTGCAGCAGACTCTATGTAGCCCTCAACACCTGTTATCTGACCTGCAAAGGAAATATGCTCGTTGTTTCTCATAGAAAACTGTTTTGTCAGAAGCTTCGGAGAATTGATGAAGGTATTTCTGTGCATAACGCCATACCTCATAAACTCTGCGTTTTCAAGCCCGGGGATCATAGAGAATACACGCTTTTGCTCGCCGAATTTCAGATTTGTCTGAAAGCCTACTATGTTGTAAAGAGTTCCCGCAGAGTTTTCGGCTCTCAGCTGAACAACTGCATACGGTCTTTTGCCTGTGTGCGGGTCGGTAAGTCCGACAGGCTTCAAAGGACCGAAGCGCATCGTATCTTCACCGCGCTTTGCAAGCACCTCTATCGGCATACAGCCCTCATAGACCTTGAAACCGTCCTTACTGAAATGCTCTTTATCAAACTCTTTCAGCTCGGCACTTTCGGCATTTATAAGCTCGTTGTAAAACCTCAGATACTCGTCCTTATCCATAGGACAGTTTATATAATCCGCTTCGCCTTTTCCGTATCTTGAAGCAAAGAATACTTTGTCCTTATCAAGGCTCTCAAAGGAAACGATCGGTGCTGCGGCGTCGTGAAAATACAGATATTTGCCGCAAAGACCGCTTATACTTTGTGCAAGTGCGTCGCTTGTAAGAGGACCTGTTGCGATTATAACATCGCCGTCGGGTATCGCGGTGACCTCCTGTTCAATAACGGTTATATTCGGGTCAGCTTTTATCTTCTCGGTTATGTAGTCCGAAAACTTTATCCTGTCCACCGCAAGAGCGCCGCCTGCTGAGACCTTGGTATGTTCGGCAGCCTCCATTGTAATAGAACCGAGCCTTCGCATCTCTTCTTTCAGCATTCCCGCAGCTGAATCAATGCGGTCGGCTTTAAGCGAATTGGAGCAAACAAGCTCCGCAAACCCTTTATACTTATGTGCCGGAGAATACTTTTTCGGCTTCATTTCATAAAGCTCAACGCCTATGCAAGCCTTTGAGAGCTGCCAAGCGGCTTCAACACCAGCAAGTCCTGCGCCGATAACTTTTACTTTATCACTCATTGACCTTTGTATTCCTTTTCAATATGT
>CADAES010000036.1 GCA_902786975.1 uncultured Ruminococcus sp.
GATTATCGAGAAAACGATGTATATCGGGCAGAACTTCAGCCAGCTGTGATAGTAGTTCGTTGGTATCAGAGAGTATCGTCCGTCAAACCTGAGCCAGAGTGCGATAACATACGAAACCGATACAGCAATAGCATCGTATACGATCATCAGCAGAGCTATGCCCTTCCAGTGGTCAAACGCCTTGTGTTTCTTTTCTTTAATATCGTTCATCAGAAGCATCGCCACCCGCAGACAGCAGGCGGATACCCTCCTTTACTGCATATCAATAATAATTTGTGATGCATTAAGCAAAGCTGCATTTTTACTTTCAGCAAACAAACTTTTCGTAAAATTATGTATTCTGCGAAAAAATATAAAAAACAATAATTATGCACAATATCACGCATTATATTATATCAAATCAAGGCTATAAAGTCAAGAAATTATGACACATTTCGTCAATATGGCAACAATAGTATTATAGCAAGCAACAGAATATGACATTTTTGACAATCAACATTACAAATAAAAGCTCAAAGTTTCAACCGAGATCTATATATTGTGGTTTAATAAGGAATAATAGCGTTTTAAGGTGTAACATATAGGGGGGTAATTGAAGCCTTTGTATATAGGCTTTTGGAAGAAAGTCTATGAGTTTTGTGCAAAATACTGAACCGGTATTTCGGATCTCAGCCAATATTTGGCCGCTAAGGATGTGAGACTATAAAGACAAAAAAACAGGCGACAAAAATCGCCTGTTAATGATCACTATTAGTTTATATCTGATAATAAACACCCATACATTTGCGTAGATTTCTACGGAATATGGTGATATCGGCTGTCGATATCGACCTTAACCATAGATGCTATTATCACGCTTCTCGGAGCAAGGGTAAACTTATTCAGCTGCCTGTCCACCATTTTGTTGTAATCTATACCCGTTTTGTGCGGAACATCGGTATAGAAATCAACATTCCAGTTATATCCGCTCGGCAGGTCGGGCATCTGGACGGAGCATTTTTCCCAATAAGAATTGATGCCGATAAACACCGCATCATCAGCGCCTTTTGAGTCTTTTCCCGCAAACATCACGCCGATAACGTGGTCGTGGTCATTGAAATTATCGTTCCACGCCCATGTGTTATGGATACTTATATCGGGAAAGCCAAGAGAGCAAGGTTGTGTCGAGTGTCGGATAACTGTATGCTTTCTTCTGAAAGCTATAAGGTCGCTGACAAAATCGTGTATCTCCTTGAACTGTTTGAGCCTGCGCCAATCAAGCCACGATATCTCATTGTCCTGACAATAAGCATTGTTGTTTCCGAACTGAGTGTTGCAGAATTCGTCGCCGGCAAAGAACATCACTGCTCCCCTGCTGCACAGAAGCGCTGAGAAAGCGTTTTTGACCATTCTTTTGCGAAGGTCGAGAACGAGCTTGTTGTCCGTCTCCCCTTCAATACCGCAGTTCCAGCTGGTCATACTGTTGTCGCCGTCCGTATTGTTCCAGCCGTTTTCGAGATTGTGTTTTTCGTTGTAGGAGTACAGGTCGTACATTGTAAATCCGTCGTGGCAGGTCAGGAAATTCACCGATGCATTGTGGCATCTTTCAGGCGGATAGAGGTCGGCAGAGCCTGTGATACGCTGCACGGCAGCCCAGGCTTTGCAGTTGTCGCCTTTAAGGAAACATCTGAGGTCGTCTCTGAAACGTCCGTTCCACTCAGCCCATCTGTTCCACGACGGGAAGCTTCCGACCTGATACAGTCCGCCGGCGTCCCAAGCCTCAGCGATAAGCTTTACGCCGCTGAGGATAGGATCATAGGCTATCATTTTAAGAAGCGGCGGGTTTTCAAGCGGTGTGCCGTCCTCGCTTCTGCCGAGGATAGACGCAAGGTCGAATCTGAAGCCGTCTACACGGTATTCTATTACCCAGTAGCGCAGGCATTCGATAATAAACTGCTGAACTATCGGGTGGTTGCAGTTCATAGTATTTCCGCACCCGCTGAAATTGACGTATTTGCCCTCGGGAGTAAGCATATAGTAAACGTTGTTGTCAAGTCCCTTGAACGAGAATATCGAGCCGTCCTCGTTTCCTTCAGATGTATGGTTGAACACGACATCAAGGAATACAAGGATACCGTTTTCGTTACAGGTTCTAATAAGGGTTTTAAGCTCGTCGCCCTCGTGGTTGTACTCTATGCCGGAGGCGTAGCTCGTATTTGGTGCGAAGAAACAGGTAGTGTTATATCCCCAGTAATTGAGCAGCTTTTTGCCGTTGTATTCCCTTTCCTCGTAAAGCTCGTCAAATTCAAATATCGGCATAAGCTCGATAGCATTGACACCAAGCTTTTTGAGGTACGGCAGCTTTTCAATAACGCCGTTGAACGTACCGTGATTTTTAACGTCCGAAGTTTCGCTTTTGGTAAAGCCTCTGACGTGAAGCTCGTATATTATAAGGTCGCTGAAATTGATATTCAGTTTGTGGAAATTGCCCCAGTCGAACTTGTCATCGCATATCCTGCCGTGATAACAGTCAGTTGCGCCGGATCTTTTTCCCCAAACGCTCTGACCTGTGACAGCCTGAGCATAAGGGTCGAGGATATTGGTCTTGTTATTAAACAAGAGCCCCTTTTCGGGAGCATATTCACCAGAAAGACGGTAACAGTATTCGACCTCATAGATATCGATGCCGTAGATCATTATCGACCAGGTGTCACCGATCCTGTAGCTGTCGGGAATGGGTATCTCGACAAAAGGCTCGGTCTCTCCCCTTTTGAACAGGACGACCGAACAAGCCGTTGCATTTGAAGAGTGAACGGTGAAATTTACAGCGTGGAGCATAGCGGAAGCGCCGTTCAGTCGATAAATTCCCGGACGGCATTCAAAACCGTTTATTATATCAGTAGCTTTGTAGGTAGCTGAATTTTTCATTTAAACACGCCCTTTTTTGAGTCAGTATTTCAAAAGCTCGTCGTAGATCTCTATTGCATATCTGTCGGTCATACCCGAGATAAAGTCGATTATAGCCTGTGCATAGACCTGTTTTGTTTCAAGTCCGCCGTAGATCTTTTCGTTCTTGTAGCGCTTGTAGAAAACGGCTTTGTCACCGAGGCAGTCTTTGTTAATGTATTTGCACAGAAAATCGGTAAAATCGCTCACAAGCATCGGATAATCCCTGCCGAGGCGTTTAAGGTTGGCAAAGGTGTCGTTTTTATCGTACATACCGATAAGTGCCTCGTAAACAGAGCGAATGACTGATTTTACATAGTTCTTGTAGACCTCGAATTTAGTGCTGGAATAGATGTATCTGATGTTAAAATCCTTAATCTCGTTAAGCAGACTGTTGTACTTATCGCTCAGAAGTATCCCATTTTCGGGGGTGCTGTTCTCGCAGATGCTGGTTATGAGCTTGTGCATTATAACCGTTGTGTTTATGGCACTCTCGTTATAGCTGCGGGATATCTTGTTAAGCTTGCGAAGCTCGGAAAATCCGATGAATTTGAGCCTTACAGCGTCCTCAATATCACGACCGAGATATGCTATCTTGTCCGATATCTTTACAACACAGCCTTCCCAGGTGTAAGGCTGGTATTCGCCGGGAGTATTGAAATCGTCAAGGCAGATAGCTTCTTTTCTTGGCTTGATCCCATTCTGGTCAACCTCTCCGCAGTGAGAGATGATACCGTCCCTTACAGCGTAGGTAAGGCACAGGTTATCATAGCTCCGACCGCTGTTTTCAAGCAATTCTATCTTGTCGATAACACGCAGGCTGTTGCGCTCATGCCAGAACCTGTCCATTCCGTTCTCGTTGCGAAGGGCAGAAAGCTCGTTCTCTCCCTCGTGTCCGAACGGGGCATGTCCGAGGTCGTGACCCATAGCGATAGCTTTTGTGAGGTCGGTATTCAGCCCGAGAAATTTAGCTATCGTGCAGCTGACCGATTCAACGTGCTGAACGTGCTCCATTCTTGTACAGATGTGGTCGTTGCCGATATTGTAAAAGACCTGTGTTTTGTGCTTTAGTCTGCGGTAAGCAAGGCAATGCAGTATCCTTGTATAGTCACGTTCATAGGGAGAACGGATATCACCCGTGCGGGAATACAGCTCTTTTTCACGCTTTATATGTGTTTTCCACGCACTGTTGTTCTCGTTGGACGCTTCAAGGGCAAACTGTCCCTCTTTCACTTTCCCTGCACCTCCCTGTTATTTAACACATTACTGAAAGTTATCTTTTCTTTTCACGGTCAAGCCTGAAATCGACCGAACGCTTCAGGTATTCAAGATACGACTCGTCACGGCACATAGCTTTGCCCGGAGTATCAGAAAGCTTAGCAACGGGTCTGCCGTTGACATACTGGAGCTTGATAACGATATTAAGAGCTTTTTCACAGGTGTCGTTTGAAACGAATGTGCCTATTCCGAACGATACCTTAGTTTTGTCGTGGAAATAGTCGTAAAGCCTCTGTGCTCTGTCAAAGTCAAGGCTGTCGCTGAACAGCAGGAGCTTTGTTGCAGGGTCAACGCCAAAATGCTTATAATGCGTTATCATCTTCTCGCCCCACTCGTAAGGGTCGCCGCTGTCGTGACGGACGCCTGTATAGTTATTCACCATAGAACGATTGAAATCGAGCAGGAAAAGGTCAGTCGTCACAGTATCGGTGAGGGCTGTTCCGTTATCGCCGTCATACTCGTTGTACCAGTCCTTCATAGCATAGTAATTGGTATATGCAAGCGGAATGGAATCAATGCCCTGGTACATCTGGACGAACTCGTGAGCATACGTTCCGATAGGGGTCACGTTGTATTTCATAGCGAGATACACATTTGACGTACCGATGCAGTTCGTCGTTTCGGTCACAAGTCTGCGGACAACCTCGTCCTCCCACTCCCTTGAAAGCCTGCGGCGGCAGCCGAACTCGGCAAATCTGAATGTATATGTGCCGTCGTTCATCGACTTTATCTTGGCATCGAGTTTTTCCGAAGCCGAGGCACGCAGCTTGTCATAGTCATATTTCATTCTGAAATAAACCTCGTTGATGATTTCAAGAAGGTATATCTCAAACTGCATAGCAGAAAACAGCGGTCCGTCAACAACGACGCTCAACTCACCGTTTTCGTTCAGCTCTATGCTCACATAGTCACGTATAGGGTGCCAAAGTCTAAGGAACTCGACATAGTCGTTCTTTATAAAGCGGATAGAGCGAAGATAGTCAAGCTCCTCTTTTTTAAAGCTGAGGCTGCAAAGGTGATCTACCTGCTCTTTTATCTCCTGCACCATTTCAGGTGTAAAAACGACATCTTCATTTCTGCATTTGAAATAATACTGTCCGCACAGGTCGGTATGCTTATGGAAAATGACCTGATCCATATTGAATTTATAAAGGTCTGTATCAAGCAGTGATACAACGATAGGTTCAAGCTTCATATCAACATCTCCTTTTTAAAGAACGTCTATCTGACAACTTCTCATGGTTTCAAGTGCAGCCTCGTGTTTTTCGTTTGTAACGCCGGCACAGCAAGCGCTGTCAACGCTTATAGGCGCTTCGGGAAAGCTTGCTTTGAGAAGCAGTGCGTTTGAAACGACGCAGATATCGGTACAAAGCCCGATAAGCTCTATCGAAAAGTCCTCCTCGCCTGCTGCTTTCTTTATAAGCCCTGGAAGGTTTACAGAGCCAAACGTATTCTTTTCGACCTCGGTAAAGTCTTTTTCGTCAAGCACAGCTTTGATATCCTTATTGAGCCTCCAGCCATTTGTGCCCTTGATACAGTGAGCAACAGGAAGCTTCTTCCCCTCGGATGTCTGCAAATAATCCTCAAAATGGGTGTCAAGTGTTACAAAGATATCTCCGTCAAAGGAGCTTATCTTTTTAACGGCAGCAGGAACTATCGCAGCAGCCTGCTCTGAACCGAGTGCTCCGTCAACAAAGTCGTTCTGCATATCGACTACAACAAGAAATCTTTTCATGATACAGGCCTCCCATATATATTCTTATCTATTATTTTACACTATTTAGTTCGTTTCGTCAATACAAAAAGCACCGCTGTGCAAAATTAAAATGCAGATACGGTGCTTTTAGGTCGAAAAATGAACTACTGCTTTTTGCCTTTGAGTATCGGCGAAAGCGGTTTGTAAATGATGATCGTGATGATCGAACACAAAAGACCTTTTATGAACGTAAAAGGCAGATTAAAGAGGCAAAGTGCTTCAAAAGTCGAGCTTACGCTTGAATTGAGCTTCTGATATGCACCGAGAATAGCTGCTTCGCCGCCGAACGCCTTGAAGTATATGGGATAAACGATAAAATAATTCAATGGCAGGCTTATAGCGGTAAAAGCGATCATACCGGTAAATGTTGCGATAATTGCGCCTTTTTTGGTCTTGTTTCTCTTATAGATCGTAGCGGCAACGATAACAAAGAAAGCACTTGTGACAAAATCAAAGATATCTCCGATGCCCATTGTGGTATCCAGACCCTTGATAAGCAGGTGGATAAGGTTTTTGAGCAGGCAAACGACTGCACCCTCGATAGGTCCGAGCGCAAAGCCCGTTAAAAGCGAGATAACATTTGAAAAATCGAGCTTGATGAACCCGGGCATGAACGGCACGGGAAAATCAAGATAATAGATCACGGTAGCCATTGCGGTCATCATTCCGATAATGACCATTTTTCTTGTGGAAATTGCTTTTTTGTTATTCATTTATGTTCCTCCAATAATAAATTATCGGGAGAAACGGCGCAAGGTGACATAAAAAAGCCCTGAAAACATCAGGGCTCAGAAAAATCTTGTGTCATTTCTTCCATCCGGACTTTACCGTTGGTATCGGATTCTCACCGATTCAGCGCTGTTAAGCGGTCGTGGACTTATGGTCTGCACCAATCACCACCAGTGTGGAATTTCACCACCCCTGAAATACAAAAGTATATATATTCGGTTTTATTGCGGATTATTCCTCGTCAGGCTCCTCATCAAAGTCAAACTCCAGTTTTTCGCCGCAGTTCGGACAATCCATAGAGCCGTCAGCTATGATGTTCTCGCCGATCATGATCCTGTCACCGCAGCTGGGGCAAACGCACTCATACATCTGCTCATCGTCGTCACAGAAATCACAGTCGCAGTCGTCATCGTCATCGTCATCATCGTCGTCGAGGTCATAGAAATCCTCTTCAAGCGAGCCGAGGTCCTCGTCCAAAGCATCAACGAGATCTACTGTCTCATCGACTTCCTCAGCGATATCCTCGACTGTGCCTGCCATTTCTTCAAGAATGTCAGCCATCAGCTTGAGTATCTTTCCTTCGTTTGTGGACTCGTCAATTTTCAGACCGTCCATAAGTCCTTTGAGATAAGCTACCTTGTTGCTAAGCTCCATAGTAAGCCCTCCGTTTCATAAGAATTTTTATGTGACTTATGCTCTTTCCATATACTCACAGGTACGGGTGTCGATCCTGATCTTGTCGCCTGTGTTGATGAACAGAGGAACTCTGATCTCGGCACCTGTTTCAACAGTCGCAGGCTTGGTAGCATTTGTTGCTGTATCGCCCTTGATGCCCGGCTCGGTATCGGTTACCTCAAGCTCAACAAAGTAAGGAGGCTCAACTCCGAATACCTGACCCTTATAAGAAAGGATCTTGCAGATCATGTTCTCCTTAACGAACTTGAAGTTGTCAGAAAGCTCCTTGCTGTTTACAGGGATAAGCTCGTAGGACTCGGGATCCATGAAATAGTAAAGGTCGCCGTCGTTGTAGGAATACTCCATATCCTTTCTCTCAACATATGCTGTCGGGAACTTGGCTGTCGGGTTGTAAGTCTTTTCAATTACGGAACCCGAAATAACGTTCTTTACCTTTGCTCTTACAAATGCAGCGCCTTTACCCGGCTTTACGTGCTGGAATTCAACGATCTGCATTACGTTTCCGTCTTCCTCAAAAGTCATACCGTTTCTGAAATCGCCTGCTGTTACCATATTGTTAAACCTCCATAATAATATTCTGCCTAAAGGATACGCATCTGCTGAAAGACACATACCTACATAGTAATTTTAACACATTTCAAATTATAATGCAAGCCTTTTGATGATTTTTGTCACATCTTAATACTTTTTTTACAAGATAGCCTGTCAGATATAGTCCTTTGTTCGTTTCATATCCGTTTCGAGGTCGGGATAATCAGCTTTCAGACGTTCAAGCAGAACAGGCACGAGCTCACGGTCTTCTTTGACTTTCATAAACTCATTGGTCGTTATACCGACGAGCTGAAGGAATTTAAGCTCACCGTAGATAGTATCTCTGCCCTTTATCTCGGTATCCTCTGTGATAAGAAGCGAGGTTATCTTGCTGTCGGGGTCGCCGAGGTTGATAGATTCGGGATTTTTGGCGCTTCCGACATACTGTCCCGGTTCAAACCAACTCTGGCTCTGGAAGGTGTATCTTGCGAGGTTGCCAAGCATATTCATTGCCCAGACACAGTCCTTTGGAGCGATATCCTTGAGCTTTATGGTCATTTCGTAGCCCCATTTGCTGTACTCACCGCCGAAGCTCTCCTCGTCGTAGTAAAGCTCGCTCATACCGAATGTAACGATGTGGGAATAGCCTTTTTCGGACGGATAAATGCTGTAACCGTCAAGGTACTCGGGTCCGCCGAACATAGCACGGCTTGTCATCACAGTCCCGAAATGCTCAAATTTCGTATCGCCGTAGACCTCTTTAAAAGCGGATTCTATCTCGTCCCAGCCGGGCACGAAATCATCGTCATCGGCTTTTGCTTTGAATTCTTCAAGTGTCATTGACCTATCCCCTTTCAGTCAAACGATAATAAGTTTCTTTTCAGCTTTAGTCATATTCTCGCAGCCGTCTTTCTTCACGACAACAAAGTCCTCGATACGCACACCGAACTCGCCTTCAAGGTATATTCCCGGTTCTACGGTGACTACCGAGTTTTCGGGAAGAATATCGTCTGTATTCGGTGAAGCGTAAGGCATTTCGTGTATCTCCATACCTACGCCGTGACCGAGCGAATGTCCGAAGTTCTTGCCGAAGCCCTCGGCGGTAATTATATCCCTTGCGACAGAGTCGAGAGCTTTGCCGGTCATACCTGCCTTTACTGCATCAAGTGCTGCAAGCTGGGCTTTGAGGACAATATCATAGACCCTGCGCATTTTTTCGCTTGGCTCACCGATACAGAAAGTCCTTGTCATATCGCTGTGATAGCCGTTTACGACAGCGCCGAAATCAAGAAGCACGAACTCGCCCGCTTGTATCTTCTTATCTGACGGTACGCCGTGCGGGAGCGAGGTGTTGCTTCCGCTGAGAGCGATAGTATCAAAGGAAAGCTCCTCTGCGCCGTTTCGGAGCATATAATTATCAAGCTCGAGCCGGACCTCCCTCTCGGTCATACCCGGTCTTACGATATCAAGGATATGTTCCAGACCCTTTTCGGCTATCCTTTGGGCAGATATCATATTATCTATCTCGTCCTGTGATTTAACACAGCGGATATCCCTTATAAGCTTTGAAAGTGCATTACTATCCGTAACATCAGCTTTCAGAGCGTTTTTAAAGGCGCTGAACTGGTCAACCGTGCAGGTCTGTGTATCAACAGCGGCAACAGAGGCATTATGCTTTACGATAAGCTCGTTGATCTGAGAATATTTCTTATCCTGCAAAATGACCTCACAGCCCTTTGCGGTCTGTCTTGCTTTTTCGATGTATCTGAAATCTATTATCAGATAAGCCGCATCTTTGAACACGACAAGATACCCGTCGCTCGATTTCATGCCTGTAAAGTATCTTCGGTTGACAGTATCGTTTATTATCGCACAGTCGCAGATACCGTCCAGACCTTTCATCAGCTGTTCAAGATGCGTCATTGAGCGTCACTGCCTTCCTGAGCCTTCCACATATAATAAAGTGCATCGACAGCGAGAATATAGGACTGCTTGCCGAAACCGCATATAGAGCCTTTGCAGACGGGGGCGATGACAGATTTTGCACGGAACTCGTCTCTTGCGTTGATGTTGCTCATATGAACCTCGATAACTGGTATCTTTATCGCAGATATCGCATCTCTGATAGCATAGCTGTAATGCGTGTACGCACCTGCATTGAGTATAACTCCGTCAAAGGATTTTCTTGCAAGGTGAAGAGTGTCGATTATCTCGCCCTCGTGGTTGGACTGGAACACCTCGCAGTGGAACTGTTTGGTGATAGCGTGTTCGATTATTTCGTTGTTGATGCTCTCAAAGCTGTCAGAGCCATATACGCCCGGCTCACGCTCACCGAGAAGATTAAGGTTAGGTCCGTGGATAACAAGTATTTTTTTCATTGTGCTCTCTCCTTTATAAAGATGTATAGTACTGTTTCATTGTCAATGCGTCTTTATCCTGTGTGCCTGCGCTTTCGCAGACGAATATGGGACTGAGTCCTTTCTTTGCGACAATTTCCATAAGAGGCTCGAAATCGGGTCCGAAGCCTTGATTATCGTCAAAGGTCAGGTGCTTTTTTTCACCGCCGGGTTCGGTGAACATTATTTTTGAAAAATGGCTGTGAAAGATCTTTGTTCTGTCCGAACCGATGGTGTTTTCCATTTCGCTGATTATCTTTTCGTACTCGGCTTTGCCTTTTATCCAGCCGAATTCTCTTGCGTTGAGGTGTCCGAAATCAACACAGGGCAGGAATGTATCATCGAGCCTGCAAAGCTCAAGCACCTCGGTAAGATTGCCCAGCTGATTGACCTTGCCCATAGTTTCGGGACAGAAAACTATATTTTCAAAGCCCTGTTCAACAGCGGCCTTTCTTGCTCTTGAAATAGTATCCTTTGCAAGCTCAAGGGCTTCTTCCCTGCTTATCTTGGCACAGGAGCCCGAATGAATGACAATCCGCTGTGCGCCGAGCCTGTTTGCGGCATCACACGACTGGAGTATGTAGTCGATGCTGTTATCCCGCTTTTCTTTTTCGATGCTTGAAAGTGAAATAAAATACGGTGCGTGGAGCGAAAGCGTGATATTATGCTCCGCAGCCTTATCTCTAAGTGCAAAAGCCGTTTTATCGGTGACCTTGACACCTCTGCCGCACTGATATTCGTAATGGTCAAGCCCCATTTTTTCAAGGTAGCCGGGTGCCTGTACGGTCGATTTATAGTTTGCCGAAAAGCTTTCGCTGTTTCCGGCAGGTCCGAATCTTGCAGACATTTCTATACCTCCCTGATAATTCTTTTTCTGCTCGGCAGAAGCGGTTTTTCAAGTGCTCTTTTAAGTCTGAAAGGGATACTTGTTTCAGGCTCTATCGGGAAAACAAAGCAGGAACGCACTCCCGCAAGATTTGCTCCCATAATATCCGTAAATATCTGATCGCCCACTGCGGCAATATCGCTTTTTGCAAAGCCGAGCCGTCTAACAGCTTCGTTCATACCGTATGTAAGCGGTTTCCTTCCGTTTGATACATAATCGAGCCCGAGTATCTCGGCAAAAGGCTCGACTCTCTGAGGCTTGTTGTTTGATACAATGATAAGCTTTATACCTGCTTTTTTCACGCTTTCAAGCCATTTGAGGCTGTAATCGGTCGGAGTCGGGTCGTTATGCGTTGTCATTGTGTTATCTACATCAAGGATTATGCCTTTAATATGCATTCTTTTAAGAAACGCAGGAGTTATCCCCGCAACGTTCTCAAAAACATAGGTCGGTCTGAATATAAACATTTTACTCTCCAAATCAAAAATAAGTCCTCTGTGCTTTTCCGAGGTTAAATAAAAAAGCGGACATAAAATGCCCGCCTTTAAACAAAATATCAATATTTACGCTTACGAGCAGCTTCAGACTTCTTCTTGCGCTTTACTGAAGGCTTTTCGTAGTGCTCTCTCTTACGAACCTCAGCAATAACGCCATCTCTTGCACACGATCTCTTAAAACGCTTGAGAGCGGTATCCAAAGTTTCGTTTTTACCAACACGAATTTCTGCCAAAACTATTCCCTCCCTTTGCCACCTATGACAGAGGTAATATATAAAGGTCTTTCTGTGATTTCAGGTGATAGTGAAGGCGTTTGCTCCTGTAAACAGAAACGAACATCGTTCCGAAAGTCGCTGTTACGACTGCTCTGTCTTAAAAGTCACAGAAAATCACGACCTATACAATTACAAAGTAATTATACAACATATTGCATATAAAGTCAAGTCTTTTTTTAATGTTTTTTTCACAAATTTTCAATCATACCTCTTTACGCATAACATCGTAGCAAAGATAATCTCCGTTATCGGCAATTATCGTATGATAGTCGGTCTCAACATAGCCGCGCTTCCTGTAAATTCCCTTTGCCGGCAGCGAGGCATCTATCAGCACCTCGTTGTAATTCTGTGCGATAACTATCTCGGCGTGATCCATAAGCGCTCTGCCGTAACCCTGGTGTTGGAACTCGGGCAGAACGAACAGGCGGTGTATCTCGTTTTCGTCGACTGTGACAGTGCCGACATACTCGTCAAAATCGTTCTGGAGGATATAGACCTTACCGTGCTTTATATCGTTTATTATATTATCGTCACAGTGGTGCTGCAAAAAGAATTCGACCGCACCTGCGGGATAATACCTGGGATAGACCACATTTATTGTTTCCTGTGTTATCCTTTTTACAAAACTGAATTCGTTAAGTTCTGCCTGTGCTATCCTCATAATGATCACTCCTCTGTGTTCTGTTCATTTATATGGTTACCCGATTTTTTAAAGCCCTCTACTCTTTCGTGTTTGATATGAAATCTGTTCATTTTATCAAGGAATCCGGGTGTAAGGTCTTCCTTGTACGGCTTGCCAACCACTGTATCGCTCCCGCAATATGGGCAGACAGCGGTATTGCCATTGTAGCTTATAATCTCGCTTGTGTCAAAGATCTTCAGACAAGAATAGCACCCGCATTTGGTGTGACTGTCTGTAAGATTCTGTATATGATATGTGCGCAGGGGGTGCATAGTTATAAACTCGGGGATATCAGCGGCACCGAATGCAGGCTCGAGAGAAACCTTGATATCACTATTCTGATTTGAGCTCAGCATCATTCCCGACATAATACCTATCTGAGGTGTTTCGGACGGTTTTGACGCATCGCAATTTTCGCAATAAAGACCGCTGGTGTTCTCAAATCCGCATCTGTCACATTTCCAATGCTCCGAAGAGTCAACACCGTACATCTTTGCAGCTTCACGCTTAGTCAGGTCAGGATGCTTTTTCCCGCATTCGTGGCAGAACGGGTGACCCGGAACATTTGTACCGCAGTCGGGACATATCCAGTCTTCGATCTTCTCGGCGGCTTCTGACTCGGCAGAAGCGCTGTCTGAGCTGTTTGCGCCGTCTTTGTTTTCGTGACCGCCTATTTCCTTCTTTTCTCCTATTTTCGTAACACTTGCGTTATCAAGCTGTGAGTTGATCCCTGCCTTTGAGATAGAACTGCTCTGAGGCGTGTAATCCGGTTTCGGGCTGGTGACGGGCTGTTCGGATTTATTCTTATCGGAATTGTCGGCTGAAGCTTTCGGATTTCTTTTGCCGCAGTTAAAGCAGTATTCTCCGCCTTTATTTGAGTGATCGCAGTTAGGACACACCCACGGTTCAGCGACTTCGGGGTCAAGCGGTGTCGGCTGCGGCATTTGGAACATCAGACCTCTTGCAGGCTGCATATTCGGACACATAGACGGAAAACTCGGAAAATCGTACTGGTAAGGCACAACAAAATTATCATTGTTTACTTTGTGCTGACCGCAGACATGGCAATAATCTGTTGTATTGTTGTGGCCGCAGATGTGACAGCGCCATGTTTCGCCGTTTTGTTCGATAACGTCTTTATTATCGGCGGTATTTACCGGAGGTACAACGGGAGCTTTAACTACCCCGGGTCTGAGTGCTCCACACTCTGTGCAAAACATTTCTTTATTCATGTGACCGCACATCGGACATTCCCAGTATTCCTGTACATTACGCATTATCAGCCCTCCCCTGTTTTGTTTATTCTTATTAGCATTATAACACAAAACCGCAGAGATTTCAAGCAAAATGTGCATGTTCGGCGTTATAAAGCGGGACACAGGGACAACAGCGAAACGAAAAGCCCCCGCATTAACTGCGGAGGCTTTGAAGATGTGTGACAGATGCAGGTTTTTAGCTACTGTTTTACGATCTGTGACGAGCCGTAGCCAGTGTCAATTTCCGGGAAGTTTACTTCAATATAATACTTAATGAAATACTTTATACTATCGTTATAGCTTGCATTTCCCTTGATATAATCGTTCATGTATTCAGTGAACTTATAGAGGAAAAACTGGTCGTAATATGACAGCTTACCCTTGAGGTTTATCCTGTCGGCGTTTTTGGACATCAGTGCAAAGTGATTCTGCCCGCCGAGATAGCTGTTTTTATATGTCTTGCTTACAGCGTTGACAGCAGCCCTGTTGTTTGGCATATAATTTGAATTCAACATAAACTGCTTTGCAACATTTGTATTGCAGGTCATTGTCTTCATAATATCGGCAACGATATCCTTATTATCCGAATCAACAGCACCGCAAAGGAAGCTTCCGCCCCAGTACCAGCCGGCAGGACCCATACAAGCCTTCCATTTGCCTGATGGAGCATAAGTTTTTAGTACATATTCAAGACCCCAATCAGGGAAAAAGAATCCGAACACCTTAGCGCCTTTCTTCATATCATTCTGCCAGTCTTCACCCCATTGATAAGTCTTATTAGTGTAGCCGCTGGAATAAAACTCTCTTGACTGCTTTGCCCAAGCCTGAAGCTGCGGGTCGATGTTGAGCTTGTTGTTCTTTACCCACGCCGAGGACATATTGGAATGGAACACATGATATGTATCATCGATGGAAGATATCATCTTGTATCCTTTAGCTTTCATCTTCTGAGCAGTCTGCTTGAAGCTGTTCCAGTCCTTAACGTAATTCTGTACCTTTGCGGGGTCGCTCGTTCCAAGGACCTTCTTTGCGATATCGACATCGTAAAAGAAAAGTCCGGTAGAAGTACTCCATGCAAGTCCTTTAAGCTCACTCGGGTTATTTACATCGCTTCCAAGCTGCTTTGTAAAATTGTACATATTCTTCGTATCGTTATCAGTTATTCCGATATCCTTAACAGACAGTGCAAAAAGATTATTGAGATTGCTCTTAACATATTTCTGTGAATAATCTGATTCAACAAGGAACATATCGACCTTATTTGTGCTGTTTTTCTGATTGCGGATTGCTTCATCAAGTTTATTCTGATAATTGTTGTTTGAATTATTTGTCAATATCCACTCGATTTTCTTGCCGTTTATCTTAACGACCTCAGACTGCCGTGTTCCGTCATAATCCATGTATGAACGTGTCTGTACCTTGTATTTTCCGTACTTGGGATAATACCTGTCAAAATAGCTTTTAAACTCAGTGTTCCAGCAATATATCCTGACCGTATTCTTTGATTCAGCCGATGAGTTCACACCGTGGATCTTGGCTGTGTTCACCCTATTGGAAGAAGTCTGAGCAGCCTTTTTGATATTATTGATAAGTTGCGAAGGAACGGCTGTCTGACCGCCGAAAACGTAAAGCTTGCTCGGCTTTCTCGATTTCAGATAATTCTTCTGAACGTTGTTCAGCGTTGCGTTCTTGTCAAGCTTGTCAGCGAGAAACAACGGAGCTTTGATCTTTGCCGCAAACACGCCGCCTGCGAGAGCATCAGGGAAATTATAGCCCTTGGCAACGCACATAGCCTTACCTGTCAGCGTTGATTTGAAAGCGTTATTGATTCTTACACAGGTTGCATACCTGTCAGCACCGTCAAAACGCTGAACTGTCTTGCCCGGCAGAACTGCCTTTATCTTTGCGACAACGTCTTTTGAAACAGCGTTCACGCCGCCGATAATAAAGACTTTGCTAATACTTTTCTTTACGGAGTTGAGATAGTATGTCGTATTTGCGTTGAGTTTGCCCTTGGGGTTTACGTAGAAGATAGGCGCTTTTAGGATAGAAGCAACTGGGCTTACAGACAGCGCATCTGCGTAGTTCTTATTTGTTGTGAAAAAGACGTAATTCGGAGCCTTGTTTTTCTTTTTCTGGAGCTGCTGTGCGACTTTCTTGGCTGTTTCGTAGTAGCTGCTGCCGACAAGTTTTGTAATGTTGTAGCCTTTGAGCTGTTTGTAGACCTTGCTCCTGATAGCTGCGTCCTTGCCGTTCTGGTCTTTGGCATTGGTCGATGCTACAACTATAACGTTTTTGGTTTTAAGGCGCTTTATTTCGTTGATAGTTTTCTGCGAGAGATTATCCCTGTCAGCCAGAAGCAGCGGTGCGTTATATGCTCTTGCAAGCGGAACAGCTGCCAAAGCGTCGTGGAAATCAAAGCCGGTTGCGATAACGACAGTACTTGTCGTCTTGTACATTCCGCCCTTGTTCACGTTAGCGATAAGGGTCGCTGTTTCGGCACGGTCCTTTCCTGCAAAGCGAACGGTGCTTATGCTGCCCGAGCCTGCCGCACTCGCTTTGATGTCGGTGGTCTTTGCGAGAGTACTTTGCGGAAGCACAGCCGAGCCTATCAGCAAAGCTGCCGAAAGCACCACGCTCAACAATCGTTTGTGTTTCATTCTTTCAACCTCCCTAAATGTTGTGCTCACAATATTATGTTGTTGCAGATTAATTATATCACTTTTAGTTTAATAAGTAAATACTATCGGCATTTATTTGTAAGTCTGCACAAAAAAGTCGTTCACAATTTGACAGCAAAAAGGCGCACATTTCTGTACGCCTTTATTCGTATTTTGTTAAACGCAAGCCTTTGCTACTGTCTTTACAAGCGCTGTAGGTACAGCTGTTTCGCCGCCGAAGATGTAAAGCTTGTTCGGGTTTTTGGATTTGAGGAAGCCTGACTGTGTCTTGCTAAGCTCTGTCTTTCCGCCGATAACATCAGCGAGGAACAGCGGAGCTTTCTGCTTTGCAGCGAACACGCCGCCTGCGAGTGCATCCGGGAAGTTATAACCCTTAGCGTTGCAGACATACTTTCCTGTCAGATTCTTAGCGAAGCTCTTGTTGATAAGCACGCAAGTCTCATACCTGTTGTCGCCTGCGAAACGTGTTGCGGACTTTTTGCCGAGTGCTGAAAGCACAGCCTTTTCGACGTTCTTTGAAACTGCGTTCACGCCGCCGACGATGTAGATATTCTTGACACTCTTTTTAATGCTTGCGAGGTAGTTCTTTGTAGTTGCATTGAGCGCAGCCTTAGAGTCAACGTACAGT
>CADAES010000037.1 GCA_902786975.1 uncultured Ruminococcus sp.
TCTCTTTTTCTTCTTGCCATAAAAAATCAGCCTCCTGTGATATTAATTCTATTTTATCACAGTTAGCTGATTTTTTACAGACTTTTTTTCAGAGGCTCCCACCGCTATTATATGCTCTTCTCCGTTTTTTAGTTTTACTGTGAAGTCCGGTCCACGTGCCCCATCAGCCGTGTGTTCCGTTTTGTCGGAACGTTTATAATCAGCATCTCTCATAAGCTGAATGAATTTGTCTATATCATCACCCTTGAGTTCACCGTGAGAACCTTCGGGATAGCTCACGCCGGTTATACTTTCTACATCGTTTCTTTCAATACTTTTGAACAGTTTGGCGGGGGTGTCTTCCGAAAAAACGAAAAGACAGAGAATCATCGTAACAGCCGCCGCAAGTAAACAGCCTGCCGCAATGATAAGTGTCAGTTTCTTCTTTTTAGTCATATCGCTCACCTACCGATTCTTACACGCTGTTTGTTTCCGAAAGAGTATTAACAGCTCGCTACCATTATTATACCACCAATAAAAGGAAATTGCAACATTATCACTGCGGCGGCGATAAAACTGTTACAATGCATAAGTATCACAGCCCTGATTTGTCAGCATTGACAACAACGGCATACAGCCTCGCCGTTTTTCACCTTTTAATAAGAATACGTTTGAGGAGCGCAAATTCGTGCAGTTAAAAACAAATTTCGGAGATATGCACAAACAACGGTGCCGCAGTTTGTTTATTCGGACAACAGGGACTTGCGGGTCCATTCGTTTTGCGGTTGACATTGTAAGGTATCTTTGGTATAATTAATTTCGGAAAATCAAGCTGTCGGTCGCTTTGCACCGATATTTCGGAGGGTATGATGAGAATACTTGCAGTTATCCCGGCAAGAGCCGGTTCAAAGGGGATCCCCAACAAGAATATCAGGATAATCGGCGGTCACCCGCTGATATACTACGCTATCAGAAATGCGCTGGAGTCGCAGTACATCACCGACGTTGTCGTTTCGACCGATTCGCCGCAGGTGAAGATAATCGCTTCGCAGATGGGCGCAAAGGTGCGCTGGCGTGACAAGAGCCTTTGCGGTGATGAGGTGACGCTGGACTCGGTCATTTACGACGCTGTTGACAGAACGGTCGATTGGGATTATGTTGTCACGATGCAGCCGACCTCGCCGACGCTGAAGGTCGCTACGCTTGACAGGGCGCTCGGATATGCGGTGGAAAATGACCTTGACACGCTTATCTCCGCAATTAACGCACCGCATCTTTCGTGGGGCGAAAAGGACGGTAAAAAAGTCCCCAACTACACACAGAGGCTCAACAGGCAGTATCTCCCGCCTTGCTATATGGAAACGGGTGCGTTTGTCATTTCAAAGGCAAGCGCTGTTACCCCAAAGTCGAGGATCGGTGAGAAGGTCGATGTTTACGAGGTCCCGCAGGAGGAGTCGCAGGACGTTGACACGTTCTCGGATCTGCTCTCGGTAGCTGCGGCTTTTGAAACGAAAAAGGTCGCTATCTATGTCAACGGCAACAACAAGCGTGGCATAGGGCACATTTACAGAGCGCTGGAGCTGGCGGACGAATTTTACTCAAAGCCAGACATATACTACGATATAAACCAGACCGACCCCAAGGTCTTTGGCACGACGACACACAATCTTATCCCCGTCAACGGCATCGCAGAGCTGTTTGACAGATGCAGACAGGAGCAGTACGGCATTTTTATCAACGATATCCTCACGACATCTATCGACTATATGATAGGTCTGAGGTCGGTGCTGCCCGATGCGAAGATAGTTAACTTTGAGGACGACGGCGAGGGAATTCTCAAAGCCGACCTTGTTTTCAACGCTCTTTACAGCGAGGAGAGCCTGCCGCAGGTTAAGGCGGGCGAGCAGTATTACATATCCTCAAAGACATTTATGTTCTACGAGCCGATAAAGATAAGGGAAAATGTCCAAAGGGTCATCATCTCTTTCGGCGGCGCAGACCCGCAGAACTATTCGGACAGGCTGCTTAAAATGATAAGCAAAGAGGAGTACAGACAGTATCATTTCGTTGTAGTGCTGGGGCGTGCAAAGCAAAACGTCGATGAGCTTATGCAGTACAACAGCTTTGAAAATATCGAGGTGCTTTATGACGTTGCGAATATGCCCGAGCTGATGACAAGCTGCGATATCGGCATAACGTCAAGAGGCAGAACGGGCTACGAGCTTTGTATGCTTGGCATACCGTCTATTGCTATGGCGCAGAACAAGCGTGAGGAAAAGCATGGCTTTGTGTGCAACGAGAACGGCTTTACCTATATCGGGCTCGATCCTGACGACGAGGTCATCGAAAGCACGCTGAAAATGTATCTCGGTTTGTCGCAGGGCAGCAGACAGCGCTTCCAGGACAAGCTCCTGAGCCACGACCTGCGTGGCGGGCGCAAGAGAGTAATGGGTCTAATAAACAGTATTTAATGAGGAGAAAATAAAAGATGAGAAATACGGTACCTTATCTTATAGCGGAAATGGGCGTGAATTTTTACGACACGGCAAGAGTGCTTGGCATCACTCCGCTGGAGGCTGCAAAAAAGTATATCGACGCTGCGGCAGAGGCAGGCATAGACTGCGCAAAGTTCCAGTCCTACAAGGCGGGAACAATCGTTTCAAAAAACTCACCGGCTTACTGGGATACTACAAAAGAGCCGACAAAGACACAGTACGAGCTTTTCCTGAAGCACGACAGCTTCGGTGAGGCTGAGTACAGAGAGCTTTGCGACTACACTCACTCAAAGGGTATGGACTTCACCTCGACGCCGTTTGACTATGCTTCGGCGGACTATCTGGAGGATATGGTGGATTTTTATAAGATATCCTCGTCCGACCTTTCAAATCTGCCGTTTATAAGGCACATCGGCGCAAAGGGAAAGCCTGTTGCGATATCTGTCGGTGCGGCTTATCTTTCCGAGGTGGACGAAGCGGTGAGAGCGCTGAAGGAGTCGGGCTGCAGGGATATAACGATACTGCACTGTGTGCTTTCGTACCCGACAGCTCCCGAGAATGCAAATCTGCGCATAATCCAGACACTCAAAAAGGATTTCCCCGATATCAGAGTCGGATTCAGCGACCACGTTGCTCCCGATGGTACGATGATGACGCTTGCGGCTGCGTATATGCTGGGTGCGGAGATGATAGAAAAGCATTTTACGCTTGACAAGACTCTTCCGGGCAACGACCATTATCACGCAGGGGACCCCGAAGATTTCAAAAAGGCTGCCGCCAATTTCAGGTGGATAGACACTGTACTCGGAAGCCCCGAAAAGACGGTGCTCGAATGTGAGCAGATACCGAGGCGTGAGGCGAGAAGATCGCTTGTGCTCACAAGGGATATGAAGACGGGAGAGGTCATCACCGCAAAGGACATTATGCCTAAGCGCCCGGGAACGGGCATATCACCCGTATACACCGATATCGTCGTCGGCAGAAAGGTGCTCAGAGACCTTGCCGAGGACACTATCCTCACATGGGATATGGTGTGAAGCAACAACTCAAAACAACAGCAAAGGGACCGCAGCAGCGATCCCTTTTTATTTTTGTATTTAAGTTAAACTGGCAGGCGACGCCTTCGCTATTTCTTTTTCAGAAAACCGAGCACCTTGCTTTTGTATTTAATAAATATCAGTACACATACAGCCGCGTATAACCCGACGAATATATATCTTATCAGCGTCAGCTTGTAAAGCAGCGTTATCAGTACCATTATAACAAGCATCACCGCAACGACGCAGATTATCAGCTTGTAGTCATAGACATCGCTGTATTTTATCCTGTGTACCAGCGCCATATGTATCGCAAGCAGCACCAGATAGCCCGCAAGCGTGGTGTAGGCGGCGGCAAGATAGCCGAAGCGTGGTATAAATATCCAGTTGAGAACGAGGTTCACAAGCGCTGCGGTCATACTCGCAAATGCCATTCCCACAGTCTTTTTCTTGAACTGCTCGACGTTTACGAACAGCGTGTAGAGAAACTGGCAGACACAGCCTGCGGCTATGGGAGTCATAACGTACTTTGCCTCGGAATAGCCTTTGCTTCCGAGAATAAGCAGTATCTCCGGGGCGATAGCCATGACACCGACCGCACAGAATGCAAATGCAAAGATATACGGCTTTGAGAATTTTCTGACCTCACTGCGCTCGTCCTTGTTGAGCTTGTCGCCCAGCCACGGAGAGTAGGCGCTGTTCATTGAGGTCATAAGCAGCGTTATCAGCGAGCCGCAGGTGTATGCAAGACTGTAAACTGCGGTGTCCTCGCTGCCGCACCACTTGGTTATCATTATCCTGTCCATAGTGTGGAGCATATTAAGCGACAGCAGGTGCGGTATGAACGGCAGACACAGCGGCAAAGCGTATTTCCAGTATTTCGGGCGTATGCGCTTTCCCTTTCTGACAAAGAAGCCGAAGAATATCGCACCGACAAGTATCGTCGGTATTACCGAGCCGATTATCCGTCCGAACAGCCTGTCCTTCATGCTGACTACCATAACTACCGAAACAACGGTCGTTCCCAGCGACACTATCACGCTTGACAGCACGGTCATTTTGTACTCGTAGCGGTAGCGCTCTCTCGCCTGGAACTGGTTGACCGCAGGCAGGAACAGCAGATACAGCAGCATCGCATTTATGTAGGTCAGGTCCATATCCATCCACTTTGTGAAAACCGAAGGGAAAAGATTGACCACTGTAAACCAGACGAATACTGAAATGCTGCTGAGCGAAAGCGAGGAGAAGATATACTCGTCAAAATTATCCTTATAGTCAAAGCGGGCACTGATAAGCGTCGCTTCGAGGTTGAGAGTAACGACTATCGTGACTATGGAAAGCCACGATGCAAAGTTATTGTAATCTCCGAATTCCGCCTTTGTGAGAAGCCTTGTAAAGATAGGCGTGGTGATAAAGCCGATGCTTCTTACAAAGAAGTTAGATGCGGTATACCATATTCCCGATTTAAGTGCTTTTTTGTTTGATGGACCGGTACTCAATGCTGTGACTCCCTTGCTGAAATACTTTGCGTTCAGGCATTCTGTGTGCTGATATCAGGCTGCACACAGCTGCTCTTTTTAACAGCGCTCCTTCTTTTCGGTGCGGGAGTTTCCCAGAACAGGAACGCAAACAGCACTGCACTTCCGTAAGCAGGCCAGAACACGCTGTCGGTAAATGCTCTGAACATCATTGCCAGCATACATGTGGTAAAGATGAGATTGCGTGACCTTATAGAATCGACAGTTCTCTTTATCAGCAGACCTATGACGGCGATGAGCATTATCAGACCGTTGTGCATATGGATATTCAGGAAGCTGTTGTGTGGGTTGCCCATTTTATACATACCGGCAAACGTCTTTGAGATATCCGTGCCGAGGATGATCTCCCTTACTGATGCAAAGGTGTGGTCGAAATAGTCGCTCCAGATAGTTGTTCTGATGCTCTTCATTCCTCTATGGCGGAAATACTCCGTTATGACAGAGGAGTTTATCTTGTTGATTATAACGTCGAGATTGTAGGCAAGAACACCTGCGGCAAGAATAACGCCGTAGATGAACAGTATGCGCCATTTGTCCTCAGTGCGCTTGAAAACGTAGATAAAAATGCCCAGAAGCAGTATCGACGTTGCTATGATGCCGCCTCTGCCTCTTGACAGAAGACTGAGGATCCAGATAACTGCGGCGGGATAAAGAGCTATTTTTGAGTTGTTCCTTTCGGCTTTGATGTAATACATCACAGTCGGATATAAAAGGTATACCGATATAAAGTTCGTCGATGATGCGTTGTATATCTGTCCGTGGAAGCCGACGGTGAGGAACTTGAAAATAACAAGCAGGATATTTGCTACGCTTGCGAACAAAAACGTGTTCTCGCTTGCGTATTCCGATGTGAACAGCATTGACAGCAGCATCAGAAAGAATATCAGTACCTGGTCACGTATCCTTGTCGTGCCGATAAAGTACATATTGATAACTCCCGTTATAACGGTCAGTGCCATAAAGACTATCTTGTATCTTTCAATTTTAAGGTCGCAGCTGTACAGTGCTATGACTGCGCCGAAAGTGACCGAGCCGTACCACAGCAGCGAAACGAGCAGCCCGCCCATCTGCGTTGAAACGATCATCGCTATAAAATACAGTGCGACAGCGGTGTTCACCAGTATTCTCTTTGAATCAAAGCGCTGTGTCATATACTCATTCCTTACTGTTCAACGACTGTAACATCGTTTTTAATTCATCGGTATCCTTAGGTATCATTACCTTGCTCTTGTCTGAATAGATGCTTCTGATGCTTTCAAAATACCTGTCCGCAAGAGCGCCGCTGGTGCTCGGGAGCTTTGACTCCACCAGCTTATAAAGCAGTATCACATAAGGCTCCTGTCCGAGAAGCGTCTTTGGCGTAGCTGCCGCAGTCCCTCGGTAGGATATTATGACCTTGCTGTCAAGGTCGCTGCCTATGCATATCATTTCAAACGGTATGCCGTAATCGGGGTAGCAGGTGCAGCCCGGCATAGGCTCTGTCCTGCTGCGGGGGTGCTTCTTTATAATGGTATCTTCACTTCCGAAGCTTTCGATAACGGTCTTGAATATGTCGTTCATCTTCTGTGCGTTTTCGGGAGTGAAAAGCTCGTCGACAGGGTCGTCGAGAATAACGGCTCTGCGGTCTATCGGGGCGATATCATCGACGTTGAATATCTTTTTGAGCCTGTCGGTCCATACGGGGTCGCCCCAGATGTTGTCTATTGCGTATATCCTGTGCTTGAAGTCCGGGTTTATGACCTTGAAAAGCTCGGGTGACAAAAGATATCTGTCACAGCTCAGATCGACAGCCTTTTTGCCGAACAGAAGCTTTCTTATCATCACATCGCCCTTTTGCGGAGCGTATGCGTCGTCGCCGAAATAGCTTGCAAGGCCGTCGTCAAAGAAATTGACCTTGATGCGGCATTTATGCTTGATAAAATGCAGTATCACCATTCTGGGCATATACGCCTTGGTCGAAACGAAGATATTTTTGTAGCAGACGTTCTCTCCGAGTATCATAGCGGAGATAGCGTCAACATAAAGGTAGCTCCTTGCTATCTCGATGTGGTTGAGAAAGCCTTTACGGTGAGTGTAATACTTGTTGTATATCTTTTCGCTGTTTATTACCCTGACCTTGTTGAAAAGCCCGAGCTTTCTGATGCGCTTTGCGATCACGCCGGCATCTCTGAACTGAGGGTCTATGTAAAGGTCGGCAGTTTCCTTGCGGGAGGCAGCCAGCGGGAGTATCGAAAACAGCTGGAACGTCGATGTGCAAAAATAGCAGGTATCTCTTTTTATCATTGTTATCACCCTTGAGATATTGTTTGTCGGAGTATCTCCACTGTATGTCCAAGCCCTGTGTCGGCGTCGAAGCAGCCCTTCCAGCCGAGGCTTTCGAGCCTTGTGCTGTCAAGCGACGAATTGCTCATCGGGTTAAAGCTCTTCTTTTCGTTCTCACTTGCAAGCTGTGTTATCAGCTTAACGCCCGAGTGCTTGGCAAGTATCTGCGCCATCTGCTTGATGCTTATCATCGAACCGGGGTTGGAGATATTGTATGCGGTGCAGTCTTCGCCCTTTATCAGCACTGTCAGCATCGCACTTGCGCAGTCCAGACAGTGGCAGTAGCTCCTCAGCTGGGAGCCGTCGCTTTTCATTACTATATCCTCGCCTCGTGCGGCGCTGTAAGCCCAGGCAGATGACACTCTGTTGTCCATAGGCGAAGCGGTCGGTCCGTAGATGTGACCCGGTCTGACTATCACAGAGCCTACGCCGTATTCCTTAGCGTATGAAGCGCACAGCGTTTCTGCGGCTCTTTTGCCGACGGAGTAGGAATTTCTCGGGTCAAGCAGGTCGATAAAGCCGTAATCGCCCTCGACAAAAGGCTTGTCGCCCTCTTTTTTTCCGTAGACCTCGCTGGAGCTTATGTAAAGCACCCTTTTTGTGCCGCTTTGCTTTGCCATATCCAGCAGGCATTTGATGCCGATAAAATTGGCAAGCATCGTTTCCACAGGCTCTTTCATAACCATAGCGGGGAAGGCGTTGCTTGCGCCGTGGATAATGTAGTCGGTGGTGATATCCAGCTTGTTGTCGGTGCGTGAAGCGTCGTATTTTACAAAGGTAAAATCTTCACGCTGTGTCATATCACCGAATCGCATCTGCATTTCTTCGATAGAGCGTCCTGCGGCGGCTATCTGTATCTTATCGCTGTGAGTGTCGTTGTAACGGAAAAGGATATCCGTAACAGCCGAGCAGATAAGCCCTGCCGCACCGGTTATCATTACCGTTTTCCCGCCGAGCTCGTCAAGCCCGGGGATAACGCTCATGGCGGTATCTATATCCTGTATCCACTGTTTGTTTTCGTAAAGCACGTTCTTATCCTTTCAGCCAGTCCGAACGCTTTGCGGCGAGCAGGGCTTTGAAAATGTCTATATCCTCGACGGTCGTGAGCTTGATGTTCTTTTCCGAGCCTGCGGAGAAGTACACCTGCTCTCCCATTTCGATCATCAGAGTACACGAAGCGACCGAGTTGGTGATACCTGCCTCGAGAGCTCTCCTGTGAAGGTCACATATCTTTCCGAGGTGGAAAGCCTGTGGGGTCTGTGTTCTTTTGAGCCTGTCCCTCGGGTATGAGCCGCAGGAAACACAGCCGTCCTCTGTCTGCATCATTGCCTCTGCACACGGGATAACGGTGACAGCGTTTCCATGCTCCGTTGCGACACGGATATTGTCCGAGATTATCTCGGCGGACACCATCGGGCGTATCGCATCGTGTATCAGCACGATATCCTCGCTGTCAAAGTGCTTTTCAAGCTCGTAAACGCCATTTCTTATGGAATCCTGTCCGTTCTTTCCGCCGGGTACTACATACTTGAGCTTGGTGATGTTGAACTGCTTGGCGTATGCCCACAGCACCTGATCCCAGCCCTCAATGCAGACAACAGCGATAGCGTCTATCTCGGGGTGCTTTTCAAAAGCCTCGAGCGTGTAGACGATAACGGGTCTTTCGTTTACGGTGATGAACTGCTTGGGAATGTCCTGATGCATTCTGTTGCCGGATCCGCCGGCTATCAATAAAGCTATGTTTGCCATCAGCTGTTCTCCTTGAATTTGATATCCATAATAAAGTGACGCTCTCTTTTGTCCTCCGGCGGAAGGGTCATATAGTCCTTGCCGTAGAGGTTTGAGATATAGTCGTCGGGGTCGCCGGGGAGATTAACGCTCATTCCCTCAAAGGTGCCCTTTGACACGGGCAGGAAGGTCTTTGCAGGCCTTATCTCACCGAAATAGTGACCTCTGCCGGAGGGTATGCTCATAAGCGAGGTCTTCTTTTTGTATCTGAACGCTTTGTCTGCGGCGTTTACCCACTGCTGGAAGCTTAAAAACGAGAACAATCTGCCCAGAAGCATTCTGCGTTTGTAGGCCTTTTTGCCCTCGGGGGTCTTGCACATATAGCTGCGGTAGGCTCTGCTGTCCTTCTCGTAGCTCTCAACATAGCTCGCTATGAACATAAGAACGGTACAGCGCAGTCCCTTGACCGTTCTGACGAGTTTGTTCTCGGGGACATTGTCTATGATGAAGATATCTATTTTTATCTTTGCTTCCTCGGAATCGGGGTCCTTGCCCGCCTCGACAAAGAGGGTATCTTTGACCAGCATCATCGGGAAGCGGTTGTTTGCATTGTTTTTGTAGTTTGGTGATGAAAGGATATACTTTCTGCCAAGCTCCTTTGAGAACACCTTTTTGAGCTTTTCAAAATCTGCTCTTGGCATCGCAACGTCGATGTCGTCGTCCCACGGGATAAAGCCCTTGTGGCGTACTGCTCCGAGAGCTGTTCCGCCGATGAGCATAAGCGTAAGCCCGTGCTTTTTGCAGCATTTTGACAGGTCACGGAAAGCCTGCAGGAACACGGCACGGAGCTTTGTTATCTCCTCGTCGGTGAGCTGTCTGAGTGAGGGGTCGTTGCTCAGTGAATTGAGCAGGGTCTTATATGACTTCATTTATGTTCTTCTCCTATCGGGTCGCTTGTGATATGTCGTATCATTTGCCGAAGACTGCTTTGATAAGCTGTGCATACGAGGTCTTGCGGTCGAACTTTTCCTGTGCGCATCTGCGGGCGTTTTCGCCCATACGTCTGCGCAGATTCTCGTTGTTTGCCAGCAGTTTCAGCTTGTCGGCAAGGTCGGCTGCATCGTTGTTTTTACAGTTGAAGCCCATTTTGTATTTTCTGACCAGGGCCTTGTACTCCCTGTTCTCCTGCGTGCTGAGCACGGGAAGGCCGCTTGCGGCGTAATCTGCGTGCTTGTTGATGATGCTTTGCGCTGCGTTGTGGACTATCGGGTTTACGGTGATATCGCAGCTGTTCAGCAGGCTGCACATCTCGTTATAGTCAAGTCTGCCTGTAAAGACAGCGTTTACGTTCTTTTGCTTTGCATAAGCTCTGAACTCGTCCTCTCTGGGTCCGTCGCCCATAACGATAAAGCATATGCGTTGGTCGTCAAGCATAGCCAGCGCATCGAAAACGCAGGTGAGGTCGTAGCTCGAGCCGAGAGTACCGCAGTAAGCCAGCCATATCTCGCCGTCCTTTTTTTGCAGTATCGGCGGCTGTGCGGCGAAGCTGTCGAAGGTATCCAGGTCCGTGCCGAGGTAAACGGTCGTATAGCCTTTGCACTTTTTATTGACGCTCAGCGCTCTTTTGCCGTAGGTATCCGACACCGAGCATATCGCATCGGCTCTTTTGTAGATACCATCGGCGAGGGCTTTGAACGGGGCAAATCCCACATCGCTCACGACAGGGACATTAACGACCATCTGGAACGCTTCGGGCCACAGGTCCTGAACATCGACGACAAAGCGTATACCGTTTTTCTCGCAGAACTTTGCGGCTGCGAGAGGTCCTGTAAGCGAGGGCACAGCGCAGTAGATAACATCGGGCTTTTTGCGCCTTTCAAGGTATCTCAGCACATTCTTTCCCCAGATGCGGTGGCTGTAAAACCTTTTGATGCACACATTCTTCGGGTAGCCGGGCTCTTTGATGAACCTGACCTTGTAGTCAAGTGCGGTTTTTGTCTTTTTCCTCGGGCACTTTTTGAAATGGTCAAACGAGCTTGTCAGCACCTCGACCTCGCTGCCCGTATCTGCGAGCATCTGCGCAAGGTATTTGAAGCGGATATTGTCTGCGTCGGTGAAATCGCCTGTGAAATTGGCTATTATAACTATATCCATATCGTCACACTCTTTACTCGTGAAATTTTATCGGTTTTGCGGGACAGCCGACAGCTGTGCAGTTCGGGGGGATATCGCTTATAACGACAGCGCCTGCGCCGATGATAGTGTTTTCCCCTATGGTCTTGCACTGTATTATCTGCGAGCCTACTCCCAGCTCGCTGCATCTTCCGACCGTGACCGCACCCGAAACGTGTGCGCCGGGGTAGAGCATAACAAGGTCGCCTATGACCGAATCGTGCCCCACTGTACAGCAGGGGTCGATGATAACGTGCTCTCCGACGGTGATATTAACCGTCAGCACGCTGCCTGCGCAGATTATGCTGCCCTCGCCCACGCTAACAAGCTCCGACATCTCGACGTCCGGGTCGATGAGCACTGCGAATTTTATATCGGGGCAGAGCGCTTTCATATTTGAAACTATCTTTTCCCTTACCTTTGATGCGCCGATTGCGACGACAAAATAAGCGTCCTTATAGCGCAGGATATCCTGCGTTTTGCCGATAACGGGGTAGCCGTTGAAGCTTTTGCCCCGGATACTGTCATCATCGTCCATAAAGCCCAGCAGCTCCCAGGTCGGAGATATTTTGTTTATCCTTTCGGTGAGCCAGGCTGTTTCACGTCCCATACCGCCTGCTCCGAAGATTATGAGCCTGTCCATTGTGCTGTCCGCCTTTCGTGGATACGCTTTGAGCAAATATGCCATCTAAAAGCTAATTACGCCGCAGAGCTGTATCATCTGCGACGTTATTGCGGTCTTAATCTTTATCCGAGCCCATGAACTCCTCCATGGTGCTTGATGTTTCGGAATTGATGCCCTCTTTTTTGAGGACTGTTTTAACGGTGGCGAGGATTATCCTCACATCACCGAGGAAAGAAACGCTGTCAACGTATTTAACGTCCCAGTCGAATTTTTCTTCCCAGCTTATCGCATTTCTTCCGTGTATCTGTGCAAGACCCGTGAAGCCTGGTCTTACCTCATGTCTTCTTGCCTGGTGCTTGTTGTATCGTGGAAGATACCTTACGAGCAGCGGTCTGGGACCGACGATGCTCATATCGCCCGCCAAAATGTTAAAAAGCTCGGGAAGCTCGTCCAGCGAGGTCGAGCGCAGCTTTTTGCCAAACGGTGTGAGCCTCTTGTCATCGGGAAGCAAAGCTCCCTTCCTGTCACGCTTGTCGGTCATCGTTCTGAATTTGTACAGCCTGAATACCTTTGCGTTCAGCCCGGGTCTTTTCTGAACGAACAGCACGGGCGAGCCAAGCTTTGTTCTGACCAGAACAGCCGTGACCGCCATAACGGGGCTGAGCACAGCAAGAGCCGAGGCTGCACACACAATATCCAGCGGGCGCTTTATATATTTTTCGTAAAGACCCATTTTATGAGACATTCCTGCTTCCTCCGTCGTCAGATATATGTATGCGCATCAGAGTCTGCACGGCTCTATTTTGTACGCTTGGAAAAGCATCTGTGTATTATTTCGATAATAAAGTCCTGCTGCTGCGGGGTCATCTTGTTGTCGCTGGGCAGGCAAAGCCCACGTCTGAAGATGTCCGCACCGACGTCTGTTCCCTGAGCTGTGATGCCCTTGCCGTCGGGTGATTTAGCAAGACCCTGTGCGGTCACGAATGCGTTTTTGCTGTATATGGGCTGAAGGTGCATCGGCTTCCAGATAGGTCTGCCCTCTGCGTTGAATGCGGCGAAGGCGTCGAGTATCTCGCTGGGGCAGCTCTTGCCCGGCTCGGGGGTATAGGAGTAGTTGCAGTCGTCTCTGAACGTTTCGCACATTGCTTCGTCGTTTATCGTCATACACGAGAGCCAGAAGTTCGGCGAGCTCTTTTGCTTGTCCCACGGGTTCATTTTCACGGGAAGATCGGCAAGCCCTTTTTCGTAGCGCTCCCATATAGCACGTTTCTGAGCGATATGCTCGTTCAGATACGGCATCTGTCCTCTTACCACGCCTGCGATAAGGTTGCTCATACGATAGTTGTAGCCTATCTCGGTGTGCTGGTACCACGGTGCAGGTTCTCTGCTCTGCGTGCTCCATTTACGCACCTTGACGGCATCGTCCTTGTTGTTGGTAAGGAACATTCCGCCTGCGGAGCCTGTGATTATCTTATTTCCGTTGAAGCTTATAGCATTGAAGTTGCCAAGCGATCCTGTCTCGACCCACACGCCGTTGAGCAGGTATCTTGCGCCCAGTGATTCGGCGGCGTCCTCTATTATCATAGCGCCGTGCTTTTCGCAGATAGCCTTCAGCTCGTCTATTTTTCCGGGCGTGCCGTAAAGATGAGCAATAACGACGAGCTTGACCTCGGGGTATATCTCAAAGGCTTTTTCAAGTGCTGTGGGATCCATGTTCCATGTATCGTATTCGGTGTCGATGAACACAGCCTCGCCGTCCTCGTAAGCGACAGGGTTTACCGAAGCGTCGAACGTGCAGTCCGAGCAGAACACCCTTCTGCCCTCGAGAGTCCCACGGTCGGGGAGTGCCTGTCCGTAAAGCTTTTCGCCTGCGAGCTTGGTCGCAAGGTGTAAAGCTGCGGTGCCTGCGGAAAGTGCAACGGCATACTTACAGCCGGTGTTTTCCGCCATGGTGCGCTCTATAACGTCGATATTCTCGCCGACGGTGCTGACCCAGTTGGTCTGTATCGCCTTATCGACCCACATCTGCTCGTCGCCGTGCATAGTGGGGCTGCTAAGCCACAGCTTCGATTCAAAAGGCACAAGACCCTCGAACCTTGAATCATTTAAGAAATCCATCATTATCTTACATCCTTCTGATATATATCTGACTTTTTCGCATGCAGGGGAGCCTGCACGCAAAAGCACGCATCTGCGATGATTATTGTATGCATTTATTCCGAAAAAACACGGTTTTCGGTGAAATTCATTCTAAAATGGACATACCTACACGATGATATCATACTAATTATATCAAAATCAACGCCCGATGTCAACCATAAATGCAGATTTTTCACATATCATAGCGCTTTTCGTGCTGTGAGAGAAAAACTTTGTGCAGTATGTTGCATAGAGATACAAAACCCCTTGGGACAAGCTGTCTCAAGGGGAAAAATTTTGATATTAGGCAGTGTCATCTGTGCTTGCAGCGGTCGATAACGACGCCGATGATGTCTTTGCCTGTCTTTGACATCTCTGCCTTAGCGTATTCGAGGTCCTTTATCGTGGTAGTGCCGTAGGAAGCGACGAGCATCACGGCATCGGACTTCTTGGCTTCAAGGATAGCATCGGGCGAGCTCTTGATATCGTCGGCCCTGACAGGAACGATGTCGCTGTCTACAGCCTTCAGCTCCTGTGCGACCTTTTCGGTCATATCGCCTATATCTGTCTTGGGGTCAACGGGGACAAAGAGCACCTTCTTTTTGTCCTTTTCGGTGGTGAGGTTGTAGGCGAGCCTTTTGTATTCACGGTCACGGCGGTCCGCCTTGTTAGGTATCCTTCCGTATGAAACAAGCCCTACATAGTCGGTATCGTCAGAGGTCCTGACCCTGTCTGTGAACAGGAAGATAAGCAGATAGATTCCGATGGTAAGTGCAACGCCTGCAAAGCCGCCTACGATCGCATGGCTGATCACAGAGCGCAAGTCGATGCTTGTTTTTACATCTGTCGTGTCAGAGAACACGGCAGGCTCTTCAAGTATCCTTGCCTTGTCGATCGTCGGATTTGACGATGTCTGTTCTATAAAGGAGTCTGCAAGCATTTCTGCGATGTCCATAGCTCTTTGTGTGTTGATATCGGTAACGGAGAACTGGATAATGTTTGCACCTGTTATGCGAACATTGATGAGCCAGCGGATATCCTCACCCGTCAGATCCTTTGTTTCGTCTGCGATGTCGTAGCTTCTAGAGTTTATCTCATTGGCTATCGAATAGAGCGTGTGGTCGCTGATAAGACGGAAGATAGAGTCCTGCTGATAACGGTAGACCATAGAACTGAAGTCGCTGTTCGAGTTGCCCTCGATCTTGCTGAAATCGAAGTCAACGTATATCGCAGCCCTGATGATACAGCTTCCGTCTACCTTTTTGCTTTCGGTGTTCGGCGTTTGGTCAGAACTGTTGGTGGGATAATAGTTGCTTCTGTTCTGAGAAACTATGCTATCAAATGTCTGCTGCTGGCTGACCGTCTTATTTACCTTGAAATATCTGAATCCGCCGAGAACTCCCGCCAGTAATACGCCCACGAGCAGTATTATCACGATATGATCCCAGATATACAGAAAACACTGGCGCAGATCAACGCTTCTTCTTTTTTTGCTTGTCCATTCTTCCATAGTAAGACTCCTTGTTCGGGGCAAAAAGCTGCCGTAAAATATGCCAAAACATTTACAAATCGTATTATACTAAATCATCGGCGTTTTGTCAAGCACAAAGACGCAGTTTGGTGGCTGCGGGCACGGATTTTTGTTAAATGAACAAATTGACTGCACAGTGTCGCCAAGCGGAAGAAAAATATGTTAATAATGCACCTATATCGTTTTCATATGCTGAAAATCATTGACTTTGCGCTGTCGGCGTGATATAATCATTTTGTCTGAATAATTGACTAAGGCAACACCGCACAACCACCGGCTAACGCCTTTGCACGCCATCTGCTTGCATATTTTCCGTCATAGTACACAATTTTTCCTTGCCGGGCGCCAGCC
>CADAES010000038.1 GCA_902786975.1 uncultured Ruminococcus sp.
TTTTCAGCAACGGGAGGCAAAGCTCCCGTCACTGAAAAGTGTTAGAGAGTTCAGAAAAAGAGTTTGAGAGAAAGCGCTCCCAAGAGAATACCCACAGTTACTTGACAGGTATACCGCAACAAATGCGGATTTACCGAGGTTTGCACAACACAGCTCTACTCTTGTACAGTTATCACAAAGTTAAAGCCCGGAGCGGCACGAAAGCCGCTGTCTGCTCAAACCTATATGCGACGGACAAGCGTGGTGCACGCTGTGCACAAATTCTGATTTATATTACATTCCGTACTGATAGTACGCTGAGCAGGCGCCCTCATTGGACACCATACAAGCGCCGACGGGGTGCTCGGGTGTGCAGACCTTACCGAAGACCTTACAGTCGCACGGCTTACACTTACCCTGCAGAACATCGCCGCAGCGGCAGGCGGGGTTAGGCTTGCCCTTTATCTCGGGCATACTGAATTTTTTGCGAGCGTCAAAGTCTGCGTACTCGTCACGCAGCGTCATTCCCGACATCTTTATAACGCCAAGTCCACGCCACTCGCTGTCGCACGGCTGCATCACCTTGTCCATAAGCTTCTGTGCGGCGGGGCTTCCCTCGTCCTTTACGACTCTGGGGTAGCAGTTGACAAAGAACGGCTCGCCCTTTTGCAGCTTTGTCACGGTAACGGCAAGTGCGGTCAGCAGCTCCTTTGCGGTAAAGCCTGCAACAACACCGCTGACTCCCTGCTCGCAAAGCGCTTTGCAGGTGGCGTTGCCCGTTATAGCGTTGACATGGCCGGGGAACAGGAATGCGTCCGCACTTCCCTTCAGCGCCTGATAAGCGTTGGGCATCGTCTTGTTTGCACAGAGTATCGAGTAGTTTTCAAGTCCCGCTGCCTTTGCTTTTTCAACAGACAGGCACGCCGACGGTGTCGTTGTTTCAAAGCCGACTGCGAGGAACACTACCTGCTTGTCGGGGTTTTCCTTTGCAAACTCCACGGCGTCAAGCGGAGAGTAGACCGTTTTCAGCTGCGCACCCTTGCTGCGTGCGCCCGCAAGGCTCATCTGCGTACCGGGAACTCTTATCAGGTCGCCGAAAGTGCAGATAACGCAGTTCTTTTCGAGTGCGAGCCAGCAAGCCTCGTCGATAAATCCGACCGGCGTTACGCACACAGGACAGCCCGGGCCCGAGATAAGCTCGATGCTTTCGGGCAGGAGCTTTCTTATACCGAGTCTGAATATCTCGTGGGTATGTGTCCCGCAGACTTCCATTATGCGAAGCTTCCTGCCGCTGTAGCTTTGAAGTATCTGCTTTGGCGAAAGCTCTTTCTTTTCGTTTTCCATTACAGCTCCTCCATTATTTTTTCCGTCTCGCTGGCGTCATCGTCGGTTATTTTTGCAATAGCAACGCCCGCGTGGACCATAACATAATCGCCTATCTCCAGCTCATCGAGAAGGTCTGCGCTGACACTTCTTTTTGCGCCGCCTGCATCGACGACCGCTGTTCCGTCTTTAAGGTCAACGACCTTAGCTGATAAACCTACACACATGATATATACCTCCTAAAATCATTGTTTATTGCAAAGTGCGTAATACGCCTGTCCGAGAGCTATGCCTCCGTCGTTTGCGGGGACAAGCTCATGTATCAGCACCCTGATACCCTTTTCTTCAAGCCTGTGTTTAACGAGCCTTAATAAAAGCTTGTTCTGGAACACTCCTCCGCTGAGTGCGGCAGTCTTTATCCCTGTTTTACCGGCGAGATTTTCACAGCATCTCACTATGGCATCTGCAAGCGAGGCGTGGAAAATGTACGCCAGCTCATCGGAGTCACCGCCGTCAAGGAACAGCTGTGCGAGCTGACTGACGAGAGTTGTCGTGTCAAGAGTTTCAAAGCCGTTCTCGCTTTGCAGTCCGACACCGATGATATCGCAGCTGTCTGCTGACCGCTTTTCAAAGCGCTCGGCTGCAAACTCAAGGCACATTGAGCTTTCGCCCTCGAATGTCGAGTGCGTTCTTATGCCGAGTATCGCACTCACCGCATCAAAAAGCCTGCCCGCACTCGTTGAGGTCACGGCATTTATGCCCTTGTCAGCCATTACCGACTGGAGCCTGAATGTCTTTTCATCGCAAAGCCCGAGCCTTTCGCAGACCGACAAAGCCTGTTCGCCGAAGCCGTCACGCAGAAGCTGAACGGCTATCCGCCAGCCCTCCTTTGAGGAAGCGTCGCCGCCGACCTGCTTGAAAGGTCTTATGCTGCCTGCTCTTTCAAAGCCGTGAGTGTCGCAGAGCAATATCTCGCCGCCCCAGACAGTTCCGTCCGTGCCGTAGCCCGTGCCGTCGAACGACACTCCGATAACCTTTTCATTCACGTCGTTTTCCGCCATACACGAAAGGATATGCGCAAAGTGGTGCTGCACCTTTTCAAGCGGCAGCCCCGTTTCCTCGGCAACGGTCACGGTGTTGTAGCGTGGGTGCATATCGCAGATACACTTTCCGGGCTTGACCTCTAAAAGCTCCTGCATTCTCTGCACCGATTCCTTCAATGCGTTCACGGTCCTGATATCCGCCATATCCCCCACATAGCTCGAAAGATAAAGCAGCTCGTTCTTTCCGATACAGAACGTATTTTTCAACTCGCCGCCTATAGCCAGACTTTCAAGCCTGCCCTTTGTGCTGACCATGACCGGCAGCGGTGCAAAGCCACGGGAACGGCGTATCATATACGGCTTGCCCTCGAACCAGTCCATCACAGAATCGTCCGCACGAATAAGGATACGCCTGTTGTGCGAAAGAATGATATCACAGTAGGAGCCTATCTCTTTTTGTGCGTCCTCGTCATTTCTGCAAATGGGCGCACCCGAAACGTTGCCGCTGGTCATCACGAGACAGTCGGTCATTTTCACGCCGTCGGGGTAATCAAACAAAAGCATCTGAAGCGGTGCGTACGGCAGCATCACTCCGACGGTAGGGTTGTCCGGCGAGATGCTTTCGCAAAGCTCGCCGCTTTTCTTTTCAAGAAGCAGTATCGGCTTCTGATAGCCTGTGAGAAATCTCTGCTGCCCGTCGAGCACCTCGCACTCACGCAAAACTGCCGCCATATCCTTCATCATCACCGCAAACGGCTTCTGCGGGCGGTTCTTCAAAGCTCTCAGCCTGCGCACGGCGTTTTCGTTTTTCGCATCACAGCAAAGGTGAAAACCGCCTATGCCCTTGACTGCGATTATCCTGCCGTCCATAATGCTTTTTCTCGCAAACGTGATCGCATCGCTGCCCTTGATATCGCTTCCGACGATATACACCTGCGGTCCGCAGTCATTACAGCAGACGGGCTGTGCGTCGTAGCGGCGTGTATGGGAATGGGTGTACTCGTACTCACACTCGGGGCACATCGGAAAATCCTTCATCGTCGTTCGTTCCCTGTCGTAGGGCATAGCCTCGAGGATAGTAAGCCTCGGTCCGCACTGGGTACAGTTTATGAACGGGTGAAGATACCTGCGGTCGTTTTTGTCGAAAAGCTCCGCACGGCATTTATCGCAGGTGGCTATGTCGGGCGAAACGAAAATGTCGCCCGATTCCTTTTCGCTTTCGATTATCTGAAATGACTTGTAATCGGTATCCTCGATCTTCCTCACATCTGCGGAGATAACGACCGCACGCTCGGGAGTATCGTTTTTCAGAATGTGCACGAAGCGTTCAAGCGTCCCGGCGTCAGCCTTTGCGAACACCTCAACATAGGAGCCTTTGTTTGCGACAGTCCCGAGTACGCCGAGGCTGTCAGCCGCACGGGATACGAACGGTCTGAAGCCGACTCCCTGAACGATGCCGTAAAGTCTTATCATCAAGCAAGGCATGTCTGTCCTCCGTTTTCGTCGAGCCTGCCCGACACGGCAAAGTGCGGCAGGTCGATAAGCTGACCCTCAAAGCCCCTCAGCGCTCTGTTGCAGATGTTGTCGATAACGACTGCGTCATAGCCGCCGTCACGGACCTTCTGCACGAGCTGTTCTTCGTCGGCGATAAAGCAATCTCCGTCCTGCTTATACTCGTTGTACAGCTTGAAGAAGGTGCCGACATCGACTGTGCAGTCAAACTTTTCTTTGAGCGATCTACGCATTTTGTTCGCTGCGAACTGCTGGTGTACGACAAGAATCTTTTTGCCGTCAAGGTCGTTTTCAAGCACGCTGTTCATCGCAGGCGTCATCGGGAAATCCGTTTCGTAGGGTATGCCAAAAGTCTGTTTCAGATATTCGGCAGCTTCTATCCCGCCGGTCGAGATGACGATGTTTTTTTCACATTTCCCGGCAGCCGCTATCTCATCGACCCCGCTGCCCATACCGAAGAATACAGCGTTGTCTCCGTAAGCCTGTCTGAATAAGCTGTCTGTCATATATCCTGTGGCAAGAGGCGTGCAGCCGATAACTCCAAGCCTGCCTTTTTCAGTTTCATATTTTTGCATTGCAAACGTTTTGAAAAGCTCGAGATATGCCCTTTGCTCACCGTCGTCATACAGTCTTGTACCCGTACAGTCAACGCATATCGCAGGCAGTCCAGTCTTGTTCTCAGCCATTCGTTTCAGCGCTTTGTAGTCGGTTGCGATGACCGCAGGGACGGGTGTTCCGACTACGGCGGTAAAGCGAACTTTCGTCTGTCCGACAGCCATTGCGGTCTTTTCTATGAGCTTGTCGTCTCGCCCGAGGATAGCGTCCATATCACGCAGTCCCGCACTGAAAACAGCGCTTTTTTTAGTTGACCACCGTGGCTCGTCAAAGCCGCAGATGTTTCCCGCACAGCCGCCGGCATCGCAGATGACAACAAGTCCGTCCAACTCGTAAAGCACGCCGACTGCTCCCGACTGGTCGGGCGCAAACGGTGAAAGAAGTTTCAGAAGATTTTTCATTTTCCCACTCCTTTCAGTGCCTCATCAAGCTTTTCAAACAGCAGCTTCACACCCGCATAGCCAAACGGCTGGCGCTCCTCGTTCCAGTCCACGGTCGGAACGCCGCTATGGTAATAGCCTGCGTCGTTGCCGATACATACATCTATGGTTTTGCCGCTCGGCTCGTAATCGAGCATCGTCGGCGAGAGATTTGAGAATATCTTTGTTTCGGGGCTGAGCTTTGCTATCTTCTCGATAAATCTGAAATTGCGTTCTCCGACTGTCCCGTATATCTCCGAGACCCCGTGTCCGCAGCCGAGCAAAGCACAGGCAAGCTCAAACGAATCTGCATTGAGGAACTCGCCTATCGCAAAATTCAGTTTGCCCCGTCTTTTCCCGAAATCCTCTATAACAGCCTTTGCTTCGCTGTAATGCTCGCTGTCGTCGAACGTCACGCCTATCGCACTTGCAAGCGACATATACTGATTGTGTATCTTGTCGATGCTGTACATTCTCATCATCTCGATATACGGGATACCGAGCGTTTCGGACATCTGCTGTGCGGCATACCTCGCCTCGGAATTGAGCACAAGGTTGAAATTCGCCTGCGACATCTTCTCATACTGCGCAAAGTCCTCACAGCGTGATATCTCACGGATAGACTTTATTCCCGCCTTTGTGAGCAGTTCGTATATCTCGCTGTCGTCGTTCAGTGGCGAAAAGTAGCCGAGGATATTCATAGCGTCGGGGTGTCTTTTCTGCGGCTTCAGAAGCGAATAGACCGCTTTTCTGACCGCTGCCATTGGCGGAAGCTTTTTCTCTCTTGTCAGCGCATACATATAGCATGGCACAACGGGCACTCCCGCAAGCTCCTCGCACTTTCTGCTGACTCTGTCCATATCCGTTCCCAGAAGCGCATCGACGCAGGTTATGCATATCATCACTGCCGACGGCTTTTTGTCGCAGAACTCATAGACCTCCTTTACCGCCTCGGGTATCTTTGTGAGGTGTCTGCCCGTGACGATGTCGGTATCGTCCAGAAGCAGATAGAAAAATCTGTCCTGATAGCCGCACAGTCTTGACTGCATAGTGGTATTTCGTCCGCAGCAGCCGGGCGACACCAGAAGCATCACCGAGCCGGGTATCGCAAGCCCTGCACGCTTTACGCCGAAGCCCTGTGCTCCGGGCGAGTTGAACGCAAGAGTTGCGGGAGACGAATATATAAGATGCTTTGCGGACAAAAGCTCGTCGGGGGTGTTTTCAAAACCCGCTTTTGCAAGCTGTGCCGCTGTAATATAAAATGCGTTATTCATTATCTTTATCCTCATCTATAAGCTTCTGTGCAAGGGCAAGGAAACGCTTTGAGACCTCAAGCGACTCATCGCCCTGGATAACTGTTTTGCCCTCGTCCTCAAATCTTATTATGTCGTCGGAACGTGGTATCTCGGCAACGATTTCAAGTCCATTTTTTTGGACAAATTCATTTACCTTTTCTTCCTCGCCCGCAACGTTGCGCCTGTTGAAAACTATTCCTCTCACCTTGGCATAAGCCCTGTCGGCAAAGTTCTTAACGGCGCTGTTGATGTTGTTCGCAGCATAAAGCGCCATTTTCTCGCCCGAGGTAACTATCAGCACCTGAGATGCGTAGCCCTCTCGTATCGGTGCGGCAAAGCCTCCGCAGACCACGTCGCCCAGCACATCGTAAAGCACAACGTCAGGCTTGTATTTTTTGAACAGTTCAAAGCTTTCAAGTAGATTGAACGTGGCGATTATGCCTCTGCCTGCACAGCCGAGGCCCGGTGTAGGTCCGCCCGTTTCGATGCAGAGTATCCCCTTGTAGCCGACCTTTGATATCTCGCTGATATCCGACGGCTCGTCATGCTCACGCAGATAATTCATTACCGGAGTGAGAGGCTCTCCCCCGAGCAGATTTATGGTCGAATCCGCCTTTGGGTCGCAGCCTATCTGTATAACACGCTTTCCGAGGGTCGCAAATGCAGCCGCAAGGTTAGCCGTGACGGTGGATTTACCTATACCGCCTTTTCCGTAGATAGCTATTTTTATCATATCAGAACTCCAATTCGATTTTTTTGTTCACAAGATCGGGAATGCTTTTTCTGAAGCATCTTCCCGAGAAAGCCTCGTGCGGCAGAGCAAAAAGCTTTGTATGCTCTGCGATTATCGGTTTGAAAAGCGGGTCGGCAAGAATGAGTTTGAAGTTTGCAAACTCCGCTTCGAGCTTGTCCTCGTCGGCGAGCTTTTTGTCGCACTGTGCTACGAGCGAGCTGTCGGTATCGAGGGTATGTATCACCCTTGCTGCTCTGCCCGTCTGCATTGAAACTGCCCTTGCTGTCGAGCCTGCATAGATGCTTTCGCCGACAACGGCGATATCGCACTCTGCGCCGTGTTCACGTTCAGCGCAGGAAAGTATATCCTCCCCGTTTTGCACCGCACGCATTATATCGTCGGCAAGTATTATCCCGTACTCTTTTCCAAACGGCAGACCTGTCACAAGCGGAGTGCCGAAGCGTTCTCTTAGCACTCTTGCGGCTTCAAGTCCGCTTGACGAAACGACCAGATTACAGTCTGCATCGCCCGCCTGTGCAAAGTCCTCAAGCGTGCTTCCCATAGCCATACAGCAGCCATTTTCAAAGCCGTTTTCAGACAGCCATTCCCGGACGGAATCGACTATCTCCTGCCTTGAAAGGTCAAGCGGGGTCGCACCGAGGATATTTACGACGGGCTTGCTTTTTTTCCTGCCCGTTTTTTCACAGAAGTTCCGGGCAAGCATCTCAAACGCCTGCGACGCTCCGACAAGATAGCTTTTCATTCCGTTGGTATGCATCGCAAAGGTCTTTATACCGCTTCGCTGACCGATTATGTCTGCGAGTGCGTCAAAGTCCGTGCCCGTCATCGCAGGCATGGGAGAGCCGCATATCGCAATGAACTTGGGCTTCAGCTTTTTCGCCGAGGCACACACGTCGCTGATGAATTTTTCGTCGTTGCCCATAACGGCGTCTATCTCGGTCAGACCCGAAATGTATATCATACTGTCCATAGTGTACCAGCGTGGCTCGTCGTGGGTGGCGTAGGTGGAATTACAGCCCGAGGCATCGTGAACGACGACCATTCCGCCAAGCTCGTAAAGTGCCGAGCAAACCCCCGAAGTGTCCGCTGTATAACAGGATATTATTCTTGCATAATGTATCATAGGCAGCTGTGGCACCCCATTCCTTTATGCTGTATAACCGTCTTTCTGTCCTTGCGGTCCTGTGCGGCGCCGGCTATCTGTGAGGCGAGCTTTATTATGCCGTCAAAGCCGTAAAGCCCCTTTGCTCCGACCATATCCACAAAGTAGTCGGTGCAGCAGAAATACGCTGCCTTCTGCCCTATCGCAAGGTACTCGTTCTCGGTCTTTTCATCAGAAGCAAAGAACCTCATCGAGGAATCCGCAGTCGGGAACAACTCAACATCGGGATAGTTCTCTTTTATAAAGTCAAACGCCTGCTTATCCTCGCCGCTGATTACGTCTATAAAAACTCTTGTAACGTTAAAGCCATTTTCAAGCAGCAGCCTGCAAAGCTCCAGCGGCTTGTGCGATGCGACGAAATCGACTGCGACGGGTCTGCCGTCAAGCAGCTTTGCGGTGTCAGCAAGCGCCTGCCTTGCCTTGTCCTCAAGTGGGGAAAGGTCGGGAAGCTGTATCCCGAGCTCGCCGCACAGCTTATTGTAATTGTCTTTTATTTTATCAAAGCTCCAGCTCACGGGAAGATAGAGCTGCTTCTGTCCGAGCCTTTGTTCAAGCTCCTCACCCGCAGACACAGCCTCGGGTATGACCGTGATGTTGTAAGCCGACCGAGCCATTTGCAGATACTCATCGTAGCTGCTGCAACATGGCAGCTCTCTGAGGGTGAAGCCTGCATTTTTTATCATACGGACAAGCTCGCAGCTTTGCTCAAAAGCCCAGTTGTAGCCAATGATGTTCACGCTTTTAGTGTCCTTTTCAACGTTTCTCAGCGGCACGAACATCTGCCTGTACATCGTCGGGACGGGTGCAAGTCCGCTGAATCGCATCGTAGGCGTCATATAGCATTTCACAAAATCTATGCCTGCGAACCTTCCTTCAAGCTCGTCTATTATCATATCGAAATCCACGCCCGCAAAAAGGTGCATACAGCTGAGGAACACAAGTATACACGGCGGGCGCTGTTTCATTCGCTTTATGACTTCGGCGACCGAGTCGATGATGTTGTATTCCATGCTGCCGTCGGCATAATCCTCGTCACACAGATACGCCCACGACAGTCTGTCCATAGCATCCATTTCCGCAGTGGTCTGCACAACGCCTCTGAGGCAGCCCTGTGCGCAGAAATAGATCTGATGCGACTGCGGTATCAGCAGTCCCATATGGACGATGTTCCAGTCGCCTCTTGCCGGAGGGCTGTATTCAAGCCCTCCCTCAAACGGTCTGGGGAAATCGGCCTGCGCTATCCTTACGCCGACCGGTGCGGATATCTCGCCGCCTGCTTTTTTAAGCATCGCTCTCAAAACCTTTCATTATCTCATCGGCAAGCTTCAGATACTGCTTTGCCATATCGCTGTCGGGGTACTTGTTCATAACGGTCGTTCCAAGCTTGTCACACTCCTGAACGAGCCTGCTCCTTTCGAGGTCGCCGACTATAACTGTATTGAAATCCTTTGCAAGTGTCTGCACGTTTTCAAGCTCGTCCTCCACATTTCGCCTGTTGAGTATAAGTCCACCAAGCCGAGCGTAGCCCCTGCCCTTGAAATTCTCGATAGCCATAGCTATATTACCCGCGGCATAGCACGCCATTTTTTCGCCCGAGGTGACGATGAACACCTTTTGGGCATAGCCCTTGTGCATCGGCATAGAGAAGCCGCCGCAGACAACGTCGCCGAGCACATCGTAAAGCACGATATCGGGTTTGTACTTTTCGTAAGCACCTTTCTTTTCGAGCCTTTCGAGCGCAGCGATTATCCCTCGCCCTGCACAGCCAAGACCCGGTATCGGTCCGCCCGCCTCGACACAGAAAACGCCGTCCTCGCTGACTGTGACCATATCCTCCAGAGTGAAATTATCTCCTTTTTCACGCACGAGGTCAAGCACCGTCTTTATCCTCTTTCCGCCGTTGAGAAGCGAGGTGGAATCAGCCTTCGGGTCACAGCCTATCTGCATCACCCTGAGCCCCCGCCTTACCAGTGCGACCGCTAAATTTGAAACGGTGGTGGACTTTCCTATACCGCCCTTACCGTAAACTGCTATCTTTATCATAACTCTTATGATCTCCTCTTGTTATCTCGACCTTATAGCCTATCGACTCCATACGCCTTTCAAGGCAGGCTCTGCACTGCGCCGACTCATCGCCGGTACATATCTTTCCGTCATAAAGCAGATACTTCTTGCGCACGTCCATCGGCGAAAGATTCGGCATCACTACGTTTGCGCCCGCAAGCACTCCCTTTTCCCTGCCGTCGGGTCTTATCGTACCGAGTGCGGTAGTAGCGGGTATCAGACAGTCCGGCAGCATCAGCCTGCACAGGCTTATCAGAAACAGCGTCAGCTCATAGCTGCCTGCGGGCTTGTCCTTAAACGGTGTGTCCTTGTGCGGGATAAACGGTCCCATACCTATCATTTCGGGCTTGAAGCGTTCAAGGAAAAGCATATCGTCCGCTATGTTCCCGACTGTCTGGAAGGGTGAGCCGACCATCATTCCACAGCCCGTCTGGTAGCCTATCTGTTTGAGCTGTTCAAGGCATTTCATTCTGTGCTCCCAGCTCATCTGTGCGGGGTGAAGCTTTTTGTAATGCTCCTCGCTCGCCGTTTCGTGCCGGAGCAGATATCTGTCCGCACCTGCTTCAAACAGGCGCTTGTAATCATCATAAGAAAGCTCGCCTACCGACAGCGTCACCGCACAGTCGGGGTGGGCTTTCTTTATGTCCGAAACTATCTCGCACAGCTTGTCGGTCGTATAGCTTTTATCCTCGCCGCTTTGCAGCACGAACGTTCTGAAGCCGTACTCGTACCCCGCATCGCAGCAGTCGAGTATCTGCTCCTTTGACAGTCTGTACCTGTCGCAGTCAGCGTTGGACTTTCTTATACCGCAGTAATAGCAGTCGTTTTTGCAGACGTTTGAGAACTCGACTATGCCTCGTATAAAAATGCTCTTTCCGAACTGCGACACAGCCGTTTCACGGGCTTTCGCAGCGGCATATTCCCTGTCCTTGTCGGTGTACGTTTCAAACAGCTGTATCCACTGTTCACGTTCAAGGTGTCTGTCTTTTTCAAGTATATCTATCAATTCGGTGTTTTTCATGGTCATCACTCACAGTTTTTCGTAAAGGTGCGGGAATATCTGCACGCTTCTTTTCAGTATCCCTGTCATATACGCTATCGCAACGCCGTAATTGGTGAACGGCACGCCCTGGTCAACGGCGCATTTCATACGGTATGTCATCTCTCTCGGGGTAAGCATACAGCCACCGCAGTGAACTACGAGCGCATAGGGCGAGAGGTCGTCGGGGAACTCTCTGCCGGAGGTGAAGCACACCTCGATATCCTTGCCGGTATGCTTTCTCAGCCAGTTGGGCATTTTGACCGTGCCTATATCGTTGCACTGTCTATGGTGGGTACAGCCCTCGGAAATAAGCACCTTGTCACCGTCTTTAAGGCTGTCTATCGCTACGGCGCCGTCAACGGCGGTATCGAGGAAGCCCTTATACCTCGCCATAAGAATAGAGAACGAGGTCAGTATTATATCGTCCGGGGTCTGCTTATTTGCAGATGCGAATGCCTGGCTGTCGGTGATGACAAGTGCGGGCTTTTTGCCCAGCGCCGCAAGGGTATCTCCAAGCTCGGTGTCCTTTACGACCACTGCGCAGGCATCCGAATCGAGGATATCCCTTATCGTCTGCTGCTGAGGCAGGATAAGCCTGCCCTTGGGTGCGCTCTCGTCTATCGGAACGACGAGCACGACAAGGTCATTTCGCTTCAGCTTGTCTCCGATGATGCGCAGGTCGTTTTCGGGAAGCTTTGCTATCGAAGCGATACGCTCCTTCAGTTCGTATATCCCCTCGCCCGTTTTTGCATTCACAGCGACCTCGTTATCGGCGGTCTTTATATCCGCCGCCGGGCTTTCGTCCTTGATATTCCGGGCGATGATATACGGAATTTTCTTCTGTTCAAACAAGCCGATAAGCTCTTTTTCACACTCACCTATGCCTGCGGTGCTGTCGGTGACGAGCACGGCACAGTCTGTTCTGTTCATAGCATTGGCTGTGCTTTTTACCCTCATCTCGCCAAGCATTCCCTCATCGTCAAAGCCTGCGGTGTCTATCACCACGACAGGTCCGACAGGGAGAAGCTCCATTGCTTTATAGACAGGGTCGGTCGTCGTTCCCGCAACGTCGGAGACAAGCGACAGCTGCTGACCTGTCACCGCATTGACGACGCTCGATTTGCCAGCATTGCGTCTTCCGAAAAAGCCGATGTGCACCCTCTCGGCAGACGGAGTATCGTTCAGTCCCATATATAAACCGCCTTTCTAAAAAAAATAACAGCCTATCCCGACGGATAAACTGATCCACTTACAGCCATACCGCACCCTTGCGATAGCCGTTTTTAGTTTACCAAGCTTTCGCCTCAATAAAAATTTCAGCGTCAGGAGATAATCAATGATATTTACTTGTTGTTTGTTGAATAAAGCGTCTTGGCAGTGACCCCGTCCAGCCTTCCGATCTTTCCGCCGAGGGTGTTTATCTTATCCTGCGGTGCATCAACAGCAACGCTGATTATGTTCACGCCCTTGTCTCTGTACGGAACTCCCATTCTTCCGATGATGTACTGGCGGTACTCGTGCAGAATGGAATTGATCTGTTCGGCTGAGCTGAAATCCTCTGCGATGACCGCAAGAACCGCAACTCTGTTCTCCATTTCCAGCCTCCGATCTGATCTTATCTTACACTTAAATCATACCACATCCGTACTGTTTTGTCAACAGTATTTTCGCTTTTTCAAATCCCTTTCCGAAGCTTTCACAGCTGTATGCATACCTTCGGAAAAAACGGGAATAATCAGTTTCGAGGAGGTGCTTACATAATCTTGACGGGGTGATGAAAATGCAGTACAATAAGGTTGAGATAAGCGGAGTGAACACCAACGATCTTGCCGTGCTCAGCGAAGAAGAAAAGCTGGAGCTTCTCGGGCGTGTGCGCCGGGGCGACAAGAAAGCGAGGGAGAAGCTCATCAAGGGCAATCTCAGGCTCGTGCTCAGCGTGCTGCAGCGCTTCACCGGAAGAAGCGAGAACGCTGACGACCTGTTCCAGGTGGGCGTTGTCGGGCTTATAAAGGCTATCGACAATTTCGACCCGAAATTCGATGTGAAGTTTTCCTCCTACGCACACCCGATGATAGCGGGCGAGGTGCGCAGATATCTGCGTGATTTCCAGCCTGTTCGTGTGAGCCGTTCGCTGAGGGATCTCGCTTATAAGTCTATGCTTGCAAAGCAGAAGCTAACAGAAAAGCTGATGCGTGAGCCGACCGCCACGGAGATAGCCGAGGAGACGGGCGAGGACCGCTGTGACATCGTTGCCGCTATGGAATCGGTGAGCGAGCCTGTTTCGCTTTACGAGCCTGTTTACTCAGAAGCCGGCGACACGCTGTATGTTGTAGACCAGCTGAAGGACAACTGCGATGACAAAACGTGGCTGGACGAGCTTTCGGTCAAGCAGACCATCGCCTCGCTCATGCCAAGAGAAAAAAAGATACTCTACCTCAGATTTTTCAAGGGCAAAACACAGGTCGAGGTCGCCAGACAGATAGGCATCTCGCAGGCACAGGTCTCCCGCCTCGAAAAAGGTGCGCTGGACAGGATAAAGGCTCAGTTCTGAAAAGCCTGCGGGCATTTTCGACTCAAAACAGCAGAAATGTGTATTCCCGGTTAACAAATGATTAACTCAGCATTTTGGATTTATTGCCGTTTTGTATACCCGATTTACACGCAGGCAAACCGATGATATAATTAGAAAGTATATGCAGTTTCTATAAGGGGCGTCGCCCCGTCATTCAAGCACGACAAACCAAGCTTCGCTTGCTACAGCGTTAGCCACTTAGGGTTTCGGTGGGAGATTTATTCCCACCGAAAGACTAAGATGACCGCTGCCTAAGAGGCAGGGGTCATAGGTCGTGGTTCAATAAGGGGCATCGCCCCGTCATTCAATCACGACCGGGCGTTAGCCACTTAGGGTTCGGTGGGAGATTTATTCCCACCGAAAGACTAAGATGACCGCTGCCTAAGAGGCAGGGGTCATAGGTCGTGGTTATAATAGCTTGATACATCTATGTCAAATATTACTTAAAAGGATAGATGCAAAATGTGTCTGTTATTGATCGCACAGGACTACGACAATCAGTACGGTCTGCTCCAACGGAAGCTCACCGACGCCGGTATACCGTATACGGTCTGCGGCAACTCGGAAATAGAGCTGAGAATAAATATAATAAGGCATCAGCCGAAGGTCGTTTTACTCAACATCAGCAAGCTCGGCACAGAGCCGTTCTCAGCGCTGTACACGATGATCTCGGAGCAGAAGAGCTTTGTTGAATTCATAAATATATACACATACGAGGACCCTGCACAGCTGATGAAGCTATCACAGTTCGGTACGGTGCACAACTACCGTATCCCGCTGGATACGGATATGCTGATCCGCTATGTGCATCACATCTGCGACGACGCCCCGCTTGACACTGACGAGCTTATCGGAATGATAGCCCACAAGCTCAGGGAATTCCTGGCGAGAATAAACCCGTCCAGAAGACAGCGAGGCAGCGATTACATAATTGAAGCTGTGCTCATTGTGCTGTTCGGGGACGCTCTCAACATAAACCTCAGCGGCGAAGTCTACCCGCACATCGCCGAAAAGTTCCGCACCACAGCAGCGAGCGTAGAGCACTCGATAAGGGTGAGCATAAGAACGAGCTGGGATTCGCAGAACAGACCTCTTGTCGAAGCTTGTGTCGGCGGACAAAGCGGACGCTGCCCTACCAACTCCGAATTCATCACTGCGCTTGCACAGCTGATCATCCGTGACAACAGCAGGTACCTCGATATGTACCGCATCAAAACAATGAATAATACATATAATAAGCTGCATATATAGTTTCAGAGGTGAGAACTATGGTATGCAGCTTTTCAGGTATCAGAAACAAGGAAGTCGTTGACCTGCGCTCGGGTCTGAAAATAGGCTTTGTCGATGACATCGAGCTGGACACGGTCTCGGGAAAGATAGTCTCGCTCGTCGTCTACGGCAAGCCCAGAGCCTTCGGTCTTATGGGACGTGACGAGGATATCGTCATAAAGTGCAGCGACATCGAGCTTATCGGCGAGGACATAATCCTCGTCAATTTCGAGCAGAAGTCAATTTCAACAAAAACAAGAAGCTACCTTGTCGAAAATTTGTTGAAATGACGGAAAAGAAAATGCTTGCAAAAAGAGCTGAAATATGGTATAATATCAAAGCAATTCGCACGGACTCGTTTTTGCCGTTGGTCCCGTAAATACTCGGGTGAAGGCAAGTCAAGCGGCCCGGAGGAAACAAGCACGCCGCAAGGCGAACACTAAAACCAAACAGGAGGTTACTACAATGGGAGTAGTATCAATGAAGCAGCTTCTTGAAGCAGGTGTACACTTTGGTCACCAGACAAGAAGATGGAACCCGTGGCACCGTACATTTTCACAGAAAGAAACGGCATTTACATCATCGACCTTCAGAAGACTGTAAAGAAGCTTGAAGAAGCTTACATGTTCATCCGTGATGTAGCTGCTGAGGGCGGCGAGGTACTTTTCGTAGGTACCAAGAAGCAGGCAGGCGATTCCGTAAAGGAAGAGGCTACAAGAGCTGACGCTCACTATGTAAACGCAAGATGGCTCGGCGGTATGATGACAAACTTCAAAACCATCCAGCAGCGTATCAAGAGACTTGAGCAGCTCAACAAGATGGAAGAGGACGGCACATTCGATCTTCTGCCAAAGAAGGAAGTTACAAAGCTCAGGCTTGAGATCGAGAAGCTTGAAAAGTTCCTCGGCGGTATCAAGAACATGAAGAAGCTGCCCGGCGCACTTTTCGTTGTTGACCCGAGAAAGGAAAAGATAGCTGTTGCTGAGGCTAAGAAGCTGGGTATCCCAGTAGTTGCTATCGTTGATACAAACTGCGACCCTGATGACGTTGATTACGTTATCCCGGGCAACGACGACGCTATCAGAGCAGTAAAGCTCATCGCAGGCTGCATGGCTAACGCTATCATCGAAGGCAGACAGGGCGAGGACGCTGCAAGCGACGAGGAGACCGAAAAGGTCGAGGAAGCAGAGGAAGAGTCTGCTGAATAATCTTTGACAATATGTGCAATTTACAAGGCAGATAAGTTTGATAATTTGTCTGCCTTGTTTTGACGGATAAATACGAATGGAGGAAATATAAATGGGTAAGGTATCTGTACAGGAAATAAAAGAGCTTATGACCGCTACCGGTGTAGGCATGATGGACTGCAAGAAGGCTCTTGTTGAGACAGACGGCGATATGGAAAAGGCTATCCTCGTTCTTCGTGAAAAGGGTCTTGCTACACAGGCTAAGAAGAGCGGCAGAGTTGCTGCAGAGGGTATCTGCACAGCTGTTGTCGAGGGTAACGTAGGCTGCGTTCTCGAGGTTAACATCGAGACAGACTTCGCTGCAAACAATCAGGAGTTTAAGGATTTCGTTGCTGCAACTGCAAAGACTGTTATCGAGCAGAACCCCGCTGACGTTGAGGCTCTCAAGGCTTGCAAGATCGCTGGCGGCGACACAACTGTTGAAGAGGCTCTTCAGAACCTGTTCATCAAGATCAGAGAGAACATGGTCATCAGACGTTTCAAAAGACTTGAGGGTATCCTTGTTCCTTATGTTCACGGCGGCGGAAGCATCGCTGTTATCGTAAAGCTTGAATCTGATATCGCAGCTGACAACGCTGAGCTGCTCGCAGCCGGCAAGGACTGCGCACTGCAGGTAGCTGCTATGAATCCTTCTTACCTCAACAGAGCTGCTGTTCCGGCTGACGCTCTTGAGGAGGAGAAGAAGATCCAGCTCGCACAGATGGCTGACGATCCTAAGATGGCTAACAAGCCTGAGCAGGTAAAGATCAAGATCATCGAGGGCAAGCTCGGCAAGATTCAGAGAACTGCCTGCTTGAACAGGCTTTCGTCAAGGACGACAAGATGAGCGTTGGCGCTTACGTTGACAGTGTAGCTAAGAAGCTTGGCGGAAAGATCGACGTTGTTGAGTACGTTCGTTTCGAGCGTGGCGAGGGCGTTGAGAAGAAGGAAGATAACTTCGCTGACGAAGTTGCTTCAATGATCAAGTAATTCAGAACTTATCAAAAAGGCTGATGCAAATTGCATCAGCCTTTTTTGCTATAAATCAGAATTTGCCGCAGTGTTCCTGCCGGACAGCCGGGGGAAACCCTTTTGGAGAAGGGTTATCCCCCAGACCCCCTTCCTAAACCTCTTAATGATT
>CADAES010000039.1 GCA_902786975.1 uncultured Ruminococcus sp.
ATCAAGGAGGCGTTTTTGTCTATTGTGCGGAACAGATTATGCTCTTACTAAAGTTTATACATTCCACCTGCATAGCAGGTGGTTTTTTTATTAGGATAAAAAAACCCCGATATTATCGGGGATTTTTCATTATTCTTCAGTCTTGTTCTCGATATACTTAACGATATCGCCGACAGTCTTGATATTCTCAACGTCCTCATCGGGTATCTCGATATCGAAGCTCTCCTCGATGCTCATAACAAGGTCAACAACGTCCAGAGAATCTGCGCCGAGATCGTCCTGAATGTTAGCGTCCATTGTTACAGCTGCCTCATCAGCGTCGAGCTGCTCAACGATAATGCTCTTGATCTTATCAAATACCATTTTATTTTCCTCCTTAGAAATTGATACGGCGGGGCACAAGCCCCAATTATTTATCAGATCGTGGTGCTCTCCTCGAACTCTCCCACAATTCTAAACTTATTATAGCGTTCATTTATCAATTCGTCAAGCCCTTTTTTCAATTTTCTTTCCAGAGCCTTTGAAATATAGCTGCTTATGTTGTTTGCAGTCGCCTGCGGGTCGTTATGAGCGCCTCCCGGGGCTTCTGGGATGATATAGTCGCAGACTCCGAGCTTATACAGATCGGGGGCTGTTATCTTCATAAGGTCGCAGGCTTCACGCTCTCTTGCGGCGTCCTTCCAAAGGATACTTGCAAAGCCTCTGGGTGAGATGACCGAATAGAGTGCGTTTTCGAGCATAGCAAGCTCGTCGCACACTGCAAGCGCAAGTGCTCCGCCCGAGCCTCCCTCGCCCAGCACGACGGATATTATCGGTGTCTTCAGAGTCATAAACTCCATAAGGTTCCTGGCGATAGCCTCGCCCTGTCCTCTTTTCTCTGCGTCAACTCCGCAGAACGCTCCTGCGGTATCCACAAGGCAGATAACGGGTCTGTGGAACTTTTCAGCCTGTTTTGCAAGTCTGAGAGCCTTTCTGTACCCCTCCGGGTGCGGCATACCGAAATTGCACCGCTGGTTCTCGGCGAGATCTCTGCCCTTGACCTGTGCTATGACTGTAACGGGAGTACCCTTGAAATAGGCTATACCGCCCATTATCGCACCGTCGTCGCCGAACAGCCTGTCGCCGTGCATCTCCATAAATCTGTCAAACAGCATCGGGATATAGTCGTTGACGGTCGGTCTGCCCTTATGCCTTATGATATCAAGGCGCTGGCTCGCTGTGAGTTCGCTCATTTGCTCTGCACCTCCCCTGTATAGTTATGCATTCTGAGGATATGCGAAAGCACTCTTTTCATTCTATTTCTGTCAACTATCATATCGACAAAGCCGTTTTCGAGCATAAATTCCGCTGACTGGAAATCGTCGGGGAGCTTCTGCTTGATAGTGCCCTCTATGACACGTCTGCCGGCAAAGCCGATAAGCACCTTCGGCTCGGCGATGATTATATCTCCGAGAGATGCGAACGACGCAGTGACGCCGCCTGTAGTCGGGTCGGTCATAACTGCGATGTAAAGCTGACCTGCCTGGCTGTGCCTTGCGACAGCGCCGCTTGTCTTAGCCATCTGCATAAGCGACACGATGCCCTCCTGCATTCTTGCTCCGCCCGAGGCGGTGAATGCGATAACGGGGAGCTTGTTGCGGGTAGCGTACTCGAAAGCCCTTGTAATCTTCTCGCCCACGACGCTTCCCATAGAAGCCATCATAAAGTTTGAATCCATAACGATAATTACCGTGTCCTTGCTGTATATCTTGGCTCTGCCTGTCACAACGGCATCTTTAAGACCGGTCTTTTCACGCAGGGCTATCTGCTTCTGCTCGTAGTCGGGAAAGCCGATAGGGTTTTTTGATACCATGTTCCTGTCAAACTCTCTGAACGTGCCCCTGTCCACAGTGATATCAAGTCTTTCCTTGGCGCTGAGGCGTGAATGGTAGTTGCAGTTGGGGCACACCTTGCCTCTTTTATTGAACTCGTCCGAAAGCGTAACGCTTCTGCATCTGGGACATTTGAACAGCAATCCCTTGGGGATATCGGTCTTTTTCCTGTTGTCCTCGGTCTGGTCTGCGTTGAACCTGACCTTGACCATTGAGAACAGATCCTCAAGCATCAGCCATTACTCCTCTCTTTTAGAATATCGACTCTGTTTAAAAAGCCGTTGTCGTAGTTTCCTTCAATGAACTCGGGGCGTCTTATCAGCTTCAGCTGGAAATCGACATTTGTGCTCACGCCCTCGACGATGAACTCGCTCAGAGCCCATGTCATCTTGGCGATAGCTTCCTCCCTGTCCTTTCCGTGAACTATCAGCTTGCCGATCATCGAATCGTAATAAGGCGGTATCTCATAGCCTTGGTAAACCGCTGTGTCCACTCTCACTCCGAATCCGCCGGGGATAAACAGCGAGCGTATCGTTCCCGGCGAGGGTCTGAAGCCCTGCTCGGGGTTCTCCGCATTTATGCGGCACTCGATAGCGTGTCCCCTGATAGCAACGTCCTCCTGTTTTATACTCAGGTGTTCGCCCTGTGCGATGAGCAGCTGCTGCTTAACAAGGTCTATGCCCGTCACCTGCTCGGTTATCGGGTGCTCGACCTGGATACGGGTGTTCATCTCCATAAAGTAGAAATTTCCGTCCCTGTCAACGAGGAACTCTATCGTTCCCGCATTTCTGTAACCGCACACCTTTGCGGCGGTGCAGGCTGCCTTGCCCATTTTCTCACGAAGCTCGGGCGTCATAAAGCTTGCCGGCGAGGGAGCTTCCTCGAGCACTTTCTGATTGCGCCTTTGCATAGAGCAGTCACGCTCGCCTAAGTATATAACGTCGCCGTAGTTGTCCGCAAGTATCTGTATCTCGATATGCTTGGGGTCAACGATGAACTTTTCCATATAGACCTCGTCGTTGCCGAAGCAGGCAAGCGCCTCCTGACGGGCAGCGGTCATCTGCTTTTCAAGCTCGCTGTCATCGTTGACTATGCGTATCCCTCGTCCTCCGCCGCCTGCGGAAGCCTTTATAAGGACGGGATAACCAAGCTCGTTGGCAAGCGTATGAGCCGCATGGATATTTGAGATAGCACCGTCCGAGCCCATTATTACGGGCACGCCGTTTTCCTTCATCGTTTCCTTAGCCTGCGCCTTGTCGCCGAGCATCTCTATCGACCTCGCACGGGGACCGATGAACGTAATTCCGCACTTTTCACAGGTGCGTGCAAAGGAAGCGTTCTCGGACAGGAAGCCGAAGCCCGGGTGAACAGCGTCTGCACCGGTTATCTCACAAGCGGAGATTATCGCACGCATATTAAGGTAGCTGTCCTTGCTTGCGGCAGGACCTATGCAGACCGCCTCGTCTGCTATCTTTGCGTGCAGAGCGTTCTTGTCGGCAGTCGAATAGACAGCGACGGTGTGTATGCCAAGCTCACGGCAGGCACGGATTATTCTCACAGCTATTTCGCCACGATTGGCGATAAGGACTTTCTTAAACATCATTCTTCTCCTTGAAGTTTGATTCCATTTTTACTTTTTTAGCAACAGGAGTGAACACACTGGCGAGCACGACCGATACGACGCAGAATAAAACAGGTAAAACGATTGGCGTAATATCGGGGATAAACGAGCCGCCATCCGACACTAACAGACCATATATAATAACTGTCGGTATCGCCAGCACCGCATTTATCAAAGCCCATACGATGATATGGACAAACGCACCTGCTGATTCGAACTCGCCTGTTTCAAACCTGTCATTGAATTTTGCGTAAACAACCGCAGGCAGAATTCCGGGAACAAATGCAAACAGAATAAAGAATGTTGCTCCGTCCCCTACAACGCCCGTAAGTGACACCAAGGCAAAGATAAGCCACATAAGTGCCATACCGCCCAGACAGCTGAAAAAAGCTGTGCTCAGGAACGGTACTGTTTTTTTCTCGTTCTCCATTTCATATCACTCTTTTCTTTTGGGACTTTCCGCTAATTTGCGCCCGTCCAAACCCCTTCGGGTGTATACTATAATCTGCTAAAGAAAAAAGCTTACTTTATAGCAAAGGTTATCTCCGCTGAAACTGCTTTCTTTCCGCCGACGGTGGCAACAGCCTTGCCCACGCCGATAGGTCCTTTGACCTTGAGTATCTCGACCTCTATCTCGAGAGTGTCGCCCGGCACTACCTGCTGTCTGAACTTGCAGTTATTGATCCCGCCGAAAAAGCCTATCTTGCCCTTGTTCTCCGGCAGCGACAGCAGAGCTACCGCACCTGCCTGTGCGCACATCTCCACCATAAGCACACCCGGAGTTACGGGGTACTGCGGGAAATGTCCCTTGAACCAGAAGTCGTCGGCCTTTATGTACTTTGTAGCCTTTACACGCTTGCCCACCTCAAGCTCGTTTATCTCGTCTATCAGCAGGAACGGGTCACGGTGAGGAATGACCTCCATTATCTGCTCTTTATTCATCACTACTGCCATTTTCGTTTTCCTCGTTTTCTGTATCTTTTTTGTCCGCCTTGCTGTGCGGCACTCTGAGCTTCTCCTGTCTGAAATACGCAAGGCACTCCCCCGCCATGAACAGTCCGCAAAGCACGGCAGGAACGAACTGGAGATATCTCCACGGCTCCAGCTTCAGCTTTATTACCCAGTATATCATGACCGGCGCATACAGCAGCGCATACACCATACATACGGCGTAAACGACCCTGAGCCTTTTCCTGCCCACGAGCCACATGGGAAGAACGAGCGCCGTTTCAATGCCCAGGCATATCCAGCCCGAAATGTGGTAATCCTTATCGCTGTCCCTTAAAACGACCATAAGCGGGTTGAGGAACGCTATGACCGACGACGGGCTCAAAAGCGTTACCCACTTTATCGCCGCAAAAGCCGCCCACAGTATCAGACAGGTCTGTAATCTTTTTCTGACCTCTGTTTTCATCAGCCTATCACCATAAGCGTCTGGTCAAAGTCAACGGGGTCTCCGCTTTTGACAAGTATCTCCTTAACGACTCCGTCAAACTCGCTGGGCACCTCGCTCATGACCTTCATCGACTCTATAATGAATATGGTGTCGCCCTTTTTCACCTGCGAGCCTACCTTTACAAACGGCTCGGCATCGGGTGACGGTGCAGCGTAGAACGTTCCCACGATAGGCGCCTTGACCTCTTTTCCGCCGCTTACAGCCTTTTCGGCAGTCTGAACGGGTGCGGCAGGCTGTGCGGGAGTCGCAGGCTGTGCGGGAGTCACAGACTGTGCACAAACACATACCTTGCCTTTCACAGTTATCTTTTTGTCGCCGTCAACTACGGTTATCTCACCGAGATCGTTTTTCTTCACAAGCTCGGCAAGCTTCTTAACGGTATCAAGGTCGAATGACTTTTCGCTCATAGATTTATCCTCCTTTAGATGTAAGATGTGAGAGGTAAGAGGTAAGAACTGTGCTTGCCTCATTTGTTTTTTGTATCAGCCCTCATATTTCTTTATGCAGATAGTTGCGTTGTGTCCGCCGAAGCCGAGGGAGTTTGAAAGAGCGCCCTTGATATCGACGTTCCTGTTGCCGTCAACCGCATAGTCGAGGTCGCACTCGGGGTCGGGCGTTGTGTAGCCGACAGTTCTGTGAACAAATCCGTCTCTTACGGAAAGCGCTGTTACAACGGCTTCCATACCTCCTGCTGCGCCGAGAAGATGTCCTGTCATCGACTTGGTCGAGTTGATAACGGTCTTTCTCGCAGCTTCCTCGCCCAGAGCAAGCTTTATAGCTGTCGTTTCGTACTTGTCGTTAAGACCTGTCGAAGTGCCGTGAGCGTTGATATAGTTTACCTCCTCGGGCTTCAGGCCTGCCTCCTCGTAAGCCATTTTCATAGCTCTTGCAGCAGCCTCGCCCGTAGGTGAAGGACTTGTCATATGGTAAGCATCGCCTGTTGCGCCGTAGCCTGCGATCTCAGCGATGATGTTCGCACCTCTGTTCTTTGCGTGCTCATACTCTTCAAGGCAGAGGATTCCGCAGCCCTCGCCGAGCACGAAGCCCTGTCTGTTGAGGTCAAAAGGCGTCGAAGCCTTTTCAAGCTCCGTTGCTCTTGAAAGAGCGTGCATATTATTGAATGACGACAGGCAGAAGCGTGAGATGCAGGCTTCCGTTCCGCCGCATATCGCAGCGTCGAGATAGCCGTCCTTTATCTTTCTGAAAGCCTCGCCGATAGCGTGCGTGCCCGACGAACATGCGGTCGTGGTACAGAAATTGTCGCCCTTGAAGCCTGTTCTCATAGCGACAGTGCCCGCAGCCATATTTGCTATCATCATCGGGATAAAGAAAACGGACACCTTATCGGGCTTGACCTCGAACTTTCTGACCTCCGCCTCGGTCAGCAGAAGTCCTCCGATGCCCACGCCGATTATAACACCGACTCTGAACGGGTCGATGTCTTTAAGGTCTGTGCCCGCCATTTCCAGAGCCTCCATCGACGAGCAGACAGCGAACTGAGTGAACCTGTCCATTTTCCTTGCTTCTTTTTTGTCGATATACCTGCTCGGGTCGAAGTTTCTGACCGAGCCTGCATACTTAACGTCAAAATCCGAAGTATCGAACTGGTCTATCTCGGAAATGCCTATCTTATTGGCTTTGATATTCTCCCAGAACTCGGGCACGCTGTTTCCCAGCGGGTTTACAGTGCCAAGTCCCGTTATCACAACTCTTCTCATTTCTTTTCCCCCATTTTTGTCTGTTACATCATTATTCCGCCGGATATCTCAATGACCTGTCCGGTAACGTATCTTGAATCCTCCGAAGCGAGGAACGAGATAACGCCTGCGATATCGGACACCTCGCCAAAGCGCTTCATAGCTATCTGACCCAGCATCATATTCTTCTGCTCGTCTGTGAGCTTATCGGTCATAGGTGTTTTGATAAAGCCCGGAGCGACAGCGTTGCAGGTGATGCCCCTTGAGCCGAGCTCCTTTGCGACGGTCTTTGTCATAGCGATTATAGCGCCCTTTGAAGCGGAATAGTTTATCTGCCCGGGGTTGCCGTAAACGCCTGCTACCGATGCAAGGTTGATTATCCTGCCCGATTTCTGCCTCATCATTATATTGCCCACGAACTTGCACATATTGAAAACACTTTTCTGGTTCACGGCGATAACAGTGTCGTACTGGTCCTCGCTCATTCTCGCCATAAGTCCGTCACGGGTGATGCCTGCGTTGTTGACGAGGACATCTATCGAGCCGAAGCGCTCCTTTATCTCCTTGACTGTCTTTTCGACCTGCTCAAAGCTCGAAACGTCGCATATGAACTTTTCACACTCCACGCCCAGAGCCTTTATATCGTCGATTATCGTATTGTTTTCAAACATTGCCTCGCTGATATCGTTGAGGGCGATGTTATACCCGTCCTTTGCGAGCCTGAGGGCTACTGCGGCGCCTATGCCCCTTGCAGAGCCTGTTATCAAAGCTGTTGCCATTTAGATTTCCTCCCGTTTAGATGTAAGATGTAAGAAGTAAGAAGTAAGAGTTTTATAAGGATAAATCGTCCGTTAAAATTCAGTTTCTTGCTTCTTGTTTCTGAAAGCGAAGCGTTCTTGCCTCCAGCAGCGCAAAGCCCCCAACACAGAGCGCATCGCCGCCGCTAAACCCGAACATTACGCAAAAGAATTATTTGCCCAGCAGCTTGTCTGCCTGTGCGAACATTTCCTCGATTATCTCCTTTGCGGGCTTGACCTCGTTTATCATACCTGCGATAGCTCCGCACAGGAACGAGCCTTCCTCGAGGTTGCCGTCCTGAACTGCCTTTCTCAGCGAGCCGAGCGTGAGCTGTTCAAACTCGTCGGGTGTGAGGCTTCCGTCCTTTTCGCCCGAAGCGAGCTTCTTGGTGAACTTAGTCTTTACATTTCTGCACGGGTGACCGGTATATCTGCCCGTAACGATGCTGTCGGTGTCCTTTGCCTTAACGACAAGCTCCTTGTAGGTCGGGTGTATCTGACACTCCTCGGATGCGAGGAACCTTGTGCCGACCTGAACTCCCTGCGCACCGAGCATGAACGAAGCTGCGATGCCTCTGCCGTCTGCGATGCCGCCTGCTGCGATAACAGGTATCTTCACCGCATCGACTACCTGCGGAACGAGGCACATCGTGGTATTCTCGCCGATATGTCCGCCCGACTCCGTGCCCTCTGCGATGACCGCATCAGCGCCTGCTCTTTCCATTCTGACTGCAAGAGCTACCGACGGGATAACGGGAACGACCTTGACGCCCGCTTCCTTCCACGCAGCCATATACTTTCCGGGGTTGCCCGCACCTGTTGTTACGACAGGCACCTTTTCGTCTATGACCAGCTGTGCAAGCTCCTCTGCGTTTGGTGACATAAGCATTATGTTCACGCCGAAGGGCTTGTCCGTCAGCGACTTGCATCTTCTTATCTGCTCTCTGAGATAGTCTATCGGAGCTGAGCCGCCTGCGATGATGCCCAGACCGCCTGCATTTGAAACGGCAGCAGCGAGTGTAGACTCTGCTATCCACGCCATACCGCCCTGAAATATCGGGTACTCTATCCCAAGAAGCTCTGTAACAGCACTTTTCATCTTATTATCTCCTTAATATTCAAATATAACTGCGCCGTAGGTCAGACCGCCGCCGAAGCCCACGAGGCAGACCTTGTCGCCCTTGCATATCCTGCCGTCCTTTACCGCCTCGCAGAATGCGATAGGTATCGAAGCGGACGAGGTATTGCCGTATCTGTCTATATACATCGGGAACTTTCTCAGCTCGACATTGAGGTTCTTTGCGGCAGTTTCGATTATCCTCATATTTGCCTGGTGCGGAACGATAGCGTCAAGCTCACCCGGGAGCATCTCAAGCTTGCTGCACGCCTTCTCCACCGCTTCGGGCAGAGCCTTTACAGCGAACTTGTAGACCTCCTTGCCGTTCTGATACAGATAGTGCGCCTTGGTGTCGGGCATATCCATATCGAATTCTTCTTTATTTATACGAAAAGCGTTCTCCGATCTGAGACCTCTTGCGGCAAGGAACTCGGCACCGTTTCCGTCTGCGCCGAGGAAGCTTGAATAAATGGTATCCTCGCTTCTTCTGAGCACGAATGCGGCAGCGCCGTCGCCGAACAGCACACAGGTCGTTCTGTCAGTATAGTCAACGAACTTGGAAAGCTCCTCCGCTGCAACGAGCAGGACATATCTGATGTTGTGGTCGGTCTGGAGATATCTCTTAGCCATATCAAAGCCGTAAACAAATCCGGCGCACGCACAGTTGACGTCCATAGCCATACAGCCCGAAGCGCCTATCTCCCTCTGGATAAGGCAGGCTGTTGACGGTGTATAATAATCGGCAGTTACTGTCGTTGCGATTATCAGTCCGATATCCTCGGGCTTGATGCCTGCGTCCTCGATAGCCTTCTGCGCAGCCTTGGCACCTATATAGTATGTAGGCTCGCCGTTGGTTATATGCCTTTGCTTTATGCCGGTCCTCTGAGTTATCCACTCGTCGCTGGTCTCGACTATCTTTGCGAAATCATCGTTGGTCGCAATTATGTGCGGCACGTGCATTCCTATACCTGCGACCCTTACACCCGTTGTTCTGTTCTCAGTCAATTTAAACTTACCTCCGTTTTTTTGCAAATATCTATTGTGAAATCTGAAAATATATGCTATACTATATTCGGTGAGCCGAGATATGTAAAATCAACTAATCAATTCATTTTGCTGCGGTTAATTTCTGTAAAAATGCACTCACCAATACAAATAATTATACTCCTTTTCGCTTTTTCGTTCAATAACAAATTATGAACAACTATGTGCGTTTTTAAACATTTGGGGAATTTTACACAGGAAAACCCACGATAATTAACGAAATATGACTGAATTTGAAAAACAAATGCAAAAGTTAAATAATTTATACAAATCAGTTCTGCCGCACACGGCGGCTCAAATAAAATGGCAAGGAGAGTTTTGAAATGTCAAAAAAAATGTTGTTGTTTTCGGGACAGGGCTCGCAGTATGTGGGCATGGGCAAGGAGCTTTATGACAGCTGCGAGGGCGCAAAGGCTGTCGCAAAGACCGCCTGTGAGGTGCTCGGATACGATATCTGCAAGATCATGTTCGAGGGGCCTGAGCAGGAGCTGAACAAGACCGTCAACTCGCAGCCTGCGATAATGCTTTGCTCGCTCATGGCTTTTGAAGCGGCTAAGGAAAAGGGCTTGGATTTCGACGGAGTTGCGGGACACTCGCTGGGCGAATACGCCGCTATGGTCGCTTCGGGCATTGTCAGCGCAAAGGGCGGCTTTGAGCTTATCAAGGCAAGGGCTGAAGCTATGCAGAAGGCTGCCGAGGCGAACAGCGGTGCGATGTACGCAATAATAGGGCCGACTCCGCAGGAGATAGAAAAGGCTTGTGAGGACACCGACGGCTACGTTGTTGCGGTAAACTACAACTCCCCCGTCCAGACTGTCATCGCAGGCGAGAGCGCTGCGGCAGAAGCTGCTTCAAAGCTGATAAGCGAAACGAGCACCGCAAAGCGTGTTAAGGTCGTAAAGCTCAACGTCGCAAGCGCATTCCATTCAAAGCTGATGCAGTCGGCTGCGGACGAGCTTGGCGAGTTTGCAAAGGGCGTTGAGTTCAAGGCTGCACAAAAGGAGTTCTATTCAAACGTCCTCGGTGAGAAGCTCACCGACTTCGGCTCGATGCCCGAGCTGCTTTCAAAGCACATCGTTTCGCCCGTCAGGTTCACAAGCGAGCTTGCACAGATGCAGCAGGCAGGCTACACCGACTATATCGAGCTTGGACCCGGCAAGGTGCTGACAGGGCTTGTAAAGAAAACGCTCGACGGCGTGACAGCTGTGAACATAGAAAACGCCGACTCGCTCGCAAAAGCGTTTGAACATGACTGAAAGTGAGGAAATGATATGCCGCATATCGAGATAAAATGCTTCCCCGGCAGGAGCGACGAGCAGAAAACGCTGTGTGCCGAAAAGGTCGCACAGGCAGCCGCAGAGGCTCTTGGCTGTGATCTGTCAAGCGTATCGGTGGCGATAAAAGAGGTCGAAAAGGAAAACTGGAAAAAGGACGTGTGGGACACGCAGATAGTGCCCGACGAAAAAGACCTTTACAAAAAGCCGGGGTACACTTGCGACCGGTGAGAGATATAAATACTGTTTATATATTCCTGCAGAGTAATTGGAGAGGCTCTCTTGGGAAAAGCTGTTTCTCAAACTCTCTTTTCTGAACTTTCAACGTGTTTCGGAAATGGGGTTAACTGTCCTGCGGACAGTTGCGAGGATACCCAACGGGTATCCTCGGGGGGAGAACAGTGTAACCGCCACTGCGGTTGCACTCAAAAAAATGCAAAGCATTTTTTGCTTCTTCCAAAAGGGTTTCCCCAAATAACACCATAGGAGGATAGATATGAAAAGAACAAACTACATAAGCTGGGACGAATACTTTATGGGTGTAGCTATGCTTGCGGCGCAGCGCAGCAAGGACCCGAACACTCAGGTCGGTGCCTGCATCGTTTCGCAGGACAACAAGATACTCTCGGTCGGCTACAACGGTATGCCTGTGGGCTGCAGCGACGACGAGATGCCGTGGGAGCGTGAGGGCGACCTTCTGGACACCAAGTACGCCTTTGTCTGCCACGCCGAGCTGAACGCTATCCTCAACCGGGGCGAGACCTCGCTGAAAGGCGCAAAGCTGTACGTTTCGCTTTTCCCCTGCAACGAGTGCGCAAAGGCGATAATACAGTGCGGCATCGCAGAGGTCATCTACTGCGAGAACAAATACGCAGGCACGGACGGCGTCAAGGCAAGTACGAAGATGTTTGAGATGGCAGGCGTGAAGATGACGCATTACAAGCCAAGCGGAAGAAAGATTACTATGGAGGTATAAGACCTATGCAGAGAAAATATGCGCTTTTGGGCGGAAAACTGGGACACACGCTCTCCCCGCCGATACACACAAGGCTGTTTGAGCTCAGGGGCAGAGAGTTTGAATACTCGCTCATCGAAGCCGAGCCGGACGGTTTTTTGTCCGCAATGGACAGCGTAAAGCAGCTTGCGGGCTGCAACGTAACGATACCGCACAAGCAGGCTGTGATACCGTTTATGGACAAGCTCGGCGATTCGGCAAAGCGCTACGGTGCGGTCAACTGCATCGACAACAAGCAAGGCGTGCTGACAGGCTACAACACCGACTGCGACGGGTTCCTGCGTTCGTTAAAGGCAAGCGGCGCAAGGCTCGGCGGCAGAGTGCTGCTTCTGGGCTGCGGCGGCGTAGGCAGAATGATGGCGATAGAATCTGCGCTTGCGGGTGCAGAGCTTTACATAACCGTTCTTACGAGCGACTTCCCGCTCGCACAGCAGGCTGTGGACGAGATAACCGCTATGAAGCCCGACGCCGATGTTACGATAGTCGAGATAAACGGAATCGACAAGTCGCTGCAATACGACCTGCTCATCAACGCAACGCCTGTGGGAATGTACCCCAAATGCGACGCCTGCCCCGTTTCGGACGACGTTATCGCAAGGTGCGGCTTTGTCTTTGACGTTATCTACAATCCCAAGGAAACGCTGCTCATCAAAAAGGCAGCTTCAATGGGCAAGCCTGCGGTCAGCGGAATGGCTATGCTCGTATGGCAGGCTGTCTCGGCTCACGAGATATGGGACGGCGACAGCTACACCGACGACGAGGTGCAGGCTATTATCGACGAGATGTACGAAATCGTGCAGAGGGATTTCAAATGAAAAAAACAGTATTTCTCTGTGGTTTTATGGGCTGCGGTAAAACCACCGTCGGCAAGGTCGCTGCAAGGATGCTCGGCGTCAGCTTCATCGACCTGGACGAGTTCATCGAGCAGCAGGAGGGTATGACTATCCCCGTGATATTCAGCAAAAAGGGCGAGGACTATTTCCGTGACTGCGAAACAGAGGCAATAAAGCAGTTCGAGGGCAAGCCCGCTGTCGTAGCTACGGGCGGCGGAGCGCTTTTGCGTGAGGTCAATGCTCAGGCTGCGCAGAAGGCAGGCAGGGTCGTATTTATCGACACCGATTTTGAAGTCTGCTACGAGCGCATAAAAAACGACCCGCACAGACCGATAGCCTACAACTCGACCAAGCAGCAGCTCAAAGAGCGCTATGACCAGCGCAGGCCGCTTTACGAGGCACATTCGCAGTACACCGTTGACGGCTCGCTCTCCCCCGCACAAATGGCGCAGAAGATAAAAGAAGCTGCGCTGAAATAAAAAACGTTTCCCGCACTTTGCACCGAGTTCTTAAAAAAAGCATAATTGTCTTAAATAAGTCTTTACAGGGCGTTTTGCGTATTGACAACGGCTCATGAGCGTTGTATTATAACACATAAAGAGCAAAAGACAAATAACAAAAAGGGGAAACAGGATATGAAAAAGAAAAGCAAGACCAAAAGGCTGCTTTGTATCGTGCTGTGTGCTGTGACGCTCCTTGCCGGCTGCGATGACTCGTCGAGCAATAACGGACCGACACAGAGCGAGCTTTACGAAAGAGAGTTCGACACGAGCAAATACAACAGCTATATCACCTATCACATTGACGATAAGATAAGCGATGCGGACTTTGAAAAGGTCGGCGGCTCGGACGGACAGCTGCTAGAACGTTTCAAGAAATGCTTTGCCCTCGACAATTCCGATCACCCGTCGATGGGCTATCAGATACAGTCTGAATCAAAGGACAGGACGGTAAAGATCTATTTCAACAACGATAAGGGCGTTACGGAGGAGCTTCTGCGTTTGTCCGCAGAAAAAAACCTCGTTGAGATGCGTGAGGGTACCAAACCCGACGGTGAGCTTGTGCTGGCAAACGAGCAGATCACAAATGCCGTTGCGTACACAAGCGGGGACAAGGACTCGGAAGCTGCATTCTGGGGCGCAATAGGGCTGCCCGAGTATGCCCGTGATCCTTCGTCAAAAGATAAGTCTGAAAATCCCCGTGAGGTTACGGTGCAGCTGAAATTCAATTATGACGGCCAAAAAAAGCTCTCCGCCGCCACGGAAAAGCTTGCTGAAAAACGCTCGAAGATGACCCTGTGGGTCGACGGCAAAAATGTGTATTCAGCGACAGTTCCCGAGGCTATCCGTTCGGATAATATAACGATCTCCGGCTTCGGCAGCGACTATGCGGCTGCCAAAAAGCTTGCCTATCAGCTGAGATCGGGGTATCTCCCCTACAAGGTCTCGGTCACCGAGTGCAAGGTAAGTCCTCCCGAGGTCAGCACCGACAGCTCTGTTCTTGCGGCATAAATAAAGCAAACCGACTTATTTCAGCCGGTTTGCTTGTTACAAGACCTATTTTCATTGAACTACTCAATTCAGCGTTCTGACTATCAAGTAGCTGAATGCTTTATTTGGGGCTTTCCGATCGCCCCAGAGCGTCCGTCAGGACGGTGTGCCTGTTTCGGGTATAAATTATATAGTATTATTTTGAAATATGACACTTTATCGACGATCTGACCGGCTTATTCCAGCCGGTTTTTTTGTATTCGATTTGCAGCGCCGCCCAGCCTGTCATTTCTCCCCGCTATGTATGCTAAAATAAAACTGAGCCATTTGGGTTGAAAATGATAATAAAAAATTGAGCCACTTAAACTGAAATCCTGTATAATAAGATCAGCTTGTA
>CADAES010000040.1 GCA_902786975.1 uncultured Ruminococcus sp.
CATTGCAAGACGCATAGCCTCTCTTGCAGCCTCTTCGCTAACGCCGGCGATCTCAAACATTACTCTGCCCGGCTTAACTACTGCTACCCAGTAATCAGGAGCTCCCTTACCTTTACCCATTCGGGTACCAAGCGGCTTTCTTGTTGCCGGCTTGTCAGGGAATACCTTGATCCATACCTGGCCGCCACGCTTGATGTATCTTGTCATAGCGATACGGGCAGCCTCGATCTGATTTGATGTGATCCATGCAGGCTGAAGTGCCTGAAGACCATACTCACCGTTGGAGACCTTGTTGCCTCTCATAGCCTTTCCTGTCATACGGCCACGGTGCTGTTTTCTGTACTTTACTCTCTTTGGAAGCAGCATTAGTTGTTACCTCCTTCTCTTTTCATCTCACGAGCCTTGTTGAACTCTCTGCGTTTGTCCTTGGATCTGTCGTTCTGACGTGGCTTACGTCTTCTGTCGTTTCTTCCGTCGCCGGAATCTCTTCTGTCAGAAGGAGCTGCCTCACCCTTGAGAACTTCGCCTCTGTAGATCCAGACTTTTACGCCGAGCTTACCGTATGTGGTAAGAGCCTCTGCGAAACCGTAGTCGATGTCAGCTCTGATTGTCTGAAGCGGGATAGTACCCTCGTGGTAGCTCTCGCTTCTTGCGATCTCAGCACCTGCAAGTCTGCCGGATACTGTTGTCTTGATTCCCTTTGCGCCGAGCTTCATAGCTCTGCCGATAGACTGCTTCATAGCTCTTCTGTAAGAGATTCTGTCCTCAAGATCGTGTGCGATCTTTTCAGCTACCAGCTGTGCGTTCAGGTCGGGGTTTCTAACCTCTACGATATTCACGGCAACGCTCTTGCCGATCATCTTTTCAACGTTTGCACGAAGCTTTTCGATCTCAGCGCCGCCTCTGCCGATAACGAGACCGGGTTTTGCACAGTGAATGTGTACCTTAACCTTTGAGCTGCCGTCCTTATCTGCGAATCTTTCGATCTCTACCTTCGGAACACCTGCGTATACGCACTTATCGTTAGGATTCTTCGATCTTCTGTTAAGCTCTTTCATAACGAACTTACGGATGTTGAAGTCCTCTACAAGCGTATCGCCAAAAGTGCTCTTATCTGCAAACCAGCGGGAATCCCAATTCTTGATGATACCCACACGAAGTCCGTGCGGATTAACTTTCTGTCCCATAGTTTACCTCCTTAGCTTATTCCTTTTCCTTGAGAACTACTGTTATATGAGAAGTTCTCTTCAGGATCCTAAAGGCTCTGCCCTGTGCTCTTGGTCTGATTCTCTTCATGATCGGTCCCGGACAAACATAGCATTCGCTTACATACAGACTGTTCTTGTCCATGTTATGATTGTTCTCTGCGTTGTGAGCGGCGGACTTGAGAAGCTTTTCCAGATATTCACTTGCAGCCTTCGGTGTATGCTTTACTGTTGCCATAGCAACATCTAAATCTTTTCCTCTGATGAGATCCAGAACGATCTGGACTTTACGAGGAGCAATACGAGCATTTCTCAGAATTGCTTTTGCTTCCATGTTGTTTTCCTCCTTCCGCACTACTTGCCACTGTTCGAGGTCTTTGATCCTGCGTGACCCTTAAATGTTCTTGTCGGTGCGAACTCACCCAGCTTATGACCTACCATATCCTCAGTAACATATACGGGGACGTGCTTGCGTCCGTCGTGTACTGCGAATGTATGACCTACGAAATCAGGGAATATCGTTGAAGCTCTGCTCCAGGTCTTGAGCACCTTCTTTTCGCCTGCTTCGTTCATTGCTTTTACTCTCTTGAGAAGGACCGGCTGAACGTATGGTCCTTTCTTAACGCTTCTGCTCATTTATCATCGTCCTCCTTTCAGATTACTTACCGTTTCTACGCTTTACGATAAACTTATCGGAGCGATGATGTTTTGCACGAGTCTTGTAGCCCATAGTAGGCTTGCCCCAAGGAGTAACCGGTGAAGGACGTCCAACAGGAGCTCTGCCCTCACCACCGCCGTGCGGGTGATCGCATGGGTTCATTACAGAACCACGAACTGTCGGTCTCCAGCCCATGTAACGCTTTCTTCCGGCCTTACCGATGTTAACGTTCTCATGGTCGATGTTTCCGACCTGTCCGATGGTAGCCATGCAGTTGATAGGGATCTTTCTCATTTCGCCCGAAGGGAGTCTTACGAGTGCGTAAGTCTCTTCCTTACCCATGAGCTGAGCCATGTTGCCGGCGGATCTTACGAGCTGTGCGCCCTTTCCGGGATAAAGCTCGATGTTGTGGATAAATGTACCCACAGGGATATTAGCGAGTGCAAGTGCGTTGCCCGGCTTGATGTCGGCATCAGCGCCTGCTCTTACTGTATCGCCTACCTTGAGTCCGTTAGGAGCGATGATGTATCTCTTCTCTCCGTCCTCGTACTCTACCAGAGCGATGAATGCTGAACGGTTAGGATCGTACTCTATTGTGAGCACCTGTGCGTTCATATTGAGTTTGTTTCTCTTGAAGTCGATAACACGGTATTTTCTTCTCACTCTTCCGCCTCTGTGACGAACGGTGATCCTACCGTAGCTGTTTCTGCCCGAATGTTCCTTTATAGGCTCGAGCAGTGATTTACACGGAGCAACCTTTGACAGACCCGAGTAATCGGTAACGGTCATACCACGGCGGCCGTTTGTCGTAGGCTTGTAGCTCTTTATTGCCATTATAAATTCACTCCTTATCTGAGTTTTGCGAAAAGGGCAAAGCGTTCTGTGCTGTGCACTCTCTCCGGCACCCTTCCGAGCATCCCGAGCACCCTTGCAAGCACACCTGCCAAGCACCCTTCCATACTTACGCCTGCGGTGAAAATGCCCGTTTCGGGAAAGCCGCACATCAGATGTGCCGCACCCACAGGTCAGCAGCCCTCGCTGCCTCGCAGGTCACCCTTGCACCGCTTCGGTCTAACGCACTGCAAGGTCCGCATGCGGCTTTTGCGCCGCACCTCTTTACATACGGTAGGTATTAATACATACCCTCGAAGAACTCGATAGTCTTCTCACCGTCAAGAGTAACGATAGCCTTTTTCCAGTCGGCACGGTATCCGGTAAATCTACCCATTCTCTTTTCCTTGCCCTTGACTATCATTGTGTTAACGCTTGCGACCTTAACATCGAAAAGCTCTTCAACAGCCTTTGCGATCTCGATCTTGTTAGCGTCCTTGGCTACCTTGAATGTATAAACATTCTTCTGAAGTCTGTCCATCGCATCTTCTGTGATGACAGGCTTTATAATTATATCCTGAGCAGTTTTCATCATACATAGACCTCCTCGATCTTCTTTACAGCATCTGAGGAAACGATAAACTTATCGTAGTTCAGAATGTCATAAACGCAAAGTGTGTTTACGGTTGCTGTCTTCACGCCGGGGATGTTGCTGACGCTCTTTACTACCTTTGCATCTGCATCGGCTGTAACGATGAGAGCCTTGCCCTGAACATTGAGAGCCTTGAGCATCTCGACCATAGTCTTTGTCTTGAACTCGTCTGTCTTGATGCTGTCTACAACTACCATATTCGAGTCAGCGACCTTAACGGAAAGTGCAGACTTCATACCAAGTCTCTTTTCCTTCTTGTTGAGCGAATAGCTGTAATCTCTTGGCTTCGGTCCGAGTGCGATACCACCGTGAACCCACTGAGGAGCTCTGATGGAACCCTGTCTTGCATGACCTGTACCCTTCTGTCTCCAAGGCTTTCTTCCGCCGCCGCTTACCTCTGTTCTGGTAAGAGTGGACTGTGTGCCCTGTCTCTGGTTTGCAAGGTAGTTTACTACCATTGCGTGAAGGATAGCCTTGTTTGGCTTGATGCCGAATATTGCATCGTTAAGCTCAGTGTCGGTAACTTTTTTACCTGCCATATCAAATACTGCGATCTGTGACATATCCATTCCTCCTTCCACTAAGCCTTCTTAACGCAGTCAACTATCGTTACGGTTCCGTTCTTAGGACCCGGGATAGCGCCCTTGATCGCGATAAGATTATTTTCAGCGTCTACCTTTACGACTTCGAGGTTCTGTACGGTCACCTTTGTATTACCGTACTGACCAGGCATCTTCTTGCCCTTGTAGATCCTTGAAGGATCCGAGCAAGCGCCGTAGGAACCTGCATGTCTGTGTACAGGACCGGAACCGTGTGTTTCCTTGAGCCTGTGTCCGTTGTGACGCTTGATGGTTCCTGAAAAACCGTGACCCTTGCTTGTGCCGCTTACATCTACGATGTCGCCTGCTGCAAAAGTATCAGCCTTTACTATGTCGCCTACGTTGAGTGCGGAGCAGTCATTGAGTCTGAACTCTTTGAGTGTTCTCTTCATTGCAACGTCTGCCTTCTTGAAATGACCCTGGAGAGGCTTGTTGACTCTCTTGGCTCTGATGTCGCCGTAACCGAGCTGTACAGCATCGTATCCGTCATTGTCAACGGTCTTCTTCTGTACTACTACGCACGGACCGGCTTCAACTACTGTTACAGGAATGACCTTTCCTGCCTCATCAAAGATCTGTGTCATACCGATCTTCTTGCCGATGATTCCTTTTTCCATGATTTTTTCCTCCTTTGGTTATTGGTTGGTCTCCCAACATGACCCGGGTAACATTGTGTTTTGAGATCACCTGTGATCTCCTTTGGAAACTACTTGGTCTCCATAACAATATTCACGCCGGCAGGAATTTCAAGACTTTCAAGTGATGCTACTGTTTCCTTTGTAGGTCTGATAACAACAATAAGTCTCTTGTGAGTTCTCATCTCGAACTGCTCACGGCTGTCCTTGTACTTGTGAACGGCACGCAGGATAGTGATTATCTCCTTATCCGTAGGAAGCGGGATAGGACCCGACACCTGTGCGCCCGAACGCTTTACAGCCTCCACGATCTTTACTGCTGCTGCATCTACTACAGCATGCTCATAACCCTTGATCTTGATTCTGATCTTCTCATTGACTGCCACTAAGATCGCCTCCTTGAAATTTTAAAAATTGATAGGGGGCAAGGTCCTGTTTTTAAGCAAAGCCTGAGTCAATTGCGTTTACTATCAACTCTCTGCCTTAGCCCTGTTAATTGCAAACGCAATTGACAGGTTTTGCCCAAGACCTTTCCGGAACACCTCTTTTGCCCTATTACAAAATTACACTCTGCCGTGTGTTCCCTGCCGTCTCACAAAAAATTCCGAAACCTTTTTAAGGCTCGGACGTAAAATAGCAGACACAGCCGTACACACTCACGCCAAAGCAGAAGTTCCCCTCCGCCATCGCAAGAAGCACAAGCACATACCGTGTTTGGTATTCCAGTCGCCCGGTTTGAAATCGGACATACTCCACGAAAATTACCCGGCAGACCGCCGGCAACCTTTCGCTTCATCGCATATCATTCTGCCTTGCTTTTTCCTCTGAGGCGGCTCGTCCCGTCGGATCTGCCCACACCCCAAAGACCCCGTCGAGCCTTCGGAATATCCCTTTTCGGAAACTGCATAGGCATTTTGCGTTATATCAACGCATCTGTGCAGTCACGCAAGTATCATTATACACTACAACCAACGTTATTTCAAGGCTTTTGTGCTAAATTAGCACGTAGAATTTTCACCGCTTCGAGTCGTCACTTTTTGTTTATTTTGCACAACGCAGATGATGCCCTCTGCGCCGTCAACAAGATGTTGTGTCTGCGCAGTTTCCTGACACAAAATTCTGTACCCGTCTGTATATATATTATAAAAGGTATATGCCTTTGCCCGCAAAATTGCTGCGGACATGCCGAAAAGCAGCGCTGAAACGGCGGACGGACGTGCCTTTGCAGTGCGATAGTGCTTGACAAACGTGAACGATTAGTTTATAATATTTAATATCAGTGTTAGCGACATTTCAGTCGGCAGCAAAAAAAGATACTGGATAAAAAAGAAAACTATTCGGGAGGATATCATTATGTCAAAATTTTGCGGACATTGCGGCTCCACTTTAGCGGATAATGCGACCTTCTGTCCTAACTGCGGCGCTCCTGCCACAGAACAGGCAGCACCTCAGCAGCAGTTCAGCCAGCCTGCGTTCCAGCAGCCGGGTATCGGCAGCATGCCGGTCGCCAAGAAGGGTCTGAGCAAGGGCGCAAAGCTTGGAATAATCATTGCCTGCGGCGCTGTTGCAGTCGGACTTATCATCTGGCTGATAATCGCACTTGTGGGCGGCGGCTACGAAAAGCCTATCAAGAATTACATAAAGGGTCTTGAGAATCAGGACGTTTCCACATTCACTGACGCTCTTACCAACGGAACAGGCTCGACCTCGATCCTTGGCGGAATGAGCGAATCCTCGGCAGCTTCGACCTACACCTCAAAGCTCCAGAGCATGATAAGCAAATACGGCGAGGACTTCAAGATCAATTACAAGATCCTTGAAAAGATCAACCTCGGTAAGTCCGGCACTCTCGGTCTTTACGATGATGCTTACACGCTCAGGATAGAATTCACCGTAACAGGCAGCAAGAGAGAGAACGTTGTTACCAAGACGGTCAACGTATACAAGGCTAACGGCAAGTGGTTCATGGGAAGCTCTATCAGCCTCTGATAATTTTACACAACATGGCATACCCGCCCGACATCAACGGGTATGCCGTTTAATTTTCCGACAAGCAGGTGTATGAAATGAAAAAGCCACTGATAGCGCTGAGCGTGCTTCTGATAGTATCGGTGCTTGCGCTTTGCAGCTGCGGCAGCAAGACTGAGGAGGTCGCAAATCACGAAAGACCTGTTTTCAATCTCTGCTACAGCATCAATCACAACGACAGCAAGACCTATCTCAGCTGCTTTGTCCCGGCTGCAAGAAAGGCTTTTCTCAAAAGCGACAGCAGCAACAGCAAGGATACGGTGAGCGAGCTGCTTGAAAAAAGCGGCATCGAAGCCTCGGATATCCACTGCGAGATAATCGGCAAGAGAGAGCTTGCGAGCGCTGACCGTGAGCGACTGCAAAAGGATTACAAAAAAGCATTTTCCAGGAACGACGAGTTCGATAAGGCGTTTCAGCTCGATGTCTGCTTCACCAGTTCCAAAGGAACGGATATGCGAAGGATAAACGTTGTCCTTATCGAGAGCAGCTGGTATATCTGCAGCGATGTCATCGAAAGCTTCCGCTTCGGAGAGTCCGGCCGCCCTGACAGCGCCGGCAGTACCGACAGCAGCAATAAAGACTGACAACACAAAACAATAAATCATAAAGGGGGAAATGCTTGTTTCACATAACAAGCATGACAACAGATGAAAAACTGTCCAAAATGCAACGCATCGCTTCCTGACGATGCAGAGTTCTGCTTTGACTGCGGTGAGAACGTAGCGGCAGTATCAACGTCTGTACAGCCTGTCCAGCCTTCGGCAGACGAGGCAGCAGCGCCTGAGGTCAACGCTCAGACTTTTGAGCAGCAACCGCAGGAGTATACACAGCAAGACTATACACAGCAGGACACCTACACCCAGCAGGACTACGACTATTCACAGCAAAACTCTGCTTTTGAAATGGAGCAGGCACAGCCTGTTATCCAAGACGTTCAGCCTACTATGGACGAGGTCCAGCCAATAAACACGGGCTACTCGCAGCAGGGCTATTATGAGCAGCCGCAGGACTATATGCAGAGCGCTCAGCCTGCCGGCGGTTACTATGGCGGCACGCAGCAGAACTATTCTCAGCCCGTCAACAACTACTACGGACAGCAGGGCTATCAGCAGGATCCTGCTCAGAACGGCTATTACAGCCAGCCTCAGCAGCCTGTGAGCCAGCCGTTTCAGAATTTCGGGCAACAGCAGATGCCCGACAACGGCTACAACAATCCCGACTATATCAACCCTGCTTCGTCGAATATGCCAGGCGTAACTCCCGGCAAGACAGGCGGTTCGTCGTTAATAGTCCCGATAATACTGATAATCCTTATCCTCGCCGTTATATTTATCGACGTTTTCTGGCTGTTCCGTGACCAGATATGGGGCAAGGACGACAGCAGCACCTCAGCTGTAAGCTACATCACGATGAGCAGCGATATACAATAGTGAATAGAAACGATAACCCGTAAGTCATTGACCTGCGGGTTTTCTGATACTTATGACCCAAAAATTGATAACAATTCCGGCGAGCAATATTTGTGCATCTTTACACCGCCTTTTGTTGTTTTTTACAAACAGATGGCTTGCTTTTTAGGCACATCTCCGAAATTTAATTTCAAGTGCACGAATATAGCCATCTCAAACGTAATGTATATAGAAGCATAAAAATCGCTTTGGATCATTAACCTGAAAAACCTCCGGAGGTGAGAATTATGAATAACAATTCTAAGAAGTGCATAATTGTTTTGCTTTGCGTGCTTGCGGCAGCAGTGGCTGGATTAATGGTATACATATTCTACGACCCGACAAAGATGGACAAACCATTCAAGGACATAAGCAAGGACGATATCAGCAAGGTCGTGATGTGTTATTACGGAGAACCGATGGCAGAGCTTAATGACAAGGAGCTTGACGAGTTTATTGATCTTCTCAAAGAGATAGAGGTCGGCAAGATTACTACCGAAACGGAACTTGACGGTTTTAGCAGAGGAGATATTCTGATCGTATTTAGTAACGGTGACGAACATTATATAGCACCAAACGGGAACCTGTTTGATGTTGACGGGGTTACCTATGAAGCGTTATACCAACCCTGCAACGCTCTGACCAATATGCGTGGCAGGATACTTGATGAAAAATGTTCTATAAATAGTCAATATGGTTCGTGACCCGACTGCGATAGCAACAAGAGCAAGGGATAACCATAGCTATATTGATTAAGTTATAATAAACAAAAAACTGTCGGTACGACACACGATCGAACCGACAGTATTTTTTTATTATTTTCGTATCAAGTTTTAAATTACTTGAGCTCAACAGTTGCGCCGGCAGCCTCGAGCTTGCCCTTGATCTCCTCAGCGTCAGCCTTGGAAACGCCTTCCTTGATAGCCTTAGGAGCAGCCTCAACAAGCTCCTTAGCTTCCTTGAGTCCGAGACCTGTGATCTCCTTAACTGCCTTGATAACGCCCATCTTAGCATCACCGAAGGAAGCGAGAACTACGTCGAACTCAGTCTTCTCCTCAGCAGCAGCGGCAGCTCCGCCAGCAGCAGGAGCAGCAGCGATAGCAGCTGTTACACCGAACTCTTCCTGGATAGCGTCTACAAGCTCTGAAAGCTCGAGAACGGAAAGTGTCTTGATCTCTTCTACGAAATTCATAATTTTCTCTGAAGCCATGATAATAATCTCCTTGTAATTTATTTTTGTCATTCGGCTATTGCCGATAGTCAGGGACTGCGCCCTGTCCTGTGGTCAGTGCCTCACGCACCGATTCTTATGCCGCAATTATGCAGCGTCGCCGCCCTTGCTGTCTGCAACAGCCTTGAGCGTAGCAGCAAGCTTCTGGATAGGTCCCTGGAGAGAACCGACCAGCTGTGCAAGCAGAGTTTCCTTGGAAGGGATCTTGGAAAGAGCCAGAACGCCTGCCTGGTCGTAAACGTCCTTTCCGATGTAACCACCCTTGAGGATGAGCTTTTCACCATTGAACTGCTCGCCGAACTTACCGAGAACTCTTGCGGGAGCTGTCTGGTCGTCGTTGGAAACAGCGAATGCTGTTGTGCCCTCCAGAACTCCGTCAAAATCCTCGTAGCCTGCATTGTGCAGAGCGAAACGAAGGATCGTGTTCTTCTCTACGAAGTAGGTAACTCCGGCCTCTCTCAGCTCTTTTCTGAGCTTGGTGTCCTCCTCAACGGTGAGACCCTTGTAATCAACGAGCACACCTGCTGCTGAGTTGTTGATGAGGTCTGTGAGCTTTGCTACCTTTTCCTGCTTTGCAAGCAAAACCTTCTCACTTGGCATTTTCTTTTTCACCTCTTTGAAAAATAATATGCACAGCGTAAACTAAAAAAGAAAACCTCTTTCGCCAAAAGACAAAAGAGATACAAAGTCATTGTTAAAAACTTTGCGTTCCTTTCCTCGGCGGGTCTTACAAACAGATTTCTCTGTTATGCCGGCTGTCTTTAGATACGAATGCTTATATATTATAACAAAACGACCCTGATTTGTCAAGGCTCGCTGCCAATATCCCTGTAAATATTTTATGAACGCCCACGTTTCTCTTACCTCTTACATCTTATCTCTTACATCTAAAAGCTAAAAGCGCAAAAAAATTGCAGAGCAACGAAGCTCTGCTGAAACAAAACAAAAAAACTATGTGTAGAACAAAAGAAAGGAGACAACAAAACGGATGTTAACCGAGGCAAAACCTCGTTAGCATTAACATCAATGTAATTATATCGTCTTTTTGCAATAAAGTCAAGCGAAATCCTGCGTTTCACAAAAAAAACCTTACATTTTGTAATAATTGCACAAAAACAGGCGTTCTAAATTCTTCCATTGTTCAGAATTTAGTGATTTAAACCGACGCACGACCATAATATCACAGTCCCCGCCGACAAAGGAAAAGGCTTCAGCACAGGGAAAGGAAGCCTGCTTCCTGACCGTGCACAAAACGCAAACCCGTTTTTCGGTGTGCCGACAGTCTGAAAATAGACTTCCCTACCCAATGCCGAAGCCGTGGGCTGAAGCGGGCGTTACTCCCTTACAAGCTCGTTTTCCTTGAAAAGCAGCGAGATGCACCAGATAGCCGAAGCAGCTACGAGCGTGTAGATTATCCTGCTCAAAACAGCACCCATGCCGCCGAAAAGGAACGCTACCAGGTCAAACTGGAAAATACCGATAAGTCCCCAGTTGATGCCGCCGATTATGAGCAGCGCAAGTGCGATCTTATTCAACATAGATGATCCCTCCTTTCAGAGCCTTTCAGCGCTCTGTAAAAATATTATTGACCCGTCCCGAGGTTTTATTCACTGCTTTTTTGGTAAATACTACTCAAAATATCTCAACAAATTCTATGAATTCACCTTATAGAAATACTGGACAAAAAATGAATTGTGTGGTATAATAACTCTATATAATTCAAACAAAAAGGATATGGAGTTTAATGGGAAACATTGTTAGTAATTATGATTTCAAAGGCGTTGAATGTGTCAGAATGCAGCACGGCAGATATTTCTGCGTAATTGCGCCGTCAATGGGCGCTTCGGTGCTCAGACTGCGTGACGAGGAAAATAAGATAGACGTTTTCCGCTACTGCGAAAGCGTGACTGCCGATGAGATAAACAGCGCAAGAGAGATCTGGGGTCTGCCGACCTTGTATCTTCCGAACCGCTTTGCCGACGGCATCGTGCTCACATCGGACGACGAGTATCAGCTCCCGATAAACGAAAAGCAGTTCCACAACACTATCCACGGCTGGGTACACAAGCGGGCTCACACCGTCGAAAGCACCGCCGAGGAACAGGACAAGTGTGTTGTCGTGACCTCGTTCACACACGACGAGAACGACGAGATGTTCGAGCTTTTCCCCGTAAAATTCAAGATAAGCTCCACCTTTACCCTTTCGGATGACGGTCTGAAGCAGGAGATAAACCTCACAAACCTCAGCAAAAAGGCTCTGCCCGTTTCGCTGTGTACGCACACAACGATCAATTCGCCTATGGTGGACGGCGGCGAGGAAAAAGACCTCAGACTGTTCGTTCCTATCGGAAAGAAGTGTGAGCTCAACGACAGATGCCTGCCGACGGAAAGACTGCTCGAGCTCAGCGACTGGGACAAAGAGTATCTCACAGGCAAGATGCCTACGCTCCAGGAGCTTGACAACGATATGTACACCGCCGAAATGAACAAGCTCGACGGCGAAGACTTCTACGGCGTTTATGTAAAGGATACCGTCAACGGCACTATGGTACTGAACGAGGTCTCCAAGGAGTTCAGGTTCTGGAATATGTGGAACCACAACGGCGTGAACCACTATTTCTGCCCCGAGCCGATGACTGCTATGATAAACTGCACCAACCTCTCTCTGCCAAAGGACGTTACCGGCTACAGCGAGCTTTCCGAAGGGCAGACCTACAGCTGCTGGCAGAGATTTGCCACAAAGAAGGGCTGATAAATGGACCAGTTTTACGATACAAATACGGGCCGGGCAGCACAGCTTGAATACAGAAGAAAAGAAAGCTTCAAGTGGTTTTTTGTATTTCTGGCGTTCGCTGGGCTCAGCCTTATCTCCGCATTAGTAAAGGACGCTATTGTAAAAGGTACAGATCTGCTCAGCGGCAAGGCGGCTGTCGAGAGATTTTTCATCGGCAACCTTGTAAAATGCATCATACTGTTTGTATTGCTCATCGCTTTCATCGTTTTTTTCATCAAAACATGGAAGGGCAGAGAAAGCTCCGCCGAACAGCTGTTGTTCTCGGTGGTGACTGCAATACTTCTGATCTTCTTTGCTGTCAAAGCGCTTATGCCCGTGCTGAAAATAGCCGATGAGCTGAAACACCCGCAAACAGTTGAACTGAGCAGCTATACGCTGTGCCGCAGCGATAAATATTGCTACGTCGCATTCAACGACGACGGTGCTGTACTGCTTGCGATACCCGACGAAAAGTATGCACAGCTGCAAAACGGCAATGCTTCGAGTAAAAAAAGCGCAGGACAAGCTCACCAGATGGTCGTAGACGACGACTACAAAGACATTCAGTATTATGAGTCAGATCTGTCAATATCATATTACAATAAGTCGATAATATACATCGACGCTAAATTGGAACAAGGTAATAATTAATGAAAATTAATTTTTATACATACTAACACGAAAGGTGGATAATCTATGAAATTCGGATTTTTCGATGATGCCAACAAGGAGTATGTCATCACTGAACCAAGAACACCCTATCCCTGGATAAACTATCTGGGCTCACAGGCGTTCTTCTCTCTCATCTCCAACACGGCAGGCGGCTACAGCTTCTATAAGGACGCAAGGCTGAGAAGGATAACACGTTACCGCTACAACAACGTGCCTATCGATATGGGCGGCAGATATTTCTATATCAACGACAACGGCACTGTATGGAACCCCGGCTGGTCTCCTGTTAAGACCGAGCTGGATGCGTATACCTGCCGTCACGGTATGGGCTATACTGTTATCAAGGGCGAAAAGAACGGCATCGAGGCTGAGGTGACTTTCTTCGTACCTAACAACTATAACGGCGAAGTTCAGCAGGTAGTCCTCACAAACAAGAGCAGCGAGAAGAAGACCTTTAAGCTTTTCTCTTTTGCAGAGTGGTGTCTGTGGGACGCTCAGGACGACTGCACAAACTTCCAGAGAAACTTCTCAACAGGAAGAGTTGAGGTCGACGGCTCTGTTATCTACCACAAGACAGAATACAGAGACAGACGTGACCACTATGCTTTCTACTCTGTAAACGACAGCATCGACGGCTACGATACCGACCGTGACTCA
>CADAES010000041.1 GCA_902786975.1 uncultured Ruminococcus sp.
TTCTTGTCCTTCTCCTCTTCGGGAGCCTTGTTTTCAAGATCCATTGACTAATTCTCCTTTCGTCAGGGTATAAAAATAACACCTTGCTTTCGCTTGGTGCTTGTGGCTTATTCGACTATGTTCCAATCGTCCGCAAGCATATCAGTCTGACTTGCGAGCCAAGGAACTATGCCCTTTGGTGCATCTTTATTGTCTGTAACAAGACCTGTCGTGACAATGTAGATGTACGGCTGAGTCATCTTGCTGTTTGCATCGGGTCTTTGCAGCTCGATATAAATACCCTTGCCGTTCCAGCCCCTTCGAGCGACACGCTTGCCCTGTTTGAGAGCTTCAAGTGCCTGTCCGAAATTCATTCTCCTCACCACCTTTCAAATGGGTATAATAAAACCGCCCAACATCTGTTAAGCGGTTTAGAGTTCTATCTTCCCTGACATCAAATCAGGTATCAGTGCATCTCGAAGCTCTGCAAGCAGTATGTTTTCCTCGTTATTGAACATCATCACTCGCTGCTTCCACATCTTGAACGCCAACAGCAACAATTCGGGAAAATCTTCTTTGCTGTTTGCTTTCAGAATAAACTCATTCTTGTTCTTGGTGAACTGAATATAGTCGTTCTTTTCAAAAGTCCTGTCACACAGTTTACTTATAAGCTGCCCTGTGTCTCCCATTTCGCCATTATCAGACTTGTATTTCTCAATATCCAATCCCATTTGTCGAGCAATAGTCTCGTTCAACACAAGTTTACAAGCGTTTTGCTTTCTCCGCACCCTGTTGATATCGTCAACGATTGCGGCATAGTCTCTGTGTTCTGGCTCTTCAAATACTATGTCGATATACATTGACGGTGATAATCTGTATTTGTTATATTTTATCGCATCTGGGAAAATAGCTTTTGCAAGTTCAGACTCGCAGCCTTTACTATCGACAAGTTTAACAAGCTTGTCAATGTCATTTTCAGAATATTCATTGACTGTTTTGGTGTAAACCCTGTTTGTGTGAGATGTGCCGCCAAACTGTCCTCTCTGCTCTCTGCTGCTTTCGGTATGGTTTTTGTTTCGACAATCTACCATTTCAACGGCTGTCGTTGCTCTTGTTTTCTTCAATGATAGAACACAGGTAGATATATCCGTTGCTTCAAACATCTTATTAGGATTTATAATCACGCTGTCGATCTTGTTGTTTACAATGAGCTGTTCAACGATCTCGCCTCTTTCTTCCATAATTGAATTAGGAAGGATAAGAGCCGAACTCTCCGCTATATGCAAAGCGTTGAGGACAAAGGCATAGTTCGCATTGCTTTTCGGCGGTACACCGTATTCTGCAAAACGGCTGTCGAGCTGTGCAAAAACAGGCGGCTCCCACTTGATGTTATAAGGCGGATTGCTTATGCAGCAGTCCGTTTTTATTTCAAGCGGCGGTTCTGAAAGTTCAAATACCGTTGAGTAGACCTTTCCCTTTGCAAGTCTCCACGCTTTGAAGCGTTCTTTTGTCAAAACATCGCCGTGAATGACATATCCCTGAATGTTTCTGATTATAAGATTGCAAAGCAGAAACGGTATTACTCTTTCGTCAAATTCTTCACAGAAAAACATGCAGTCAGGATTGATATTCCAAGCCTGTATCGTCAATGAGCCTGACCCTGCACACATATCGTAGCAGCTATTTGCATTCTCAATATGATTAAGCTTTGCAATAAGCCTTCCAAGGCAGCTTGGCGTATAGTCCTGCATCTTTTCTTTACGGTCAGCCATATAATATTGAAATATCAGCTGTAAGTGGTCTGTGGTCAGATCATCGTGCAAGGCTGTTAAGCTATCAAAAAATCCCTCGTCGCCTTTTTGGATAATCTCCATAAGACGCTCGGGGGATTTCTTAACATCTTCAATTTTAAGCAGTTCAGTGAACGCTTGAGTTAATTCGTATAATTCCAATTTTATCTCCTTTTTAATGACTTTTGCATTATTTCAAAGACTCAATTTCTTCTTTTGTCAAATCATCAAAAGACTTGTCAGTTGCTTTTAAATATGCGTGGCTTGTGGTGCGCCTGGCTTTGCCTCAGGCGATGGTGAGAGGCTTTCATATCGTTCAGGCTTTCTGTTGCTTTCGGCAGACTTCGGAACTTCGCCCTCGTAGATCTTCTCCCTGTCGCTGTCCCTTACAAGTGCAGGAGCGTTGGGCTTACCATATTCTTCGTTGACCTTGTTGATATGCTCTTGCAGTTCCTTTTCCTTTGCCCGCTGCTGTGCCTGCGCCATTGCGATGTTCTCGGGGTCTGTGAAGCCCTCGACCTTGCGCTTTGCCTTGCGGATCTCACGCTCCAGAACTCGCTGCTGCTGTTCAAGCTTGTAGCGACGCTCGGTTTCGGAGTTATCAAGAGTTTCGGGGAGCGGATCGCCGTATCTCCAGAGATTAATAGTGTGCCTGCAATTTGGCTTTTATTGGACTATCTCATCACCGTTCTACGGTGCAGTGCGCTTCGAGCGGTACATCTCCGCCCTACTTCCTCTCGGAATAGTCTCTACACTTTCTATTGACTGTCTTTATATCTCCACTTGAAACCGCCTGCTGTTTTTCTATACTTTGAACCAGCACACACTTTATCAATGGCACTAATTCCTGTTTGCCGTTCAGCTTCACGATAAGAAGGAAATTCGTTGATGACATTTCCGTTCATATCAAGCTGTTCAACAGGACGTGAAGATTTATTGTTACGCTTGTTTCCACCAGCGTCCCTCATAACCTTAATGGCATAATCGTTGTTTTCACGGTAAGTAGTCCATTCAAGGTTTTCAGCTCTGTTATCACTTCTATCACAATTGATATGATTTACAGTAGCTTTATTATCAGGATTTGGGATAAAAGCTTCTGCAACCAAACGATGAACATATTTCCTTGAAACCTTGCCGTCTTTGGAAAGCTGAACGAATAAATATCCTTTGGAGTTATTCGCAGGCTTTAACAGTCTGTCGCTTCCCCATGTTCTACCAAATTGATTTGAATATGGAGCTATGCGTTTTACATTCCCCATGTTGCTAACTTGATAGACATCTTCATAACCAACAACGTCTTTCCATTCTTCCATAATATCACCTCTGATACTATTATACCAAAGGTGCAGACAGTTGTCAATAGCTTAGCACGGGATTGGGAGTTTTTCCGTTCCCCGTTAGCCATGATTCATTATTTTTTTTTACAATCATGACACCAGTTTTGTAATACTGTTCACACTGTTTTAATTCCACCCAAACTTAACATTCAATGGAATAAACCCTTCTCAATAGCACTGCTCAGCAGCGGAAACCACTTGCCGCAGTAGTGCGACTTGCCGTAGGTCAGACCGTCTGCTCTCTGCTCTGTCTCTCCTACCCAGCTCGTGAACGCATCGTTGATGTACACCCTGCCTTGATACGGCAGACAGGTCGGTGAGCACATTCCGTAGCTGCTGACCGCAACTGTGTCGTAGCCAAGTGCTTTTAACTTTTCTGAATGTCCTTGCAGTGCAGCTCTGGTAGAAGTCGTCCGCAGTGCCATGCGCACATAGTCGGCAATATTCACACGCCGCCCGTCCTTGTACTCGATGCAGTTGATACCTGCGTTGAGAAAGCCCTCGACAGCTGTGTCGATAGCCTTGTTAAGCGTCATCGAGCCTGTGCTCATAGCCAGCTGCACACGGTTGACCGTCTGCCGATAGACATCATCTGTCATACGCAGCGCTGCCGTTTCAGCCTGCTTCTCCATCGTGGTCATGTCCTCGACGAGCTTGTTCACCTTGACGGTGTCCACGCCGAAGAACTGCGGTTCGGGTTTGACTACCGCTATCGGTTCATCGGCAGCTGCGGGTGGCTCAGTGCTGACTTGTTCTGTCGTCTCGGGTTCTGGCTGTTCCTGTGGCTGTTCAGGCTGTTCGGAAAGCTCGGGCTGTGTCGGCTGAATGTCCTGCATATAAACGGGCTGCGGCTCGGGAGCTTCCTCCGCTTCCTGTGCTGCACCGTTCACGCCCTCACGGAACTGTTCTTCAAGCAGTGCACGAGTGTTGCGGTCGATGGTGTCGGTGTACTTACCGACTATCGCAGCGTTCTCTCTGCGAAACTTGTCCAGATTGCGAAGCTTCTCGGCCTGCCATGCAGACCAGTTGAATCCGTATTTCTTTTCCTCTGCTTCGTGGCGTGTGAGATTGCGTTTCAGGCTGCCGATAAGCAGCATCTCTATCCACTCAAAGATCTCGGCGATGTCGTCTGCACTCAGCATCAGGCACCACCGCCAACGCTCGGCTCATCAGCCGTGAGTATCCCCTTTTCCGCCTTGATCCTTGCGACCTCGCCTGCCTTCCATTCGTCGTCCTGCGATCCGCCCCACAGCTCATCGACCTGTGTCTTGGTGGACATAATGCCATATGTTGCAGCCTTGCCGACGGTCTCTACACGACTGTCGAAGTCAGGTGCACCGTACTCGCCGAATGTGACGGATACGTCTTCACGCTCCTTCGGCGCGACTCCACGCATATTGTCGGCGGTCATCAGGATCGCATTTATCAGCTGCGGCAGCACTCTTTCGAGCACCGCCGTGATAGTGTTCCTCGTGTCGCCTGTAACGTCTTTCTTTTCACGCTGCGCCTCGCCCGAGGACATCTTGCCGACATCTATGCCCAGCGTTGCAGGCGAGATGATGCCTTGCAGACACATGAGCATAGCGTTCATATACGATGATGCATATGCGTCGTACTGTATATCCGGCTGGACCGTCTCTATCTTCTGTGCCACACCCTCTATGACAGGTGCCGTCACGGAAATGTAGTTGTTGCCGAAGCTGTTCGGCGGCAGCAAGCTTCCGTCCTCTGGTCTTCTCGGTATCATGCTTTCGGGCAGATACTGCTTTACCCTGCCCTGTCTGACAGCGTCCCACCACTGCGAAATGACTTCATCGAGGCTGTCGAAGCAATCAGAACGACCGCCCGTGAATATGCTTTTGCCTCTGCCCTTATACTTTGGCGACGCAAAGAACATCATCGGGATCGCAAGCATATAGTCGCCGCTGAATTCCACGACAGGTTTGATACCTGCAAGCTCCGGAACGATCTCAAGCGGAACAGCCACGCCCGAGCTGTCAAACAGCACGCTTTCGACTTTTCCCTTTGTATATCTCTCGTGGAGAATGTATGTGAGCGAGCTGACTGTGTAAGCAGTCTTTACCACGATTGCCTCCACGACTCCACGTCTCTGCTCGATTTCAACGTTGTCACCGCTGACGAACTCAACAAGCGGATAAGGCGACAAATCAGTATCGACCGATATCTTGAACACGCCGTCTCCGCTGACAAGCGTATCTATGATAGCCTGTCCGACCAGATCGCCAAAGCCGAGCTTTTGGGAGATATCTTCCCACTCGTCAGGTGCATTGATATCATCCATATCAGACTTGACGATGTAAGCGAGCGTGTCTGCGATCACAGCAGGAAGCCCGCTGTGTATCTTGCGCACAGAGCTGTCTGCCGGAACGCTGCTCCAGAAGCCGCCTCTAATACCCGGGAGCTGATGAAAGAACTGGAACAGCTCATTTGCATCACCACGGTACCACATCTGAGCTTCAAATACTTCGGTCTCCCTGGTCTTATTTTCATCTATAACAAAGCTCTGACCTGTTGCCGGTGTGATCCTGAGCCAGTTCCGCACCATGTTCCTCATCCTTTCTCCAAGTCTTTCAAGTATTTTCATTGTGTTCCTCCTTGACATCTATGTGCCCAATCAGCGCCTTGAACGGCAGCCACGCATACTGACAGCTATTGATGCAGTGGTCGTGACCGTCTTCGGGTTCGTATTTGTCTTCTTTCCAGCTATAAGCATCCAGCTCGGATATGAAGACCTTGCAGTGATCGAGCATAAGAAAATCACCGCCCGCCATCCAAGCACTCTGAAGCTGGATACGGTCGATGATCTTAGTCTTTTTGAACGCAGGGATAAAGTTATAGATACACCCTGCATTGTTTTTGTATTTCTGACACTCAAGGATAGTTGCCTGATCTGCCGAGTCAATGTAAACATCACGGGCAAAGCCCCAGCTCGTGCGGTTATGCTCCAGAAAGTCAACGAACTCTATCGGAATATCAGACGGTGTCTTCGGCACTGCAAGACCTGCGTTGTTATAGACACGCTCGTCGAGCAGCACAAACTTTCTGTCCTCAGTGATACCGCCGAATGTGAATGCTATCGTATCAGGAGAGGTCTGCGAGTATGCTGTGTCAAGTCCTGCGGTGAACAGTCTGAACTTGAACGTCTTTGCCTGTGCCGCTGAGATGGCCTGCTCTTTTCTGCGGTTGAATACAAGACCGGTAGCCTTGCCTCGCTTGCCCTCGATCTTGTTCTTATACAGCTTCGTGCCTTTTGGCGCTGCAGCCTTTTTGCGCTCGATGTCTTCGGGCGTAAGGCTCAGATTATCCTTGAAGGTGAAAAACCAATACCGCCACCCGGGGACAGCTTCCTCTGTCAGCTCGTCAAGTATCTCCTGCGGTATATCGGCGATGTACTTGCCGAACGGCCTGCTTCGGTTAACGAACTCTTTGTAGACCGGCAATCCCGGGTCATCGGGATTGAGCGTAGCCATAAGGTAGTCGTTTCGGGTCGAGATCTCACGCACAAAATCGATATCTGCCGTGTTGATCTCGTCTATGAACACGCAGCCGAACTGAGCGCCCAGAGCCATTTCCCATTTGTCACGATTACCGTAGCCGAGAATGTATATGACCTTACCCTCGAACTTGATGTGCGGCAGTTTGTAGTCCTTGTCACCGTTTCCGCAGTAAACAGCTCCGTGATGAAGATCGAGTATGCCGTTATCCTGCTGGATTATAGTTTCCTCAGCCTTACCCGTTGTCTTGGCAGCTATAACGTGCAGCTTCTTGTCAGACGCTGAGACCATACGCATAAACTTGATGCCTGCTCCGACGGTAGTCTTGCCGCTTGCCGTCGTGCCCTCGAGGAACTCAGCTGTCACACCCTTGGTGGTGTTTATAAAGTCAATGTATTTCTGCGATAAAGGAAAACTACTCTTCAAGCCCCTCACCGCCGATCTGAGCCATGACATCAGCCAGCTTATCGGAAGGCTTTACCTCTGCAATGACGTCCTGCTTGGTAGTGTAGCCATATTTAGACATCCACAGTCCTGCGAGTTGCGAAGGTATCACACCCAGCTCAAACTTTTCACGAGCATCAATTTCGCACTCTTCCCTTATGCGCGTAACGATGTCAAGAAACCTCTCGTCCTCAGTATAAGTATCATAAAACGCCTGCCTTGAAATTCCCAAAAAAACACAGAATCCCTCGACGGTGTATGTCACAGACCGACGAAGTTCTGCCGACACAAACTCACTGTTTTTAGAGCTGAAATCATGTGTCAATACTACCCTGTTGTTGCACTTGTTTTTGTATTCTTCCCATTTTGTCTCAAGTGCCTTCGGGCTTCTGAATTTTCTCGGTCTCGCCATACCCTCACCGTCCTTTCGTATACGCAAAAGAGCCCCGGTGTGAGCGGAGCCCTTGTGCGGTTAAGGGAGATTCGTCAAAATGACAGAAAAATGTGGTGCAGACCGCAAGCTCGTGCGCTCACGATCGGCGTGTCGCTTGTCTCTCCAAGCTGTCACGGAAAGTCATTGAAGATGTATCGGAGTTTCTTCCGTCGATTAGCCCCTATGGGACGCATCCCTCGCCCTGTTTCCTTGATATCCGGCTCGTCGTAACAGATACCTCTATGTCCGGTTGGTACGATGGTATTAACCAAAAGCTCTTGCACTTGTGGCTAATGTATGCTCGTCTTTCCGAGCCGTCCGCCTTATCGACGTCACGAGCCGTATCAGCTACTTACGCCTCACGCCGCTGAGCATCACAAAAGGCAGTGTGATGAAGTCTCTCACGCTCGACTCTTGCGCCTCCACCAGCTAAAGTGCACCGCTGGTTTCAGTCTTGGAGAGCAGCACGGGAATCACACCCGATTGACCGCACAAGGTTGGTAAAAATGCGGTCGTGTCTCATAGAACTGCTCATACGGAGCCGTCCAAGCTCCGTCGGGTCTGTCTCTCAGATTGGTAGGAGGTCAGTATCCCCTGTGTACCCTTCTGGGTCATTTTAAGTATATCACAACTGATTACTGTAATTCAATGTAATCTTTTGCAGCGCCTTGCCGTGAAGTTTATAGACGTTATCGAGCGAGTAGTTCATAGTGCGTGCAATCTCTTCCCACTGCTTGTAATGAAGATACCTAAGCTCCAGGACCTCTTCCTGGTAGTCGTTTCCGACGCTCTTGATAGCCTGCTCTATCTCCACGTATTTTCGGGTATATGTATCAGTGAGCTGCTGCACACGTTCTTCCTGTTCAATGATTCTGCTTACGCTTTCAGACAATTTGTCCCCACTCCCGATGCCGCAGCCGCCTTCAAAATTCGGGGAATGATATTCAGCTGATGAACGCAGCTTATCGAGGTTGCGAAGCTCTCGCCTAAGTCTCTGATCAAGCTTTTTAATCTGCTGAAGATATTTCTTTGCTTTTTCTGCACGCTCTTTTGCTGTCATTCTCACACTCCCCTGTCATGTTGAAGTATTTCGCTATCCACGGGTTGAACGGCTTGCCCCTCTTTGTTCCCGGTCGCTTGCGCTGTTTTTCCCGTCTCGGTCTGTTTTTGTTTTTCACTTGATCTGTCCTTTGGCTTGAATTTGTCGCACCTGTCAACCGGGCAGCCTCTCGGCACTCCAGTTATCAGGATATACCCGCAGTGCTTGCGGTCGGTGCCGCACTCGTCCTGCATAGCGTAGTAACACTCTTTCTTGCGCTTGCAGCTACTCATCATCATCGTGCCCCGCTGCCACAATAGCCATAATCAGCGCCCCGCAAAAAGTACCCATGAAAAAAGTTAAAATGTAGTTCATTTGGTTTCACCGTCCTTTAAATCCATTTTTGCACCGCAATGAGGGCAAGCGATATATTTATAGCGTTTTTCATAATAATCATCGAGAATTTCGTGATTGCAGTTTGAACAAGCAATCCAGTCATTCTTTTCTATCCAATATCCGTGCTTTACAGGCTCGGCATCTATTGTCGGGGCATCGTCTATCACGCCACAAACATAGTAGTGCAAGTGTCCTCCAAGTGCTGATTTGTTTAGTTTACTCTTTACATAATCAGCATCAATAATTCTCATTGTCTGTACCTCCGTCCTTTAGCATCTCGCAGATAAACGCCATGTTGCAGGCACAATGCTTGTAGTGCGGTATGCCGCTTTCCTCGTCGATGGCGGTAGGATCCTCGACGAATTTCAGCCAGTGCCGATAGAACGCATCTATGTAGCGCTGCACCTCGACCTGCCGCCAGTTCTCCGGGTCGTGATACTTCTCGCAGCCGTACTCCCGCACCTGTGCGATGTCTCTTATGATCTGCGGCGGTACAAGCGAGAGTTTGAGCTTGCCTTTGTCGTCTTTAGCTGTTGGCATTGTCTGCACCCCCTTCAAGTATCCTTTTAAGGGAATCGAATCTTGCATATTCTAATTTAAGAGCTGACAAAATTCCTTCCTGTCGTGCAATACATTGCTTTGCTTTGTCAATTTCCTCATTAATGTTTTCAATGTACATTCCTAAGTGATACCTTGCATCATTTATAGCTTCATCTTTTGTTTGTTCATCTGTCATCGTCTGCACCCCCGAAGTCCCAGTAATCAGCGCCATGTACAAAGCGGCACTTTTTTATGCTCTTGTTCAGATATGGACAGTTATCGCATTTGCTTTTCCTGCACATCTCACTGATCTTGCGCATTTCTGCGAGTGTCGGCAGTGTGTCAGCTGCCACCGCACCCGTCGCACGCTGGAACGATTCTTCAAGCCGTGCGTTCTCGGTTTTCAGCTCTGCGATCTCTTCGAGCTTTTTGGCTATGTCTGATAACAGCGCCTTATTGTACTTGTCAAGCTCCTTGACATACGCTGCAACCGCAGGCGCACACTCGTGTTTTTCCTTGTTAATGATTATTTCAGCCATTGTTTACCTCCTCCTTAATCCGATTTCCGGTGTAGAACCGTTTTCAAGCAGCCACTTTTCAGCCTTGTCCCGCAGTTCCTTCGGCATAGTACCGAGATTGCAGCACACCTTACACGCTGTTCTCTTTACAACTTCGTCCGTAGGACAATACCCATAATTATCATTAAAAAGCTGACGCAGCGGTTCAAGATCATCGTCTTTGACAGCTGCTATAACAGCAGCATCTCTTCTTTTTATGTTTTCTTGTATCAATCTTTCTTGATATTGTTTTCTAATGCTCATCGTGTACCTCCACTTTAATCAAAAAAACTTATCTGTTCGAGTGTCTTACGTTTTCCGTACGGCTTATACTCGGCTGGTCTGCCGCTTTCATCATCTCTGAATATATCAGCATTTCTGAATTCAAAGTGCTTGCATTTGTTCGGGCGTTTCGCCCTGCCCGCATCATAGAACCTACCTGCGCCGTTATTGCCGCATGGTGCGTCAGCTTCGCAAAGAGTTGTAGTCAAATGCATTCGCACAATATCTACAATATTGAAGCATCCTATAAACACCTCACTACGATCTTTCCGACTGCTATCAGCTGGTCTATTTGGTCCTCGAACTCATGCCGCTGCTTGTCCGACGGAGCAAAGTGCTCGGGTATGCCGTGCTTTTTCCGGTAAACCGTATACAGCTTCGATATCACCGGGTGATTGATATTATACCGATACCCTGTTGGATTGACTGTCGTGTACTTGAACTTAGGATCTGTATAGATCCCGTCGTATGAAATCACTATCGGCATTCCCTCACCTCGCCTATTGTGAAAAGCACACCGGGATCCTTACTGTACATCTTGTTCCAGCCGTCACAGCGTACTACCTGTTTATCGTCCTCATATGCCACACCGGTCAGAGCATCGAGTATTATCTTCTCTATGTTGTCCCCGTCCGGCTTTGTATCCGGGAGTATGATACCTGTAAGCATTTGCTCCCGCTGTTTCTTGGTGACATACTTGTTATCCTTTCTCGTCGGGATAGGATAAAAGGCTCTGAACGAAAATGATATGTACCCCTTTATTTTCCTGCCGCCTGCAAGGAGATAGCACTGCTGCACAAGCTTCTCGTATTCAAGGGTTTTCTTGGGAGTATACGTCTGACCGTTGCCGAAGCGTGGTCTGCCCTTGCCCATCGGCTTACCCGGTACGAAAAATGTGATCTTACCCACCGTTTGCACCTCCGTTCCGGCTTACGAACTCTCTATCAAGCTCCTCAAGCATACTGATATCAAAAGACTGCTGACGTTCAGAGCTTACAGAGGTCTTTGCCTTCTCTGCTTGTATCCAGCCTTTGATCGTAGAATAAGCATCCTTGTACTTTCGCTTGTGCTTTACCTGCCAATCTCTTGCTTTAGCAATATAAAAATCTACGAGGGGACGAGAAGAGAAAGAGACGAGACTGTTGAGCTGGTCGTCAGACAGCTCGACGGCAGAAAAGTCGTCAGCCGAAGGCGACACATTATCATTTACATTTTCATTTCTTTCATTTCCATTAACATTAACACTTACATTGTCATTTTCATTTTCATTTTCATTTACATTTACATTATGCATTGCAAAATATGCATTTGCATTTTTTGCATTGTTTTGCATATCATCGCTTTTGTTTTTCCAACGCTTATTTGCCGCATTTCTGCGTTTTTCAACTATCTGCTCATACTTTCTGCGATTGACATCTATCTGCTTGCAAATGGTCTTAAATGCAACGCCTACACCTGACCTGCCGTCAAAGTGAACTACATCTTCTCGATTGACATAGGCAAAAATAGCCTTGAAAAGCTGTCCGACTTCCTCATCCGTAAGCTCCTCGATGATATCCTCCCAGTCACAGTATAGAACGAATGAAGCTATATTCTCTTTCTCTGCCACTCATTTCACCCCTTTTAGAACGGCACGCCGTCATCACTGAGGATCTCCTCATAGTCGGACAGGTCGCCGATATCCACATCATCTATAACAGGCTTTTTCTGCCCGTGGATCGGTATGGTCGACTGATCGTACGAATCCTTTTGAGCAGCCAAAGCACGCCTGTCCAGATCTTCTATGTCATAGTGGGAATACCCGTCAGGTCGCTGAGCCTGGCTGTTCTGCTTAGATTCTCCGGTAAAGCTTACGTTGTCAACGAATACCTCTGTAACATAGTGCTTAACGCCGTTTTTATCGTCATACGTCCTCGTTCTGAGGTTTCCCTCAACAGCTAACATTCTGCCTTTACCAAAGTATTTTGAAATAAACTCAGCCTGCTGACGCCATGCGACGCAGTTGATAAAATCGGTCTGTCTCTCTTCACCCTGCTTTGCGTAGCTTCGTTCTATCGCCAGAGAGAACGACAAGACAGACACCCCCGAAGGTGTCTGCTTGAGCTCCAGATCGTGAGTAATTCGCCCCATTAAAATAACTCTGTTAAGCATCGTCGGTCTCCTCTATAACTTCACCCGTCTGCTCATTTACAACAGGATCTTTGTATTCAACATCTACATAGTCTATCTGCTCGGCAGGAACTTCGTACATATCCTGCGAAAGCTCGTTCTTGATAGTTTCATCCTGCACTACCGAGCGCACAAAATCGCTCTTGAGCGGTGCATATTTGAGCACACGCTTGAGCACCGTCTTCTTTGCCATTTCCTCAAAGTTGCTCTTCCACGGGGAAGAGCTCGAATTGAAGGACTTTGAATACTTTTTCGCATGGTCTTCGATATTCTTGATGCTCATGACCTCGAATCCGTAGCCGCCCGACTTTGTGCGGAACATCGCATAGACCTTTATCAGCTTTCCTCTGTCACCATCGGCAGGAACGTGCCTGAGCTTCGGCTCGATGCCGTATTCGTACTCGAATTTGTCATTCTCATAAACACACTGTGCCTGAACGACCTCGACCTCTCCCGAACGGTAAGCCAGGTCGATGAGACCCTTGTAACCGATCTGGAACTGCACCTCAGTGATGCCCTTTTTGTTGTTCCGAAACGGGATAAGATATGCCTGACCGAGCGGAGTGTTCGGCTCAAGTCCGAGCTGAGCCGCCGACATCATTGCCGCAAGAAAGCTCATAGGTTCGCACGCTGCAAGCCCCGGTGTCGAGCGAACCGCCGTCAGCGTCATTCTTGTAAATCGCTCCGGCGTGATAACGTTCGGCAGTGCCTTCTTAATCTCCGGTTCCATAAGCTTAATGTAGTCGTTCAGCGTCTTGGGCTTCCCCTGTCTGGCAGCGGTCTCGCCAGTTGTTTTCTTGATGATCCCTTCGTTAGCCATTTGTATTTACCTCCGTTATTCTCAATATTCTTGATAATGTTGTTTTACAGTATTTTGAGAAATCTATCTCCGGGTGATCTGCTTGCAGCTGCTTGCTGTCAAAGCTTATACGCTCCTGTGTCTTCCAAGAGACTTTGTATCCCTCACAGCAACCTTTGCCCGCTGTCTCCATATAGTCCTTGACGCTGTTCTCGCACGCCTTTTTCTGCTCTTCGAGCGCCTTTATCTGCCTGCACAGCTCTGAGCGCTGCGTGAGTGCATCTGTCAGCGGTGAAAGGTCTATCTCCACATCGGGATCACTGTCGGGATACAGCTTGTCAAGCGTATCACTGCAAGAGCTTGTACCGTCTACCGGCGGCTCTTCCTGCTTATCAACGTATTCCCAGAACTCTTTTTCTGCCTGCATCAGAGCCTCGATGTCCTCTTCATTGCGCTTGACCTCGAAATGCAGGAACTCTCTGCCGAGCACAAGTACAGCGAGATACCAGGTATCGTACCCTGTGACCATCATGTAATGCTGACACTGCACATAGTAGTTCGCCGGATACTCCCCGCCCGCAAATCGCTTGAGGTTGAGCACGCTCGTTGTCTTGCATTCAAGGCCTGCCTTTTCGCCAACGATCATACGGTCAACGTTTGCGTGTGCAAAAGGCAGCTTCGGGTCACGCAGTATGCTGTTCTCACGACGGACCTTTTTGCCTGTCGCTTCGCAGAAACGCTTTGCGACGTATCCCTCGAGGTCGTGCCCGATGCGCATAGCCTCATTCTCTTCCTTTGGCGGTATTTTGCCGAGCTTGTCCTGCCAGAGCGTATAGGGTGACTCCCGCGGGTTCAGACCTACTATTGTCGCAGCATCAGATCCGCCGATACTCTTGCGGCGATGTTCAAGCCAGTCTTCATGGCTCATATTCAGAGTAGATATCTTTTCTATCATATCTTTACCTCCTTGAACCCCATCACTTCAAGCTTTTCCTTGTCCGGCAATTTGTCGAATTCCTTGATAGCCCGTTCCAAAGCGCAATTTTTGCACATATCATAGTCCTCATCATCATAACGCCAGATTTCATCGCAACAGCCCTGTTCGCACTCGTCACAGGCGATTATTACCGTGTGATCAGCTCCGCAACCGTGACAGCCGTCTGCACAGCCAACACAACCGTTTATTACTTTTCGCATCATCAGTCCCCCTTTACATATCCATATGACCGCAGCACCTTCGCTGCCGTCTCGTAGTCCTCGTCGGTAAGGCTGACGAGGCTTTCCTTGCCGTCAAAACTGCACAGGAACGCAGGACCCATTATAAAATCGCCGCCTCTTAGATCCCTGTACAATTGTGTTGCAGGTCGGTTGAACTTGAAATTGCTGAACAAGCCTTCCTCGTTGACAACCATTCGCAGTGTGCTGCCGAGAGTGACGAGCTCTATGTATCCCTGCACCACTGCCTGCAAGTCTTCGAGTTCGTCGCCTATCTCCGCAAGCTCGCACAGGTCGTTGTTAAGTCTGAGTATTCTCATCTTCTTCCTCCTCGATCGCAGTGCAGAGCCGTCCGAACGCTTCGCCGAGGTCAAACGCTCTCTGTTCAGATTCATTCATATACTCATAGATGTCCTTCAATATATTTTTGGTGATGTCTAAAGCTCTTTGTGCTTGACTTTTTCTTACTGCTATGGTATACTTGGACGCAGAAACAGTTCCGGAACTCTCGATCTGTTTTATATCCATAGAGCTTGTATCTGTTGCCGCAGATGCAGGCTCTTTTTCTTTGTTTGCGTTAAGGATGCGGCTGACTGAGGCGGGTGCGATACCAACCTTCTTAGCTATGTAGTCCTGCGTACGGCCTTCTTCTGCAAGTCTGTGTACTTCCTCTTTCTGCTCATCGGTGATAAGGGCTTTCTTTCTCTTGCCGGCCTCGTCCTGCTTGGCCTTGTTGTAAATCGGCTTCTTCCCATGGTCCTGCAAACAGACCTCGACCTGAGCTGCCTCGAGTCCTGCCTTCTTGGCGATCTCTCTGACCGTCATGCCCTTGGCGTGACAAGCGATTATTTGTAGCACGGTTTCTTTTGATAATGCCATTGATTTTACCTCCTTCTAAGTACAAACTCTTCCCCGTCCAGTTCCTTGATGAAGATCATCGGGTGCTGTGCCTTCTGCTTCCAGTGATTAGTCTCCCGGAAGTCCTTCCGGCGCTGCTGCTCTGCTCCGATCTCTTTCGCATCATCCCAGACCTGGGCGAAAATAGCTGTCAGGATCAGACCGACTATCGCAAAGAAAATCAGCCAGGCTATGAAAGTACTCACGCTTTTTCCTCCTTCCAGTATTTCGTCATAATGTCGAAGATGCTGATTCCAAGGATGTCCGACATCATCAGGATCTTCACTGCATCAACGCTGTAGATGTCTTTCAGATAGAAGCTTATGCTTGCCTGATTTTTCAGCCCGAGGCGCTTGGCAAGCTGCTCCTGCCTGATACCTTTGAGCTGCATCGCTGCTTTCAGCTCTCGCTGACAGCGGATTTCTTTCGTTATTTTCTTTGCCGGCATAGTTTACACCTCCCTTTCGTCGACGATCTCTGCGTTCTCGGCTGCGTATGCTATCAGCTGATGTATCAGCTTGACCTTTGTGATACCCGTCTCGGCAGCCAGATCGTTGATGATCTTGGCGGTCTCGGGGTAAATGCGCATCGTCTCGAACACAATAGGCTTTCTGCTTTCTGCGTGTAGTTGCAGTTTTTCGGGCATTTGGATCAGCTCCTTTCTTGATTTTTCTCCTTTACAGTGCTGCTTTTGATGCCATTATGGCTGAATTCGCAGCAAGACTCGGATAACGGAATATAGCCGTTTCTCGTTTTGAGACCGAACCTTACTTTCAAAGGTGTGTCTGTTGCAGCAGGCACATCTTTTTTCTTGCGTTTGCTTTTTCCAAACATTTTCTCACTCCTTTCTTGCTTTTCGGGGTTATGTTTATTTAAGACCAAGCAGTTCGTCGGTAGTAATGCCGAACAGACTTGCCATCTTCTTGAGCATCGAAACAGGAAAATCTTTTCGGTTCTCCCAGTTGTAAAACGTCTTTCTCTCGATGCCGAGTTTGTCTGCGAGTTCATCGATAGTTATATGCCTTCTCGCACACTCTGCTCTGATGTTGTCAAAAACTGTGTCCATTTTTATCACCTCTTGATTTTCTTCGTTGGTATCATGAGAACCTTCACGAAGAGCAGAACTAAAAGTATTTTCAAGTGTGATCAAGGGTGAACATATTTCAGGTTGCCGATTTCTTACTGCGAATAAGAGGTCGGCAATTTCTTGTGGTGTACCGTCTACGGTCACGAACATCTTTTCTCACTCCTTTCGTTAGTGGTGGTTAGTAGATTTGTAGGCGTTTTCGCCTACGTCATCGGCAAAAAAAATAGCGTTTCTCTCCTGTTCACTCAAGCCGAGCAGCTTACTCAGATTTTTTAACTCCGAACCTGTAAACTCGTTATCACCTGACAATTTGTTATATAAGCCCTGTCTTGTCAGCCCTAATCCCTCTGCCAATGCACTCTTAGTCAAGCCACAGTGTTCTATTTTTTCTGCCAGCAACGTAAAATTCATTTATGCATCACCTCCAGATTGATTGTTTGTAGACCTCCGTGTCTACACTCACAGTATACACTATGTAGGCGATAATGTCAACAGCTTTTGACATAGAAAAATGCACGAATATTTGTAGTCTCATTTGTCTACATTGACAAATTTATTTTACACAGTGTCAATTATTGTTGACACACGCGCCGACAGATGATATATTATAGTTGAGGTGATATATATGATAGATTTAGATAGAGCTATCTCTGCTTCTCCTGTATATGAGCAGTTTTATTTGATACCTAAATCTGAACAGCCTAAATTGGACAAAGACATCTGTTTTGTAAATCAGATCCTTGAGAATGAACGAATTGGAATAGATAGACCCTTTATTCCTGAATTGAATTATGATGTTGATCCATGTTTCAAAGGACCATGTAATTACTCGAAATTGAAGGTGTTGCCCTTAACTCCAACAGGGAAAAGTCCTAAATATAAGTATTGTGTGAGATTTGCAACCTTTAAAGGAGACTATTTAAAAGATTGGGGAAACGACACATTTGGTGATTTATATTATTTACCCGACGGCTCTATTGGTAAAGCAAGGATTATAATGTGGCGAGATAAAATGCTTACTGTTGTTCACATGAAACTCGTTGATAACCAGTTGAGTATTTCTAAAATAGAACGAAAATAGTTATAATAATATCAACATGAACTCAATTACTATATTAGGGGTGGTATGTATGAAAACAATAGGAGAGAAAATCAAAGAAGCTCGCATTAAAAAAGGACTTTCCCAAACTGAGCTTGCTGAACAGCTTGGATATAAGTCCCGTTCATCTATAAATAAAATCGAGGTTGGCGGCAGGGATATTCCCCGCAGTCAAATTGTTAAAATTGCTCAAATTCTTGATGTTACGCCTGCTTTTCTTATGGGCTGGGAGGACGACAAACCCAACGCCGAGATACTGAGCGCAGGCGAGAACATCTATAAGATACCTGTTTTCAGCTCTGTATCGGCAGGCTTCGGCGCTTACGCCTGTTCCGATGTGATAGACTATATGCACCTTTTCATCGCTAACCCTGCCGATGTCCCCGAGATGCTCTGCATCAAGGTCACGGGTGATTCGATGTACCCAAAGATCGAGGACGGCGACATAATCGTTGTTCGCAAGCAGGACAGCGTTGACAGCGGCAGTATTGCTGTAGTTCTGGTTGACGGCGAGGAGGGATTCGTTAAGAAAGTCATTTACGACAATGAGATCATCGAGCTGGTCAGCATCAACCCCGAGTATGCTCCGAAGATCTTCAAGGGCGCAGAGGTTCTGCGTGTCCGTGTTGTCGGTATCGTCAAGCAGGTCATTAAAACGCTGTGAGCCGAACCACAGCGACCACAGCGTGCATCTTTGCTCTCGGGCGTGAGAAATTACCTCTTAATAGCCAACCGCCCTCACAGAGCATTCTCGTGCAAATGAGGGCAACCGTTCGGAAATTCCGAACAGTTCAAGATTCGGCATAAAGAAAACCGCCCCGAGCGTAAGCCCGAGACGGCAGAGGTGAGATATTATCGCTCAATGTGAAGCTCTTCCATAAGTGCCTTTTGCAGCACAGCGGAAAAGTTGACATTTGCCTTTTCAGACATAACATTGAGCCAATTCGGTATTGTTAATGTTTTCTTGACAGCCTTGTTATCATAGTATCTGCGATACTCTAATGTATCACAGGATACAAGCGACACAAACTCGCTGCCTTGAGTTTTCAGCGCCTTGACTCCGGATGGTGCAGGAATAGCAGCACCCTTTTCTTCAAGATCATAAAGTGTCAGGCACAGAACATCTTCTGCATTATCCATAGCTTGTGCAATAGTATCGCCCTGTGTGTAGCAGCCTTCAAGGTCGGGGAAATTAACCGAGAAACCGCCTTCATCTTCCGGTGTAAACACCGCTGCATAAACATACTTTGCCATTTTCTTTACCTCCTAATCAAGAAAAAGCACATTTGGTGAGTTATAGCGTACCTGATGATGCAGGGCTTATTTCAGCCCCGCATCTTTCAAGATACTGTTCAGTGTTCCGCTCTTGGCATCTTCGTTGTTATGTCTGCTCACCGAAAAGGTCTTTTCGGTCTTTGGGCTGTACCACTGCTCGTGGTTCTTACCCTCTCTGACTAAGTAGCAGCCATTCTTTTTCAAGAGCTTTTTGAGTTCACTGTATTTCATGCCCTCACCTCTTGTATATATTATAACACGTATTAACACGTATGTCAATAATAACAACACAGATTTTTGTAAAAGAATTATTAACGAAAGGAGCTGGTACTATGGCAACAGCGAAGAAACTACCCTCGCACAACTACCGTGTGCGGAAGTACGATAAATGGACAAAAAAATACGTTTCATTCACGGCTCCGGACCCTGAGACCGCTGAAAATATGGCATCTGAGTGGGCTATGAAAAACAAACGCCGCAGGTGTCCAAAAAAAGAAAAGAAGCATGAGCTGACTGTTGCAGAAGCTGTTCGGGCGTATATTGACAGCAAAAACAATATCCTTTCACCGTCATCTATCCGTGGATATGAGATCATTTATCGCAACTGCCTTGACGGTATCGGCGACAAGTATCTGATCGATGTCGAGGAAAAGGACTTGCAGGAATGGGTGAACCGCAACGCCGGCAAGTATGCGCCTAAATCTGTCAAGTCGCAGTACGGGCTTGTTACCGCTGCTTTCCGGCAGCAAAAGATCCTGCTGGACTTCTCTTCTGTTCTGCTACCGAGGATAAAAAGGAGCGAGCCACTGATACCGACAACCGAGCAGATCGCAACGATCTTGCAGATGGTCGAGGGTACGCCGATAGAATTGGCTGTGACCATAGCCGTCACGATGGGTTTGCGGCAGTCAGAGATCGCAGCGCTGAAATGGTCCGACTACGATGGGAGAACTTTGAACATACACGCTGCTGTTGTGCCGAACTCGGAAAATAAGCTCGTTCGCAAGGAAACGACCAAGTCGGAAGCTTCCACCCGCATAGTCGAGGTTGACGAGCTGTGCAAGCAGAGGCTCGACCGGGCTGAGCACAAGAGCGAGAACATATCTCCGCTCACTCCCCGCCACGTTCTCAAATCATTTCAAAGTCTTTGCAAGAAAAACGGCTTGCCGCAGTTTACGATGCACGCCCAGAGACACGGAAACGCCTCAATGATGCTTGCCAACGGCATACCCGACAAGTACGCTATGGCAAGGCTCGGACAATCCTCACCCAATATGATAAAAAACGTTTATCAGCATCTCTACGCTGATAAACAGGCTGAGTATAACAAGAGCATTTCAAATGCATTTTCAAAAATCTATGACACAAAAAATATGACACAAGAAAATTCATAGCGTATCTACGCTGTTTAAAGCGATATATCCGCTTGTTCAAATCTCTCTACTCACCCTTTAGAAGTAAGAGATCAGAGGTAAGAGGTAAGAGGACAAGTTCCCCAAGCTCCTTCCGCTGATCTTTTTTTCATCGTCGAAGGCAATACCGCAATTATTCTTTATTATTTCAGGAGACGAAAGTCTCCGCTATCGGCTATTTTCGTCCTCGGGTATCGTCACCGTGACCTCGAGCCCGGGGTCCTTGTTTTCGAGCGTTACGTCGCCGCCCGACTGCTGTGCGATATACTTTACTATATAAAGCCCCAGCCCCGAGCCGCTTTTGCCCTCGGTGTTGCCGCCTCGGTAAAACTTGCCGAATATGAACGGCATATCCTCGTCGGGTATGCCCTTTCCGTAGTCACGAACGGTGACGAAAAAGCTGCCCTCTTTTTTCTTTATCGCTATATCGACATTCGTACCTGCGTACTTTTCGGCGTTTCCGAGCAGGTTTCCAAACAGCTGTTTGAGCCTGCCCTTATCGGCAAGCACGACGGCGGGGAACATCGGCTGTTCAAAGCTGACCTTTGCACCGGCGGCGTTCTCTTTTACGACCTCGCTGACAAGCTCGGTGAGGTCTGTCTGCTCCGGCAGCATTCTGAGTGCGTTCAGCTCGCTTATCGAGTGGGTTATCATATCGTTGGTGAGTCTGGTTATCTCCTCGCACTTGCTGCTTATCACGCCGAGGTAGGAATACATCTCCTCGGTATCCGAATACAGTCCGTTGACGAGCGCTTCGGAATACGCCGATATCGAAGCGACAGGCGTTTTGAGGTCGTGCGAGAGCGCTGCTATGACGGTCTTGTTGTTCTCTATCGCTTCCCTTTCGCAAGCCCTGGACTTGACTATCTCACGGCGCATACTGTCAAAGGCTTGGGTGAACCTTCCGAAATAATTGGTCCGCTCGTAGTCCAGAGGCCGGTCAAACTCGCCCGACGCTATACTGTCGGCAAAGTGTTCAAGCTTTTTGAACGGGCGAATGACGCTTGCGTAGATATAAAACGCATAGCAAAAAACGACAAGCACACAGCAGGCGCAGACTACCCACAGTCCAGAGGTGTTCTTTCTGTCCTTATCGGTGCTGCGGACGAGAGTTTGTATCTGTTCGAGCTTTTGCTGAGCTTTTTGTGTCTCACCGACGTCGGTGAGGTGCTGTGCCTCGTTGGCGCAGACGGATATCTGCGAAAGCTCGTCGACTGCGAAAGGCTTGGTGGTGCAGGCTATTATCACCGCTGCGAGCAGGGGCAGCAGCGAGAGAACTGCGCCGACCAGAAACGGTTTATACCTCAACTTTACTTCACCTCCAGAACATAGCCGACCTTGCGGACGGTCTTTATGTATTCGGGTGCTGCGGGGTCGTTTTCAAGCTTCTCCCTCAGCCAGCGGATATGCACCGCAAGCGTCGAAGGCTCGACCTCGGTGAACGCTCCCCAGACCTGCGAGAAGATCCTGTCCCGTTCGACGACCGTGTTGACGTGCTCGCAGAGGTAGGCGAGAAGGTCGAATTCACGCAGGGAAAGCTGCACGGGAACGCCGTTTTTCCCGACCGAGCGGGAGGTGATATTGACTGTGACATCGCCAAAGCGCACTATCTTTTCCTCTCTGCTGTTTTTGAATGTGCGCCGGAGCAGGGCGTTTACTCTCGACAGAAGCTCACGCATAGAATACGGCTTTGGCAGGTAGTCGTCCCCGCCGATGTCAAAGCCGGTTATACGGTCGTCCTCCTGCGTTCTTGCGCTTGCAAATATAACGGGGACATCGCAGGCTTCACGGAGCTGTTTGCAGACGTCAAAGCCCGTTCCGTCGGGGAGATTGACATCAAGAAGCACAAGGTCGAAGTTGTTGAGCGTGAGAAGCTCGAACGCCTTGTCGCAGCTTGGTGCGAGCATAACGCTGTATGAATAGTTTTCAAGCATCTTCTTTATTATGAACGACAGCTGTTCGTCGTCGTCAACGATAAGTATCTTCGCTCTGAGGTCGGACACGTTAGCCATTTTCTTCACCTCCGATAAATTCGTCACGGGTAAAATAGGTGTCCCTGTACTTCTTGGGGGTAAGTCCCGTAGCCTGTCGGAACGCCGCTGTAAAGGCGCTTTGCGAGGAGTATCCCAGAGATATCGAGATATCAAGTATCGGGAACTCGGAATAGCGCAGGATATTCTTTGCGGTGTCTATCTTGGCCTTGATGATGTAGTCCTTTACGCCGATGCCAAGCTCCTTTGAAAAGAGCTTTGAAAGATAGCTTGGGTTGAGCTTTTCCCGCTGTGCGAGGTCGGCAAGCGTCACGTTCTCGTGCAGGTGGTCGTAGATATAGTCGGTGCAGCGCTTAACGTGCAGGCTCACAGCAGCGCCCTTTCGTATCTCCCTCATGCGCTTTGCAAAGTCCAGCTGGAACTCCTCCATAACGCACAGCACCTCGCAGGGGGTGCGGCAGCTGTCGCCACGCCTTATATAGATATCGCTCAGAGTATATGCAACGTTGTGGTCCATTCCCGCATCGACGCACAGCCTCGTCACCACGCCGACACACACGACAAGGTGGTACATAACGTTGCGCAGGGGGTCGTCCGAAAGCAGTCCCTTGCCCTTGTAAAAGTCATCATCGGGATCGTTGAAGCGAGCCTCGATAGCCTTGACGTTGCCCTCTTTTATATAGTTGTAATAGCTCATCTCATCGTGGAAAGCCGGTCTTGAAAAGCCCGATTCCTTCTGCACGAAAAGACGGTAGTTAAGGTCACGGTTGACGTTCATCGCTTGTCCTCCTTATGTTTTGAATATTGTATCATATTTTCGACAAAAATGCAACAGTTTTGACAAAATCATTTCAAGCGGCGGTATATACTGTTCTCAGTAAGGAAAGCAAAATGAATGGATATCGCATAAAAAAGCCGCACTGACAGTAAGTTTATGTCAATGCGGTCTTTTCTCTTTCAATAAGGGGCATCGCCCCGTCATTCAAGCACGACAAACCAAGCTTCGCTTGCTACGGCGTTAGGTCTCAGCTGTCGCTTCGGTCGGCACTTCTCAGCCAAACGGCTGAGAGGTCTCCACCGGAGACCCGTGCCCTTAGGGTTTCGGTGGGAGATTTATTCTCACCACCGAAAGACTAAGATGACCGCTTCTCGTCTGTCGCCTCGGTCGTTGCTTATGCTGCGCATAGGT
>CADAES010000042.1 GCA_902786975.1 uncultured Ruminococcus sp.
TTCTTAGTGATGAAATACAGCGTCAGACACAGCGGCAGAAAAAAGTATATGAAAAACAAGTCCGCAAATATCAATTCCAAAACTCCCTGTACATTTTTTCAGACAAAATGATTATATCACGCCATTTGAGCAAAGTCAACCTATTTGATGCGTTTTCAGCGCTTTTAACGTGTTTTGAGCGCAAAACAAAAACTGCATTGTACAAAGTACACGCAGTTTCAGTCGATTATGCTTTTTACAGGCTTTGAGCCTTCCGTTTCAGCCGCTTGCTTCCTTTGGCGAAGCAGCTGCACGACCTTGACGACAGCAGGCAGGAGCGCCAGCACGGGTATTGCCAGCGACGGGAAATACCGCCAAGCATACTCCCTGTCCATTTCCAGCAGGTCGTTTGCGACATTTTTCGTTGCGAGCTGGTCGGATATCGCCGAAACGAACCAGCACCCCGCCGCACAGAACGCCGCTGTTCCGCCGGCAGCGAGCAAAAAGGCCGTGATATCCTTTTTAAAGAACGAAAGCACCATCGCAGCCGTCAGCAGCAGCCAGCCGCAGCTCATCGACACGCCGACCCAGCCCGGGGGCTCAGCGCTGCCGTCGTAGCTGCCCCGGAAAAGCGCCGCAAGCGTGACGCTTCCCCAGAAAAACACGCTGTAGCCGTACACCGCAAGCATAAGCAGTCTGCACGCCGTACAGACAGTACCTGTCTTTTTGTTTTTTGAATGTATCTGTTTTTTTGACATAATAAGCCTCATTTATGTATTAGAATAATACCGCAGCAACAATAGTATAACACAGCCCGCCCGATTTATCAAGCAGAGTTTTTCCAAAGGATTTTATTCCATAACAGCCAAGTCAAATAATACTTTTGCTGCCCGACGAATTAATGTCCCGTACACGGCGAACAATAAAAACAAGCGACGGAAAAAACGAAGGGAGAATTTATATGTGCGAATTTTTCAGAAAAAGCGCTGTGGTGTTCCTTGCCGCAGGGCTGATGACGATGACGCTTGTGGGGATATATTCCTCCGAGCTCCCCGACAGCTTCTTTGTCGGAAGCGGCGACACGCTTTCCATAGGCTCATCGTCCTGCGTTTCGGCAAAGCCCGGGAAAACAAGCATCACAGCTTTTGCCGAGGCTTCAAAGGGAACGGTCAGTACGCTGATGCTATTCGGCTCTGTACCGATAAAGAACGTTCAGACCACCACGGTACAGCGCCCCATGCTCGTCCCCTGCGGCGAACCACTGGGGATAAAGCTGATGACTGACGGAGTGCTGGTGGTCGGCTTGCAGGAAAACTGCGGAAGATGTGCGGCACGTGAAAGCGGGATACAAAAGGGCGACATAATCGTTTCGGTCGATTCAAAGAGCGTGCTTTCAAACGACGAGCTGAGCAGGGTGATCTCAGCTTGCGGCGGAAGGAGCTGCGAGGTAAAGCTTATCCGTGACGGAAAGCCTATGACACTTACGCTGACGCCCGAACGCATAAACGGCGAATACAAGGCGGGTATGTGGGTGAGAGATTCCTCCGCAGGCATCGGTACAATGACATTTTATGAAAAAAGCACGGGAATATTCGCAGGGCTTGGTCACCCTATATGCGATGCGGACGTAAAAACCCCGCTGCCGCTGTTCAAGGGCAGGACAGGCGAGGTGCGCCTGCGTGACTTTACGAAGTCGTCAAGCGGCTCGCCCGGCTGGCTGAGCGGAGACTTTGTGAACGGCTCAAACACGGGAACCGTGTTTAAAAACTGCAGCGACGGCGTTTTCGGCAGGCTCTGGTCACCGCCGAAATATCTCCACGACCCGCTTCCTCTCGGCTTCAGGCAGGAGATACACACGGGCGAGGCGGAGATCTATGCGACCATTGACAACAGCGGACCGCAAAAATACACCGTGCAGATACGCAACGTCGATATCTCCGGCGGCGGACACGACCTCGAGGTGCAGGTGACCGACAAAAAACTGCTCGAAAAGACCGGCGGGATACTCCAGGGCATGAGCGGTTCTCCGATAATACAGGACGGCAGGCTGGTCGGCGCTGTAACGCACGTTCTTGTGGACAAGCCCGAGTGCGGCTACGGGATATTTGCCGACAGAATGTATACACACTGTCGGGAAAACACACACATTCTGCAAAAGGCAAGCTGAAAAGCCTGCCTTTTCGCTGTATTCCGACATTTCTCCACCCGATGCGAGCCTGCGCCGTCGAATTTCCTGACGTAAAGGAGAAATATCCGATTTGGTAATATTATTGACCGAAATTTTGTGCATTATGCAATAAAATATCGGAATTTTGTTGACGATTTATCCAAAAAACTATTGATTTTAAGACTTAATTGTGATATGCTTTTGATTGTGGAAAACACATACTGTTTCAGGAAGCTTCAAAGCAGTTAAGAAAAGACCGTGGCAGTTTAAGCAGACTGCACGATAATTATTGGAGGAATAATCATGAACAACAAAATAAAGATACTTATCGGAGACGATTCTGCGCAGTACGGCGTATTCTGCGCTTCTTCACTGCGTTCTGTGGGCTTTTTCGTTATCACAAGGACAAAGGACGGCATGGTCATCTACGACGCTGTGCGCAGCGAGCTGCCCGATGTCGTCATAATCGACGCAGTTATGCCGAATCTCGACGCTATCGAGCTTATAAAGAAGGTCAACGCCTCGGACTGCAAGAAGCCGCTGTTCATCGTTACCAGCGCATACGAGAACTCGTTTATCGAAAGCCAGGTGATGAATGCGGGCGCAAGCTACTTTATGCTGAAGCCGTTTGACGTCAAGATGCTCGGCGACAGGATAAAGGCGATGCTGGACATCGACACCGACATAAACTCCGATACGCCGATGATACATAAAAAAGGCAGTCCCAGCCTCGAGATAATCGTCACCGACATTATCCACCAGATAGGCGTGCCTGCGCACATCAAGGGGTATCACTACCTGCGTGAGGCGATAATGGCGTCGGTGAACGACAAGGAGATGCTCGAAAGCGTGACCAAGCTTCTTTACCCTGCGGTAGCAAAGAAATTCTCGACCACGCCTTCAAGGGTCGAAAGGGCTATCCGCCATGCGATAGAGATAGCGTGGGACAGAGGCGATGTTGACACGCTCAACGGATTTTTCGGCTACACGATAAACGTCGGCAAGGGCAAGCCCACTAACAGCGAGTTCATCGCACTTATCACCGATAAGATCTGTCTGAAATACAAAAGTCTGGTGGCGTGCTGAATACTTAACGGCAAAGAGGCAGGAGGTTATCTCCCGCCTCTTTTTTGGCGCATATGTTAGTTAGTTATATCTAAAATCATATCGGTCCGATAGGAGTTTTCCGTCATTTTTTAACATTGAAAGCCTGTGTGATTTGTGGTATAATAGTGTCACATATTGAAGAAAGAAGGAAAGTAAAATGAAAAAACTACTCACACTTATCGCCGCTGCGGTGCTCTCTGTCTCCATGCTCGCAGGCTGCGGTGACGACAGCTCATCAAGCAAGGCTTCTTCAAGCTCAAAGGCTGAAAGCTCATCGGTTGCTGAAAGCTCATCTGCTGCCGAAAGCTCCTCTGCCGCTGAAAGCAGCAGCATCACAGAAGGCTCAAGCTCAGAGGCTGACGCTTCTTCTGAGGCTGAAAGCTCATCAGAGGCCGAGATCTCATCTCCTGACGACAGCTCATCTGCTGCTGACGCTTCCGCAAGCAAGGTAACACTCACTATCGACGTAAGCGACATCAACGAGAACTACGACACACTTGACAAGGCTCTGCAGAGCGAGGAGTTCGTTCCCAAGAGCGGTAAGATCTTCGATGCTGAGGTCGATGTAACAGAGGGTCAGACAGCTCTTGACGCTCTTAAAAAGGTAACCGGCGACAACAACATCAAGCTCGATGTCAAGACCACAGATTACGGTCCGTACATCTCCGGCATCAACAGCGTTTACGAAGGCTCCTGCGGAAAGAACTCCGGCTGGATGTTCAAGGTAAACGGCACTACTCCCGATGTTGGCGCAGACCAGTGCAAGCTCAACGCCGGCGACAAGGTAGAGTTCTTCTATGTATGCGACTACAACAAGTATTTCGCAGCACAGACCCCCGATTCATCAGCTGAAACATCGGCTGCCGAGGCTTCCTCGTCATCTGCCGAGACAACTCAGGCTGCTGCATAATGTGCTATCTGAAAACATTTGATCCTACAGTGCCCATGATGTACTTTGCGTGCGTCATGAGCATTTGTGTATTTACATCTAATCCGTATCTGCAGGCGTGCTCGCTCGCAGGCGGGATAATGCTGCTCATTTTCGTCAAAGGCAGGCGCTCGGTGAGGCTTCTTATCGGCTGCGCTCTGATAATGGCGGTAATGGGTGCGACAAATCCCCTGTTCGTCCACAGGGGACTGACCGAGCTGTTTTTTGTCGGGGATTCCCCGTACACGCTCGAAGCGCTGCTTTACGGGCTTAGCCTCGGCTGCTCGATAGCAAGCCTGCTGATATGGTTCAGCGTGTTCAATGCGGTCATTTCACAGGACGATATCCTTGCGGTTTTTGGCAAACGTCTGCCAAAGACCGCACTTGTTATATCTATGATACTGGGATTCATACCAAAGCTGAGAAGGAAGTACACCGAGCTACTGCACGCTCAGTACGGCAGCGGCGTTTCGAGGAAACCCAGCCTGAAGCGCACCGCAGCCGTGTTCACAGCCTGTCTGTCGGCGCAGTCCGAGAGAGTGATAGATATCTCGATGTCGATGAAGGCAAGGGGCTACGGGCTTAAAAGCCGCACCTTTGCCCACAGACGCAGGTTCAGAAAAAAAGATGCCGCCGCAATAGCCGTACCGCTTGCACTGTGCATCGCCTGCTTTGTATATATCGGCAGCGGGAAGCTCGATTACTGGTACTATCCGAGACTTTCGCCGGGCGGCTTCGAGCCTGCGGCTGTGATGTGCTATCTTTTGCTTTGTATCCTGCCTGTATTCTTTATCGTCAAGGAGAAATTCTTATGGAGAAACTGTCCTGCAAAGACCTGAGCTTCAGGTACAATACCAACTCCGCAGACACGCTGAAAAACATAAGCTTCAGCGTATCCGGCTCGGGGGTACTCCTTGTCGTGGGGAAAACGGGCAGCGGAAAATCCACTCTGCTGCGGCTTATGAAAAGGGAGATATCCCCCGTGGGAGAGCTCAAAGGGAGCATAAATATCCTCGGGAAGGCGCAAAGCGAGCTTTCGCCTCTGCAAAGCGCCTGCGCTGTGGCTTATGTTTCACAGAACCCCGACACGCAGACCGTTACCCACAAGGTAAGCTCGGAGCTTTCCTTTGCGCTTGAAAACATTGGTACAAAGCCCTCGCAGATACTAAGCCGTGTCGGCGAGATGGCTACATATTTCGGCATCGAGGACATCTACTCAAAGCCGATAGAGCAGCTCTCGGGCGGTGAGAAGCAGCTTTGCTGCCTTTGTGCCGCCGCAGTGCTGTCCCCGCAGATACTTATCCTCGACGAGCCTGCCGCACAGCTTGACCCGATAAGCTCGGGAAAGCTCTTTTCGGTGCTCAGAAGGCTCAACAGCGAGCTTGGAACGGCTATCATCATCGCCGAGCACGACCCCTCGGAGATATTTGATATGTGCGACAGTATCCTTGCGCTGGACGACGGCAAGGCTGTTTTCTTCGGCAGCAGAGAGAGCTTTGTCAAGGCGGCGGTGAACGACCCCGTCCTTCACGGCTACCTGCCCGCACCGACAAGGGCTGCTTTGAAGCTCTCCAAGACTGTTTTTACCGTAAAAGCCGCAAAAACGCTGCTTGAGGACACCTTCGGCGTGACCGATGCACAACCCTCTCTCAGCGCAGGCAAGCCCCGCACCGATGCCGCACTCAAAGCCGAAAGCGTCTATTACAGGTACGACCGGAACTCGGAGGATATAATCAGCTGTCTTGACCTTACCGTTTACAGCGGCGAGGTGTTTGCGGCGGTCGGCTCAAACGGAAGCGGAAAAACAACGATGCTTAAAATACTCGGCGGGATAATCCGTCCGTGGCAGGGCAAGGTCACCGTCAGCGGCAGGAACGTCAGAAGCTACAAGAACTCTGCGCTTTACAGCGGCTGCGTCGCTGTGATGCCGCAGGACCCCTACGACCTTTTCATCTGTCAGACGGTGGGAGAGGAGCTTGACAAGTCAAACAAAGACAACGAGCTTTTCAAACGCCTGTGCAGTGAGCTTTCGCTTGGACCGCTGCTTGACAAGCACCCCTACGACCTCAGCGGCGGCGAGGTGCAGAAATGCGCACTTGCAAAGCTGCTTCTCACCGACCCCAAGATACTTCTTCTCGACGAGCCGAGCAAGGGGCTTGACCCGCAGGCAAAGGCTGTCCTCGGCAGGATGCTCAGAAAGCTCGCCTCCGAGGGCAGGGCTGTGTGCATCGCCACCCACGATATCGAATTTGCTGCCGAGTACGCAGACCGGTGCGGGCTGTTCTTCAACGGCTGTATACATTCCGCCGCACCGTCCGGGGAATTCTTCTCGTACAACCGCTTCTACACCACCGCTGCAAGCAGGATAGCAAGGAGCGTTTTCCCCGATGCCGTGACCGTGAGCGAGCTTGAAAAGTGCATTTCGGGCGGTGAGCGCCGATGAAAGCACGCATAGTCAGCCTGTGCATCTTCCTTTTATGCATACCTGCGGTGTGCGTGGCAGGCGTGCTGTTTTTCAAGGAAAGAGCCGTCAGCTTTGCGGGTACGGGCATAGTTCTGCTGATGCTCGCAGGGTATTTTTACGTTTACGAAAAAAGGAACTCCCAGGCGTGGGAGCTTGTTATAGTCGCTCTTATGAGCGCAATGTCGGTGCTTGGGCGCATCGTTTTCGCCTTTCTGCCGTCGCTGAAGCCCTGTTCGGCAATAATTATCCTCACCGCTGTCTATTTCGGCAGAGAAACGGGCTTTATGGTCGGTGCATTCACGGCGCTTGTGTCAAACTTCTATTTCGGACAGGGCGGCTGGACGCCGTTTCAGATGCTCGCCTGGGGACTTACAGGCTACTTTGCGGGAATGCTCGGAAAATGGCTCGCAAGAAACAGAGTGCTGCTGCTTGTCTATTCGGCAGCGATAGGCGTGTTCTTCTCGCTTCTTATGGACCTTTACACCTGCCTCTGGATGGACGGCAAGGTCATCTTCTCAAGATACCTCGTGATGATATCCTCTGCGCTCTGGGTAACGGTCAGCTACGCAGTTTCAAACGTGATATTCACAGGTATTTTCATGCAGCCGTTCGGTAGAGTTTTCAGGCGGCTGTGCATAAAATACGGTATCGGTACATATCACCCGCAGGAAAAACCTTCGGAAAGGACTGAACTACATTGACAAAGCTTCTTGTCAGATTATTCGTTAAGGACAGCGAAAACGTCAAAGACCCCGCCGTGCGCATACGCTACGGCTATCTCGGCTCGGTAACGGGCATAGTGCTCAATGTGCTGCTGTTTGCGGGAAAGCTTGCAGCGGGCATAATATCGGGTGCTATCTCGGTAACCGCAGACGCATTCAACAACCTCTCCGACGCAGGCTCGTCGATAATGTCGCTCGTCGGCTTCAAAATGGCGGCTCAGCCCGCCGACGAGGAGCACCCATTCGGTCACGGACGAATGGAATACGTTTCGGGACTGGTCATTTCGTTCCTTATAATGCTTATGGGCTTTGAGCTTGCACAAAGCTCGATAGAAAAGATATTCCGCCCGCAGGAAATGAAATTCTCGTGGCTGACGCTGACGGTGCTGCTTGTCTCGGTAGCTGTGAAGCTGTGGATGGGGCTTTTCAACCGCAATCTCGGCAAAAGGATAAATTCGACCTCTATGAAAGCAGCGGCTGCCGATTCCATATCCGACTGTATCTCCACCTCTGCGGTAATTACAGCTCTGCTTGTGCTTTACTTCTTCGATGTGAACATAGACAGCTATATCGGTCTTGCCGTAGCGCTGTTCATCTTCTACAACGGCATAAATACATTCAGAGACAGCCTCACTCCCCTGCTTGGCACAAAACCCGACAAGGAGTTTGTCCTTGAGATAACCGGCAGGGTCGAGAGCTACGAGGGCATCGTCGGAACGCACGATATGATAGTCCACGATTATGGCGTGGGCAACCTCATTATCTCGATGCACGCCGAGGTGCCGATGGAAATGGACTTCAACTCCGCACACGAGCTTATCGACAGGATAGAGGACGACCTCAAAAAGCAGTACAAGTGTCTTGTGACGATACACATGGACCCCGTTGCGGTCAACGACGAGAAGGCTATGGCGGTCAAAGCGCAGGTCGCAGAGATAGTCAGACAAATAGACAGCCGTATGTCGATACACGATTTCAGAATGACCGACGGCAAGGACAGGGACAATCTGATATTCGATGTCGTCGTTCCGTTCAAGCTGGATATGACCGACGCCGAGGTGCGTGAAACTATCGGAAAAAGGGTGTCTGAGATAGATAAAGCCTACTATTGCGTTATCAACATCGACAAGGACTATGCTTGATTTGTCAAAATATTGAGTTAATTTTTGTGCAACATTTACACAATCTTTACTTGACAAATACTATATGTTGTGTTATTATAGATGTACATTCACAAAATGTACTGAGAATTTTGGAGAGAGGTTGTTAGAAATGGTAAGTGTTAATGTAATAAACGGCGAGCTTTCAAAGGCAGAGATCAATGCGTATATAAAAAGAGCACATGAGCTTTACCCTGAAAAGACGATCGAGTCCATCGATCTGAAGCTTGACGGTGATTTCGTTGATGTTGACTATCACTTTGCCGATGTTCCTTTCCAGAGGATAAGAAGGATCACAGGCTATCTTGTAGGAACTCTGGACAGGTTCAACAACGCAAAGAGAGCTGAGGTCGAGGATAGAGTTAAGCACGGCGTTGCAGATAATAAGATCAAGCAGACTGTTACAAGAGCCAGCTGATCTTACATATGGGAATTATGGAATTATGAAATGAAAAAAGGACTGCTTTTGCAGTCCTTTTTTAGTTTCTCAGGCTTCTTACTTCTTACATCTTACCTCTTACATCTAAAAAAGAGCCGCCGCATAAGCGACAGCTCTTTGATGTACTTATATTAGAGTATCAGAGGTCGATCTTGAAGTCCTCAGCGCCCTTGCCTGCTACGGTGTAGTAAGCTGCGTTGTCCTCAGGCTTAACGTATACAACAACGTTAGAAGCAGATCTGTGACCCTTTGCCTTGTAGTCAGCCTTGCAAGCCTCAACAACAGCCTTCATCTCGATATCCTTGCCGTTGTACTGGAGAACGACCTTGTCGCCTGTCTCCTTCTTAGCTGCTGCCTTCTTAGCAGGAGCCTTCTTAGCTGCTGCCTTAGCGGGAGCCTTCTTAGCTGCTGCCTTCTTCTCAGCCTTTGGAGCTGCTTCCTTAACAGCCTCTGCCTTCTCTACCTTAGCTGCATCAGCAGCTGCATTCTTCTTTACTGCCATTTCAATACACTCCTTATCTGATTTGAATTGAATTACTTGTTTACGACATCCTTGAGAGCCTTGCCTGCCTTGAAAGCCGGAACCTTCTTAGCTGCAATGTGGATCTTCTTCTTGGTCTGAGGATTGATCGAATCCTTAGCTGCTCTCTGTCTAACCTCGAAAGCACCGAAGCCTGAGATAGAAACCTTCTCGCCCTTAGCAAGTGTGTCTGTTACAGTACCGATAACTGCATCAAGAGCCTTCTCTGCGTCTTTCTTTGTATAGCCGCCCTTCTTAGCTATAGCACTGAGCAATTCTGCCTTTGTCATTTTCATTACCTCCATTTTGTATATTGGTTGATTGTCCTTCAACTATGGTAGTATTATAACCTATTTACGCCGTTTTGTCAAACATTACGGGGATATTTGTAGCTTTACATAAAAATATGCACGGTTTTCCGCATTTTATTCGTGCTTATTCACAAAATATCTATACTAATTCGCCGGTTTTACGCCCTTCGGGAGCGTTGTGCATACGTTATAAGCCCACCTTTCCGACCTTTTCAGTCTTCCCGTCCACTGTTGAAAACCATATGAACATCTTTCATCTTATTCATTTGAAATTTACAAAAGAAAAAAACAAAAGCCTTCCGTGCTGACGGAAAGCTTTGCTTCGATCGTTTGTCAAATTATGAATTTCTTAGCCTTGTTGACGATGCTCTTGTCGTTTTCGTAAGCGAGCACCTTTCCCGCAAGGCCTATCTCCACCCACTTTATCTCCGCTATCTCGTCCTCCTGCGGGCGGTAGTCGGTATTCTTCGCCTTGCCGATAAAATACACGACGTTCTTCTGCGTATCCTTCTTGGGCGAATAGGTCACTATCTCCCTGAACGTTGTATCAAGGTTTACATCTATTCCCGTTTCCTCCATTATCTCACGCTTTGCAGTTTCCTCCTCAGTCTCCCCTTCCTCGACGTGACCCTTGGGGAAAGACCAGTGACCGCTGTTGATATGCTTTATCAGCAGTATTTCCGTGTTGCCGTGATACTTCCTGTATACTATGGCACCACAGGATTTCTCATGCATCATATTTGATTTTTCCTTTCGATAAGTATTTGCATAATTGCTTCATTGATTCAATTATAACACACTTTATCCCATTTGTCTACCGATTACGAAAAAATCTCCGTATTTTTTTACAGCTGCTGTCCCCTGCGTGCCCGGGGCATAATAATAAATATCACACCGGCGAAGCCGGTGGTTTTATATCAGCCCTAAAAGGGCACTTCACCAGCCGCCCCTTAAGGGGCACGTAATACGCTAAAGCTACC
>CADAES010000043.1 GCA_902786975.1 uncultured Ruminococcus sp.
AGAAAAAAAGGATTTCACCGAAGCATTCTGATCGTTGATGATGAATTCATCGAGCGTGAAATGCTTGGTGCGATGCTGTGCGATCTGTACGAGATCATGTATGCTGAAAACGGTGTAGCTGCACTGGATATTCTCAGGCAAAGAAAAATTATCCCGTCTGTAGTGATCCTTGATCTGCATATGCCCGAACTTGATGGATTCGGGCTGCTCAAGATCATCCGCTCGGACAGTGTGCTGCGTCGTATCCCCGTGATCGTGCTGACTTCCGAGAAAGGTTCGGAAGTCGAGTGCTTGAAAATGGGAGCAGCGGATTTTATCACAAAGCCCTACGAAGCCCCCGAAATCATAAGAGCCCGTGTGGAACATTCTGTCGAGCTTGCCGAAGACAGCATCATCATTCATGAGACGCAGCGAGACGAGCTGACGGAGCTTTTCAACAAGGAATTCTTCTATGAATACGGAAATAGGCTGGACGAACAGAATCAGATACTTATGGATGCTGTTGTTATCGACATCAACCGTTTTCATATCGTAAACGAACTGTATGGAAAAGACTACGGTGATCTGGTGCTGAAGCGGATCGGCGGCAGCATTCACGAGCTGGTCAGAAATACAGGAGGCCTTGCCTGTCGTTCCGGAAGCAACAGCTTCGCTGTCTATATTCCGCATGATTCCGGCTTGAATGAGCACCTGACCCAGTATATTGACAGCTTGCGTGACCGCATAGGCGATAAGAATATAAGTGTCCGTATCGGTATCTATCTGGATGACGGCAGCGGCTTTGATATGGAGCGCCGTTTTGACTGTGCAAGACTTGCCTGTCAGAGACTGCGCAGCAGCTATTCAACCTGTTATGCCTTTTATGACGCTGAGCTGCACGGCAAGGAGCTCTACGCAGAACGCCTCATCAAGGATATGGACAGGGCGCTTGCGCAAAGAGAGTTCAAGGTCTATTACCAGCCAAAGTATGATATCCGAGGGGAAAAGCCGGTCCTTGCAAGTGCCGAAGCGCTCGTCCGCTGGCAGCACCCTGAGTTGGGTATGGTAAGCCCCGGTCAGTTCATATCCGTCTTTGAGAACAACGGTCTGATACATAAACTTGACCGCTATGTATGGAACGAGGCGGCAGCTCAGATAAGGCGATGGAAAGATGAATTCGGTGTAACTGTTCCCGTATCTGTGAATGTGTCCAGAGTCGATATCTTTGATCCGATGCTGGGCGATACATTGATCGGGATATTGGAGAATAACGGCATCACATCCGATGATCTCCTGCTTGAGATCACGGAGTCTGCGTATACCGACAACGCTGCACAGATCATCGAAACGGTTTGCGCACTGCGTAAGATGGGCTTCCGGATCGAAATGGATGATTTCGGCTGCGGATATTCCTCTCTGAATATGCTTACATCTATGCCGACAGATGCGCTGAAACTGGATATGGCATTTATCAGGGATATCTGCAACGATACAAAGGCAGCACGGCTGGTCGGGATCATTATAGAGATCGCACGCCTGCTTGAAGTGCCCGTAATTGCCGAGGGCGTGGAAACCAAGGAACAGATGGAACTGTTGAAAGAGCTTGACTGTGATATCATTCAGGGGTACTATTTCTCAAGACCGGTGCCGCCCGATGATTTCGCCGGTTTTTTGACCGATAGCAAGGAGGGTGCGTATGCTTACGATTGATAAACTGAGAGAATTCGGTGCCGAAGTTGATGAGGGACTTGTCCGCTGTATGGGAAAAGAGGAGTTCTATCTGATGTGTGTCGGTAAGGTGACGGAGGATGTGCGGCTGTCTGTGCTGGAAGAACAGCTTGCGAAGAAGGATCTTGATGCTGCTTTTGAAACAGCACACGCATTAAAAGGTATGTATACCAATCTTTCGCTGACACCGCTGTCGGGACCGATCATAGAGATGACTGAGCTGCTGCGCAGCAGAAGCGATACGGATTATACAGAGCTGCTTACGCAAGCAAAGGCACAGTTTGAAAAACTGTGCAGTCTGTAAAGAAACGGTATCGGGATCATGAAAGAAGAAAAAACACGGCACAATTATAAGAGCGTTGTCATCGGAGGGGTGCTCATAGCCCTGATACTGGTGATAGGTACCTTCTGGACCGGTCAGCGTGCAAGGCAGGATACGGAAAAGGCAGTCAATTCTGTCAGCCTGTTGTATCTCGATGAGCTGGCGGGCAGACGTGGGCAGGTCGTTTCGTCGGCGCTGCAACAGAATATCGATGACCTCAGCACTGCGCTGGGACTGATGACCGATGAGGATTTCAGCGATGCCGAGCATATGCAGGCGTATCAGTCAAAAATGAAGAAGCTGTACACGCTTGAAAAGTTTGCCTTTGTAGATAAGGACGGTCTGATCTTTACGTCCACCGGAACGCAAAACGATATTGCGGATTATAATTTCGACTATCTCCATCTGACGAAGCCGCAGATAACCCTGAAGGATCCAAACGGCAAAAGCAAGAAGGTCATCATCGCTGTTCCTGTCAGCGGCGTGTCTATGGGCGCACATGAATTCACAGCCTGCTTTATGGAGATAGATATGAAAACGATGCTCAAGGGCGTTTCCCTCAGCTCGGATCATAACGATACGACGTTTTGCAATATCTACACAAAAGATGGCGTTGCGCTGACAGATATGGTCCTTGGCGGTCTGGCAAGTGAGAGCAATCTTCTCGATGCGCTGGAGCACGCCGAGTACGAAGGGGACGATTCTGCCGATAAGGTCAGGAAGGATTTTGAGAACGGCAGCAGCAACTATGTTACATTTACCTATAACGGCATCACAGAGACGCTGTCATATATCCGCATAGACGGAACAGACTGGATGCTGACCTATCTGATACGAGAAAGCGTTATCAGTGACAAGATCAATTCTGTTTCAAACGGTATCATCGTCAGAAGTCTTTTTCAGACGTTCCTGACAGCTTTTGTACTGCTCATGCTGTTCGTCATTCTGTATCGGCAGGGAAAGCGTACGGCGCAGCTGGCGCTGGAAAAGCAGACAGCACAAACGGAAAACCGTATCAAGCAGGAGGAGCTTGAGCATCGGCTCGAATTACAGGATCAGCTTCTGGAGCAGGAACGCCTGCGTACAGAGCAGGACTATATGATCACGGCAATGGCATCGGATTACAGAAGCGTATACTATGCCGACCTCGATAAGGATACCTGCGTCTGCTACCGTTCTTCCGTGAAACCTGACGAGGGACCGCAGGTCGGTGACACATTCAAGTTTGAAGATGCTTTCAAGCGGTATGCAGATGAGCGGGTCGCAGAGAGCTATCGTGAAGGCTTCCTGCGGTTTATTGATCCGGAAATGATCAGGAGCAGACTTGAGCACGAGCTGATACTGTCTTATCGCTATCTTATCGTCAACGACGGCAAGGAAAGCTATGAAATGCTGCGTATCGCAGGCGTGCGCCGTGCCGAAAACCGTGAGGATCACAGAGCCCATGCGATCGGGATAGGATTTACGGATATCGACGGTGAAATGCGGGAACAGATGGCACAGAGCCAGGCGCTGAGCGATGCGCTCACGGCGGCAGAGGAAGCAAGCAAAGCAAAAACTCTGTTCCTTTCCAACATGAGCCATGAGATCCGTACACCGATGAATGCGATCATCGGACTGGACAGCATCGCATTGAGCGATCCGGATATTTCTGCACAGACCAGAGAGTATCTTGAAAAGATCGGTGATTCGGCAAATCATCTTCTCAGCCTCATCAATGATATTTTGGATATGAGCCGTATCGAATCGGGCAGGCTGATACTGAGAAATGAGGAATTCTCTTTTTCAGAGATTCTCGAACAGATCAATACGATGTTCAGCGGTCAGTGCATAGAAAATGGACTGCAATATAATTGCCGCATGAACGGCACGGCCGATGATTACTATATCGGCGATGCCATGAAGCTGAAACGGGTACTCATCAACATTCTCGGTAATGCTGTCAAGTTCACGCCCGCAGGCGGGTCAGTTGACCTGATAGTCGAAAAAGCAGCGCAGTTTGAGCGCAACGCAACGCTGCGTTTTACAGTCAAGGACACCGGCATCGGCATAAGCGAGGAGTTTTTGCCGCACCTGTTTGATTCATTCAGCCAGGAAGACAGTTCCTCAACCAACAAATACGGAAGCTCCGGCCTGGGACTGGCGATCACGAAAAATATCGTCGAGATGATGAACGGCAATATCGATGTGCATAGCAAAAAAGGCGAGGGAACTGTCTTTACTGTCGCAGTCACGCTGCTGACGTCCGATCATACGGGCGGTGACAGCGCTGAGGGAGAGATCGATCCGAGCAAGCTGACGGTGCTTGTCGTGGATGATGACCCCGTTGCCTGCGAACACGCAAAGCTGGTGCTTGAGAATATCGGTATCGCTTGTGAAGTCGCTTATTCCGGCTTTGATGCGCTTGAAATGGTAAAACTGCATCACGCAAGGCAGAATCCGTATAATCTGATCCTGATCGATCTGAAAATGCCCGATATGGACGGCATCGCAACAACAAGGGAGATCAGAAAGATCGTCGGCCATGAATCTGCGATCATTATTATCACTGCGTATAAGTGGGACGATGTTCTTGACGAAGCCGTCAATGCCGGTGTGGACAGCTTTATTGCCAAGCCGCTGTTTGCTTCCAATGTGATAGAGGAATTCCGTATCGCACTGCGCAGGAAAAATCCGTTCAAAGAACCGGCTCGTCAGACAGAGCTGAAGGGCAGAAACATTCTGCTTGCAGAGGATGTTCCGATCAATGCAGATATTATGAAAATGGTCCTTGATATGCGTGAGATCAATGTCGATCATGCAGAAAACGGCAGGATCGCAGTAGACAAATTCATTGAAAGTGAAGTCGGGTATTATGATGCGATCCTGATGGATATCCGGATGCCGGAGATGGACGGACTGGAAGCAACACAAATGATCCGTTCCCTCGACCGTGCAGATGCAGAAACTGTACCGATCATCGCATTGACTGCGAATGCGTTTGACGAGGATGTTCAGCGCAGCTTGCAGGCGGGAATGAATGCACATCTCAGCAAACCGATAGATAATGAAGCTTTGTTTGCGGCGTTGGAAAGCTTGATAAAGTGACCCGGATAAACAGAGCTTAGATTTTGAAGATCATCAGCCTCGGACGTTTACCATTCGTCCGGGGCTGTTGTTGCTTTTGTGCGGGAATCTGCCTCGGTTAAGAAAATTTAAGGCTACAATTCTGCTTTGATCTGTAGCTTTTGCTACACAAACAGCCGGGAGTATTGCTTAAGCTACAGATCGCAAGATCATTGTCTGTTGAAATCTGTGCGTAAGCATGTTATATTATAGACACAGAAAGAAAACAACACAAACGAAAAACACAACAAAAGAAAGAAAAAACAAAAGAAAGAGAAAACAAAGTAAACAAAAAAGGAGAGAGCACAATGAAGATACGGCTATGACGTTCGCAGTTACATACGAAATGACCGTAACACGGACATCGGCATCACAAATCCTGAAACAATGAAACACCCCGTAATAATTTCCTAAACTAATCTTTACTCCAAACAATTAATTTCCCCAAAATAAACCAAAGGAGATGAAAACAATGAAAGCTTGCTCAAGGGACGGTGACCTCACAGCAGCCGATCCTGATGAAACCCTGAAATGCTGTGAGACACACATTTTATCAAAATTATCAGATTACCCCTAACTATACAGGATCGTGCGGACCCGAGAGCCGCACGGTTCTTTTTTTGTAAGGGCAGATAGATCTGTGACTGAGTGCGGTGACGGGCTGTAAAAATACGATGCGCTGCTGATTGACTTTTTGTGCGATCTGTGGTATGCTTAAGAAAAGTGAACTTTCATCGGGAAAGAAAGGAGATGTTCAGATGGACTGCGACCTCAGAGCGTTTTCAGAGCAATTCAAACCTATTGCCTGCATAGTATCGGTCGAGAGGTTCCCCGACGGCACTTACGGTAATATCCGCCTTGTAACTGCAAATTCTGCGTTTATCAGTTCGTTTGAGGATCCTTTCAAAAAGAACGACTCTGAGTCTGCTTACAGAAACGAGTTTGTTCCCGACCAGCCCTATGAGAGATATATCCCAAAGGACCTGAATTTTGAGGATATGTGCTATCGCAGTGCGATACTCGGCGAGACTCTGCACACCTACACCCGTCCCGAGAAAATGCCGTCGTGGATGTATCTTACGGTGATACCGCTCAAGTCGGACAGGGAGAATATCGGCTACTGCGCTTATCTGCGCTCGTTCACGGAATCTCCCAACTACTCGCTGATGAGCACCATCTCTCCGGACGCAGCGGCAAAGGTGCTTCAGATATGTATGAAGCTCAGAGGCTCGAGCAGCTTTATGTCCGCAGTCAACGATGTGATCGGTGATATCCGTGACCTTTGCGATGCGGGGCACTGCTGTATACTGCTTTCGGATTTCGGTCAGAGAAAGTGCTCTGTGCTTTGCGAGGCGCTGAGCAAGACTACGGATCTTTTATCAATGAAGAAATATGTAAACGATGATTTCTTCGACGTGGTCGAAACGTGGCACGGCACTATCGGCGGAAACACCTGCGTTATTATAAAAGACCAGCACGACTGGGAGTACCTTGAAAAGACAAATCCCGTCTGGTACAATTCCATGAAGCCTGCGGGCGCAAAGAGCATTGTCCTTTTCCCGCTGAGATACCGTGACGAAACGCTCGGTTATATCTGGGCTATAAATTTCGATGTATCGCAAACGGTGAAGATAAAGGAGATGCTGGAGCTCACCACATATTTTCTCGCATCGGAGATAGCTAACTATCAGCTGTTCAACAGGCTCGAGGTGCTCAGCTCCAAGGACCTTCTTACGGGCGTCCTCAACCGCAACGCTTTGAACAACCGTGTTGACAGCTTTGTCAGCGGCGAGAACAGAAGGTACCGAGACAGGTCTGTCGGCATCGTCTTTGCAGACCTTAACGGTCTCAAACAGGTCAACGACAGCCAGGGGCATTTTGCGGGCGACCTGCTTTTGAAAAATGCAGCTATTTCAATGCAGAAGCATTTTCCCGACGACGAGATATACCGTGCGGGCGGCGACGAATTTACGGTGTTCGTTATGGGCGCTGAAAGGGAAGCCTTTGAAAAGAAGGTCAATGATTTCCGTGCAGCGGTCAGCGAGCCGGACGGTGTCTGTTTTGCCGTGGGTATGGCGCTCGGAACGGTCGGGAGCATAAGAGAGTCTATGCACTCTGCCGACGAGGATATGTACGCTCAGAAGGAGCTTTTCTACAAGACTCACCCCGGAAAGAAGCACGGCTCACGCTGAACACAGCGACCATTGACGAAAAACTACCGATGTCTGCTCAAAAAGCAGGCATCGTTTTTCTTTGTAATAATTGTTGACTTGATGCTGGGTGTATGGTATATTAAATTCGGGAAAGGGGAGATGTACAGTGCTTCAGATAAGAGATGTTTCCAAGCAGTATAAGACAGGCGAACTTGTGCAGAAGGCTCTCGACGGGGTCAGTCTCGACCTGCGTGACAGCGAGTTCGTTGCGGTTCTCGGACCGTCGGGAAGCGGAAAGACCACACTTCTGAACATCATCGGCGGGCTTGACAGATACGACAGCGGAGACCTGCTGATAAACTCTGTTTCAACAAAGGAATATAAGAACAAGGACTGGGACGCTTACCGAAACCATGCGGTGGGATTCGTGTTCCAGAGCTATAATCTGATACCGCACCAGACGGTGCTGGCAAACGTCGAGATCGCACTTACTATCGGCGGGGTGTCACGAAGCGAGCGAAGAAAGCGTGCGAAAAAAGCGCTTGAAGATGTCGGGCTGGGCGACCAGATGCACAAGCGTCCCAATCAGCTTTCGGGAGGGCAGATGCAGAGAGTCGCTATCGCAAGAGCGCTTGTGAACGACCCCGATATCCTGCTTGCCGACGAGCCGACGGGTGCGCTGGATTCGCAGACGTCTATACAGGTAATGGAGCTTCTGAAGGAGGTCGCAAAGCAAAGGCTCGTTGTAATGGTCACGCACAACCCCGAGCTTGCCGACGAGTATGCGACAAGAATAATCAAGCTCAAAGACGGACGGGTGACCGACGACAGCGACCCGTATCTACCCGAGCCCAAAGAGCCGAAAAAAGCAGAGAGGCTCGGCAAGGCAAAAATGGGCTTTCGCACCTCGCTCGCACTCAGCTTCAACAATCTTCGCACCAAAAAGGGAAGAACGATACTCACCTCGTTTGCAGGCTCTATCGGCATTATCGGCATCGCTCTGATACTTGCACTGTCAACGGGCGTGAATACATATATCTATGAAAAGCAAAAGGAAACGATGCTTTCCTACCCGATAACGATAACCAGCCGTGCGATGGACCTCAACGCTATGATAAGCAAGCGCAACGAGCTGAAGGACAACGAGAAAATGCACGACGGCGCAGTATACGTCAGCTACAGCAAGCTCGAACGCAGGCAGTCACGGCGTTCCAGCATAATGGACAACGACCTCACGTCGTTCAAGAAGTATCTTGACGATCCCAATAGCAGTATCAAAAAATACATCGGTGAGAACGGGATAATCTACACCTACGACCTTAACTTTGAGGTGTTCAGCCGTGACAGCAAGGGAAGGCTGATAAACAGCAGCGCCAACCCCGACAACATCGGTGAGAACAAAGTCTCAAAAAGAGCGAAGACTGCCGCAAATCCGTCCTCTGTCCTTGCATCGCTCAACGGCAGCGCAGGCTCGGGTGCGGAGAATTTCACCGAGATAATGCGTGGAATGGGAAGCAGCTGTGTCAGCAACGCAATAATCAACAATTACGAGCTTGTCCATGGGCAGTGGTGCAGCAAGTACGACCAGGTCGTGCTTGTGCTGGACGAGGGAAGCTCGGTGTCCGCCGAGGCGCTTTACCAGCTTGGCATAATCACGGCGGAGGAGTACAAGGATACCTCGGAAAAGATAAAGGCAGGCGATGAGATAGACGAGCAGATGTTCAGCTACGAGGAGGTCTGCGGAAGAACGTTCTATCTTGTGCCCGCCTGCGACAGGTACGAAAAGGGAAACAACGGAAACTATACGCTTGTCAGCGAGCTTGACGAGAAGAAACTTCTGAGCAGGGCGATACCGCTTACGATATCGGGCATCGTCAAGGCAAAGGAGGGCATCAAGGTCGGCATTGACTCGGCAATAGGCTACACGGCTTTGCTGACAGAGCATATCATCGAGCACACCGATCAAAGCGAGGTCGTCAGGGCGCAGGAGGCTTCAAAGGACGTGAACGTGCTTACGGGAATGAAGTTCGATGCGGCGGACAACGAGTCAAAGATAAGAGATGCACGAAAGTATATTTCCTCTCTCGGCGTCGGCGACAAGGCGAGCCTTTTCACAATGGCTCAGTATATCGGCGGCTTCGACTTAGGCGGACAGATCACCGACGAGAACGCAATGGCAAAGATGCTTGATATGTGGCTCGCATCAAAGCAGAGCGAACCTTTCCTCGTAGATATCTACGACGAGTACATCGCAGGTGCGACCTATAACGACAATATGGATACCTTCGGAAAAGTCAGCCTCGATTCGCCGTCTGCGATAAACATCTACTGCGACAGCTTTGAGGACAAGGACAGGATAAACGAGTGTATCGAGGAATACAACACCACCGTTACGCAGGAAAAGCGCATAACCTATACCGACTACGTTGCGCTTATAACCGAGTCGATAACATCTATGGTCAATGCGATAACATATGTGCTGATAGCGTTCGTTGCGGTGTCGCTGGTCGTTTCGAGCATAATGATAGGTATAATAACTCATATCTCCGTGCTTGAACGCACAAAGGAGATAGGAATACTCCGAGCGCTGGGTGCGTCAAAGCGCAACATCTCGCAGGTGTTCAACGCCGAAACGTTCATCATCGGTTTGTGTGCGGGCGTTATGGGTATAATCTTTTCGGAGATACTGATAGTACCGATAAACTCTGTAATAAGGCGTGTTGCGGGCGATGTCGATGTGACGGCACGGCTGCCGCTGCTTTACAGTGCGGTGCTTATAGCGATAAGTGTGGCAATGACGGTAATAGGCGGATTTATCCCCGCAAAGCGTGCGGCAAAGAAAGACCCCGTCATCGCTCTGCGAACAGAATAACCACGACCTATGTCCCCGCCTCTTAGGTTGCGGGTGTCCGGTGGACACCTATGCGCAGCATAAGCAACGACCGAGGCGACAGACGAGAAGCGGTCATCTTAGTCTTTCGGTG
>CADAES010000044.1 GCA_902786975.1 uncultured Ruminococcus sp.
CAGTTCTGTCTGTTGTATCAATCATAAAAGCAAACAATAGCAATATAAAAGGCAGAAATAGCACCCCTAAAAGAAGCACTATAAAAGTGTATTTTTTTATTTTTCTCATTGTTATAGTTTCACCTTCATAAACTTAATAACAGTTTTTGAATTTACAGAGTTTTTTTCGCAGAGCCACCATTTATCCATGTCCTTTTGGATAATCATAATACTCGACCACCCATTTGTTATCCATATACTTCATACAGATATAACAGGGAGCCTCCGTCTTGGATTCCATCTGTTCGACCTTGCTGTCAACAGTATACTTTATCCCTCTGAGATATTCTACCTCCAGTTTGTCATTACAGTGCCTTATGCATTTTATCTCGTATTTGAACGATTTGTCAATGTATTGCTGCCCTTGGATAGTAGCGGTTTTCATGCTTTCATAGATTTCTTTGCTCATGCTCTCCTTGTTTGAACAATCCTCGTAGCTCTTGCAAACGGAATTTTCAATAAGAACACAAGCAAGCTTGTAAACATCTGCATTGTCTATTATGCATTCGTTTGAAAAATCAGTATATACTTTTGTATTTGCATCTGTTCTATCAATAAATTCCCTGTGTTCATAGTTGTAATGTTCCTCAACAGATATTGATGATTCATCTATCAATGAACACTTTGCTAAAACAAGCGCTGATAATATAATACAAATTATCAATGCTTTCTTTCGACAATCCATAATACACCTCACTTTAAATTGAAATAAAAATGAACAAGCATACAATGATCATATCCGTTTTTATTAAACAATTCAATATTTACTGCTTTTCTATGTCCATCTTTATCCTCGTTCCCATGTTGTAAAATAGTAATAGTGTTTTTTTCTTTGTCAATACTTTCTACAAAGACAGTATGTGTATACTTACCATTTTCGCTATGTGAAAAAAACAGAAGATCCCCAGGTTTAATCAAATTATTGATTATACAAAAATAGACTTGACTGCTAAAACTAGATTTGTTTATCCTATAAGCTATGTTTTTATATCGACAGTTATTACTATCCAACCATTCAAACAACTTATCTGAAATACACCATGAATCTGACCACATCCATCCGCTTTTATCATAATAATAACCCAACAAACTATAATGATACTTTATAACACTTTCGTTAAATGAATTAGTCTTAATATGCTCACCCCACGCATCTTCTTTGGTCATATACTCAAAATCGCCCGAAGAATCCGCACTCGCAGTAATACTTGTTTCAAACGAGAATGTGTCCTCAGGCAGCAAAGCAGCTGAACCAAATAGCATTGAAACAGCCATGATTAGCGAAAGTATCCGTTTAGACATATTATCAAACCTCGTAAATATTAAGCAAATCTTACTTAATTATCCTAAAGTAATTATAGCAGGATATTCTTTGAATGGCAATTCTTTTTTTTACTAAAAATCCGAGTATTTACTTGGCATTTTGAGCATATTATTAACTTCTTAAACTAAAAACCATATATGCGAAGGGTTGTCATTGTTTATTATTTTCCTACTTGAAGAATCAGATGATTTGTGCTATAATAATAAAAAATTTGACATGATTATTCATGATTCTGCGCAATATAATGATGTCGCATTCTTTAATTTGCCCGATAACCGGAACTCTGCGAGATGCAAACAGAAAATGCGAAATTCAATGACAAAAGGAGTATTCAATGCAATATCTGACCCACAGAGGAGAACGGATCCCACTTATCGGATTCGGGACATACAGGTTCGGAAGCTCTGAACAATCAGCTGAATTAAAAACGCTCGGATATGGTTTTGACAAGTTTGGTATGACTTTGCTGGACACTGCTGAGATGTATGGCAACGGACTGAGCGAGCAGATACTCGGCAGTATCATTAATGAATATGACCGCCGTTCGCTTTTTATCGTTGATAAAATACTCCCTTCAAATGCACAAAAGGGATTATACCGTGAATGCTGTCAGAAGTCACTTGAACGATTGGGTACAGATTATATCGACCTATACCTTCTTCACTGGAAAAGCGGTGTTGATATGCAGGATATGGTAGATAATATGGAGTGCCTTGTCCAGTCCGGACTGATACGGCATTGGGGCGTTTCCAATTTTGATACTCATGAAATGGAGAAGCTTTTCTCATGCAAAAACGGCTCAAACTGTTTCTGCAACCAGATACTTTACAACATTTCGCAGCGTGGTGCGGAATATGATCTCATACCGTGGTGCAGGGAGCATGATGTACTTATCATTGCATACTCTCCGCTTTGCAACAGTTATGAGGCAAGAACGGCAGTTGCAAATGATGAGCTTGTAAAAACAATCGCCGACAAAGAGCAGAAAACTCCGGAATCATTGATGCTGTCATTTGTCGTAAGGAACAAAGACATCGTGACCATATTCAAAACATCAAGCATCTCACACCTTGTGTGGAATATGCAAAATGTATTTGTCCCGATTTCCGAGAGCGATATGTCCGCATTGGCGAAACGATATGCTCCTCCATCGAAAAAGTACCCTCTCGAAAAAATATAACATCAGGAGAAAAGCAAATGAATCTTTTAGAAAATATGACATATGACAACGAAAGAGCACTATACAATATCCGCAATACGCTTGTTAAAGACTGCACCTTTGCAGGACCTGCTGACGGCGAATCTGTACTCAAAGAGACTCGTGATATCATTATAGATAACTGCACTTTCTCGCTGCGCTATCCTATATGGCATGCAAAAAAATATGAACTGCGCAACTCTCAGCTTGATGAAAAGACGAGGGCAGCGCTGTGGTATTCAGATGACGGAATCATCGAAAATACTGATATTTGTGGTGTAAAGGCTTTGCGTGAATGCAAAAATACCGTTATCCGCAATTGTAGGATCAAATCTGTGGAATTCGGCTGGAAGACTGATAATACAAAGATCTCAGACAGCAAAATCATATCCGAATACATATTTCTTGATGCCGGGAATATCGAAATAAGCCACCTTGATTTCAAAGGAAAGTATTCTTTTCAGTATGTCCAAAACTTAGTGATAAAGGATTCTGTTCTTGATACAAAAGACGCATTCTGGCACGCTAAAAATGTTACAGTGACAGACTCAGTCGTTAAAGGCGAGTATCTTGCGTGGTTCTCTGAGGGACTTACTTTGAAAAGGTGTAAGATCATCGGCACTCAACCGCTTTGCTACTGCAAGGATCTTAAACTGATAGACTGCGAGATGCAGGAATGCGACCTGTCATTTGAGTATTCTGATGTTGAGGCTGAAATAAAAGGTCATATCGACTCAGTCAAAAATCCAATGTCCGGCAAAATAACAGCAGAGAGTATCGGAAAAATAATATATGAGGACTCGATTATCCAAAGTAACGCAATAATTACCGAAACAAGCAGATCAGAAAAATAAAGATGATAAAAAGATTTTTGTACGCATTGGTCTGATAACCGTAACCGTCAAATTTTCCGCATCTTGAACAAAATGCGCCCAGCCGGATCATTCCGACTGGGCGCTTGGCTATTCATCGTCGCTTTGAAATTTCATTATCTCATCAACATATCGTATCATGTCCTTGTACTCTATCTCTGCTCTTTGCAGTCCGATAGATTTCAGAAATTCCATAAATGCATTTGTCTTTTCGTATTGATCAGGTTCAGCCTGAAAAGAGTTATTGCAACTTGTGATTCTTACTTGGACTCTGACGAGCTGTCTGTGTCTGTTACATCAGCGTACTTAGCAGAAAGCTCAGAGATCTTGCCATCGTCCTTCATCTTCTTGATGGTCTTGTTTATCTGGTCGAGAAGCTCCTTGTTGCCCTTCTTGACAGCGATAGCATATTCCTCGTTTTCAAACTCTGTGTTGTCCTCAACGATCTTGAGACCCTCGTTGTCCTTAACGTACTTGTCAGCAGTTGCAGAGTCGATAACTACAACGTCGCACTTGCCGTTTACAAGCTCCATGATAGCCTCTGTGCCCTTCTTGAATGACTGGTAAGCGTAGCCCAGCTTCTTTACGCAGGTCTCACCTGTGTAGCCCTGGATAACAACGATCTTCTTGTCAGCCATATCAGATGCCTTAGCGATATCCGAGCTTTCCTTAACGATCATTACCTGCTTTGCATTGTAGTATGTTTCAGAGAAATCAACCTTTTCCTTTCTCTCGTCTGTAACAGTCATACCTGCGATAGCAGCGTCGATCTTGCCGTTGTCAAGAGCAACGAGCAGAGAATCGAATTCCATATTCTCGATCTTAGCTTCCTTGTCGTTGTCCTCAGCTATCTGCTTTGCAATAGCCATGTCGATACCGTCGAATTCACCGATAACACCCTTTGATGCAACAAATTCAAAAGGAGGGAACTCGGCATTCGTACCGAACTTGATAGAGCCCTTCTTGCCGTCGCTTGTGCTGCTGGAATCGCCGCAGGCAGTAAATGTTACAGCCATGAGAGCCGCAGCAACAACAGTGCTCAGGATTTTTGTAAACTTCTTCATAACGCATTACTCCTTAACTTTATTTTTATCATAAGGCAGATCCCTGCCCGATAAACTTTATTTGAGCACCTTGCTCAGGAATTTCTGTGTCCTCTCGTTCTGCGGGTTCTCAAAGATATCCTTCGGAACTCCGCTTTCCATTACGATACCCTGATCCATAAACAAAAGCCTCGTGCCCACTTCCTTGGCAAATCCCATTTCGTGAGTTACCACGACCATAGTCATACCTGTATTGGCAAGCCCCTTCATAACATCAAGGACCTCACCGACCATTTCAGGGTCAAGTGCCGATGTTGGCTCATCAAACAGCATTATCTCCGGCTCCATAGCCAGCGCCCTCGCAATAGCCACACGCTGCTTCTGTCCGCCCGAGAGCTGTGCGGGATAAGCGTCAGCCTTGTCCTCGAGCCCTACCTTTGCAAGAAGCTCCAGAGCCTTGTCGTGAGCCTGCTGCTTGGTCATCTTTTTGAGCATAACAGGTGCAAGCGTGATGTTGCCCAGAATAGTCAGGTGCGGGAACAGATTGAAATGCTGAAACACCATGCCCATTTTCTGTCTTATCCTGTTTACATCGACCTTTGGGTCGTTTATCTTCTCGTCGTCAATGAATATCTCGCCCTCTGTCGGCGTCTCCAGCAGATTGAGACATCTGAGGAATGTGCTTTTTCCCGAGCCGGAAGGACCGATAACAACAACGACCTCGCCTTTGCGGATATGTTCGTTTATCCCGCTGAGCACTTCAAGCTCGCCAAAGGTCTTTTTGAGATTGTTAACCCTTATCATTACCGTCAGCCTGCCTTTCCGTTACCTTGCGTCCGATTTTCTCAGCTTCTTTTCAAGAAGTCCGAGACAGATCGTAAGTATCTTGATTATCACAAAGTAGATGACTGCCGTTGCAAGAAGCGGCATAGCAGCCTCGAAGGTAGCGCTCTTTACAAAGTCGCTTGCCTTTTGGATATCCATAAGTCCGACGTATCCGACGATAGCCGTTTCCTTGATAAGCACGATGAACTCGTTGCAAAGCGCAGGAAAGATGTTTTTGAGCGCCTGCGGGATAACTATCTTCATCATCGTCTGCCTGCCGTTGAGGCCCAGCGAGCGACCTGCCTCGGTCTGCCCCTTGTCAATGGACATTATACCCGCTCGGATTATCTCTGAAACGTAAGCACCCGAGTTTATGCCGAACGCTATCGCAGCGATTATCCATTTCTCAAGGTCTACCGTTGCGAAGATAACGAAGTAGATTATCATCAGCTGTGTGACCGAGGGAGTTCCTCTGATAACGTCTGTGTAGACCTTTCCGATAAGCCTCAGCGGAAGATGCTTTGAAAGGTTGCAAAGTGCGATGATAAATCCGATGATTATTCCTATAATTACCGCAAGGAGCGATACCTTCAGGGTAAGCAGTATACCGTCGATGAAAAGCTTGTATCTGTCCTCACGGATAAATGTTTTTTCAAAAGACTCCTGAAAACCGGAAAACCACGAAAAAGCGGTCGTCATGTCCATTTTATAATTCCCCTTACCGTAAATACTCAGCTTGAGCTTGTACTGATCTCAAATAATTTGTCACAAATTTCATTTTATCATACCACATATATAAAGTCAATAGCAAAAATCACGAAAAAAAGCCGTCTTTCCACAGGATAATTGGCTTTTCTATCCCGCATACAAAAAACCGTCCACGACCGGGAACACAGTCGGGACGGCACTATCACATTATCAGACGCACTATCATCGCAGACAGCACAAATCCGCAAATATCAGCAAAGCAGGCTCCCGCAAAAACGATAGGGTAAGCCTTGCGGCGTATCGAGGCAAAGTATACCGATATAGTGTAGAAGGTCGTTTCGGTCGAGCCCATAAGAACGCTTGCAACTCTGCCCGTGAAGCTGTCGGGAGAAACTCTGGAAAGAATGTCCTCGAGTGTACACAGTGCACCGCTTCCCGAAACGGGTCTTATAAGCGCAAGACTCACACATTCCCTCGGAAAGCCGAGAAAAGACGTGACAGGGGAGAGCACGTTTGCGATAATGTCCACCGCACCCGAAGCCGAGAACATCCCCACCGCCGTCATAAGCAGTATCAGAGAGGGAAGTATGTCAATTACCGTCGTCAGGCTTTCCTTTGCGCCCTCGGAAAACTCACGGACTATGTCAACGCCCCTGTAAACTCCCGCCAGAAGGATAAGCGTCACAACAGCCGGTACAAGAATATCACCTATGCGCATCGCTTTTTCTCCCGAGACTCAGCGCATATACCGTCAGACAGCCGGCAAACGCCGAAACAAATGAAACTATAAGTATCGGTACAGTCACTTCAAACGGTGCCGTGCTGCCGTGAGAAGCACGCATAGTTCCTATCGTCGTCGGTATGAGCTGTACCGAAGCCGTGTTGAGCACCGTCAGCATAGCGATATTGCGCTTCATATACTTTCCGCCGTGTTTGTACATTCCCTTTACCGCAGCTATGCCGGGCGGTGTCGCCGCATTGGCTATCCCGAGCATATTCGATGTTATGTTCATCGAAACAGCCTTCATCGTTTTTTCGTCACAGTCCTTGAAAAGAAGCCTCGTTACAGGGCTGAGCAGCCTCGCAAAGATCCGTGTCAGCCCTGCCTTGTCAGCCACCTGCATAAGCCCGCCCCACAGAGCCATTGTCCCCGCAAGGCTCAAAGCAAGCTTTACCGCCTCGCCGCACGATTGCGCAGCCGCTGAGGACAGCTGCTGAGTGTCGCCGTGAACGACAGAACATATCACCGAAAATGCGCACATTACCGCCGCAATTATCCCGATCAGACCGACCGCCTCCAGTACAGCATTTTTATCTGAAAAACACAAAGATAATAATTTATGAAAATTGAGTGAAAACACTTGATTTTTTGTAATTGTTCTGTTATAATATAGATGCAAACGAAGTTTAAAACAGTTTTGTGTAATATTCGTGCATAAGGGGATGTTTTTATGAAATCAACAGGTATTGTAAGAAAGATCGACGAACTCGGAAGAATCGTACTGCCGATCGAGCTCAGAAGAACTTATGACCTCGCTGTTAAGGATGCAGTTGAGATCTATACGGATGACGATAAGATCATTCTTAAAAAGTTCCAGAGAGCCTGCATTTTCTGCGGTGAGGCTGACGGCGTTATAGAGTTCAAGGGAAGAACAGTCTGCGAGAAGTGCGCAGCTGAGCTTGGTAAAAAGTAATAACGACTTTTTGAACAGAGCAGGACACCTATCCTGCTCTGTTTTTTTATCTATATGCTTTATAACCACGACCTATGCCCCTTATTGAACCACGACCTATGCCCCCGCCTCTTAGGCTGCAGGCGTCCGGTGGATAACCGTGAGCAGCATAAGCAACGACCGAGGCGACAGCTGAGAGCTGATGCCGCAGCAAGCGAAGCCCCCTATTGAAACAAAAAAAGATACCGACGCTTTTGCATCAGGTATCTTTTGGTGTTATTATAAGCTTTTCAAAATCCTTTTCACTGTGTCTGTAAACGCTCATATGCAGGTACTTTTTTGAATTGTCGAAGCTTTCAAGCCTGTATCTGCTCGTGTATTCCCAGAATGTCCAGTCCACATCTCCGTCCGGCTCGCTGAACAGGCTCTCATACCATATCATACAGTCTGAAAACTCACCTCTGATGTACTTGTCATAGGCGTATGAGGAGCATTTGATTATCGGCGTGACACCGCAGCTCTGTTTTACCGTGTCTACAAATTCCCGCAGGTCGCTGCCGACTTCGTTCACACCGTGGGAGAATATCTTTTCGATGATGTTCGGACTGACCTCAACAGCGGGCGTGAGCCGCCCTGTAAGGTCACCCACAGCCGAAAGAAAGTTCTCCGCCTGTTCCTTGCCGCTTGCCCGAAGCGAGAAAATGTGCAAAGCCCCGACAGGCATCCCCGAGCCTTTTGAAGCCGCCCAGTTCTTTTCAAAGCTCTTGTCTGCGCTGTCCGTCGATTTCGTCGCACGCAGATAGCACATCTGGATATTCTGCTTGGGGAATTTGGACCAGTATATCTCCCCGCCGCCGTCGTCCATTATCGGTCCACGCACGGGATAATCCTTCTTTCTCGGCTCGTTGAACCATATCTGCCCCGTGTAGAGCAGTATCCCAAGCTCGATGAGCAACACCACCGCACAAACAGCAATAAGCCTGATGAGGAGCTTTCTCAGCAGGCTTTTCTTTTTCGGCTTTTCCTGCTGAGGCTCATCGTAAAGCTCCTCCTCAACAGGGTAGCCGTCTTCGTCTATTTCGACCGAGTATCTGTCAGTTCTTTGTTCTTTTAGCTCGTCCATTCGCAGCCAGTTCCTTGCTTATCGCTGCCTGTTCCTTTGAAAGATACTCAAAATCGTAGCTTTCCAGCAGCTTGTTTACCTGCTCCGTTATCTCGGCAAAAGCACGCTGATTGCAGCATCTGCCGCTTGCCCCTCTGCTGCATTCGCCGTCGGGAGCAAGGCATCTTGAAAAGCAGTATGTACCTTCTATCGCTTCAACGACAGTTTTAAGAGAAATGTCCTTTGGCTTTCTGTTTATCTGATATCCGCCCTGAACGCCCTGATAGGACTTTACAAGATCAATGGATACCAGCTTCCTGAGTATTTTCACAGCGAACCTCTGCGGAACTGATGTGTTGAGCGAGATCGTCTTCGCATCGAGCTTTTCTCCGTTCTTGCAGAGCTCGTAGACGATACGGACAGCATAGTCGGTCTCCAGAGTAATATACATATAGTGTACCTGTTCCTTTATATTTTATTAGTCGAGATAATCTCTGACCTTGTTGCTCCTGTTTGGGTGACGGAGCTTTCTGAGAGCCTTTGCCTCGATCTGTCTTATTCTCTCACGGGTAACGTTGAATTTCTTTCCGACCTCCTCGAGAGTCCTTGATCTGCCGTCCTCAAGACCAAAACGCAGTCTGAGTACCTGTTCCTCACGCTCTGTCAGAGTTGAGAGCACCTGGTTTATCTGCTCCTTGAGAAGCACCAGAGAAGCAGCCTCGGCAGGTGCGGGCGCATCGTCGTCCGGGATAAAGTCGCCGAGGTGAGAATCCTCCTCCTCGCCGATAGGTGTCTCCAGCGAAACAGGGTCCTGAGCGATCCTCATTATCTCTCTGACCTTGTCAACGCCCATATCCAGCTCTTCTGCGATCTCCTCGGGTGACGGGTCGTGACCGTTCTTGTGAAGCAGCTGAGAAGAAGCCTTCTTTACCTTAGTTATTGTCTCCACCATATGCACAGGTATACGTATAGTTCTTGCCTGGTCAGCGATAGCTCTTGTGATAGCCTGCCTTATCCACCATGTTGCATAGGTCGAGAACTTGAAGCCCTTGGTGTAATCGAACTTTTCGACAGCCTTGATAAGACCCATATTACCTTCCTGGATAAGGTCGAGGAAGCTCATGCCACGCCCGACATATCTCTTTGCGATCGATACAACAAGACGGAGGTTAGCCTCTGCAAGTCTCTTTCTTGCCTTTGAAGCGTCCTTTTCGTTGTTGCTTGCCATGCTTTCTGCAAGCTGTATCTCCTCCTCGCTCGTAAGCAGGGGGACACGGCCTATCTCCTTGAGGTATATCTTTACGGGGTCGTCGATAGCAACGCCGTCGGTTGAAAGCGAGATGTCAACGTCAGTCTGCTCGATATCCTCCTCGGGATTTGAGATATCGAGATTGTCGTCTACAACGATATCGTCGATGATCTCGATGTTGAGGCTCGCACAGGTGTCGTAGAAATTGTCCATCTGGTCAACGTCGTAGTCAAGCTTTTCAAGAGCGTCTGTTATCTCCTTTGTAGTAAGCTTTCCCACAGCCTTGCCGTGTTCCATAAGGTTGTCCATGATCTGCTTCTTGTCAGTCATAAAAAATGCTCTCCTATCTGATAAATTAATTTTTATATCCAATGTGTTTAATTACCGTTTCTGTTTCTCATCTGCTCGAGTGCCTTCATAAAGCTCTCGTCACTTGAAGCAGCGTCTGCCATCTGCTTGCTCTGAGCGTAGCTTTTGAGCACTCCGATATAGTCGCTGCAAACCGCTTCGTCAACGCCGAGCTTTTCGTACTTTCCGAGCATACCGATTATCCTGCCCATTTCGTCGGGGGAAAATTCTGCATTGAGAGTCGAGACCGAGTAATCGTCCGCCGACTTTATCTTGCTTGTCAGACTTTCAAAAACACGTCTGTTGAAATCGGTCACAAATTCCTGCGGGCTTATCCGTGAGCATACCTTTTCACAGCTGTCGGGGTGGGCGTAGATGTAGTATATCAAGCCCTCCTCCGCATCAGCCTCCCGCCTGTGCTCGTAAGCCTGCGGGTTTATCGGGTCACGTTTTACGTCCGTAAAGCTGACCATTCGCTGGTACTGTATCTGCTCCTGTTTTTTATAAGCCTTTCTGCGAAGGCTCTCGACCTCCTGGCGTATAGCCTCCTTGCTTACCCGGGTCTCGTCTGCGAGCTTGGAAATATAGATGTCACGCTCAACAGGGGAGCTTAGCGACGCAAGCACTCTGTACGCACGTTTCAGATAATCTATCTTCCCCAGGTCCGTTTCCGTGTCGATGCCCTCACGGCATTTATTCAGCTCGTATTCTATCGAGCCTTCCGAGCCTTTCAGCAGGCTTTTGAACTTGACCGGACCGTAAAGCTTCAAAAACTCGTCGGGGTCCTTAGCACCCTTTATCTTGACGACCGTTGTTTTGAAGCCGGTGTTGTCGAGTATCTTTATCGCCTTGGAGGTAGCCTTCTGACCTGCCTCGTCGGCATCGTAGCATATGATGATGTGGTCGGCGTACTGCGTCAGAGAGCGTGCCTGCCTGTCGGTAAGCGCCGTTCCGCAGGAAGCCACCGCATTTTCAAACCCTGCCTGGTTGAGCGAGATAACGTCGAGATTACCCTCGCAAAGTATTATCTTTCGCTCCTTGACAGCGGCGTTCTTGGCGAAATTCAGTGAAAAAAGGAAGCCCTCCTTGCTGTAGCAGGGAGTATCCTTCGAGTTGAGATATTTTCGCTTGTCGTCCGGCGACAGCGCACGCCCGCCGAATCCGACGATGTGTCCCGTGAGGTCGATGAACGGGAACATAGCCCTGTTCACGAAAAAGTCATATGTATTCTTTGTGTTGTGCTGTGAACGGGAGATAAGGGAAGCCGAGATAAGCTCGTCTTCGGTGTAGCCCAGCGACATCAGATGGTTTTTGAGAGCGTTCCAGCTGTTCGGGGCAAAACCCATTCCGTATTTCTTTATCGTCTCAAACGACAGCTTTCGCTTGTTTATAAGATAATCAAGGCAGGCTTTTCCGGCTTCGGTCTTCAGCTGCGAGTAAAAGAACCTTGCCGCCTCCTTGTTCATTTCGTAGATACGTTTTTTGTTCTCTGCCTTTTTGCTGTTGTATCCGTTGTTGTCTGGCAGAGTCAGATTTGCCCGTTCCGCCAGCCACTTGACCGCCTCCCAGTAGTCAAGGTTCTGGTACTTCATAACGAACGTTATAACATCGCCGCCCGCACCGCACCCGAAGCAGTGAAAGAACTGCTTGTCCGTGTGGACGTGACAGGAGGGCGTCTTTTCGTTGTGGAAAGGGCAAAGGCAAATGTAATCTCTGCCTGTGCGCTTGAGCGTCACATAGTTGTCCATTATCTCCTCAATGGGATTTGCGGCCTTGAGCCGTTCGATAAATTCCTGCGGCAGAGCCATCTGCTTTCCCTCCTTTCATTTGTAAGTATAAATCAGATTTTGCAGGGGCGTGCCCCTGCGAGATGCAAGAAAATAGAAGCAAGAGGCAAGAATACTTTCGGTGGCTTTCCGGTCGCCCCCAGAGCGTCCGACAGGACGGTGTGCCCCATTCGGGCACAAACATTATTTATTTGTGCGGATTATAATCAGAATTTGCCGTTCGAGCCACTAAGACTTAGTAGCAGCTCCGCTGCTAAGGGGTTTCGTCTAAGGGGGAAACCCATAAGGGAGAACAGGACGCCGTGCCTTACGGCGCCGGTACACGGACTTTTCTTCCCTCACGGTTTCCCCCTTAGTATCCCCTTTCCCTTCACCTATCTTTTGCCGTACCCGCTCAATTTTTTTGAGCCATCGGCAAACATCAAGCAACACGCCGAGCGTGCGAGCCCGGCTACACCATCTGTGAGAATACATAGTTTCTCTGTGATGAATTAGAACTTACTGCGGTATTCTTGTTGAATAACTGAGGATATTCTCTTGAAGAAAGCTTTTCTCTCACACTCTCTTTTCTGAACTTTTCACCTTCTCCAAAAGGGTTTCCCCCGGCTGTCCGGCAGGAACACTGCGGCAAATTCTGATTTGTTTCAGTACATTGTCCAGCTTTTCGGTATGAACAGGTCCTTGAACGCCTGCACTGCAAAGCTGTCGGTCATACCTGCGATATAGTCGCAAACAGCCGTATCAGCGCCGAATTTGTAGGCGTTGTTCATATACTGCGTCGGCAGAGCCTCGATGTGCAGGATATAATACTGATACAGATACGCTATCATATCCTGCGCCCGTGTTTCCTCGGATTTGCACTTCGGATTTGTATAGACATAGTCGAACATAAACTTGTGAAGCGCCTCGTAAGCCTCCCTTACAGGCTGGTCCATACCGATATTTTCCGCACCGCCGTCAATAACAGATGTAATAAGAGTGGTTATCCTCTGTGACTTTGAGTGCCCAAGAACGTCGGTGATGCTTTGCGGGATATCGTTCTCGCTGAAAATACCTGCCCTCACCGAATCGTCTATATCGTGGTTTATGTAAGCGATAACGTCTGCCAGACGGACTATCTGTCCCTCTTTTGTCTCGGCAGTCATATTCGTATGCTTGAGTATGCCGTCTTTGACCTCATAGGTAAGGTTCAATCCCTCACCGTTGTTTTCAAGTGTCTCTACGACCCTCAGACTTTGCTCGTAGTGGTGGAAGCCGTGCGGGTTGAGCTTGTCGAGCATCCTTTCGCCTGCGTGACCGAACGGAGTGTGTCCGAGGTCATGTCCGAGAGCGATAGCCTCCGTAAGATCCTCGTTGAGCCGCATCGCTCTTGCCATAGTCCTTGCTATCTGAGCGACCTCAAGCGTGTGTGTGAGCCTTGTCCTGTAATGGTCGCCGGCAGGGGAGAGGAAGACCTGTGTCTTGTGCTTCAGACGTCTGAACGAGTTGCAATGCAGTATCCTGTCCCTGTCACGCTGGAACTCGGTGCGAAGCTCGCACGGCTCAATCGGCTTCTCACGCCCCTTTGTCTCGCTGCTCAGGCAGGCATATTCGCAAAGCGTCTGCTTTTCAAGCGCCTCTGTATATTCTCTTGGGAGCATGTCCTCACTCCTTTGTATCTATTCCTTCTGCCCGGATCCTGATGCGAAGCATCATGCGCAATATCTCATCGTCATCACTGCACTCTTCATAAAGCCGCACTAACCGCCGTTTCCCGACACGCCTGTCGAGAACTGCAAATATCCGTACAAGCAGATTTTCGCTTTCAAGGCTTTCTTCTATGCTCTGGTTGTCATATTCTCCAAAAGCAGAATAAAAGCAGCGCTGATCGAACTGACCGAGCTTTACCGCTGTTTCATCAATATACGGGAACTCATATCTGAGCCTGTCCGCATACTTTTCGTCTCTGGGGAACTGAGCGATCTTCCCGCTGCTCCATTGCTCACGGTAACTGCCCTCGATGATCTCTTTGCCGTCAAGCAGTATCGCCGCCCGACCCTCGTGATCGGGACATTTGCTGTACGACGTCGCAAAGTAGGTTATGTGCCCTTTGAGCGACTCGGCGAGATATTCTTTTTCAAGTTTGCATCGCATTTTAGACCAGGTGTGCATCATTTCTCCTTGCTGTGCTCTGATTTTTCGTTCTATAACAATATACGTTATAAAAACAGAAAAAACCTCTATATTTCATAAAGGTTTTTGAATGTTTGTATATCTGCACAATTCTCAAGCGAAATCAGCCTCGAGATTTGTTTCTTCCGACAATTCTATCTGTCCGTTTGAAATATCGGTGAGCTTTTCCCTGAATGCCTTGCAAAGCTCGGACTTTACCATAACAGCAATGTTCACAACATCTGCAAAGTCTTCTTTTTCCTTAATTACCTCAAAATCGGGAAGTATGTAGCTGACTTTTCCGTACAAATTGTAATCGCATGAGAACTCAAAGCGTGAGCATTCGTGCATTTCCATTATTCTAGCGGCATTTACGGCGATCTTGCAGCCCTGCGAGTATGCCCGCACAAGTCCGTTCGCACCCAGCAGCACGCCGCCGAAATACCTCGTCACCACAACGCACACATCGGTCAGACCGGCTTTTTGAAGCACATCGAGCACCGGCACTCCGCCCGTGCCCTGCGGCTCGCCGTCATCAGAGTATCGTGTAGTGTTCTTGTCACGCAGGATATAAGCATAGACATTGTGCCTTGCCTTGCGGTTTTCCGAGCGTATGCGCTCGATGAACGCAACAGCTTCGTCAGCAGTCTTTACCGGCGCAATGTGCCCGATAAATTCGCTTTTCTTTTCAATAAAGCTGTCCTGCGCTTCTTGGTAAATCGTTTTGTAGCTCATACGGCTTTCCCTTTCTTAACATACAGATAAACAAAAAGAGCGGATAAATCGCTTACCCGCTCTTGTCTGCATTGATTAGTCAAGGTTAAACTTCTTCTTGAATCTGTCAACACGTCCGCCTGTATCAACAAGCTTCTGCTTTCCTGTGTAGAAAGGATGACACTTTGAGCAAATTTCTACCTTGATATCCTTCTTTGTGGAACGAGTCTTGATCACGTTGCCGCAAGCGCAGGTGATAGTGGTCTCCTCGTACTTGGGGTGGATTCCCTCTCTCATCGCAAAAACCTCCTTTTAAACTAAAATTATGACTCATAGAAGCCCATCATTTCAGTTTAGACAGTAGTTCTATGTAGCTTTCGATATTTCGCTGCCCATTGACAGCCTTGTAATTATAACACACATTTTCCCACTTGTCAAGCCCCGGATACTATATTTTTGTAAAAGCAAAGCGCCCACTTTTGCAGACGCTGAAGACCTTATTGCTTTTGCTTGTTAAAATGCATAAATGAAAGTATCCCGATAGGCAGGAAGTATACACACCATGCGACGAGTGCGAGTCTTCCGCCGAGACCGTCGCCACCGGAGGACATATTTGCAAACATTCCCGTCATCGGCATAAACGTACAGCTTAAATAGAATATGCCGTGTATGATCATAAGTGCTCTGAGCCACTTGTCCGCCTTGTTCTTCGGCTTGATCGCAAGCCCCGTGAAGAAAGTAGAAAGTGCCATCACACCGTATCCGAGCAGGTCGTAGTTGAAGATAAGTCCGTAATTGCTGAACTTTAACAGCTTTGACGCCTGTTCGTTCAGCTGTTCGTTGTTTACCGTGGTCAGCTGTGAAAAGTAGACCAGCATAATAAACACGCCGTACACAGCCGCAAGAACCAGACCGATATCTGCAGCAACTTTGCGGTCGCTTTCGATCTCATTATGCAGACCTGCCGTCATCATGATAAACCCTACCGGCAGGATAAGGCACACGAAGTAACCGCCCAAAGAATAGTTGAAAAGCAGAAACAGTGCAAACAGAAATACTGTCACCGTAACTACCGCCGAGCCGGCTTTTGAAATTGTTTTGTTCATTTTAGTCGTCTCCCGTGGTATATTTTTTCTGATGTTCTTATCATGCAGGATAGTGCACCTGCATTGACTTGATTATAGCACTTCGCTGTCCGCCGGTCAATACGAAAAGCGGCATATAAACACTCTTTTAAGGGTTTTAAGATTTTTTTAAGGCTTACAACAATAAAAGCTCCTGCATCAGGCAGGAGCTTAAAGCTGATGTTTGGTTTCGTTTCGGTCGTCGCTTTTCAACGGTATTCTCATCGCTTTCCAGCAGCGGCAGGCGATAAAGACCTCGGCAGAGGTCAGTATAAGAACTATAATGATCGACACAAAGTCGACGAAAATGTGCATCGACATATTCCCGACAGCGTGAAGAATTATCGCCAGGAGAAGCATTCTTCCGGCTTTGCCCTCACGGATACCGTAAAGGATCATTAGTGTTTTTGCGCTGACGGAGAGCGCACTTTCAATGACCGACAAGACAGCCATCACAAAGATCGCAGTGTCGGCAGTTCCTTTGCCGACGAGAGCGAAACAGTTGACAGCCATACCGATCTCCTCATATGCACCGTGCCCGATGCCGTAGGTCACTGCGTCCTCACGGGTATCGTAGTCACTGAGTGCAAATCTCAGCATCAGATATTTCAGCCCTTCTTCAAGTATTCCGAAGAGCAGACCCTGCTGTATACAATAAAAAAGGGGAGAGCTGTAATCAAATCCCGAGCGTATGGCATTACCCAGCATAAAGACCGGCAAACAGGCTGCCAACGCTACGGGTGCGGGCAGGAGCTTTGCGTGCGACCGTTTGTGCCACAGTATCAGCATAACAAGCGGACCGAGCAGTCTTGTCAGCCCTGCAAGGATACAATTCAGGTCGTCCATTATCAGTTTTTTTTCAGATGTCTGATATAAGCAAAGGTCTTTTCCTCGCCTTTTTCAGCAAGCATCCTCAGCAGCTTTTCGATAAGCGCCGCAGTTTCGGGGTGAATGACTCTTATTCCCTTGGCTCTCATATAATACTCGAGCGGACTTGAATCGGTATAGTTTTCCTTCATATATATCTTGCTCGCCGCAACTCTGTCGCAGAACATCTCCTTGACGTATTTCAGCGGCATTTTTACAGGCTCCAGGCGCTTTGTCTGAGCGTTGTAGTCTGTCCAGTATTCAAAGTGGTGCTTGTTTCTGCCCTTGTGGTGCATCCACGCATACGAAAAGCCATGGTCCTCACGTTCGCCCTCGTTCGGGGAGCGTGTGCCCTGGTAGAACTTGCAGCCGTAGAAAAACTCGCTCGGCATATACTTTGAAAGGTCGTGGAACAGCCCCTGAAAGCCTATCCCTGCCTTGAAGCAGTTTTTAATAACGGCGTGGCGGTGCTTGGTTATCGTTTTGAAATGACCGAGTATGTTCATTGAATCATCTCCTTGCTTTGAACAGTATAACACATTTCAAAACATTTTGCAACCGAAAAAAAGAGACTGCTTTTTACAGCAGCCTCTTTATATTTACAGATAGAAGTTTTTATCAAACAACGCCCTGAGCCTTCATAGCCTCAGCTACCTTCAGGAAGCCTGCGATGTTTGCACCTGCGATGAGGTCATCACCAAGACCGTACTCCTTAGCAGCAGCTACGGAAGCGGAGAAGATGTTCTTCATGATCTGGTGCAGCTTAGCGTCAACCTCTTCAGCTGTCCAGTTGTATCTCATAGAGTTCTGGCTCATCTCAAGACCTGAAACTGCAACGCCGCCTGCGTTAACAGCCTTAGAAGGAGCGACCTTTGCGCCGTTCTCCTTGAGGTATGTAACAGCCTCAGCAGTTGTAGGCATGTTGGAAACCTCAACATAGTACTTAACACCGTTAGCGATGATGTTCTTAGCATCCTCAAGAGTAACCTCGTTCTGAGTAGCGCAAGGCATTACGATGTCGACCTTCTGCTCCCAAGGCTTCTTGCCAGCGAAGAAAGGTACACCGAACTTGTCAGCGTAATCCTGAGCTCTGTTTCTGCAGGAAGCTCTCATCTCAAGCAGGTAGTCAACCTTCTCGCCTGTGATACCGTCTGCATCGTAGATGTAGCCGTCAGGACCGGAGATAGTAACTACCTTTCCGCCCAGCTCGTTTACCTTCTTTATAGTACCCCAAGCAACGTTGCCGAAGCCCGATACTGCAAAGGTCTTGCCCTCGATGCTGTCGCCGAAGTGCTTGAGCATCTCAACTGTGTAGTAAACTGCACCGAAGCCTGTTGCCTCAGGTCTGATGAGTGATCCGCCGTACTGCATGCCCTTACCTGTGAGCACGCCTACGAACTCGTTTCTGAGTCTCTTGTACTGACCGAACAGGTAGCCGATCTCTCTTGCACCAACGCCGATGTCGCCGGCAGGAACGTCTGTGTCAGCACCGATGTGCTTGCAAAGCTCTGTCATGAAGCTCTGGCAGAATCTCATAACCTCAGCGTCAGACTTGCCCTGTGGGTCGAAGTCAGAACCGCCCTTGCCGCCGCCCATAGGAAGGCTTGTAAGGCTGTTCTTGAAGATCTGCTCGAAACCGAGGAACTTGATAACAGAAGCACATACTGTCGGGTGGAATCTCAGACCGCCCTTGTAAGGTCCGATAGCTGAGTTGAACTGTACTCTGAAGCCTCTGTTTACCTGTACCTTGCCGTTGTCGTCTACCCAGGGAACT
>CADAES010000045.1 GCA_902786975.1 uncultured Ruminococcus sp.
GTGCGGATATCCTCGTATTTGAGGTCGGACTGTCTGTGCCTGTCAACGAAAGCAGCGTAGTCCTCTCTTGTTTCAAACAGCGGGTCGCCGGTGGTGATGTTGTCGGTCGTCTTTGCGTTTGCGATGCGGTCGAGAGTCTCCTCGATAGTTGCCTCGGCTGCCAGCGTGTGAGCGTGCAGCGCCGCACCGTAAGCCACATAGCAGCTCGACTTTTCCGGCAGCACAGCGTGTTCGTCATCAAGCAGGAGAGTGGTCTTGAAAGCCTTTCTCAGCGCACTCAGATATGTAAGCGGTCCGCCGAGGAACAGCACCTTGCCCTCGATCTTTCTGCCCTGTGCAAGACCCGAAACGGTCTGATCGACAACAGCTTGGAAAATAGAAGCCGAGATGTCCTCTTTTTTCGCACCCTGGTTGAGCAGCGGCTGAATGTCTGATTTAGCGAAAACACCGCAGCGTGAAGCTATCGGGTAGGTCTTGGTGCTTTGCAGAGCAAGCTCGTTCATCTCGTCGGGTGTGATGTCCAGAAGGCTTGCCATCTGGTCGATAAAAGCACCCGTACCGCCCGCACAGGAAAGGCTGTGCTCCGTAGCGGAGTCACAGCCTTTCAATAGGGGAAATGAATAATGAGTCAGCTTGTTATGGCTGATCCCATAAGGCTCGGTATATGCCGATCACATCATCTTTGCTGACCGGCTTTATCGTGTTGGCAGGGCTTCCGCTTGCGAGTGCGTCTTCTGCCATTTTATCAATATGAGCCATAAACTCGTCCCGGCTGATGCCGTACTGTTCAAGCGTCGGGACTTCGCAGATCCTGCATATCTCGCCGAGCTTTGCAAGCAACTTTTCAGCAGCCTGCTTGTCGCTGTCGGCGCTTTCTGCTGCGCCCGATGCCCTTGCAAGCTCTGCAAAGCGCTCATATGCACCGTCAAGTGCAAAGCCCATACATTTTTCGAGCAGCATTGCGTTTGAAAGTCCGTGAGGCACATGAAACAGCGCTCCGATAGGTCTGCTCATTCCGTGAACGATCGTCACAGATGCGTTGTTTATCGCCACGCCTGCCTCGAATGCTGCGAGCGACATCTGCTCTCTTGCCTCGGCGCTGCTGCCGTCGGCGTATGCTGTCGGCAGATACTTGATAATACGCTTGACCGCCGAGACCGCAAACAGATCGCTCAGCGGCTGTGAAAGGCGTGAGGTATAGGATTCTATGGCGTGGGTGAGTGCGTCAAGCCCTGTTGATGCTGTCACACTTTTGGGCGATGACATTGAAAACTCGGGGTCGATAATAGCGAGCGTGGGTATAAGGCAATCGCCTTTGAGCAGCATTTTTATACTCGTTTCGCTGTCGGTTATGACCGTGAATTTTGTGGCCTCAGAGCCTGTGCCTGCGGTGGTCGGGATAGCTGCCATCGGCGGCATATCACCCTCGATAGCCTTTCCCATATAGTCCGAGACCTTACCGCTGTTGACCGAAAGCGCAGCGATAGCCTTCATGGTATCTATTGGGCTTCCTCCGCCTATTGCGATGAGGTGATCGCATTTTTCGAGCCTGTATTTAATAAGTCCGTTGAGTACGATGACATCATCGGGTTCGCCCGTGACTTCGGAATATATCCTGTATGATACGCCGATCTTTGACAAGAACTCTGTCAGCTTTTTAAAGCAAGCGAGCTTTTTGACATTCGGTCCCGTGACGATAAGTGCTTTGCTGCCAAGCGCCTGAAATTCCTTTTGCGCAAGCTCGAGACTGCCGGCTCCCGTAAAGATGCGGGGAGGCGTTATAAACTGTCTGCCCATAGCGGAGCCCTCAGTCGTTGTCAGCCTTGAGCACGGCGTTGAGCATAACGGTCGCACCCTCGGTGCAGTGCTTTACCGACGAGAACTCAGGCTCGCAGTGTGAAAGTCCGTCCTTTGACTGAACAAATATCATTGTCGTCGGCAGCATATAAGATGCGAACTGTGCATCGTGACCTGCACCGGAATGGATATACTGGTGCGAGATGCCGCACTCCTCAGCCGACTGCTTTACATAGCCGACCAGCTTCTTGTCCCAGTAGACAGTGTCTCTGTTCCAAGCCTTTTCGACTGTGCAGCTGCAGCCCGACCATTCCTTATCAGCACAACTCTTTACGATAGCAAGCACCTTTTCGAGCACCTCGGGCTTTTCGTGCCTTGCATCGAACGAGAAATCAAAATAATCGGGAACGCAGGTGTGTACGCACGGGTGACAAACGACCTCGCCCGTGGTGTAAACAAGATCGCTGTAACCGAGCTTGTCTATCTCCTCGTGCAGATAGCATATTGCCTGCGATGCAGCAAAGAATGCATCCTTTCTCTTGGGCATCGGGAATGTGCCTGCGTGGGTGGTCTGACCTGTGAATTTAAGACGGTAGTTGAACATGCCCAGCACGCAGTCAACAACGCCGACATCGTTGCCTGCATCTTCAAGGATAGGTCCCTGCTCGATATGAGTTTCAAACATATACTGATAGCGCTCGGGGTCGAGCCTGAACTTCTTGTCGCCCTTGAAGCCTGACTTTTCGAGTGCATCACCGAATGTCTTTGTGCTGTCAAGAATGCTCTTTGACTGCATCATATCTTCAAATTTGAACTTGCTGCGGATATCCTCGGGCAGCCAGTCGTAGCACACGATGCCCGAACACATCATTGCAGGCGGATACAGCGAGCCTTCCTCGTTTGTCCAGATCATAGCGGTGAGCGGATGCTTGTGCGGGATGTTCTGTTCAACGACCGATTCCAGCACCTCCATTGCACTCATTACACCGAGTATTCCGTCATAGTTTCCGCCGTTTTTTACCGAGTCGCAGTGCGATGCCATAACGATACGCTTTGCGTTCGGGTCTGTGCCGGGGATAGTTGCATATATATCTGCCACATCGTCGATCTCGATGGCCGCACCGATAGCCTTCATACGCTTGATGAACTCATTTCTTGCCATGATAGCCTCGGGCGAAAGGGAATAGCGGGTTATTCCGCCGTGACCTGCGTCTCCGAACTTTGAAAATGTGGTGATCTTATCTTCCATTCTTTTTTCGCTGCATGCATACATAACAATCATCCTTTCTGAATCTGTCTAACGGGAACGCTTTTTCTGCTCAGGCACCCGTCTGCACTTTTCAAGCAGCTCGAGCACCTCCTGTGCGGTGATGAAAAACGCCTTTTCATCTTTTCCGTCAAGCTCATATACCATGATGAGCTTATCGTCCCAGTCGTTTATGAATAGCTTTGCTTTGTTCGCTCCGTAAGTTTGCTTTACCTGCGGCAGTATTCTTGCAAATCCGTACAGCGCACCGTCGCTCGGTGGATCAAAGCACAGCTTGTTCGCAGTATCCTTTTTCAGCGTTATCTCGACGGGTATCTCGGTGCTGCCACCACCCGGCATTTTATACTGCTCATACAGAACAGTTCTGAATTTATCGGGTGTTATATGATCTGACAGTCTGCATGACTGTGCGTCATTGTAATGATTTCCCGACATACGCCATCACTTCCTCTCTTTATTTTGCGGCGAGCTTGTCTGCTTCGTCGAGCACCTCGTCAAGCTTCTGCATCTCCTCTTTCACCTGCTGCGGTGTGATTATCAGCGGCGGCGAGATAAGGATCATATTCTCGTGTGAATATGTCATGAAGCCTTTCTTTTTGAGTGCTCCTACAAGTCTGCCCATGATGCCCTCAGGGTCTTTTCCGTAAGGCACGAGCGGCTCACGGGTCTGTCGGTCCTTGACAAGCTCAACGGCTGAAAACAAACCTATGTATCTTACATCGCCTACGCTTGTGTGCTTTTGCTTGATATTGACCTTCTTGTAGAAATTCAGGCAGGCAACACCTGCTGCACACGCAAGCGGATGACCGCTGTAAGTTAGTCCGCAGGAGAGCATATGATCGTCAAAATATTCTGCGATCTTCTTGCTCACGACAACGCCGCCGAGCTGAACATAACCGCAGGTCACGCCTTTGGCAAAGCTGACGATATCAGGCTTGACATCAAAGTTCTCGAATGCGAACATCTTTCCTGTCCGTCCGAAGCCTGCCATGACCTCATCGCAGATCATCATGATGCCGAATTCGTCGCATATCGCACGAACGCCCGGCAGATAGCCTTTCGGCGGGATAATAACGCCGTTTGAACCTGTTATCGTTTCCATAACGATCGCAGCGATAGTGTCCGCACCCTCGTAAATGACCTGCTCACGCAGCTTTCTTACATAGTATTCGGATGCCTCTTCCTCCGTCTTGAACGGCAGAGCATCACGGTAAACATACGGATCAAAGAACTTTACAAATCCCGGAACGCCCGGTTCAAGCGGCTGTCTGCGAGGTTCACCGGTGAGCGAGCCAGCACCGAATGTTGAGCCGTGATAGCTGCGGTAGCGTGACATGACTTTCTGTCTGCCCGTGTACATTCTGGCGATCTTAACAGCGTTCTCGTTTGCATCTGCGCCGCCGTTTGTAAAGAACACCTTGCCCATGTTGTCAGGCATAAGCTCGATGATCATTTTCGCAAGCTCACCTCTCGGTTCACTGCCGTATCCCGGAGACAGATAGCAGTATTTCTCTGCCTGATCTTTGATAGCATCTATGATATCACGGTTGCCGTGACCGACATTGAGATTGACCAGCTGTGATGACATATCAGTGTATCGGTTCCCGTCATAGTCCCACATGTATATCCCGTCGGCTTTCTCGATCGGGATAGGGTCAAGCCCTTTCTGCTTTGACCACGACTGCAGATTATAGGTGCAGTGTTCGTATTTGATCTTTTCTGAGATGTTTGCCATGCTCATTTAATGTCACTCCTTCTATTATAAAGATTAAGTACATCTTCGATCAGAAATGCGAGTATCAGCGAGCTTTTTTCGCTGTCGCCAAGTTCACTGCCGATGATCTCACGGATAGCACGCATTTTGATGTTTATGGTGTTGCGGTGTACTCCTGTGGTCTCTGCGACTTCGTTGACACTTCCACTGTGCGACAGATACAATCTGAGCGTGTCACAGTAATCAGCATTTCGCTCGATGTCAAACCTGTGCAGAGTGCCAAGGGTTTCCCTTACGAATTCTCTCAGAACGTTCTTGTTTTTAACAGCGAAAACGAGTTTCATAACTCCCAGCTCGCTGTAATGTGTGCATGTCGTTTTGTTGAGCATAGACATCAGCATCGCAGCGTCAGCCTGTGCGTGCGCCTCGCTCACCTCGGCAAGTCCTTTGACTGTGTGAGATATTCCTATGTGGATATTTCTCTCGCTGCTGCCTGTGACCGCCTCAAACTCACTGCAGAACTGTGCTATCTCTTCATCGCTGCAATTCTGTCTCACAGCGATAAGTGAGCCGTTGTGCATAAACAGCGACGAGTGAAAGTTTGAATGCTTTATCATTCGCCAGATGCGCATATCCATCGTCTGCACCGCAGACCTTGTCATATTCACACCGTTCGAGGTCACACTTATCGAAACGACAGTGTATCTGCTCTTTTCGCCGAAAGCCGATCTGCCCAGAAGCTCACGGTATGTTTTCAGCGAGGACGGCTCTTTGATTATCGCCCTGAACGCATCTGCGATAGAGCCTTCACGGTTCTCGTTGCCTATTATCCTGCGGCAGAAATCATAGGATATATCGACTATCCTTGTTGTCCACGGTATCGTGAAAACAGGAAAATCGTTCTGCTCACAAAAGACTATCACCGCAGGCGGAACAGCCGTTATGTGCGGTCCGATATTCACCACCAGCCCGACAGCGCCCTTGGCTTTCAGGCTGATAACAAAGTCCTTCAGCCATTCTATGCCGACATGAGCTATGCCCGTTGTGAATATCAGCTCGTTTCCGTGCAGAAAATAAGGCACCTCACTGTCTTCGACGATATGCACCCAGCGAACTGTGTTTTCCATACCGCCCGAGCCTGCGACAAGTCTCATCGAGTAGCTCTTTTCAGCATTTTCGCACAGCTGTGAAAGTGAAATTGCCATAGCTCTCAGCTCCTTTCAGGGCTTGGCGATACGCTTGTTTTTGCTGCTGATAGCACCGCTCGGGCAAACGAGCATACATAGGTGACAGCCAACGCATTTTGCTGCCGAAAGCCTTGCCTTGCCGTCCTGCATCGTTATCGCCTGATGACCTGCATCAGAGCAGGAGATGAAGCATCTTTCGCAGCCTATGCACTTTTTGATGTCAAATGACGGATAGACAAGTGTTGAACGGTCGAGCATATCCGCAGGCACAAGCTGCGGCAGAGCCGTTCCCACAAGTTCGGAGACTTTTGTGATCCCGTGTTGAGCCATATATGTTTTCAGACCGAGGATCAGATCGTCGATAATGCGGTAGCCGTACTGCATCACGGCTGTTGTGACCTGAACATTGCTGCACCCGAGCAGAATAAACTCAAGAGCATCGTGCCATGTCTCGATGCCGCCCATTCCGCTGAGCGGGACTCCCGACAGGTGACCGCATTTTGCAAGATCGTGAATAAACCTGAGTGCGATCGGCTTGACAGCCTTGCCAGAGTATCCCGAAACAGAGCATCTGCCGTTTACCGACGGGCTGCTGACAAGCGTTTCGGTGTCTATTCCGAGAATACATTTTATCGTGTTGATAGCGGCGATACCGTCTGCACCGCCCTGTGTGGCAGCCGTTGCAGGTATCTCCATATTGCCGATGTTCGGTGTCATCTTCGCAAGCACCGGAAGATGCGTAACGCTCTTTACGAGCTTGGTGTAGCGCTTGACAAGCACGGGATCCTGACCGACATCAGAGCCGAGTCCGCCGCCGCTCATATGCGGACAGCTGAAATTACACTCAATCATGTCGGCGCCTGCTTCGGTCACCAGCTTTGACAGCTTGATCCATTCCTCGTCATTTTGTCCCATTATCGATGCGACGATGACTTTGTCGGGATAGTTCTTTTTCAGCCGTCTGAGAACATCGAGGTTGTATGTTGTCTCGTGATCGGATATCTGTTCAAGGTTCTTGAATCCGATGAACGGAGTGCCCTCTTTGCCGATAGTGCCAAAGCGTGGTGATACCTCCTCGGGTATCAGAAATCCTATCGTCTTGAACACCGCTCCTGCCCAGCCTGCCTCGAATGCACGGGCGCACATATCATAGTCGCCTGCAACTATCGACGACGAAAGGAAGAACGGGTTCTCACAGTGAACTCCGCAGAAATCTATTGAAAGATCAGGCTCTTCATCGGTTTTTGTCTGCGCCGGCAGTGCCGAGATCATCTCACGCAGCCTTATCGGGCTGTCGTAGTGTATGCACGCCTTTTCGCAGTCGCCCTGACAGCCTGCACAGGTGTCAGCATCGACGAATCTGCCTGCGATGTTTTCGTTTTCAAATCTTACTGCTCTGACTGCTCTTGACGGATCGTATCCGTTCGGACAAGCAGCAGTGCATTTTGCATTACCGCACAGCAAACAGCGTGCGGCTTCTTGTGTTATTCTAAGCATGTTTTCACCTTCCGTTTATCCCGGTGATCTGTCAAATCATCATCATTCCCCGCATGATGCGGGGAACGATAAACGATTTGCTGTGTATCATTTATGGCAAAATGTATTGTCTTATTTCAGGCTGCATTTTACGAACTTGCCCCAGCCTCTTTCGCCGAGGAATTCGCCGTTGTCGTAAACGAGCCTGCCTCTTGAATAGGTCTGCACAGGGTAGCCGTGCAGCTTGATGCCCTCCCATATAGTGTGGTCACAGTCAGAGTGCATCTTGTCGTTTGTGATGGTAAAGTCAAGCTGCGGATCGTAGATAACGATATCTGCATCCTTGCCGACGGCGATAACACCTTTGTCCTTGCAGCCGAATATCTTTGCAGGGTTTTCCGAGCAGAGCTTTACAGCCTGCTCAAAAGTGATCTTACCCTCTCCTGCTGCCGAAAGCATATAAGGATACATATTCTCAATGCCTGCGCAGCCGTTGGGGATCTTTGTGAAATCGTTGATACCCCAGTCCTTTTCTGCCGACTGGAACGGGCAGTGGTCTGTAGCAATGGTGTCGATGTCGCCTCGCCTGATAGCTTCCCAGATAGCGTCCTGACTTTCCTTGCCTTTCATCGGCGGAGAGCATACAAAGTTGCGTCCGTCGTCACGCTTGTAAACATCGCTTGTGAATTCAAGGTATTGCGGACAGGTCTCTGCGTAGATCTTATAGCCCTCGTCCTTTGCCTTTGTCACAGCCTCGACGCCCTGCTTGTTGGCAAGATGCACGATATACAGCGGAGCACCCGAAGCCTTTGCCCACTGGATAGCTCTTTCGTCTGCCTCGCCCTCAACAAATTCGGGACGGGACATATAATGATACCAGGCGCTCGTCTTGCCCTCTGAAAGATACTGCTTTGTGAGTGTGTTGACAAGCTCGTTGTTCTCTGCGTGTACCTCTATCAGAGCACCGACCTCTTTTGCCTTTTGCAGCACACGGTAGAACACACCGTCGGTCACTCCGAAATCATAAACCATGAATACCTTGAATGACGGCACACCGTATTTCACGCACTCCTCAAGGCTGTCGAGCAGTCCGTTCTCCACGTCTTTGACAGCCACATGGAACGAGTAATCCACAGCTGCGTCAGGTGCGCAGAGCGCATCACGGCGCTTTACCGTGTCGGTCATCTTTTCGCCGAAATCCTGAAGCGCAAAATCAAACACTGTTGTCGTGCCGCCGCATGCAGCAGCTCTTGTTCCTGCGAAATAGTCATCGGATGACACTGTTCCGCCGAACGGCATGGCCAGATGAGTGTGTGCATCTATCGCACCGGGAAGCACAAGCTTTCCCGATGCGTCTATGATGTTTTCACAGCTGCCTGCCTCGATGCTCTCAGCTATGCAGACTATCTTTCCGTCCCTGACGCCGACATCTGCCCTGAAGCTGCCCGATGCATTGACAACAGTTCCGTTTTTGATTATCATATCCATAATGACCTCTCCTTACTTCTTGTAAACGAGAACGAGTCCCGAACGCTGATAGACCTGAGCGATCTCAAGAAGATCCATACCGCCTGCATTTGCGGAGATGAGGTTAGATACCCAAGTCACTCCGAAATCCACTGTACCGTTGTTCACGGCTGTTGTTTCGCCGATGTCTCCGCCGCCGGAAACGATGTTGACATTAAGTCCAACGTCCTTGTAATAGCCCTTTGCGTTTGCAACGAAATATCCCATGAACTGAGCCTGCGGCAGCCACTTGAGCTGGATGGATACATCTGTCTTTTCAGGCTTGTCAAAGCTTTCCTTCATTGCGTCTTCCCAGTATGACGTACTGCGGATGTCGTCAAGAGTCAGTGACTTCAGTTTATCGGCAGCCGTACTGTCATCGAGTTTGATATACTTCTTTGCAAGGTCAAGTGTCTGCTGCATAGCAGCCTCGTCCATCTTGCCGTAATCGGTAACTTTATTTCCCTTGGTGTCGGTCTCGCAAAGCTTCTTCACCTCGGATGCCATATACGCCTGGTGATCGGATGATACCGATGAGCCTGCCTCGTAAACGATCTTTGCAGCCTCTTCGGGGTTTTCACAAGCATACTTCCAGCCCTTCATAGATGCGGCAATGAAAGCCTTTACGGTGTTAGGGTTCTTCTTTGCAAATTCTTTTGTGCAGAACAGGTTATCCTCGAGCATTGCAACGCCCTCATCGTTCATGTCGATGATGCCGACCTTGTCGCCGTATTTGTAACCGCCCTCATAGCTGTTCTTTACAAGTCCGAGCTCGTTGTAGGTCATTGCCGATGCGAGCGTGATAGAACCGTCATCAAAGCCGTCCATGTCGAATGCCTGTGAAATGAATTTATTTTCCTGACCGTACTTGGTTAGCAGAGCGAAGATCTCATATTCGTTTCCAAGACCCCAGTTTCCGACTTTACCCTCCTTTGCAGCTGCGATGATGCGGTCGCCGTCTGCGGTCGCACCGTCAGCGGTCGAAGAACCTGCTGTTGAGCTGCTGCTTGCCGAGCTTGCATCTGCGGAAGATGAAGATGACGAACAAGCGGTCATTGCTGATGTGATCATTGCGGCAGTGATAAGAACTGCCAGAGCCTTTTTGGATAGTCTCATAAAAATGCCTCCTTAGAATAGTGGGGTTTATCAAGTGCAGTTACCTGCGCTTTTTCAAAACTAATGCTTCTGCTGCGATGAGCAGCACATACATTGCGATGCCGATAACGCACGCAACGATGATGTATGCCCATGCTGTTGAATACTGTGCGATGAGAATGTTTTCACGGATCTGTCTGCCGACGCCGATAACATATTCTGCAAAGTATTCGCTTACAAGTGCGCTGATGATGCTCACAGGCACGCTCACACGCAGCGCTGTGAAGATATACGGAACGCTGTTCGGAAGTCTGAGCTTTGCAAACTCCGTTATCCTGCCTGCGCCGTATGTTTTCATCAGATCCTGTGAGAATGCGGGCAGCTCGGTCAGTCCTCGGTATGCGTTGACGCTCATAGATGCCATGCAGACTATCGTCACTATCACGACCTTTGCGACCGTGCTCCTGACCTCTGCCTCGGGACTTACGTCCTTTGTCCAGTTGATGATAACAGGTGCAAGAGCAACTATCGGTATTGCGTTGAACGATGAAATAATAGTCAGACTGCCGCTTCCTATCTTTGTGAATGCCGCTGCGAACACTGCAATAAGATATCCGAGGATAGAGCCGAACACCAGACCGAGCAAAGCGACCTCGAGCGATGCCCATACATTTTCCATTATCTTATCCGAGTTTTCGCCGATGATAGTAAGTATCCTTGTGGGGTAGGGCAGAACATATTCATCCGTGTTGAGCAGCTTGTGCAGCAGCCCTGTCTGCCACGCTGTGACAAGCACAGCACCGAATGCCAGAGGAAGAATAGCCGACTGCACTGCATTTTTGCGTTTGCTGTTTGATCTTACAGACATAGCTCATCTTCCTTTCTGTTCAAGCTTTTTATAGGGACACAGCAGCTTTTCGATGATCCCGATAAGGTAAAAGCTGAGTATTCCTATTATTGCGCTGAAAAATACTATATCCCAGAACACATATCTTGTCATTGCACCCTTGAGTGACTGCGACAGCAGGCATCCGAGACCTACGCCGCCCTGCAGAGTATCCACAAGGATAGATGCCGTTATCGCCATCGGTGCCGATATTTTCAGTCCTGTGAAAAAATACGGGATACACGAGGGTATCATCATTTTTGTGTAAAGCTGGAACTTGTTTGCCGAGTAAGAATACATCAGCTCGTGAGACTCACGCTTTACAGCCTTGAATCCTGCGAGAGTGTTTGCCGCCACAGGATAGAATGTCAGTATCGCCGCAATAACGATACGGCTGGCAGCGATGTCACCCGTTATCGCATTGATTATCGGCGCCATGCCGAGTATCGGGATAATCTGTATAAGCATCAGATACGGGAACACTATCTTTTCAACTATTCCCGACAGGCTCATCACCAATGCAAGTATGAAACCGAGCGCTATGCCGATGACATATCCTATCGCCGCACGGGAAAGGGTGGCGCCTGCGTTCTCCATGACCATCTGAAATGCTGTCTGTGAGCCATTTATCTTTTTGTCGCTCGTTATCGAATCGACCACTCCGCTCAGATGCGGAAGAACGTTCTCGGGCGTTCTCTTTGTCTGTTCGACCTGATAAGCGAAAACTTCCCATATGATTATCAGTGCTGCTATCCACAGCAGCGTGAAAAACAGTTTTGAACCTGTTATCTTTCTGACGATCTTCATTAAGATCAGCTCCTAAACGCCCTCAAAGCTGTTTCTGACCTTTGAAACGAGAGCGGTGAATTCGGGTGTGTCTCTTATCTCCATATGCCTCGGGCGTGGGAGATCAATGTCTATCACCGCAGAAAGTCTTCCGGGGTGCGGCGATAATACACAGACCTTGTCCGACAGGAATACGGATTCGGAGATGTTATGTGTAACGAAAATAATAGTCTTGTTTGTCTTTCGCCAGATCTTCAGCAGATCGACGTGCAGCTTTTCCCTTGTGAACTCGTCAAGTGCGGAAAAAGGCTCGTCCATGAGCAGTATCTCGGGCTGCAGCATAAGCGCTCTTGCGATGCCGACTCTTTGCTGCATACCGCCCGAAAGCTGTCTTGGATAATGATCTGCAAATTCCGAAAGCCCGACGAGATCGAGCATCTTTACCGCACGCTGTCTGCGTTCGGATTTGCTCTCATGAGTTATTTCAAGCGGAAGCTCAACATTCTTGATGACCGTGCGCCAGTCGTACAATGTTGCACTCTGGAACACCATTGCATATTTGCGCTTCAGGCGAGCTTCTCTCGGCGAGTCCCCGCTCACCAGCACCTTTCCCGATGTCGGCTGCAGAAGGTCTGCTATGATGCGCAGCAGTGTCGTCTTTCCGCATCCCGAAGGACCGAGCAGTGATATGAACTCGCCAACTCGCCCTTGTGTATGTCCATTGTTACATTTGTAAGAGCCTGAACTTTCTTTCCGTCGGCTGCATCGTATGTCATGCCGACATTGTCCAGCATTATCTCAACATTTCTGTTTTCTGTTGTTTCAAGCATTTCATATCACCTTCCCGAAAAACAAAAGCAGGCAAAGACTTTCAAGACGCCTTTGCCTGCTTTGTTGTTTCTATGTCCGTATTATAGCAAATGCGTCTGCACAGTGTCAACGCACATTCGCAATTATGTGATATATCACTAAAATGATTTCAAACAGACCGACAAATTAGTCTTAATCATTGATAACTGTCAGATTTATCTTGCTGTGTATTGTGCTTCGGCACATTAACTGTGACAAACCTCAAATGCTAAAGCACACCGCACGATTTGCACCAAAATAGGCGCTTTCGCAACGAAAACGCCTTTGTTTGTTCACTATTTCTTAACGGTCAGTCGATCAGATCGTTCTGAAATCTTGACAGATGTTCAAACGGAAGGATCTGCCGTCCTCTGAAAAGTCCGCAGCCGTCATTGATGAGCTGGTTGTTGATCGCCCTGAACATATTGACATTGACCTTTGAAAGATCAAGTTCGAGCAGTCTGACGAGCCGTTCGTACGCATCATCAAAGTATCTGCATTCGCCTTTGGGGATGATGTCCCGCTTGCTGCGGCTCTCTTCCTGCCGCTTTTCATATCCGAAATGGTTCGCTTCGCCTATCTCGGCGTAGTCGTCCATATCCTTTGTGCGCAGCTGCAATTCCGTGTAGCAGCGTGCAAGGTTATCATAGAAAGTTATGTGCAGTGAGCTGTAACCCGACGGTCTGGGCGTGTGCACATAGTCACGGTAATAGTCTCTGATGTTGTCATCAAGTCCTGTTTGTCCGTCCTGTGCAGGCATGCCCGAAAGCTCTGCGGTGAAGCCTCTCTGCTCAAGAAAATCAGGCAGCACATTCGCTATCTCGTAAAGATATCCAAGCTCCTGCTGCTGTGCGCTCTTACCTTGCGAGATATGGCACTGCGGCAGCGATATAACTATCCTGTATGCGATGAGGTCACGAAAACAGATAAGGCTGTTTTTTATCTCCGCCTCACTCGGATAGCGCCCGTTCGCTTTGTAATAATCATAGATGTATTCGAGGATATATCCGTTGAACTTTTCCTCAGCCCGTATCAGCGACTTTATCCTGCCCTTGAACGTGAACGCAAGGAACGGGTATCTGCCTGTCATGTATTTGTAGAATTCCTTTATCCTCTGTGACTGCGAGGTAAGAAAGTCATTGTGCTCGAGCAGCTCGATTATCTGTATCAGAAAATTGCTGTGCGCAAGATCTATGGGATTGTGTTCGCCGATTGCCGATGCTTTCAGATCTTCCGAATATTGATGCAGTATCTTCAGCACAGTGTTGCCCGAGAATAGATAGTCATTGAGTGTTATCATTTCCTGCCTCCGTCTTACTTGATTATCTTGAAACAAACGGTGTTTGAGTTGATAAGCGGATCGTGATACTCAAAGTATACCGTTCCCGACACCGTGCTTTTTATCTCCGAGATAAGCTCGCCGTCAAGCGGGTCTGTTATTACGCCGAGCACATCGCCCTTGTCCACACGCTTGCCTATCTCGATAAGGCTCTTGAAAATGCCTGCGTGCTCAGAGCGTATCTGCATCGTGTTTGCCTCGTTGATTATCTTTGTGTTGTATCCCAGCGGCGTGGTGGTGTTCACTGCTTTGTGCTTGTCAAGAAAGCGCAGTATTGAGTATACAGCATCGTCTGCTGCATCTTCGTCGATATCCTCTGTGGCGTTTGCATAAACAGAGAATGCCTTTGTCTCCCACACCTGCCAGTTGTAATTGAGCGTTGTGGTGTCATACGGACGAGGCTTGCGTATCAGTCCAAACTCAAGCCCGAAATCTTTCATCAGTTTCGGGTCATTGAAACCCGTATCCATCATTTTAACATGAGGCAGAAAGTTGCCCGGTTGATAAAAGCTTGCAAGCTGAATGCCGTATTCAAAGTCCTTTATCTGTGAGAAAAGTCCGTCGGCGATGCGCTGTGTCGTTTCGCCCAGATCATACCCGGGGAACATTCTGTTGATGTCTGTGTTGTCCATTGCCCAGAACCGCTTGCCGATGTTCATCGAGTAGTAATTGACGCAGGGGATGACCATTATCTCACAGCCGTCGGTTATCTTTCCTTGTGCTTCGAGCTTTTTCAGCTCCTGTACCATACGGCTGCAAACGAACATCTGCTGGACTTCGTTGCCTCGCATAGCGCCGACTATCGCCGCAGTTTTTCTGCCGCTGCCGAAACAAAAGCCGATTATATCGAGCTGTTCACGGTAGGGCGAACGAAGTGAGAACAAAACTTTCTTTTTCATTTTTCGCCACCTCCCGAAACGCCAGGCTGAAGTATCCTCGCAAGCAGCGAGCCGCCGTAAACGACAGGATATTCACGCAGTGTGAACAGCATTCCGTCACACACCGCCTCGACCTTTTCAACGACTGCCGATGTCAGCGGATCGACAACATCACCTATGTGGTCGCCCTTTTTCACTGTGTCACCGAAGGCTGCACACGGCACGAAAATGCCTGCAGCATCCGAGTTGACAAAGCCGACCTCACGTCCCTGTGAGATTATCGGCGTGCGCACAAATGCTGTCTCGCCTTTCCACATACCAAGTTCTTTCATCAGATTGAAAACGCCGTCGAAGAGCTGGTCACAATATTGCTTAGTAATACGCATACCCACACCCATTTCCACTACGAGCGTTTTCGTTCCTCGTGTATTAAGGGTATGGGCAAGCGTTGATTCAAGAACCGTCGCCGATTCGTGTATCCATACAAGATCTACATTCATCATCTCAGCGTAAGACAGAAGAGTTTCAGCTGTCGGCACGCTCATTCTTATCTGCGGTATCTCCCTGAGGAAGATGTTGCTCGAATGAACATCTATGCAGATGTCCGAGCCAGCAAGGTCGTCAGCGATAGCCGAGCATATCACCTCTGCCATCGTGCCGTTTTTCGAGCCGGGGAATATGCGGTTCATATCAAGGTCGAACATCGGTATCCCACGGGTTATCGAGTCTATGCCCATAGGATTCAGAGCAGGGTAGATGTCAACTATGCCGTCGAGCAGGTCTATGTGTTCGTCGATATAGCTGCCGACCATGTAAGCAAGATACTGCCCTTCAAGCTCATCGCCGTGCGTGCCTGTAACAAGGCTGAGGCGTGTTTTGCTTTTGCCGTTTTTTATACGTCTCTTTTTGATATTCAGTTTTTCGTTTACCGCAAGTGCCGCACTTGCAACTGTAATGTTCATTGGTCTTATCCCTTCCATTTTTAAGTCAGCACCGACCTCACGAGCTGCAGCGATCTTGTGTACTGTCCGTACATAACGCCTCTGTCTATCGCACAGTCACGGAAGTCTCTGCCTTGCGCAATGATAAGATAATCGTCGTTGACAGGGCAGTTGTTTGCTTTGCTGGGTCGATGCCCTCCCAGTGATCGCCCGTCCAGTATTCGACCCAAGAGTGTGTTTCGCCGTCACAGAACGCAAGTCCTGCGATGTATCTTGCAGCTATGCCGTCCATTCGCAGAAGCGAGATGAGTATGTGTGAAAAGTCCTGACATACTCCCTTTTTCAGTGCAAACGCCTGTGCCGCTGTCGTCGATGTGTCCGTCACACCCTTGTGGTAACCGAAAACGTCCGACAGCTCGCTGCATAAGAACGCCGCCTTGTCCTGAATTGTCCCCGTGCATTTTGCCTTTATCTGCCCGTAAAAACTCTTCAGTTCATCATCGGGAACAGTAGATAACAGGGCATATAGTCTGTCCTGTGCTTTGTGTGATCGACCTCGGCTATGCCCTTTATCTCAAAATCAAGAAAGCGGTGATCGCCCTTGAGATAACCTGCGGTGACATTGTTGCCGAACGCATCGACCGTCTGCTGCGCCGAAACATAAGGCGAGATGTCAAGGCTACATGAAAGAATCTTCTGTGTGTCCGTTTCGGGCGGTATCACACGCAGTGCAAAGCTGTGATCGTGAACATAGTCATCAAAGGTCAGCTTTGTCGAATAGTAGTAATTGACCTTTTTCATACCGTCACCTCCGAGGTATCGAACAGGTGTCCGAGACTTGCCACAGCCTTGTCCGCATTGCTTTCATATTCGCTCTGCGAGCCAAGTATCTCCACGAGCTGTGACAGATATTTCGTATTGTATCTGTAAGGCGTAGCCTTTGGCACACGGTTGAGATTCTTGCAAAGCCGTATGAATTCCTTTTCGACCGTCGCAAACGGATATTTCATTCTGATATACAGATCCAGCCGTTCGATAGTCTTTCCGATGTAGATTATGTTTCTTATCTCATCATCGTAAATGTGCTCGTTCACACTGCCCCAGAAGCCGTAAACAATATCCTCCAATGGAAGAAGCGAGAGCCGCGGATTCGGGCTGGTCTCCGCCTTTTTGAGGGTGTCCTTTGCCATTTGCAGAAAGGAGAGAGCAGGGGTAGATATCTCCTCCCGCAGAACTATTCCGTTGTCATAGGCTCTCTCGAGACTGTATGCCGCCGAGTTGGGATTGAACTCGTCATAGAGAAAGCTCCTGATGAACTCCCGGGAATCAGAATATGTATTCACTATCCCGAAATGATCGAGATACTCAGTGTAGATGTGGCTTTGACCCAGCATCCGGTCAAACATCTTATCGAGAGCTTTCAGCGTGGTGAAAAATCTTTCGGTGTAGCGTCCCAGCCAGTAAAGGCGGTCACTGTGTTCTTTTGAGATCGTGCTCATATATTGCTCCTTTACAGTTATCATTTCAGCACCCAGGTATCTTTGAATCCTCCGCCCTGGGAAGAATTAACGACGAAAGAATCCGGGTTGCGTGAAAATCGTGTCAGCCCCGAAGCCCATACCCTTGTGGTCTCGCCGGAGAGGACAAAGGCTCGCAGGTCGGCCTTTCGCATAACAGTCTCGCCGTTATCGAGTATCGGCAGGTCGAGGAAGTCTATTACCTCCTGCGCGATAAAGCGTCTCGGCTCCGCGATTATTGTCTTTCGGAATTCTTCCAGCTTTTCCTTGGTGAGGTCACTGCCAAAGACTACGCCGTAGCCTCCCGCCTCGGCAACATCCTTGATGACCAGCCGTTCAAGATTGTCCATAACATACTTCATGTCCTCATCATAGAAGGGCAGATAGGTGGGGGCGTTTCGGAGAATAGGCTCTTCGCAGAGATAGTATTTTATCATCTTCGGCACGAAGTAATAGATGCCTTTGTCGTCCGCAACGCCGTTGCCCGGCGCGTTTATGATGCCCACATTGCCGCTGCGGTAAGCCTCCATAAGATTCGGTATGCCGATGAGCGACTCCGGCAGGAAGGTCAGCGGGTCGAGATACTCGTCTGCAATACGGCGGTAGAGTACGCCTATCCTCGTCTTCCCGCCCGAATAGGTCCGGTGATAGAGCATATTGTCCTCAACGAAAAGCTCGTCGTTCTGCACCAGTACCGAGCCGGTATGCTCCGCAAGATATGAATGTTCAAAGTATGCCGCGTTGTAGCGCCCCGGCGTGAGTATCGCTCTGATGCCGCCGCAGTTTGCATATTCCATAGTCTCTTTCAGGAGCTGCGCATAGCCCCTGTTATCGACGATCTCGTTTTCCTCGAAGGCCTGCGGCGCGGCGATGCGGGTAAGCTCTCTTGCGATAAGCGGGTATGAAGCCCCCGAGGGTATGCGCAGGTTGTCCTCAAGAATGTACCACACGCCGTCCTTAGCCTGAACAAGGTCTATGCCGGAGATATGGCTGTATATCCTGTTCTTCGGCGTGATGCCCTCGCACTCGGCAAGATATCCCTTCGATATGTAGATGAAATCCTCAGGAATGATGCCGTCCCGGACGATCTTCTTGTCGTGGTAAATATCAAAAAGGAACTCATTCAGGGCATCCACACGCTGAACAAGTCCCTTTTCGATGCTGGCAAAATCCTCCGCTGTTATCACCCGGGGGATAGGGTCAAAGGGGAAAAACTGTTCGTTGAATACTCCGTTTTTGTATATTCCGAATTTCACTCCGTATCTTCTGAGAAGCTCGTTTATTTCGTTTGCATTCCCGACTGCTTTCGTAAAATGCTTCTGTTCAAGGTCTTTCACAGCAATCACTCCGATCATATAAAAAACGGCGCCTCTCAAAATGTGAGAAGCGCCGTTGCTTTCGTTTTGTATATAGTTATTCTATCATACCGTCAGATATTTGTCAAGCGCATATCCATACAATTTCAGATAATTATCTGTATTTCAACGGTAAACATCGCTCCGGTACAGCTTTTTCAGCTTTTTCACGGTGGCATTACCGCCGCCGTCGCCGATATACACATCGTACTGACCCTTGATGCTGCCGAAGGTGACGACCTTCTCGGCGCCCGTGTGCGCTTTCAGCTTTTTCATCATCTCCTGCTTTGAAGCGAGAGGCGAGAACAGCTTCAGATACAGATACCCCTCGTACCCCGACTCGGAGACCGTGATCCGGACTGAGTCACCAAGCTGTGCTTTGAGCCTTTCTTCAAGGGGATATATCTTCTCAGCCGATTCGAGCACAGTCAGATACAGTATCTTCTCGTTCTCATCAAAGCGCCTGTACGACGAATGGATGTAGTTGCGGTAGGGTGAATGTTTGTAGGCGGAAAACAGCTCCCTCTCGGCACTGTTCTGAAACTCTCCGTAGAAGATCAGCAGAGTCGAATCGAACATCACATTCACAAAGCAGTGTATGCCCGCCTCCGCGATGATCTGCTCGGCTTTTTCGTTGACATCCGAGGGCAGAAATTCCGCTTCGATGTACTCTTTCTCTTTGATATCGTAAATTGCCGCGCCGTCCATAACTATCAGCGGCAGCCGCAGATCAACGCCCTTCATCAGCGACATCACCACCGCCGGTGTATGGATAGTCGAGATTGTGAATCGCACACCCGCTTCTATCAGCCGGTTGAGCTCAACCTTGCTGTACTGTGTCCCGCTGTGGTCGTCGGGGATAAGCACCTGATCTATGCCGCTGACATAAAGCGTGTCGCTATCGTGACGTACCGGCAGACGGAAGTTATTCACTCCAAGCCCTACGCCTATCCCGATGAAGGTATCGAGCACGCGGTTCAGTACGAAGATATAGGGATCGTCGTCAAAGGAATGTGTAAGCGCGATGCTCAGAAACACCACGCAGGAAAAGAAAGCGGCGTTACGCTTGTTGAGCAGCACCGTCAGATATATCACCGGGATTATCACGGCAGACGCCAGCAGATAAACCGGCACCGGAGTTTCGATCCCCGCAGCTCTTACTGCATCAATGAACCCCAGCCCGAACAGCGCTCCGATGAACGTTCCGATAGAGCGCTGACCTGCGTTGTGCCTGGTGGTCTCGTGATAGGGCTGCAAGCACCACAGCGCGGCAAGAGCGCTGTAAAAGGGGATGCCGTTGCCGATGGGCAGCAGGGTGCGGATATAGTATATCACCATGCAAAGCGCCACAGCCACAGACGATTTGATTATCCTCGCACCGATAGGCGGCAGTTTTCTGCGTGTGTCCATTATCCTCACCTCACAAACAAAAAGGCGCTCCCGTTCGGGAACGCCTTTGCTCTTTGACTGTATCATAGCACGCCTTTTTGTTCTTGTCAAGTGCCGCCGCACAAAACAGCTTGACAAATGAACATTTCGGGTATATACTTTAGTCAGACGAGCAAA
>CADAES010000046.1 GCA_902786975.1 uncultured Ruminococcus sp.
CACTATACGCAACTGCGATCGTATTCTTGTGATGGACAATGGCGGTATCGCCGAGGAGGGCAGTTACGAGGAGCTTATCCGCAAAAACGGCTATTTTGCTGAGCTGGTGGACAGACAGAGGCTGGACAAATGCTGAAGCGTGCCGGCAAAGACCGAAAACGAACCTGCCGCTTTAAAAACAGCTCACGGTCGCAGGTTCGAATCCCGTCACCAGCTTAAAAAATCCGTCCGAGATATTCGGGCGGATTTTTTTGTGCAAGTTTGTCATTGATCTTTCATCAGATCCATTAAGTATCACAAGCTATCTTTGAGTATCTTTTTCACTTCGTCTTTTTCGAGAACTTTGTATCCGCCGGTGAGAATGATCGTTGCTTTTGCGATGCCCTCGATCATTTCTTCTGTTGCACCAAGCTCGGAGATGTTCATCACAAGACCGATTTCTTTCATCCAGCTTTCCATTGCGTCCAGACCCTCATTTGCAAGCTGTTCGTCGCTCTTGCCGTCGGGCGAGATACCCCAGACATTGACCGCAAAGCGTGCGAACTTTTTGATACCGTAAGGCATTATGTATCTGTAATAGGGAAGTGACACAGCCGCAAGCGTCATTCCGTGAGTTGCGTCGGTGTAAGCGCCGACAGCCTGCCCGAGCATATGCACCATCCAGTCGGTCGATTTGCCCTTTGCAACGAGCGTGTTGAGCGCCCATGTTGCCGTCCACATGATGTTTGAACGAGCCTCATAGTCCTGCGGGTCTTTCACAGCGATATAGCTTGCGTGGATAAGACCTTTCATCAGACCCTCGCTGATGTAGTCGCTTGTGTTGTCGTCCTCGCCCGAGAAATACTGCTCGCAGATGTGGTTCATAATGTCGTAAATACCTGCGCACATCTGATATTTCGGCAGAGTCATCGTGTACCTCGGGTTGAGTATCGAGAACTTCGGCATAACATCGTCCGCAAAGACGTGACCTATCTTCAGCTTGACATCGTGGTTGGTGATGACCGAGCCGCCGTTCATCTCCGAGCCTGTGCCTGCCATCGTCAGAATACAGCCGACGGGAACTATCTCGCAGTCGGGCTCTTCAAAGCGCATAAAGTACTTTTCCCATGGGTCGTCGTCGCAGTTTACCGACACGGAGACCGCCTTTGAATAGTCGCATACCGAGCCGCCGCCGACAGCAAGGATTAGGTCGGGCTTGAACTCACGGGCGATCTTTACGCCCTCAAGAAGCTTCGTTGCGGTCGGGTTGGGCATAACTCCGGATACTTCTGTGACCGTCTTTGCGCACTCTCTGAGGACGGCGGTTATCTCGTCGTACACACCGTTTTTCTTGATGCTTCCGCCGCCGTAGACGAGCAGGACATTCTGTCCGTAATTGCCAAGCTCGTCTTTGAGATTCTTCAAAGAATCCTCTCCGAAATACAGCTTTGTCGGGTTGTGATAAGTAAAGTTTCCAAGCATTGTGATTACCTCCGTTTATTTGATATCGTGACCGTTGTGTCTTCGTTTCCGAGCAGCTCTGCGAGTTCTGCCCCGGACTTGTCTGTTATCCGCCCGAGCCGTGTATATTCCCACGAATTGCTGCCGTAGAAAACAACTATCTTGCTGCCCGAATACAGCACTATGTCGCCTGCTTCGGTATGCGTCTGCACATCGTCAGAGGGCAGCTGCCTCCCGAGCGAGCCTACCTGCTCAAAGCCGCCGTACTTTGACATCTGCACCGTCAGCGGCTTGTCCTTTGCGAGCTCTCTGAGCGCTGAGACCGACTCGTTGTCCTCCCACTGAACATCGACCTTAGTTTCACCGATGCGCATTGTGAGCGCTGTCTGTTTTTGTTCTGATGAGCTGTCTGTTGCCTGCGTGGTCGCTTTTGGCGTTGTATTCTGCCATGACGTGCTGTTGTCGCTCTGTTTATCCTTGAACGCAAACAGCATCACGATAACGGCTATCGCCACGGCTGCAAACCACGCTGTCGGCTTGAGTATTCCAGCTTTGCTTTTGTGCTTTTGCACGAGCCTTGAAATGATATATCCCGCAAACGCCCAGAACATCAGCATCGCAAGGTTTTCGGCTATAACCAGCCATTTTGCCTTCTCGTAATCGAGAAATGCAAAGTGCGTTCTGAATGTCAGATAGCCCGGGATATCGCCCTTGAAAAACAGCCGGCCGCCGATTGCCGCAACACCTGCGAAAAGCGAAAGGGCAGTTATCTTCACGGCTTTGTTCGGCTTGAACTTCGCCGTGATCGAGCGCAGGTGAAGACCGATGTGAACACCCATTATCGTAAACGCCCAGAATGAAAATGCGAGGTGCAGCTTGCGTGCGGTCATCACATTGACAAGTCCGTGCATAAACGGCACGGCGTGACTGCTCATCGACATTCCGCACGCTGCCGTTATCCCGAACGCTGCGAGCAGCAGAACATCGTTCACCGTCAGCACTATCCTGTAAAGCGTGTACCTGCCCTTGAACAAAGCTTTATACCACTTGTAGTTGAGTATGTGGTGCGCTATCACTATCACGGTCATTGCGATCCCCAGCCATTCGTGCAGGCTCTCGCCCGTGACCTGATAAGCCATTATCAGCAGCAAAAGGACAGTCAGCACAACATCAACTATCCTTTTGACAAGGTTTGTCTTTGTCTGCAATGTCTGTCCCTCCGATCATCATTTAAGTCCGTCTATCCACTCTTTTGCGTCATCGACCGACATACTGCCCTGAAGCCTGTCGCCCGAGAGCCATTCGCCTGCACCGGCCTGCTTTTCGAGGTTCTTTCCGCTGCTGCCGATACCGCTTCCTCCCGAGGTGCAGAACGGAACGACCGTCTTTCCGTCAAGCTTTACGCTCTCAACGAATGTGCTCATTATCCTCGGTGCATCGCCCCACCAGATAGGGTAGCCGATATACACTCTCTTGTATCCGCTCAGGTCGGGAATGTCGCCCTCTATCTTCGGCCTTGCATCAGGGTCGTTCATTTCTATCGTTGTGCGGCTTTTTTCATCGTGCCAGTCAAGGTCTGCATCGGAGTATTTCTCCTGCGGAACTATCTCGTAGATGTCCGCATTAGCAGCCTCGGCTATCTTCTCTGCAACGCCCTTGGTCGTGCCTGTTGCCGAAAAGTAGACTACTATCGTGTCCTTGTCGGAACTGCCGCTGTCAGTCTTGCTGTCAGGCTTTGATGGATCAACAGCCGAGCTTTCCGCCTTGCTCGACAAAGAGCTTGGATCAGCTTTTGAACTGTCCGACTTTGAGCTTCCGCCCTTGCTGCTTGGATCCCCGCACGCCGTAAACATCAGCATAGAAGCTGCGATAACAGTAAAGAGTACCTTTTTCAGTTTCATTTCGTTCCCTCCTGTTTGTTCATCGTGTAGACGAGATAGTCGAGGCAGTCGATGTTCTTTTCCTTTGCGTGTATCTCGCCCAGAAGTTCCCTGCGGTGCTGTGCCAGCAGCTTTTCGCAAGCCTTTTTGTCACAGCAGCAGTCGTATTCTTTGATAAATTTCTCGTCACACCCTGCGTCGATAAGGTTCTGTCTTGTTTTCTCGTCCATACGATCACTTCCTTGCTGTACTTATCATACCATACTTTTGTTAAAATTACAATTACTTATATCAAATACTCAACTATGCTTGACAAGCATAGCAAGGTGTGATATTATAGCTAAAAAGGAGGGTTTGCTATGGATATTCGTGTGTTGAGGTATTTTCTTGCGGTGGCAAGGGAGCAGAGTTTTTCGCAGGCGGCTGAACGGCTTTATCTTTCGCAGCCTACGCTTTCAAGACAGCTCAAGGAGCTTGAAGACGAGCTTGGCAAGCAGCTGTTCGTCAGAGGAACAAGGGCGTAACGCTGACCGAGGAGGGCATGATGCTGCGCAAACGAGCCGAGGAGATAATCGAGCTCGTTGACAAAACCGAGGAGGAGGTCAGGCAGAGCAGTGAGCATATCGGCGGCAAGGTGTATATCGGTGCGGGCGAGACCTATGCGTTCAAGCTGATAGCCGACACCGCACAGAAACTGCAGGCCGATTATCCCGATATCAAGTACAGCATTTTCAGCGGCGACGGAACCGATGTGCTTGAAAGGCTCGACAAGGGGCTTGTCGATTTCGGGCTTGTCTTTCAAAGCGCCGACCCCGCAAAATACGAATCTGTCGAGATACCTCTGCACGATACATGGGGTGTGCTGATGCGCAAGGATTCGCCGCATGCAGACAAAAAAAGTATCACGATAAATGACCTCAAGGGCTGTCCGCTGATAATCCCACGCCAGCCGAACCACAATACGATGATATCCGACCTGCTCGATAAAAAAGCGCCCGATGCGAATATCGTTGCCGAGATAAACCTTGTGTACAACGCCTCGGTTATGGTCAAGGAGGGCATGGGCTACGCATTGACGCTGGATAGGCTGATAAATGTAAGCGGCGACAGCGAGATGTGCTTTGTTCCGCTCAAACCGGGAATGGATGCGGTCTGCCGCTTTGTGTGGAAACGCTATCCCATCTTTACAAAAGCCGCCGAAAAGTTCCTCGGACAGTTCCTTGAGGATATGGAAAAGTTCAGATAGGACTATCGGCAATGATCATCTGCAGCTTAAAATCGGTTCGTATCGTATGATTTCACATACAGCATCGTGTTCAGCCATAACTGATGCGGTGCTGTGTTATTCTGCATATCAAAAAAAGCGTCCACACCATGCAGTGCGGACGCTTCATTTTGTTTTGTTATTACCTGTATCCTACCCAGGGAACGAATACCATTGTTCCGTCGATGCTGTCGACCCATGTGTAGCCTGCGTCGGACGCATCAAATGTTCCGCTGTGACCGCTGCTTACGATCTTGCTTTCAACTACGCTTACTGCATCTTCAGCATATACAACTTCGGATTTTGCAGCGTTTGTGTAATACATCTTGCTGCCGTTTGCAACCGCACTGATGTTGTAGATATCAGCAGTATTTTCGCCTGTGATGATCTTTACTGTGATGCTGTAATTGCATCTGTCGAGCTTAGTAACATTGAGGAACTTCTTCTGGCTGCGGTCAAGGTACTGACCGATCGGGAAACCTGTCTTTGCATCGTGGGTCTTCCAGTCGTTTACCTCTCCCTCGGGGATAGTGAGGATTTTATCATACTGATCTTCCTGCTTCTGAACTGCGGGAGCTTCCTGCTTCTGAACAACTGGTGCTGTCTGCTTCTGAACAACTGGTGCTGTCTGCTGCTGAACAGCGGGTGCTTCCTGCTGCTGAACAACGGGAGCTTCCTGCTTCTGAACTACGGGTGCTTCCTGCTGCTGAACAACGGGTGCTGTCTGCTTCTGAACTACGGGAGCTTCCTGCTGCTGAACAACAGGTGCTTCCTGCTGCTGAACAACGGGAGCTTCCTGCTTCTGAACTACCGGAGCTGTCTGCTGCTGAACAACGGGTGCTTCCTGCTGCTGAACTACGGGTGCTTCCTGCTGCTCAACTACCGGAGCTTCCTGCTGTACGGCAGCTTTTGTTGTTTCTTCAGCTTTGTTCTGAGCCTGTGTTGTTGTATTCTGTACGCTTGCTGTAACAGTGGAGCTTTCGGTATTGCTCTTTATTGTTTTAGCAGATGCTGAAAAAACTGCGATACCTGTTATCATTGCTGTTGCTGCGATCACTGCGCAAACAGTTGCGACGATCTTTCTGTTTGTCTTTCTTACCTTTGCTGCCTTTGTTGTGTTTGTTGTGTTTGTCATTTTTGATTACTCCTTTTTGTTTATTTCTTTGCTGTGTCTATATAATAGCACGCAGATACGTTATTTTCAATAGACAATTAAACTGTAAGGTGTAGCCTAAGCAACACTTTGCGGGCAATGTGTAGCTTAGGCGACAGTAATCGTTTAAGGTGTAGTAAAAACAGCAAACACGACAGTCGTTCAGACCGATGGGCAAAAGATACCCGCTGTCCGTTTTTGAAAGCAGACAGCGGGATAGTTTTATTTGATATCTTTTTTGTTATACAGCTTTGTTGTGAAATACAGCAGAACAACTACTGTGATTATGCCGACTATCAGCGCTCGCAGCATACAGCCCTCATCGTTGAGGTTAGTGCGGTAAAGACTGTCGGGCATATATTCGGTAAGGTCAAAGTCCTTTTTGAATTTGAACAGCTTGTTGATGCCTGCCGAGATGCCTGAGTAACCGAGTCCTGAAAAGCCTGCGCCGCACAGGATCGCAACTATCGTACCTGCGACATTTGAGCCTACGCCGGTCGTCAGCAGAAGCACCAGTGCGCATATACCCGTGAGCAGTATCCATTTTATCGCAAATTCACCGAGCGCAGATCCCATACTGAATATCTTATCCTCTGCTCTGGTCAGAGTGTCCTCATCAAACTCTCCTGCGATACGCATATCGAATACCATTTTTCTGCCGACCATCAGCTGACCTGCGGTATTGCCGATAACAGTAACTACATAGAACAGCAGCGTTGTGAACTGGATCACTACGAATTTGGAGATTATGGTGTGACCTCTGCTGGGGAGCTGACCTGCAATATTCTTGATGTAGCCGTGCTGGATATCCGCATAGCAGAACCACACGATGCAAAGCAGGAATAATGCGGTGCAGATCATACCGAGCTGATCTGCGAGGATATTGCCAAAGTGGAAGGTGTTGTCCCATTCACCCAGCTGTGCAAGAGCCTTTTCGGGATTATCGTTCTTTTCCGCAAGGGACTTTCCGAGGTTAAACATTATCTTTCCAAGCGGTCCTTCGATGATATTGAGCAGGAACACGATAATGAGACAGACCTTGAACGACATTGATTTAACGAGCCTGTACAGGTCCATTCTGATAACGTTACCCATTATGCTCACCTCCCGTAAGACTCAGATAGTAGTCCTCAAGAGATACGCTGTTGACATAGAGCTCTTTGAGCGGGATATCAGCCTTTACGATAGCCGCAGCCATCTTGTCGCTGTCCTCGAGTCTTTCATTCACCCGAAGCACACCGTCCTCGTCTATGCGTGTATCGGTGATGCCAATGCCCGAAAGTGCCTTTATCGCACCGTCGTTATCGGGTGTCTTTATCGCTACGAACTGGCCGCAGCGTGACATAAGCTCGTCATTTGTAAACTGCTCGATCAGCTTGCCCTCGTGGATAATGCCGTAGGAATCGGCAAGCTTTGCAAGCTCCTCAAGGATATGGCTGGATATCATTATCGTAATTCCTTTTTCGTCACGGAGCCTTGCAAGCGTGTGCCTTACCTCAACGATACCCTGCGGATCCAGACCGTTGATAGGCTCGTCAAGTATGATCATTGACGGCTCGCCGACAAGCGCAAGTGCTATTCCCAGACGCTGACGCATACCCAGCGAGAACTCCCCTGCCTTCTTCTTGTCAGACACATTTTCAAGTCCGACTATCTTGAGCAGTTCGTCGATGTAGTTATCCTTTTTATAGTCAACTCCCATACCGATACACTTTATCTTCAGGTTCTCCCTTGCACTGCGCTTGGGATAAAGACCCGGGTGCTCGATCAGAACGCCGACCTTGTTCATCATTTTTCTCATTTCAGCGCCTGTTTTGCCGAACAGCGAATAAGTTCCGCTCGTTGGGTTCGACAGTCCGCTTATCATTCTCATTATCGTTGTTTTACCTGCACCGTTTCGCCCGATAAGACCGTAGATCTCGCCTTCACGGATATTTATGTTTATATCCTTTGCAGCGTCCTTCTTTCCGTAGGTCTTTGTCAGGTTCTGCGTCTGCATAATATATGACATCGCACAGACCCCCATGTTTTGAAATAGTAGTTATCTAATTGCTATTATCCCTCGCTGCTGCCTTTGCTGTTTGGATCCTTCTTCTTAACGAGACAGTGGATAGATGTTATCGTGAGAATGAAGAGTATGATTATCGGGAAGATATATCCTGCAATAGCAAGAAATAATTCATCCTGGTTTGTGAGGATCTTT
>CADAES010000047.1 GCA_902786975.1 uncultured Ruminococcus sp.
TGATGAGAACACGATCAGCGTCAACCACACCCTTGTGTATTTCAGCAAAGGCAAGCAGAATGGCTGTACCTTTGCGGTGAACACTCCTAAGACCGAAGCTGGCAAGAGGATAATACCTATGCTTTCAGAGGTCAGCCAGGCGCTTTTGAACGAGCGTGAGTACCAGAAGGAAGCGGAGATCACCTGTCAGGTAACTATCGACGGTTATACAGATTTTGTGTTTCTTAATCGCTATGGCAATGTTCACAATCCGCAGGCGATAAATCGGGCAATCAGCCGTTTTTTATGCACCGGCGCAATATGCAAAAACGGACAATGCCTGAGTTAAAGCATTGTCTGTTTTGATTTTTATAAGCTTTGGTCCCTGTTGTCAGGAGCCTGTGCCGTTATATTTCATTGCACCGTGCATCCATATCTTATAGCTTACAAAGAAGAATGCCACGCCGATTATCGGTGAAAGCCACGACAGTATCGGTACCTCGTCGGGGCGCAGTATCACCAGGCTCGGGTAATATGCGATGAATGCTATCGGCACGATGAACGTGAAGATAAATCTGAAAACAGAGCTGAATATCGTTATGGGGTACTTTGCGTAGTCCTTGAAGCGGAATGCAAGGTCAAGGACATAAAACGAATTCTGTATCCAGAAGCAGCTCGCTGCAGCGGCGTTCTGCAAAGCTATCATTATCAGCGATGCGGTTATGATGAAAACGATGAGCTTTAACAGCGCAAGCGGTGTGAACGCTATATCTATATGGCACCAGGAATATGCGATAGTGCCTATGCCGAATGCGAGCTGTCCGAGTCCTTTGATGTCAAACACCTCGGACTGGTAGTAGAAAAACAGATTGATAGGTCTGAAGCAATACTTGATAAAGTCGCCCGAATACACCTGCTGGCGAAGGCTCCAGTTATTGTCGAACATACACTGTACAGGCGTTATCGACACCAGCGAGAAGCCGTACAGAAACAGCATCTCATAATAGCTCCAGCCGTTTATCGACGGGAAGTTTCTGAAAAGTATCCAGAAGCCGACAAATCCCGAGATGTTTGTGAATATCATTCCCAGCGTTGAGATGATAAAGTCCGCACGGTAGCTCATCTTGCTTTTGAGGTCCTGGGCGAGTATCTTGCGGTAGATGCGTAAATAGAAGCATAATCCTTTTCTTTTCATGATATCAGCCTCCATTCACGGTTATCTGGCGCAGCGAAGCCTTCCAGAAAGCCTTGCTGAGTATCATCATCGAAACGCACCAGAACAGCTGTATCCCAAGCGTTGTCAGCACCTTCTGCGGCTGCGGGTCTGCGTCGAGAAGCAGCGAAAGAGGTGCATTGTATATCGACTGGAAAGGCAGATAGTGGACTATCGTTTTCAGCGGCTCTGGGAAAAAAGCTATCGGCACAGTCGCACCCGAAAGCAGCAGTACGATGACCTGCTTCATTATGTTTATTCCCCAGATAGATTCGGTGTAAAGGCATATAGTGCCGACTATGTAGTCTATGCTGTAATTGATAGAAACGGCGATAATGACCGACAGTCCGAAAAACAGCAGGTTTATCCCCATCGGTATAGCTCCGTGAGTGACGATCGCCACGACGATGAACGTTGGCAGGAACGTAAACAGGAACTGCATTACGAATGTGCCCGAATACGACCAGAACAGAAGCTTTCGGTACTCCATCGGCTTGAGCAGGTCAAGCACTATCTTTCCTGTCTGTATATTCCGTCCTATCTCCCAGACTGCGTACATCTCCATAAAGTTATACAGTGCGGTCGCAAGCACGAGATATATAAGTGTGTCCGAAAATGTCATACCGCTGACGACATCTGTGCCCGCAGATGCATATATCGCTTTCCACAGAAAATACACGACGATAAGGTACAGCAGGTTTCCTATGACCATTACAACGAACGATAGGCGGAACTGCAGCGACTCGATTATCCCTGCACGGGTGAGCGCAAGGTATTTTCTCATTCTCATTGCACTCCCTCCTCGTAGATCTTTTTGATGACCTCCTCGGTAGAGATCTCCTCGAGCTGCATATCCTTTACTCTGTGAGTTTTTTGCAGCTGAGAGAGAACATCAAGCACCTTTTGCTTTTCCTCGTCCACAAGCACGGATATCCATTCTTCCTCCTCGTCCGCCGAAACGGAAAAGTCGGGAAACTGGTTCTGTATAGCCTGCGTCTGCTTTTCAAGCTCGCCGTCAACTCTGATCTTAAGCGTGCGGTAAGAGCCGAAAAAGCTTTTGAGATGCTCGATATCGTTGTCGTAGAGCATCTTGCCGTGGTCGATTATTACGATACGGCGGCAAAGCGCATCTACGTCGCCCATATCGTGGGTGGTAAGAATAACTGTCGTTTTCTTTTCCTTGTTGAGGGCGTGTATAAGCGTTCTTATCTTCGCCTTCATCGAAACGTCAAGACCGATCGTCGGCTCGTCGAGGAACACTATCTTCGGGTCGTGCAGGAACGCCGCAAGTATATCGCTGAGCGTTCTCTGACCGAGCGACATCTGCCTTACGGGCTTGTGCAGCAGCGGTTCGATATCGACCAGCGACTGATAAAGCGACATCATGCTCTCGTAATCGCTGTCGCTTATCTGATAGATATCCTTCAGCAGCTTGAACGATTCGATAAGCGGCAAAGCCCACCACAGCTGAGAACGCTGTCCGAAAACGACACCGATGTTCTGTGCGTTTCTGGTGCGGTTTTTGTAAGGTACGCAGCCGTTTACAAGTATCTCGCCCGAGGTCGGTTCGAGCACGCCTGTCATCATTTTGATAGTCGTCGATTTTCCCGCACCATTAGGTCCGAGATATCCGACTATCTCGCCCTGTTCGATGCTCATCGAGATATTGTCAACAGCCCTGACCGTCTTGTAGTTTCTCGAAAACATGTCTTTCAGGCTGCCCTTTAACCCCTCTCGTCTGTTGAGCACCTTAAACTCTTTTGTCACATTTTTTATGTCTATTATAGCCATTTGGTGTCTCCCCCCTTTTTTTCTTTCTGTAAAAAACCAATGGCTCGATTTTATGATATAACGCTCGCTGCGCATTTGTCAAGTCTAGTCGTACAACTTTTACATTATTTTAATAACCGGCGTTACGCAACACCCGTTTCTCTTGTTTATCCCCTATGGCTGAATTGTAGTCGAAATACCGGCAACGCTTTATCGGAATTATTATGTTTTTATCAAATTCTTTGTCATGATGCAGTCCCATACAGCAAAAGCCCGTATTGGTGCGCTTTGCACAAATACGGGCGGTATTGCCTTAATCATTCTTACGGCTTTGCTCTTTGTCGTCGCTTTCGGCTTCGAGCCGTTCAGTGATGAAGTCTTCGCCGTCGCTTAAAAGCTCCAGGGCGCTGAACTGCGCTGCCCTTTCGTTTATCGGCATCGGAGGGAAATCGTCGTAGCGAGGTCGGCTGAGGTGCATTATCTTATCGTATTTTCCCGACATCTGCACCTCCCCTTTCAGCTTTTCTGCCTGCCCCGTTACTAGTCGTCATCATCGCCCATTTCGTCGGTATGGTCGGGGTATGCGTAGTAGTCCTCATCGGTCATATCCTTTTCAACGAAATCAAAGTCGCCCTTTTCGTAGATCCTCTTTCTGACGTACTCTGCCATTGCCGCAACATTTATCTGCGAGAACTCGCTGATAAGCCCGTTTATCTGCGCAACGGGGAGCACCTGTCTGTTATCGGCGGGAAGCTTTATCTCGGGTGAGAACTTGAACAGCGGGAAATCGCTGCCGGGTGCTGCGCTGACGGTGCAGTTGAAATCCTTGGGTATCGGCGCAGGCTCGCCACGGTAGAATTTCCTTATCAGCTCTATCTTCATGAGCCATGCGCTGATCTGATTGTAAATATACTTTATCTCCGCAGGTGTATTCTCATCAGCATAGTAAAGATAAAGTGCGCTGAGGTCACTGAGGAGGAATGTGCGGTCAAGTCCGAAATCGTTGAAGAATACGTGCCTGATAGCACACCTTTTTGCAAATGTATCCATAGTTCATTGTTTCCTTTCCGTTTATGTAATGTCCGGTCACTCCTGCGCCGCCTGCTGCTTGCGCTCACGCTTTCTTAGCTTGCGCTTTTCCCAGGCTGAAACGACGATAGCGCACGAAGCGTCGCCTGTGATGTTTACGGTCGTTCTGCCCATATCGAAGATACGGTCAACGCCCGCAACGAGTGCGATACCCTCGACGGGAAGCCCGACAGACTGAAGCACCATCGCAAACATTACCATTCCTGCTCCGGGAGCACCCGCTGTACCGATAGAGGCAACAGTCGCAGTCAGAACTATCGTAAGCATCTGCGAGAAAGACAGGTCTATTCCGTAGCAGGTCGCGATAAAGATGGAGCAAACGCCCTGGTAGATAGCTGTTCCGTCCATATTGATAGTGGCACCCAGCGGGAGAACGAACGAGGTTATGCTCCTGTCAGCGCCGAGCTTAGTCGCACACTCTTCGTTTATCGGGAGCGTTCCGACAGAAGATGCGGACGAAAATGCAAACATAATTGCGGGGAGCATTTCCTTGAAAAACCTGAACGGGCTTACCTTTGCGCCGACCCTGACGGCAGTTGAATAGACAACGACCATATGTATAATATAGCCGACATAGGCTACCAGCAGAACGCCTGCGAGCGAGCCGAGTATCTGCGGTCCGTTCTCTGCGATGACAGGTGTGATAAGGCAGAAAACGCCGATAGGTGAAAGCTTCACTATCATTTCCATAACTTTCATGAAAACGTCGTTCATCGTATCGACCATTTTGAAATCAAGCTCACGCTTCTCCTGCACCAGCAGCAGCGCAAAGCCGATAAACAGGCTTGCTACGATTATCTGCAGCATATTCGCTTCGACGAACGGCTTAAAGAAGTTCGACGGGAAAATGCCTACCAGAACGTCCATAAAGTTCGTTTTCTCGGGCGGGTCATACGCAAGACCCGAGGTCTGAAGCGTCGGGAAAAGCCCCTTCATCAGATTTGCGATGATAAGCCCTATAGTGATGGCAAACGCTGTCGTCACAAGGTAGTACAGCACAGTCTTCAAGCCGACAGAGCCGACCTTTTTGATGTCACGCATAGAGATAACGCCTGCCATGATCGAAAAGAACACCAGCGGAGTCACTATCCATTTGATAAGATTAAGGAAGATCGTACCGAACGGCTTGATATAGGATACCGCAAAGCCCGACTGTCCTGTTGTGGCAAAAATTATGCCTGCTAAGATGCCAAGCGCAAGTGCAATAAATATCAGCAGCGCAAGCGGCAGTTTTTTCTTTTCTTTTTTTATGACAAGACCTCTTTTCTGTATAGATTAGAACAAAATGGCATACTGCCTGTTCTTTTTTATTATACAATAATATTGCAAAAAATCAAGAGTATATGTACAATTTGACAACAAAGCAAACTGCCTTTTTGATGTCCGTCGCAGAAAGTCAGCATTTGTAATAAATTTCAAGCGCTTTTCAAGAAAGTTTTTGTTGATTTTTGTGGCAAGATATGTTATAATGGTAGCATAGGCAAAACAACACATCGGCACAAATGCAGAAAGGGTGAGTACTGATGGAAAAAAGAATGTCTGAACAGGAATTGCTCGCAAGCTTTGACGAGGCTCTGAACTATGGTCATATTTTTGCGTGCTACCAGCCGAAGATCAACCACACAACGGGAAGAATGATAGGTGCTGAGGCGCTGATGCGATGGAAGCACCCTGTTTTCGGGATGCAGTATCCGTCGGATTTTATCCCGCTGCTTGAAAAGAACGACCTTATCTACCGTGCTGACCTCAATATTTTCGAGACAGCCTGCAAGTTCCAGCGCAGATGCCTTGACGAGGGCATAGCGAGCGTGCCTATCTCCTGCAACATGTCACGCTACGATATCTACCACGACGACTATGTTGACAACATCGAGGCTATCCGTGCAAAGTACGATGTCCCCGTGAAGCTTCTTCATATAGAGGTGACGGAGTCGTCTGCGATAGGCGGAATGGAGCTTATAACCGACGTTCTCAACAGGCTTCACTCTTACGGCTACAAGGTCGAGATGGACGATTTCGGAAGCGGCTATTCGTCGCTCAACGTTCTCAAAGACCTCGAGGTCGATGTTATAAAGCTTGATATGCGATTTCTCAGCGGAGATATCGGCGGCAGAGGCGGCACGATAATCAGCTCTATCGTTCAGATGGCTAAGTGGCTGAACACGCCGGTCATCGCCGAGGGCGTTGAAAAGCTGCAGCAGGCTGACTATATGAGGAGCATAGGGTGCAGCTATGTGCAGGGATATCTGTACTCAAAGCCGATCACAGACGAGGAGTTCCTCGAAATGCTGCGCAGCAGCGACCTGGAGACTATTGCGCCCGCTATCCAGCTGGACGAGATGGACGCCGCAAAGTTCTGGGACCCGCAATCTATGGAAACGCTCATCTTCAACAACTATGTCGGCGGTGCAGCTATATTCTCATTTCTTGACGGAAAGATAGAAATGCTGCGTGTGAACAAGAAATACATGTCCGAGATAGGTATGAACATGACCGAAAAGGAAGTGCTCAAATGTCAGCCGTGGGACTGCATGGACGAGCACAACAGACAGGTTTACAACGACACGCTCAAACGTGCTGCCGAAACGGGCGAGGAAGTCAGCTGCGAGACGTGGCGCACCTTCTGCTCAAAGACCTGCGGCGAGGACAGGATATGTATAAGAAGCTCCATCAGACTTATCGGAAAAGCGGGACAGCAGTATCTTTTCTATGTTCTGGTGAATAACACCACGAATGAAAAGAAGAGCTACGATGCGCTGTACAACAGCGAGAGAAGGTTCCGCTTTGCAAGTGAGCATGCAAACGTCTATGCGTGGGAGGTAGACCTTGCCACCAAGCAGATGCGCCCTTGTTTCAGGTGTATGCGTGACCTCAACGTTCCACCCGTGGTCTACAATTACCCCGAGCCGGTTATCGAAAACGGCCTTTTCCCGCCAGACTATGCGGATATGTACCGTGACTGGATGAAGCAGCTTGAAAACGGAGTGGAGCACCTCGAAGCTATTATACCGCTTACTGTGGGAAGGATACCGTTCCATGTACGCTACACCACCGAGTTCGACGAAAACGGCAAGCCGCTGAAGGCTTACGGCTCGGCTACGCTCGTTGTAGACGGCGAGGACGGCGACAAATAGTTTTTTCAGATCAACCAGAGATCTCTGGCTTTCAGGCATATCATTTTTGCCTTTCGGATAATGTGTTGACCACAAAACACTTTACAAATAACAAACATTGTGGTATAATTAATGTGGCCATTTTTAAACTCATAAGGCCATAATTCAAAACGGAGGTAAGAAATATGAACAAAAACAACAAAATGCTCGGTCTGGCAATGAGAATAGCTATCATCGTCACATGGGTAATGACCAACATCAGCGTGTTCGTTTTGCTTAGCGGCTTTGCAAACTTTGATAAGGGTGCTCTCGATCCAAAAAATCCCGATAAGCAGAAAACGGCACAGGAGGTTCTGAAGATCATCGGCGATCTCGGAAGCAAGACGACACTTTACTATGTAACATTCGGTCTTA
>CADAES010000048.1 GCA_902786975.1 uncultured Ruminococcus sp.
AGAAAAAGAGATACCTCGTTGACCGAATGCTCTACCCCGGGCTGTACATTCTCGCAGGCGCACCAAAGGTCGGAAAATCGTGGCTTGCCATGCAGCTGTGTGTCAGCGTTGCACTCGGTGAGCAGTTTCTCAAGCACGAAACATCGCAGGGACAAACTGTGTACCTTGCGCTTGAAGATGACGAGGGACGATTGCAGGACAGGGTCTATGAGTTCATTGATGTGCCGACAGAGAACCTTGAGTTCGCTATCGCATCGGAGTCTATTGACAGTGGTCTTGAAAGTCAGATACGAACGCTTGGTGAAACTCACAACAATCTTAAACTCGTAATTATCGACACAATGCAGAAAGTCCGTGAGACCACCGACATCAGCTATGCGAAGGATTACAAGGACATGAGCGTGCTCAAAAATCTCGCCACCGAGCTTGGTATCTCTATCATTTTGATCCACCACACCTGCAAGCGATTTGATGACGATCCGTTCAAAACTATCTCGGGAACGATGGGACTGAGCGGCTGTGTTGACGGCAGCTATGTGCTTGTCGAGAGCAAGCGTGGCAACCGAGTGGGAAAGCTGTACGGTGTAGGTCGTGACTTTGAAAACATCGAAATGGGAGTTGCGTTTCGTGACTGCCATTGGTATGTGACCGACACCGTCGAGCCGTTTCCGCGTGACACTTTTTCTTTTGCGATACATGACTTAATGGTAGAGCAGGTGTCATTCGTAGGCTCGGCAACTGCGCTGTGCGAGTTGCTCTACCGCAAGTACGGCGGACAATATTTTCCGAACAGAGTCACCCGTGACCTTGTTCAGCACACAGAGGAACTGATGACGCTGGGAGTGAAATTTACATCACGGCGCAGTCACGGAAGCCGCATCATCAAGCTCGAATATGACATCTCGGTTGACGCTAAGTCGGGCGCTCTGCTGTACAGCGAGGTAGAGAACTCTACCGACACCCCGAATTCGCCAAAGGCTTTACCTATCGCATCTGCGTGAGGTGAGCAATTCTTATCGGGTGACGGTAACTGCCCATTTGGGTGACGGTAGGGTGACGGTAACTTTTAAAATGTCGCACGCTGTGAGCCGATTCTTGCCCACCCTCTCCCCCGTTGGACAAACTACCCGAGCCGATATCCGAAAGCGCCCCACAGGGCAAAGTGGCGCAAGTGTGAGCGACCGTGAGGTCTTTTTCTTCTGCCGATAAATCTTTTCGCTGATGCTTTCGGATCCAGAATTTCACCTTGCTAATCTAAGGCTAAGGCAAGCATAGCGCTGTGGCACCCATCGCAGTTTGCGGAGCAGCCTTGCACAGATGCGGGTGAACCCGCACCCCTGTCTCATTGGCAGAAAAGAATATGTCTGAACTGATAACACGACAGTTTTGAGTACAGCCAAACAAGGTTCGATTTGAGGGCTTTCATAGCTTTGCGAGTTAAAGCTTCGGGGTCGTTGACCCGAAAGCAGTCACAGCGAACGGCAAAGTCGACCGCATTCTACGCACTTTCAGCCGTCCACCAAAAAGGGGTCGTTAATCCATAGATTTTGAAAATCAGGGGTCGTATTACGAAAAAGCAGGCAGTTTCGGCGGTGTTGCGAGGGGTTGTGCAGGAGTCACAGGCAGTTTCAGAGAGAGCAAAAAAGATGTGTTGTAATTCTTAACGGCGAAAATTAAATCAAAAAGAAATGAAAGGAAGAATGATAGAAAATGAAAAATGAAAACTTAACTTCACAGCAGGTGTTTGAAAGGATGCTGCCATGCAGGGATGACAGCGACAGAGCCGAGCAGTTTGCAAAGCTCAATGAAAAATGGCGTGAGCTGTTCGGTAAACTCTCGAAGGAGCTGACCGATGAGCAGAAAGTAATGTTTGAAACTCTGCTCGACATACAGCTCAAACAAAGCGACATCGTCAACAGAGAGACCTACTCAACAGGGTTCAAAAACGGTGCAAAAATGATGTTTGAAATGTTTGAGCAGGACAGTCAATTCGCTGCTCGTCCTGTGCTTGATAAGTCTAACTACATTGACGAAAGCTGTCTGCCTAACAAGAAACTTCCTACGATGTTGACTATCAAGGAGGCAGCAAAACAAGTTCCCGGGTTTACCGAATATCAGATCCGCAGGCTGTGCAAATCGGGTGAGCTGCCCTGCGTCTTTGCCGGCAGGAAAATGCTTATCAATCGTGACAATCTGTACAAATATCTCTACGGTGAATCAGTTGAGTAGTCACAAAAAAAATGTTGTGAAACTTAATTCTGCACAGCCGGGATAGCTATTCCCGTAAGTCTGTGATATTGTGTAGAATACCAATACGAAAGGAGGGAAAAGATTATGGCAACGATAACGAAAAGAGGAAAGTCATACCGCATAGTTGTTTCCTGTGGATACGACATCTACGGCAAACAGATAACCCGCTCAAAGACATGGCGACCAAGCGAGGAAATGTCTGCAAGCCAGGTCAAAAAAGAGCTCAACAGGCAGGTCACTTTGTTTGAGGAAGAATGCTCACACGGAACAGTCACAGAGAACATCAAGTTTCAGCGCCTTGCTGAAATGTGGTTCGATGAGTACGCACAGTTCAATCACCGCAGCACCTCACTTCAGCGTGACAGGCAGCTTGCATCACGAGTCTACCCCGCACTCGGACACCAATGGATAGACAAGATAACCGCACACGACATTCAGGTGTTCATAAACTCCCTTGCACGAAACGGTGCAAACAAGCGAAACGGCAAACCACTGTCGCAGAAAACTATCAAGCACCACCTATCGTTTATCTCGTCTATCTTTGAGTACGCAAAGAACCTGGATATGATAAGCTCGAATCCGTGCAGAAAAGTCGTCATACCAAAGCTCGACGCAAATGGAAAGCTGATGACGAAAAAGGAAAAGCAGATCTACAACAAGGAGCAGATCAAGGAGTTTATGCAGATGATAGAAACCGCACCGATGAAATACAAAGTGTTCTTCAAGCTGGCTGTGTACACAGGGTGCAGGCGAGGTGAGCTGCTTGGGCTAGAGTGGAAAGACATTAACTTCGCAGAGCAGGTGATATATGTACATCAGACCTCAAACTACACCGCAGAAAAAGGCGTGTACACTGACGGCACAAAGACCGTCAAGTCAACGAGAACGGTCAATATGCCGCAGGCGATCTGCGAGCTGCTCAAAGAGTACAAGCTGGAGCAGGACAAATACAAGGTCAGCATCGGCGACCAATGGGTTGAAAACGACAGGCTGTTCATCAAGTGGAACGGCGAGCCGATGCACCCCAACACGCCGTACACTTGGCTGATGAGGGAATGTGAGCGAAACAACTTCCCATTCTACGGCATACACACATTCAGGCACCTGTTCGCATCAATAGAGATCGAGGCTGGCATCGACCCGACCACAGTTGCGGCAACGCTTGGACATTCAACGCCGATAACCACCATGTCAACATACAGCCACTACTTCGCACAAAGCAAACAGCGAGCAAGCAATGCGGTTGCAGAATTTCTTGAAAAGAGCGGTTAACGCCTTAAAAGCAACAGCCCTGCGGGTCAGACTCGCAGGGCTGTTTTCATACATATTTTAGATGACAGCGAAATAAAGACCAAGGTGACACAAGAGTGTCACAGGCGCAAACGGCGCAGATACTGTGTAAAGTGGGGTATCGTTTAGTATTGCTTGGTGAAAATAAAGACCAAACAAAGACCAAAACACACTTTTGAGCAAAAAAAGAACTCGCAAACGACGTGTTTGCGAGCTTTTCATTTATGCGGCAAACGGGACTTGAACCCGTACGTCATATAACACACGCCCCTCAAACGATTATATCACTTCTCTTTCCATTTGTCAAGCCCTTTTTCAAAAAAATTATACGTTTGCCCTCCGGGGGCGGGACAGCTGAAAGCAAACGCCAATTGTTCCGATTTTTGGGTCGCCATTCGATGCGGGATAAACGCAAACAAACGCCGATAGTTTTGAGCTCGGGGTCTGCCATTCAGAGGCAGGACAGCCAAAATCAAACCCGATAGTTTCTATTTCGGGGGCTGCTCTGCCTGGGAGAGAGGCAAGATAGTCTTTAGGGTCACACTTTTTGTCCGGGCGTTTTACCTCTTTTCCAGCACGCCCATTATCAGATTCCCGCAATAGCTGCATTTGCTATTCTCGTCGACCACGCCCGTAAGCGGTGCGCCGCAGGACAAGCAACGATCCTTGACCGTTTTTTTGGCAAGTGCGATCAGAAGCACGCCGTTGTGAACTTCGAGCGTACAGTTCTTGGCGTATCCCTTGCGGATCGCCCTGCGCATACGCTTCATCATTCCCTTGCTGCCCGCAGCCAGTGCCGGCAGTTCCTCTGCCTTGATGAACGGTGTTTTGCTCTGCGAGAAAAACCTTGCTATTGCGTGCGCAGTCGATATTGCCATCACTCTGCGAAAACGAAGCACTGTCAACGGAGCAATGACCGCCCAGACGATCGAGGTATAAATGATACTGTTAAGCAGGTGCGCTTTAATAAGCTCATATGAGTTCAGATGATTGCTCGGGTCAAGCAGGACCTTTTTCTGATATTCCTGATCGAAATAGTGGAAGATGTCTTCTATGTTGATGCAAAACAGTATCACCGTGAAAAACGCACCAAGCCCGAACAGCAGCCAGTACAGTGCCATTCTCGTTTTCAGCGAACCCGATCTGTAATAATCTGGCCTTCCAATTCCGGAACCGAGATCGTTTGAAACGCTGTAAAAATGCTCGCCCGAGAGCACCTTTGCGTGAAGGTCGGAGCTGTGACAATAGGGACATTCGCCTGTGAAATACACTTTCTTTTCGATATGTGCACCGCAGCTGCGGCACTCGCACAAGCAAGTCCTGCTGTCAAGCCAAACACCGCTACCGTCCTGCGAGAGCTCAAATCCTGTCATGTACACACTGCGGTAAAAATGCAGCTGCCTGCGAACAGAGGCCTCGCTCTTTCCGACCACTTTTGCAAGGTCGGCAAAAGACACCACGCCGTCAAGGTCGCCCTCAAAATAGCTTGAATAAAACGAAGCGTTGCCCAGGTGACGTGTCGAGATAACGGCGATCGTGAAAACCACCGCCGCAACGCACATCATTACTATCGACTCCTTCATAGATACCGCACCCCAGGCGGTCTGCGGATCATCCCGGTAATAGACAAATTCCGATACTATATATGTGCCGCTGATCATTACCTCAAAGGCACTGAAAATGAAAAACAGCACATTCTTTATCTTTAGTGCAGTCATCCTTTTCTTTCTTAAATACATTTTTGTTTGCTCCTTTTTATACGATGGATAAGAAGATAAGAGATAAGCTGTAAGCCTCTTACTTCTTACCTCTTATCTCTTACTTCTAAATGGTATGCCTGATGCGATTTGAACGCACGACCTTCAGAGTCGGAGTCTGACGCTCTATCCAGCTGAGCTACAGGCACGGAAATAATGAATAGTGAATAGTGAATAATGAATAGTTAATAGTGATAAAACCTTGTACAGCTGAGAGTATTCTTCTGAAAAGACTTCTCCCATATCTTCTCGGGGCTCTTGATCTTTTTGATAGGCAGGCTTTATTGCCTGCCTGTCAAAAAGCATTAAAAGGTTTCTGAAAGGGGGATAAGCGACCTAAGGTCGCTTGCGAGGATACCCAATGGGTATCCTCGGGGAGAGACAGAGTAACCGTCACCACGGTTACTCTCAAAAACGGCAAAGCCGTTTTTTGCTTCTTCCAAAAGAGTTCCCTCCAGCCGAACAATGCTTTATCTTATCTTAGCGCCGCAGGGCAGGGACTGGTCGGGGAAGATGACCTTTGCGGAGCCGTCGGGGGCGTCCGCAGCGCAGATCATACCCTGTGACTCGACGCCGCACAGTGTAACCGGTTTAAGATTTGCAACGATAATGACCTTTTTGCCGACGAGATCCTCGGGAGCGTACCAGTTGGCGATACCCGAAACGACCTGCCTGCCGCCCATACCGTCGTCAAGCTGTAAGCAGAGCAGCTTCTTTGCCTTCTTTACCTTCTCCGCACTCTTTACAAGCGCAACACGCAGATCGACCTTTGCAAAGTCGTCTATCGTTATCTCGTCTGCAAGCTCGGGCACGGCGAACTCATCAGCTTTTTCAGCATCGGAGAGCTTTGCCTTTGCGTCAGCCATGTTCTTTTCGATGATAGCGTTGAGCTCCTCTATCTCCTTGTCGATGTCTATTCTCGGGAAAAGTATCTCGCCCTTGTGAACAGTGACATCAAGCGGGAGAACGCCGAACCTGCCCGCATTTTCGTAGGTAACATCGCTTTGTGAAGCACCTATCTGCTCCCACACCTTCGGCATTGTCGTAGGCATAAACGGCGAAAGCAAAGTCGAGATAACACGGATAGCCTCGAGCAGATTATAAAGCACCGATGCAAGTCGTGCCCTCTTTGCCTCGTCCTTGCCAAGCTTCCACGGCTCGGTCTCATCGATGTACTTGTTAGCCCTGTCAACAGCCGTAAATATCTCCTCGAGCGCATTTTTAAGGCGTGTCTCGTCGATGCACTTGTCCACCTTTTCACGTATAGCGCTCACACAGCCGATAAGCTGTTCGTCGATATCTTCCGCCTCACGCTCGGTCGGGAGCTTTCCGCCGAAATACTTGTCCGCCATTGCGACAGTTCTTGAAACAAGGTTTCCAAAGCCGTTTGCAAGGTCGGAGTTTATGCGGTTTATCATTATCTCGTTTGAGAATGCGCTGTCAGCACCCAGAGCCATTTCTCTGAGTATGTGGTATCTTATAGCGTCAACGCCGTAGCGCTCTCCGAGCATGAACGGGTCAACAACGTTGCCCAGCGACTTTGACATCTTCTGTGCCTCGCCCTGCTTGTTGAGGAAGGTTATCCAGCCGTGAACAGCAAGGTGCTTCGGAAGCGGAAGGTCAAGAGCCATAAGCATTGCAGGCCATATTATAGCGTGGAAACGCATGATATCCTTTGCTACCATATGAACATCTGCGGGCCAGAACTTCTCAAAATCGGCGTGTGCGGAGTTCTCGTAGCCAAGCGCCGTGATATAGTTTGAAAGCGCATCTATCCATACGTATACAACGTGCTTGTCGTCAAACGTTACGGGGATGCCCCACTTGAAGGTCGTTCTTGAAACGCACAGATCCTCGAGTCCGGGCTTGATGAAGTTGTTGACAAGCTCCGTCGCACGGGTCTTCGGACGCAGATAGTCCGTCTCGGTCAGCAGCTTTTCTATCCTGTCGGCAAACGGAGACATCTTCATAAAGTATGCCTCTTCCTTTGCTACCTTTACAGGTCTGTGACACTCGGGGCAGCAGCCGTCTTCGTCAAGCTGTGAATCTGTCCAGAAGCTCTCGCAGGGCGTGCAGTACTTGCCCATATACTCGCTCTTGTAAATATAACCCTTGTCGTACAGCGCCTTAAAAATCTTCTGCACGGCTTCAACGTGGTAATCGTCGGTGGTGCGGATATAGCGGTCATACGATATATTCATATAGCTCCACAGCTTTTTGAAGGTAGCAACTATACCGTCAACATACTGCTTTGGCGTAACGCCGGCTTCCATAGCTTTCTGCTCTATCTTCTGTCCGTGTTCATCGGTACCTGTAAGAAACATTACATCGTAACCCTGCATTCGCTTGTAGCGTGCTATCGAATCGCACGCAACGGTCGTATAACAGTGTCCGATATGCGGATTGCCCGACGGATAATAAATGGGCGTTGTGATGTAAAATGGTTTCTTGGGCATTTTACATTCCTCCTTCTGAAATTTCTGTCACTGCAAATACACAGTAACGCTTTTAGTATTATACACCTTTTTCCTGTCTTAGTCAAGCGTAAAAACAGTATTGACATACACACAGCTGTATGGTATAATTACCGCATACCGCTGAAAAGAGAAAGCAGGTATCCTGCGTCTGCGGAGGGCGAAGCGTGTGTGCTCCAAAAACGGCTTTGCAGACAGCCGCACCACGTTCAGTCCGGTAATTAAGCTTCGCTTAATTGAAGGCGTGTTCTCTTTCAGATGTCACAAGTAAGAGGTAAGAGCGTTATAGGGCATCTTGCCTCTTGTTTCTTTTTCACGGAGGTAAAATATGTCTTTACTTGACAGCTTATGCGACGAAAAGGTGTGGGAGGAGTTTGCACAGTACAAGGCTTCTCACGGCAATATGACAAAAAAAGAGCAGCACAGACTCGATGAATACATCTCAAGCAAAAGGTATCTCCCGCTTGCACGCACGCTGAACTTCAGTCTGCCCGAAAAGGGCTTTGTCAACAAAAGCGGTTCGGACAAAAAGCGTGTTATATACACGTTCCCCGAGGACGAAACATGGGTGCTGAAGCTGCTGGCGTGGCTGCTTTACAGGTACGACAGCGCCTTTCACGACAGCTGTTATTCGTTCAGACAGGATATGACGGCAAAGACAGCTGTGCGGGACGTTCTGGCTGTAAAGGGGCTTGACGGGAAATGGGTGCTAAAGCTGGATATACACGACTATTTCAACTCTATCCCCTCGCAAAGGCTCGCCGAGGAGCTTTCGGCTGTCATCACCGACGACCCGAAGCTGCTCGAAGCCCTCACCCGATTTTTCACGCTCGACAAGGCTGTCTGCGGCGGCGAGACAGTCAGCGAAAACAGGGGCGCTATGGCAGGTGTGCCGCTTTCGGCGTTTTGTGCCAACATCTACCTTGCGAGTCTGGACAGAATGTTTGAACAGCTCAATGTGCCGTATTTCAGATATTCAGACGATATCCTCGTGCTTGCCCGGACGAAGGACGAAGCCGTTGAGTATTACGGACTTATTGCCGGGCACGTCGCAGACAAGGGGCTTTCGCTCAACCCGGAAAAATACAGCCTTACTGCGCCGGGTGAGCCGTTTGAGTTTCTCGGGTTCGGGTATCACTGCGGCGAGACAGACCTTTCAGCCTCAACGCTGAAAAAGACAAAGGCGAAGATAAAGCGCAAAGCAGCGGCTATTTACCGAAGAAAGCTGAAAAAGGGGCTTGACGGCGACGCTGCCGCAAGAGCGATGATAAAGACATTCAACAGGAAATTCTTTGAGGTCTCACGGGAGCACGAGCTTTCGTGGAGCCGCTGGTACTTCCCCGTACTGACCTCGGACAAGGGGCTTCACGAGCTTGACAGATACCTCACGCAGAACATTCGCTTCCTTTACACCGGCAGGCACTGCAAGCGCAATTACAGGGTGACCTATGAACACATCAAAAGCCTTGGCTACAAAAGCCTTGTGAACGAGTTTTACAAGTTCCGTGATAATAAGTCCGACCGCTGATATTTCTTTCAGCAGTGCGGGCAGACGTCCCTGCGGTGCGGTTTACAGAAAGTTTACAATTTAAAATGAACAAAAACAGCCTCCTCAGTTGTATATATAGTGAACGTTCAAAATCACAGACCAGAAGGAGGCGGGTGTATATGGATATACAGCTTAGTTCGGCGGCACCGCTGAGCATCATCCCATCAGCAAAGGAAGGAGAAGGGCTTATGGACAAGCAGCGCATAGCCGAGCTCTATGCAAGCTATTCCGACACGGTCGTAAAGGCGGCGTGGCACTTCACCGGTGACATACAGACGGCGCAGGACTGTGCAGAGGAAGCATATCTGAAGCTTATGTCGCACGAGGATATGAGCGACGAGCACATTCTCCCGTGGCTGATACGCACTGCGGTAAACATCGCAAAGAACGTGGCTAAATCTGCACACCGCACAAAGACACAGCCCTACGATGAGCTTTCGGGCGCATCGTCCGACGATGAAAGAGTGCTCGCAAGGAGGGCGGCTGCAAGAGCGATGCTCAGTCTGCCCGAAAAGTACAGGTTGCCGCTTATGCTGCATCTGGCGCAGGGAATGACTATCGAGCAGACGGCAAGAGTCATCGGCAAAGGCAGAAACACGACTGCTTCGCTGATACGCAGAGGCACCGTGCTTTTGCAGAAGGCTTTTGAAAAGGAGGAACTGTAATGAAACAGAAAAACTATGATGTACAGCAGATGTATAAAGAATATATGCAGGGCGTAGGCTCCGACCCGACAGCGATAGAGGATATCCTCTCGGGCGAAAGACAGCCGGCAAACACAGGCGCACGCATCAAACATTCGCGGGGCAGGATGATAGGCGTCACCGCCGCTGCGGCAGCCGTTGCGATATGCGCAGGCATCGGGTTCTCAAATATGAACGCCAACGACGACAGCAGCATAAAGCCTGCGGCTGCCACGACCACAACAGCCGTAACGCCCGCAAAACAAGCAGCACAGTCGTTCAAGCTTGAGGCCACATCAATGACAGCAGCACCTCTTGGCGCGCGCACGGTTCTCACTCTCACAGCGACGGACGAGAAAGGCAGAGAGATCATCCAGAAATACGGCAGTAAGGACGTCGCTAAAAACAGCATATGGCTTGGCGGCAACGAATCGACACAACGTCCCGAAATTATCGACTCCACAGGCTTCCACCACGAATGGCACGATGACTGCCGTGTGGCAAAGG
>CADAES010000049.1 GCA_902786975.1 uncultured Ruminococcus sp.
TGACAAGCTGCTCTCCTCAAAGTTCATAAAGGTCAGAGGACTTGCTTCCTTGAGCTGAAACACCCTTATCTTCATACTCGGCTTTTCGAGCAGTTCAAGCCTGTTTGATGCCCATATGGGAAGCTGCGACTTATCGGCTATACCAAGAAAGTCGGGCGCTCAATTTCCGGGTTTACATTTTCGATCTTAAAGAAATATCTGCGCTGGTTTTTTGTGTACCACATTCTGCTGATATCCAACAGACCGCTTATCCAAACAAACATATGCTGCCGCCTTATTGATTATTCTGCTGTTTGGATCTGAACAGGCTCTCGTCCTTTCTTCCGTCACGGCGTGAAAGGAACCTTTCCTCGACGACCTGCTGATTGTCAAGGTCAATAAGTATCAGAGAAACGGAGCCGTTTAGGCTGACGTCCTCAAACACTTTATAATATGACTCAAACAGATCCTTGTTCGTAAAAACTATCGAGTACAGCGACTTGTCGAAAGCTTCGGGCTCCCACATATCACGCAGGAAAATATCCTTTGTCATATCGATCATTCTTCTGGTCTGTCGCTTGATCTCCCTTTCGTAATTCTCCTTTTTGTCCGAAAGCCCCTCGGCCGAGAAGAGTTGATAGGTAAAATTCCAGAAATCAGGCTCAAAGCCTTGTGGCTCAGTGCTTCGTACCCTCAAAGCAAAACGCACCTTGGTCCGCAGAAAATGCTTGCTCTCTTTGAGCATGGGATCCGTGTCTTCCAGCGGAGTATGGAAGATCGGCATTATAGTATAGCCGTTATCAAAAAGAGTCCCCATGATCACGCTTTGTATCTTTTCACGGCAGTTGTTTCTTTCCTGGAGATACTGTTCAAACTCCTGACGTCTTTCCTCATCATCGTTTTTAACATAGCCGTTTGCACGCATAAGGTATTCTAAAATATCGGGCTTGCCGGATATTTTCGCCATTGTCCTTATCGTTTCCTCTTTAAGCGGCTTTTCGATGTTGTTGTTGATCGCCCTTGAAAGAGTCATAGGATTGAGTCCGCACCTTTTCGCAAACTCTGCCATTGACAGATCTCCCTTTGCGTACATTATAGCATCATGCAGCTGCTTGCGGTATATCGGTATCCACTCTTTCTTCGGCTCCTGCTTCTCCTGTGAGTCCTTTGTGTCCAGCTTGTCCTGTGTGTCCTGCTTGCTGTCGGTCTTTTTTGGCATACAGCCGTCCCTCCTTTTCGTATCCGGTCTATATTAAAAATAGTATATCACATTTATCACATCAAGTCAATGGGGTGACCGTATAACTTGTAAATTACAGAAAGTGTAAACAAAGTCCTTTTGAACGGACAGCTGTGAATAAGAAGCGTCCAAAGCCAAAAAGCTCTTGACAACGCCGTTTATTTGTGGTATACTCTCCTTACACTAAAGTTTTATATATGTGTATATAATAAAACGCATATATAAATATATCATATTAGTGATATGATACAATTCATCTGTTATATTTTTGTGCATGTGTACGAAATATCTTTGGAGGTGCCCGAAAACCCCCGTCAACTGTTTACAGATGAAAAATAAAGTGCTATAATCCAAACCACACTTAAAAAACACAGTGGGATAATTATACCCATCTGGTCGGTCATGCCCCGATGCAAAACAGCGTGCCGCAGTGAAAGGGACGGCACAGCATCGAAGCTTGCATATATCCATTTGTTGAAGGACATCAGACTTTTAAGGAGGAATCACTATGAAGACCGGATTTATTACAAAACAGGACCCGAACACATATCCATACGTTGACGTAGTGGGCTACGAGCCCGACAGCACGCAGACCGATCTTACCCTGCCCGGGTTAACGCACAGCATCGAAAAAGGTGCTTTCAGCGGGTGCACCGATATCACATCTGTAACGTTCCCGAGACTTCTCACCGATGTCGGCTCGGAGGCATTCAAGGACTGTACATCTCTCAAAGAGGTGACAATGCCCGAGTGCAGCGATCACTGCGACATTTCCTTTGGAGCCTTCGATGGCTGCACGAGCCTTGAAAAAGTCTTTATACCGGGCTGTAACATTGTCTCAGACTCTGCTTTCAGAAACTGCACCGCACTGAAGGATATCTACATCGGAGATCAGGCCGACATCAGCAGGTACGCTGTGAATGATACCCTTTGGTATAAGGAGTACGAGGGCGATTTTGTGATACTTGGCGGCGTTTTGCTGGAGTACAGAGGAACCGATAAAAACGTCACCGTCCCCGATGGCGTGTGGATGATCGGAAATGATGCTTTCATGAACTGCAGTTTTATCGAGACTGTAACTCTCCCGCAGAGCATACGAAGGATCGACTACCTTGCATTCTACCGCTGTACCGCTTTGCACTCGGTAAGCCTGCCGCTTGGTCTTTGCGAGATCTTTCCCTGTGCCTTTGTTGACTGCAAATGCCTTACGTCGGTAAGGATCCCCGACAGCGTTACGTTCCTTGGCGATCAGGTCTTTGACGGCTGCAAGAAGCTTGAAAATATAATACTGCCTCTTTCGGCGGTGTCAGACACCTGCTTAACCAGCACGCTCAAAGGCTGCCCTGGACTGAAGACCCTTACAGTAACCGACAGCGGTGAAACGGTGGATCTCAGCGCTGAGTTCATCTCCGCCTGCAGCGTGCTTATCAGATATAACGGCAAGGCAAAGGATGTTGCCGTTCCCGAAGGGATAACCAGGATCAGCAGCTGTGCCTTTGCAGGATGTGACTCTGTCGAGACTGTCACTATCCCTGAGGGCGTGACCGAGATAGGCGAGAATGCCTTTATAAATTGTAAAAACCTGCGCTCTGTGAGACTGCCCGAAACTCTCTTAAAGATCGGCAGCGGCGCTTTTGCAAAATGCCCTGTCCTCACATCGGCCAATATCCCCGCAGGCATCGAATATCTCGGACCGTATCTGTTTTTAGGCTGCACGAGTATCGAGGAATATCCAACCAATAAAGACACGGACAATACTGCCGACAGCAACAGTAATAACGACCTGATCGCCGAACAGGTGATCTGCAAGTACACCGGCTCCGAAAAGGAGATCTGCATTCCGGAGGGCGTGAAGGTGATCTGTGAAGGCGCTTTCAAGGATAACAAGGACATCGTTTCCGTCCGTTTCCCGAAGACGCTCGTTTACCTCGGCGAGGAGGCATTCAGCGGCTGCACCGCCCTCAGAGAGTTCCACCTGCCCCCGCAGGCACCCCTGGACTGCATCGGTCAGGGTGCATTCAAGGGCTGTACCGCACTTGAAAACGTGTTTGTGGGCAATATAAAGTATATCGGCGACGAGTCCTTTATGGGCTGCACATCGCTGAAAGCTGCTGTAGTTTTCGGTGAATGTGTCGAAGTCGGCTTCTTGGCATTTGAGAACTGCACCTCTCTTGGATCAGTCGTACTGCCCGACGGCATAAACGAGATATGCGGCGGTGCTTTCCGCTATTGCCCGAGGCTCAGAGATGTGTATCTTCCCGAAGGCGAGGATCCCGATTTGATCTTTGATGAAGTTTTTGATGGCTGCACAGCGCTGGAAAGACGCCTCAGATGCCGCAGGGAAGCCCGCAGTGAAAACATCCCCGGCGTTATCGAAAATGGTACTCTCAAACACTTTGACGATACAGATACAGACTGCCTCGCTGTCCCGAGCTCAGTCAAACGCATCGCTGCGGGCGCTTTCAAGGACTGTAAGAACCTCAGACTGATCGTCATTCCCGACACTGTCGAAGATATCGACGAGAGCGCATTTGACAGCTGTACCAACCTTGAGGACGTCATCATTCCCGACGGCTCTGACATCGTCACCCCATATATGCTTGAAGGTACAAAATGGTACAGCGACAACAAGGACGGCTTGTTTATCCTCGGCGGCACTCTGCTTGAATACAACGGCACAAGCAGGGATATCATCATTCCGCCGAGCGTAAGACGGATCACCGACGAGGCACTTGCGCAGTTGTGCTCAATCTGTACTGCAAGCATATGTCTGCCGTCAACTATGACCGAGAAGCCGGACATCCCGACCGATAGCATCTGTGATCCGATCGTCTGCGAATATAAGGTCGTTCCCGACAGGGCGGTATAACGCCGCCCGATGCTCGGGATAAACAATGCTGCGGCTTGCCGAAATGCTCCCGGATATGCGCTCTCCCGCCGGGGGCTGCGGCGGGTACGGCGCTAAGAAAAAGGAACCCGGAGACTTGAATTTCCGATGATACTGTGATATAATCAATATTGGGTAATTATACATATTCTTTTATCATATTTATTGGAGGCTCCGAAATGATCTCTTTTGTTTGCGCACTTGTGGTTCTGATACTGGGCTTTGTTTTTTACGGGAGACTTACCGAAAAGGTCTTTGCCCCCGACGACCGTGTGACACCTGCGGTCTCCGAAAACGACGGTGTCGATTTTATGCCGGTAAAGACCTGGAAGGCTTTGCTGATACAGCTTCTGAATATTGCCGGAACGGGACCGATATTCGGTGCGCTCATGGGCGCCTGCTTCGGCCCCGTAGTTTTTTTGTGGATAGTTTTCGGCTCGATACTTGGCGGAGCAGTCCACGATTATATGAGCGGCATGATCTCCGAGAGAAATAAGGGTGCGTCCATAGCCGAACTTTCGGGAAAATATCTCGGCAAGCCCGCACTTTATATAATGCGGGGATTCTCTGTACTGCTTCTGCTGCTGACGGGAACGGTATTCGTCACCAGCCCCGCCGAGCTTATCGCCGGGCTCACCCCCGAGGTGCTTTCAAAGGGCTTTTGGATCGTTGTGATCCTGGTTTACTATCTCCTTGCGACTATTATGCCAATAGACAAGATAATCGGCAGGTTCTATCCCGTGTTCGGCGTGGTGCTTATAATTATGGCAGTAAGCATAGCGGGCGGGCTTATCTTCCTGCCCGAGTATTCCATACCCGAGATAACGCTGGCTGATCTTCACCCGGACAAGCTCCCCGTGTGGCCTTTTATGTTCGTGACGGTGGCATGCGGAGCTATCTCCGGATTCCACGCAACGCAGTCGCCGATGATGGCAAAGTGCATCACAGGTGAGAAAGAGGGCCGCAAGGTGTTTTACGGAGCAATGATGATCGAATCCGTTATCGCTCTGGTCTGGGCTGCGGCAGGTGTCGCCTTTTACGGCGGAACACAGATGCTGAACGAGGCTCTCACAGCCAACGGTCAGTCGGGTACGGTATATGAGATCTGTAAGAATATGCTGGGAAGCGTCGGCGGTATCCTTGCGGTGATCGGAGTTGTCATATGTCCCATAACCTCAGGAGATACTGCATTCCGCAGCGCAAGACTGATACTTGCCGAGTGTACGGGACTGGCACAGAAAAAACTGAAAAACAGGCTGATACTTACGTTTCCTCTGCTGGGCATTGGAGCCGTGCTGACACAGCTGGATTTCAATGTGCTGTGGAGATATTTCTCCTGGAGCAATCAGACGCTTGCGATGATCTCGCTGTGGATGGCAACGTCATATCTGCTCAGACACGCCAAAAGGTATTATTACTCCCTGATGACGGCTTTGCCCGCATCGTTTATGTCGGCGGTGAGCATGACCTATATTCTTATGGCGAAGGAAGGCTTCGGGCTTTCGTCAAAGGTGGCATACCCCGTGGGCTGGGCTTTTGCGGCAGTGCTTTTCTGCGTATATCTTGCACTTGCGCTCAGGCACAGAAAAAGCGTGAACGAACCGGGCTGACCTTGTCCGTTCCTCTGAAACTCACCGGGGCGTGCAGATCGGATAAAGCCTGTTCAGAAGCAAAAAACAGGAACCGGATAAAAGATATGCATATGCAAAAGGAGCTGACTCATAGCGAGACAACTCCTTTTTTCTTTGATCGAGTGCGGCAGTGCGAAAAACGGTGAACAAAAGAAAATGCCGCAATACTGCTCGTTTTCTCGCTTCTGTTTTCGGAAAATCGGAGCGCTCCTGCCTCCTGATTGACTTTGCCGGCTTGCTTTGGTATAATTCTCCCATAGGGCTGTTACCGACCCCGACAAAGTGCGCATAAAAAGTCGGGACATTCCCACCCGGATACGATACAATAAAGACACAGCGGAAGGATGTGACCGTTATGAAAGGCTGGATCGACGGATTCCAAGCTTCGATCAATTTCATTGAGCAGAATCTCACGGAGGAACTGAATATCGAGGATATCGCAAAGCAGGCGGCGCTGTCTTGCTTCTACTATCAGCGGATATTCGGCGCACTCTGCGGGATGACTGTCGGGGAGTATATCCGTGCACGCCGTATGACAATGGCTGCGCAGGAACTTGCCTGCTCCGAAAACAAGGTCATCGACATCGCCGTAAAGTTCGGCTACGATTCACCCGACAGCTTTGCCAAAGCCTTTCAGCGTTTTCACGGCATCACGCCGACACAGGCAAGAGAGTCGGGCGCCAGGCTGCGGTCGTTTGCTCCGCTGCACATCAAACTTACATTGGAGGGCGGAAATATGTTGGATTATCAGATTGTTGAAAAAGCTCCGTTTACGGTAGTCGGAATCAAAAAAAGATTTGACGCCGAGACAAGCTATAGTGAGATACCGAAATTCTGGAGCGAGTGGATGAAAGACACCAAAGGTATGAAAGGTACTTTCGGCATATGCTCCGATATGGACGGAAAGACCTTTGATTATTGGATAGCCGACCTTTACGAACCGTGGAAAGATATCCCCGAGGGCTGCACCACCTATCAGATACCGGGCGGACTGTGGGCGCTGTTCTCCTGCAAAGGACCTCTGCCCGAAAGTATGCAGATTCGCTGGAACTGTATATGCCTCCCGCAGAAGACCCCGCCGATACCCTCAGCTATATCGCTGTCCCGCTGAAGAAGCTGTGACAGGTGCATAAACAGATAAAAGCTCCCGGGACCGCTCGGAAAGGAGTACAAAATGAAAAAAGCACTTGCAGTCCTTCTTGCACTGACGATGCTCGTATCCGCAGCATCGTGTTCTGATAAAGACAACTCATCAGATAAAAAAACAGAAAGCTCTTCGCAGACAGCTTCATCTTCTTCGGCAGAACCATCTTCACAGGCTTCACAGGCGGATAAGACCGATACCCGCCAGAAGTATCAGCAGTATGCGTCCATGACACCCGAGGAGATAGTCGGAAAACTCACGCTCGGACAGAAGGCAGACCAGATGGTCCAGCCCGCAGTTTACAATGTCACTCCCGAACAGATGAAAACAAACGACTACGGCAGTATCCTCTCGACAGTCGGATGTATAGATGCCGCTTCGTGGCGCAGTACCGTTGACAGCTTTCAGAAGTCGGCTATCGCTTCCGATGCAGGTATCCCGTATATCTACGGACAGGACGATGTCCATGGCGTCAACTACTGCCTCAATGCAGTTTACTTCCCGCACAACATCGGACAGGGAGCTGCCAACGACGAGAAGCTTGCCTATCAGGTCGGTCTTATCACTGCGGACGAAGCAAAGCTTTGCCATATGATGTGGAACTTCTCACCCTGCGTCGCACAGTCTGTCGATCCTCGCTGGGGCAGAACATATGAGTCCTACGGCTCCGACCTGGAAACGATAAAGAAGCTCAGCACCGCCTATACCAAGGGACTGATAGACGGCGGGCTGGTCGCCTGCACAAAGCATTATTTCGGTGACGGAAATGTGGTCTTCGGCACAGGCGAACAGGGCGATATCAAAATGCTCATCGACCGTGGCGACGCAAAGCTCACGGACAAGGAGATAACAGAACTTCTGAAAGTATATCAGCAGCAGATAGACGCAGGCGTGCAGACGATAATGGTCAGCCATTCGTCCCTCAACGGCGTGAAGATGCACGAGAACAAAGAGTACATAATGAAGCTCAAAAACGAAATGGGCTTCAAGGGCTTTATCGTCAGCGACTGGGGCTCTGTTCAGAATATAACGGGTTCGTCCTACAAGGAGCAGGTCATCAGAAGCGTGAACGCAGGTATAGATATGCTTATGGAGACCGATAAATTCGCAGAGGCAAAACAGATCATCGTTGATGCCGTCGGCAGCGGCGATATCAGCGAAGAACGTGTCAATGACGCCGTAACAAGAATAATCAAAGTCAAAAAGGACGCTGGACTGTTCGACGACCCGCTGCTTGAAAACCTCAAGACCAAACAGCAGGAAGCAGGCTCTCTGGAGTACCGCAAAGTCGCCGAAAAGCTGGTGGAGGAAAGCCTCGTTCTTCTCAAAAACGACAACAATGTGCTCCCGCTCAGAGAAGGAACAAAGGTCTATATCACAGGCCCTGCGGCGGATAACTGTCAGGCGCAGTGCGGCGGCTGGACAATGGACTGGAACGGCGCAAACGCCAAAAATATCCCAGGAGTCACAACGATAAAGGAAGCCTTTGAGCGATACGCAAAGGACTATAATATCGAAGTCATCACCGATGCTGATAAAGCCAAAGAAGCCGACGTCGTGCTTTTGTGCGTGGGCGAACAGCCTTACGCCGAGTGGAACGGTGATACCGAAGATATGAAACTCTGCGGCAAACTGGGACTTGATAAGAATACCGAGGCTGTCAGGCAAGCCAAAGCCCTCGGCAAACCCACCGTCACCTGTATCCTCGCAGGCAGACAGGTCATTCTCGACCAAGCCGACTATTCGGGCTGGGATAGCGTCGTAATGTGCTATCTGCCCGGTTCTGAGGGCAAGGGAGTTTCCGATGTGCTTTGCGGCTGCGCCGACTTTAAAGGCAAACTCCCCGCACCGTGGTACGGCGATGTAAACCAGATAGGCACAGACAAATGCTTCCTCAGGCAAGGCTTCGGTCTGACCTATGGCGAAAATTTTAAACCGAAATCTGAGCCTGAAACAGTCCTCGATAACGACTCCGGGACCGTTGCACAGGACCCCGCAATTGAAGGTACGAAATATACAAAGGGGCTTTTCAAGGACGGCGTCTATGTCAACGACTACGCAAAGATAAAAATAAATATCCCGGGAAATATGCAGGCTTTCCCGCTTGAAACAGGAACAAAAGAAGACAGGATAGCAAAGCTCACCGATGAAAATGATATCCGCCGTGAGAAAGCGCTGATATACGATGCGCAGTTCGGGAACCCCAAAGAGGGCGTGTTCATCATCTTCATAAATACAAAGATAGGCTTCCCCGACAACGCCGCTGTCACCGAGGAAAATGTGCTTGACTATTTCAAAACATGGATCAGTTCGCAGGCGAATACCCGGTGGGAGGAACGAAAAAAGGTCAGCCTCGGCACGCAGGAGTTTTATCGGGATGTGTGCCGCTATAACGAAACAGCATTCGATTGCCTGTATACCAAAAAGCTGGACGACGATCTGATGTGCGGGATTTATGTCAGAACAAACGACCCCGACCGCACACCGGAGTATTACGAAAAACTGTTTAGCTGAATAAGTTTTTTCTCAAATAGCAAAGCCGATGTCAACGAAAATGGCATCGGCTTTTTAGTCTGTCAGGCCGTGTGACCACCGGGAACTCCTTTCGTGTGCGGCCGTTGTTTTCACGGGCTTTACTTTTTTCAGTATGTAAGATATAATTAAAATGATAAATTTTTGTGCGACAGCAACAAAACGGCTGCTTACTGCAAGCTTGCATTTGTGCAAAGCTACAAACTGTAGATTTTTTCATAAAAATAATGAGGGTAAACCGTGATAATTCCGTCTGTTGTATGCAGGGGCAAAAACCCGCAGCAATCAAATGTCGGAAAAAGGAGGATAAAATGAACGATCTTCAACGGCGTGAGCTGGTCGAGGCGACAAAAAGGGGAGATAAGAAGGCTTTTGAGGAGCTGTACCGTGAGACCGAGAGGTCGGTGTACTTTACCTGTCTGAAGCTGCTTGCAAATGAGGACAGCGCAAAGGATGCGATGCAGGATACCTTTATGACAGCACTTGATAAGCTCGATACGCTTGATGACGGTGCAACTATGATGCAGGAGATTCAGGATTGATATAATTACAGCATAAGGAAATGGCTATGTCCTCCGTGACCGTGTACGGAAGGCATAGCCCTTATTTCCTGTGCCTATTCAATTAACTATAGTCCTGCCTTAATCTTTTCAAAAACAATTCCGCAATCGGTGAAAACACCTGATACTTCTTCCAGATGATATACATATTCGTTTCAAGAATCGGCTTGATCGGTCGGAAGCAAAGTCCGCTTTCTTCGCTTGTGTCTACAAGGTGCTCAAAGGTCAGCATATATCCAAGCCCTTCTTTCACAAATACCGAGCCGTTGTAGGCAAGATTGACAGTTCCTGCAAAGCTGAGTTTATCCATATTATCCCCGCACCAGCGCGGAAAATCCACACGGATACATACTCCTTTTTAGCAAGAGGAGTGTCACGCAGCATAACCAGCCCCCATTTGTCGCTGTCGGGTATAGAGAGATAATTGTATTTTGAGAGGTTCGGCGGTTCAACGATAACTGCAAGATCAAGGATACCTCTGTCAAGACGTTCCGCAACGGGCTCGGTATCTCCGCTGAAAATGTGGAAGATGAAATTCGGGTATTGCTCCTTGAATGCTTTGATACTTCGTGCAAGGTACTTGATGAGATAGCTCTCGGCACAGCCTATGCGTATCTCACCGCCGATGATGTTGTCAAGCTGGCTGAACTCCTCGGCGGTCTTGTCCACCATAGCGAGGATATCCTCGGCACGTTTGCGCAGGAGCATACCTTCATCGTTAAGTATCATATTCTTATTCGTGCGGATAAACAGCTCATGCCCTAATTCTTCTTCGAGCTTCCTGATCTCCTTTGAGAGCGACGGCTGCGAGATATGAAGCCGTTCAGCTGCCCTTGTCATGTTTTCCTCTCTTGCGATGGCAAGAAAATATCGTAATATCCGTATCTCCATACTGCACCTCCGTTTTATGATACTACTATTATACTGCAATTTGTAATTCCCGTCAAGAATGACAAGCGATTACATATAGGTATTTTACATATCCAAAAAGATGTGATATACTTAAATTACACAAACACGGAGGTGGTGAAAATGGCAAACGCAGCCGACAAAACAGCGGTACTGACCGAAAATCTGCGTGACATGGGCTTGGACGATGAAACGACAGCGAAATGTCTGATGCTGATCGGGGAAAAGCGTTATGCAGAGCTTGAAAAGCTGCTGAAAGCCTATCGGCAGTCACTTCTCGACAGCGTTCACAAGTATAACGAACGAATCGACTGCCTGGACTTTCTCACCTATAAACTGAGAAAAAACGGAGGTATCTGAAATGAAAGACGAAATGCTTACTTTAACACAGCAATGGGACAAGACCTTCCCGAAGTCCGACAAGGTCGATCATAAGAAGGTGACATTCCACAACCGCTACGGTATCACACTCGCTGCCGATATGTACACTCCGAAAAATGCAGGCGGCAAGCTCCCTGCGATCGCCGTGTGCGGACCGTTCGGTGCGGTAAAGGAGCAGTGCAGCGGTCTGTATGCGCAGACGCTTGCGGAGCGCGGGTTCCTCACCATAGCTTTTGACCCCTCATTTACGGGGGAAAGCGGAGGACAGCCGAGATATATGGCTTCTCCCGACATTAACACGGAAGACTTTATGGCAGCGGTGGACTTCCTCTCAGTACAGGAAAATGTTGATCCGGACCGTATCGGTATCCTCGGTATCTGCGGCTGGGGAGGTATGGCTGTCAATACAGCGGCACTGGATACCCGTATCAAGGCAACTGTTGCTTCGACCATGTACGATATGACAAGAGTGAATGCAAAGGGCTACTTTGATGCCGATGACAGCGAGGAAAAGCGGTATGCCATGAAGCAGGCACTTAATGCCCAGCGTATCAAGGATTACCAGTCGGGCGAGTATGAGCTTGGCGGCGGCGTTATTGATCCTCTGCCGGAGGACGCTCCGTATTTCGTAAAAGACTACCACGCATACTACAAGACTGAAAGAGGTTATCACCCTCGTTCGCTCAATTCCAACGGCGGCTGGAACAAGATAGGCTGTATGTCGTTCATCAATATGCCTATTCTGCAATACAGCAATGAGATACGCTCCGCCGTTATGATAATGCACGGCGACAAGGCACATTCCTTCTACTTTGGAAAAGACGCTTATGAAGCGATGATAAACGGCAATCAGTATACC
>CADAES010000050.1 GCA_902786975.1 uncultured Ruminococcus sp.
AGGGGGAGTTTTCGCGACTGATTTATACGGTGTTTTACAGTTCGGAGCACTTTTATGTCGTGCTTTGTAAATGAAAAATGCGGGTTTGTCAACAGCACCTTCAACAGCCTGTCCTTCTTCGACATTTGTCTCACTGTACCGTGTCTGTATCAGCTCGGAGCAGTATACCAGCTTAAAGCGGGTTATCTGTGAGCTTTCTCTTGGCATCAGCAGAGCAGGCTTGCCTTTTTGTGCGAACCACTCGGAGAATACACCGTACATTTCCTCTGCCCATTCGGCGGTCGGGTCGTTGTTCTGAGTGAAGTTCAGCTCCTCGCCCGAGGCATAGCGTATTCTGACCGTGCTTGGCTGAAACTCGGGGGGCAGCCCTGCGGTGACCCTGTAAACGCCGTTGTTCAAAACAAGGTCAGACTTATCGACGATAGCCTGCAGCGAGGAAAGAAGATCACCCGTACACTCGCAGCTTTCGCCCGATCTCAGTTCACTGACCGTCAAAGCGCCGTTATCGTCCGGCTTTATTGTAAAGCAGAACTGATGCTCGCCGTTTGACGAGCTGCGGTGGTCAAGATAAAAACTGACGCTCAGTTCGGCTATTTCCTTTGAAGATATGACCTTCGGAGCTTTCCGGTCGGTGCGGTCGGTCGTTCCGCCGCACACGGGACGTTCAAACTTGTCTGTTATCCTGTGACCGTTTCCTCCGAATATACCGAAAAGCTTTCCCATTATCTCACCCCATTTTCGTAATGCTGATGAGAATATTATAATAAAGAATGACCGTTTTGTCAATCGCTGAAAATGGCGTGAGAAAGGTCCTGTATAAATTGACAATCAAAATGCACGATGGTATAATAATGATGAATGTGAATGTCGGTTCGGAGGTGAGGAAAATGACGGACTCTCAGTTAAAAAAACGAAGGTCACAGCTTGGCGCAAGAGTAATGTCTCTTTCGGTCAGCAGGCTTTTGCTCAGACAGCATTATTTTGCATCGGCTGTCGGCAGACTCAGCCTTGCACAGCTTGACGGCACTATGCTGACGGACGGAAAACAGCTGTGCTATGACCCGTCGTTCGTGCTGGAAAGATACAGGATCGATGACTGCCTGCCCGTACACGACTTGCTCCACTCGCTTTTGCACAACATTTTCAGACATTGGAGCACAGGCATCGTTCAGCCGAAGCTCTGGGACGTTTGCTGCGATATCGCCTGCGAAGCGCTCATCTCCAAGATAAGTCCCGAGCTTGACCTCGGACAGGACAGCGAAAGGCGGCACAGGCTCGTGCGTGAGCTTTCGTCACAGGTCAAACCGCTGACCGCAGAAAAGCTCTACGCTTACCTCAGCTCACAGCAGCTCACACAGCAGCAGCTCAACGAGTATTCTTTGCTGTTTTGCGTTGACGACCATCGGCTGTGGCACAAGAAAAACGAAAAGGGCGAGCTGGAGCCGGAGGAGGCTCTTCCGACATTCCCTATAGGGATCGATGACGGCGAAACGGACGACAGCAAGCAAAAGGTCGGTGACGGTGACAGCTCCGACGGCGAAGAACAAAAGCAGTCCGACAGCGAGAGTAACGGGGAAAATGGCGGCGGCGAAAAAAGCGGCAGCGACAGCAAAAACAGCAGCGATAACGGCGGCGCAGATAAAAACGATGACGGCGAAAGCGGCGACGATACACAGCAAAGCGAAGCGGACAGCGACGCTGTCAGACAGTGGCTCACCCAGCAGAGCTTAGCCGATACGAAGGAGCTTGACGAGCGCTGGAAGGAGATAGCAAGGCAGATACAGTCCGAGCTTGAAGCTTTCGGAACAAGCAGTGACGAGGCGGGTCTTGCACTGGTAGAAACGCTTGAACACGTCAGCCGTGAAAGGACCGATTACCGTTCGTTCCTGCGCAGGTTCGCAGTTTCGGGAGAGGTGATGAAGTCTGACCTGGATTCGTTCGATGTGAACTTTTACTGCTACGGTATGCAGCTCTACGGCAACGTGGCGTTTATCGAGCCGCCCGAGTACAAGGAAGTAAAGCGTGTCAAGGACTTTGTCATAGCAATAGATACCTCCGGCTCGGTCGGAAAGGATACAGTCAGAGCATTCGTTCAGAAAACATACAATATCCTCAAAAGCGAGGAGAGCTTTTTCAGCAGCGTGAATATCCATATTCTCCAGTGCGATACGAGGATACAGGACGCAGCCGTGCTGGGCAGCAGCGAGGAGCTTGAAAGCTACATAGACAAGCTTGAACTCAAAGGCTTCGGCGGCACGGATTTCAGACCCGTCTTTGAATACGTTGACCGCAAGCGTGCTTCGGGGGAGCTGAAAGGGCTGAAGGGCATCGTCTACTTTACCGACGGGCTCGGTGCGTTCCCCGAAAAAGCCCCCGATTATGAAGCGGCGTTCGTGTTCCTGCAGGGGCTGTACGAAAAGAACGAGCGCCCGCAGGTGCCGCCGTGGGCGGTGAAGATAATACTTGATGAAACAGAGGTGCTTGAATGAACGGCGGATTTGATATCGCAGACGGCGTGCTTGTCGGATATACGGGCACAGCCGCCGATGTCCGTGTCCCGCAGGGAGTTACGGCTGTCGGCGACGATGCATTCTTTGAGTGCGCATATGTACAAAGCATCGAGCTTCCGTCGGGGGTAGTGTCTGTGGGACAAAGAGCCTTCTGGGGCTGTGCGGGGCTTGCGGGGATAAAGCTCCCCGACACTCTCCGAACGCTTGGCGACAATGCTTTCAGAGGCTGTCTTTCGCTGACGGAGATAACCGTCCCGCAGGGCGTGACATATCTTGGCGAGGCGGCGTTCAGAGGGTGCGAACAGCTTGAAAAAGCGTACCTTCCCGACAGCCTGACCCGACTGGAGCTGAGCACGTTCTCCGACTGCTTTGCGCTTAAAAGCGTAAGACTGTCACCGAACCTCACGAGTATCGGCGTAAGATGCTTTCACTGGTGCATAAACCTTAAGGAAGCGGTGATCCCGCAGGGTGTGACGGTGCTTGAAAACGAACTTTTTTTAGGCTGCAAGTCGCTTGAAAGGGTAAGCCTGCCGAGCGAACTGAGGGATATCGGCAGCGACTGTTTCAACGGGTGCAGAACGCTTATGCAGCTCGATGTACCGCACAGCGTTGAGCATATCGGCGCAAACGCCTTTTACAAATGCGGACTGCTGGACAGATGCGAGGACGACTTTGTGATACTCGGGGATATCCTCGCCGCATACAATGGCAAGTCCGCAGAGGCTGTCGTGCCAGACAGCGTAAAGGTCGTCGGCGAATACAGCTTTGCATACTGTGAGCATCTGAAATGTGCCATACTTCCCGACTCGGTAACGGTCATTGACAGCTATGCTTTTGAACGCTGTCACGGGCTTGAAAGGGTCGTTATCCCAGACAGCGTCAGATATATCGGAAAGGGCGCTTTTTCAGAGTGTTCTAAGCTTTCCCGGATAAGCCTGCCCGATCGGCTTGAACGCATAGGCTCGGGGGCTTTTGAAAACAGCAGCATCGTGTTTGAGCAAAGAGAGGGAATGTGCATAGCTGACGGAAAATACCTGATCAGCTTTACAGGCTCGGCGGACTGCCTCAGACTGCCCGACGGGATAACGGTCATCGCAGATGATGCTTTTGTCTACAGCGCCTTTCTCGGAGCAGTGATCCTGCCCGGGGGCGTGGTAACAGTCGGCGACGGGGCATTTCGCTGGAGAAGCGAGCTTAAAAAGGCAGTTCTCCCCGAAACGGTCAGATATATCGGTGAAAACGCCTTTGCAAACTGTATCGGTGCGCATATAACGCTCGGCGGTGCGTGCGGTACGCTCGGAGAAAATGCCTTTCCCGACGGTACGCTGCTGGAAATGAACATCGGCGGGCGTGCAGTTGATGTAACGCTTCAGCGTCCGGTAAGGGCGGGTGACTGCTTCGAAAGACAGCTGTGGGAGTTTGCCTGCTGTCCCTGTGAACGTACCTTTGCGTCTTTGCACAAGGCAGAGTATAAGCTTCCGTGCGCTGTCGCCTTTTACGGAAGCGGCGAGTGCTATGACAGCTATCTGCGTGAAAATGCGGTGCAGGCGGTCTGCTATGCCGCACAAAGGGATATCGGTCTGCTTGAAAAGGTGCTTTCATATGACCTGCTCGAGCTTGAACAGCTTGGAAAGTGCATAGACTACACCTCGGAAAACAAGCTGATAAACAGTCAGGTCGTGCTTATGCGTTACCGTGGCGGGCACTTCGGCGCAGAGGACACCGCCGCAAAAAGATTTGAGCTTTAGGAGGGTTTTGGATTGAATATAAAAAAAGCAGGGGAGCAGATAAAAAACACGGTCAGAGCGTATCTTGCAAAGGACAGCTCGGGCAGACTGCTCATACCGCAGCACAAGCAGCGCCCGATAATACTTATGGGTGCTCCGGGTATTGGCAAGACCGAGATAATCTCACAGGTCGCTTCCGAGCTGGGAGTGGGTCTGCTCACCTATTCGATGACCCACCACACAAGGCAGAGCGCTATGGGTCTGCCGATAATAAGAACAAAGGAATTTGAGGGCGAGAGCTTCGAGGCTACTGAGTATACCGTCAGCGAGATAATCGCAGCGGTGTACGGTATGATGCAAAAAAGCGGCGTGCGAAACGGGATACTCTTTCTCGACGAGATAAACTGCGTTTCCGAAACGCTGATACCTGTGATGCTCCAGTTCCTTCAGTATAAGGAATTCGGCGGGAGAAAGCTGCCCGAGGGCTGGGTAGTCGTTACCGCAGGCAACCCGCCCGAGTACAACAGCTCGGTCAGGGAGTTCGACACGGTGACGTGGGACAGGCTCAAGCGCATAGACGTCGAGCCGGACCTTAACGTCTGGAAGGAGTTTGCCTATCAGACAGGCGTTCACGGTGCGGTCATCTCCTATCTTGAAATAAAGCCGCAGAATTTTTATATCATACAAAAGGGAGCTTCGGGCAGGAGCTTTGTTACAGCCCGGGGCTGGGACGATATGAGCCGTGTACTGAAGGTATACGAAAAGCTCGGCATAGCTGTCGATAAGGAGCTTGTCGGGCAGTATCTTCAGGACAGAAAGACAGCCGAGGATTTTGCTGTTTATTACGAGCTTTACCGAAAGTACGAAAGCGACTACCGTGTAACGGATATCCTTGAGGGGACTTATGACGATGCGATAGTTCAGCGTGCCCAAAAATCAGGCTTTGACGAGAGATATGCGCTGATAGGCTTGCTGCTTGATACGGTGAACGCACGCTGCGGCGAGCTTCTTGCAAAGGACGCTGACTTTATGCTGCTCAAGCAAACGCTTTCGGAGGTGCAGTCAGCCTGCGCACAGGGCGGCAGCGCTTCTGCGCTTTTGCGAGAAAACGCCGACAGCCTCGATACACGCCGTGAACGGCTCGCCGACGCAAACAACCTTTCGAGGAAAACAGACGACAGCCTTATCTTCCGCAGAGATAAGCTGAACGAATACGCCGCCGGGGCATCGGACGGCTTTGAAAGCGTAAAGGAGCTTTTCGGCAGGGATACCGCAGACTTTATGAAGCACACGCAAGCCGCAAAACTGAACCTGGACAACCTGTTCCGCTTTTGCAGCTGCGCTTTCGGAACGGGTCAGGAGATGCTCATAATCATCACCGAGATAGCCGCCAGCCCGAATACCGCTAAATTTATCGGTATCTACGGCTGCGACGAGTATTACAGGTACGATAAGGAGCTTATGTTCCACCGCCACCGCACGACGATACTCGACGAGCTCGACAGCCTTGACAAACAGGAGAAACAGTGATGCAGCACAAGATAATCAGCCTTATCGAGCCGGACAACGGCTGCGAGGGATTTCTCCCCGGCGAGGAGCCTATGGTGACGCTTACGCTCGACGACGGCAGAGTCATCAAAGTCCCCGATACGCTCGCTTATTCAAAAAACTGGGACGTGGGTATGTATATCAGTGATGACGATGTCATTAGATTTTCCGAATAATATACATAAAAGAGTAACAATAGTTTTGCGTGTTCTTCATTGACGGTCATTTGATTATATGGTATTATCAAACCAATTTCACACTGAGTACCACCGAGTCACACTGAGTCACACAAAAAAATCCGATTCCATGGGGCTTTTTAATGGTAGAAAGCTCAAAAACAGCGAAACAGCGCTGTTCTGAAAATTCAAGCATTTTGAAGATTTTTGGTAGAAATTTGGTAGAAAGCCAACGGTAAAAAAGTTGGTAGAAACTTGGTAGAAGCCGAAAACAACCCTAAAACGGTAGAAAGTCTGTTGACAAAGCAAACTGAATAATGGACAATAGCGGACGGTGTTTCATAACAGAAGCGCTGTCCGCTATTTTTATGCCTAAAAA
>CADAES010000051.1 GCA_902786975.1 uncultured Ruminococcus sp.
CTCGTTTGTCAAGCCCTTTTGGTGATATTTTTTGCTGCCCGCTTCTCTCGGACAGCTTTCACATAATACCACACTTTTTCCCTTTTGTCAAGGGGTTTTGCGTGGCATTGAAAAAAAACGAGGCAGGTGACGCCCTGCCTCTTAACACAATATTTACATTTCATTTTTACTGAGATTTTGCAGCACGAGTCTTGTGACGACGCTGTATATCAGCTTGTCCTGCGTGAGCTTCTGACAGATAAATCCCGCCTGCTGTTCATCGGGGGCGAAAACGTCGAGCTCCATCAGCAGAGTTTCGTCGCCGAAGCATTTGCAGTCCACCTCAAAGCCTTTATCCAATGCTTTTGACTCACACCTGTTCTCGCTCTCGGGCTGATTTGAAGCATAGCTCTGCACCGCATCGAGCATATTCTCGTCTATTGCGGACTGCGGTGAAAGCTCGACAAGACCGAGCGTTTTTCTGAGCAGTCTGTCAAACACGCTGCAATAGATGCCGACCGGGTCGGCGTTCATCAGCGAACGGATAAAATCGGCTTTCTCCATGTCGGGATACCACAAGGTTATCCGCATAAGCACTGTTCCGTTGTCGAAGCACTCGCACACCGCAGCGTACGAGCCGTCCTTTTCGATAAGGCGGACGTCGGTATCACGCCTTGTCTTTTTCTCGCAGAAATAGCTTTCCGCCGAGGCGAGCGCTCTGTCCCTCAGTTTTTCCGAGGACAGCTCCAGAAGCTCCGGAAGCAGCTCTCTGCCCGTTTCGGTGAGCCGGACGATGCCGTTTTCACCGACGCTTATCATTTTATTATCGAGCATCTGGTCGTAGGCATCGACATATGTAAAGTATCCGATGACGTTCTCGTTCACTGTAAGTATCTCTCTGAGCTCGGTCGCAGTACACGGCTCTTCAAATCTCGACAGAAAATCGCCGATGATTATCTTTGCCCTTGTAACGTCGAACTCGGTATTAGCCTTTGGTGAAATGAACCTTTCGGGGTTTTTCTTCAAGCTGTCAGTCCCCCTTAGAAATTGGGATAATCAAGCATATGGTTGAGCAGGGCGATGTTGAGTGCGGCTTCGACCGCAGGGACTGCTCTGGGCACTATGCAGGGGTCGTGTCTGCCCTTTATTTCAAGCGTTTCGTTTTTCATTGCGGAATAATCGACCGTTTCCTGCGGCTTTGCGATAGAGGGAGTCGGCTTTACTGCGACTCTGAGTGTTATAGGCATACCGCTTGAAATGCCGCCGAGTATGCCGCCGTGGTTATTTGTTCTGGTAACGACGTAGCCGTTGTCGTTGACATAGAACTCGTCGTTGTTCTGCGAGCCTGTAAGTCTTGCGCTCTCAAAGCCTGCGCCGAACTCCAGACCCTTGACTGCGGGTATACCGAAGATAAGCTGTGCTATGGAATTCTCCAGTCCGTCGAAGATAGGCGAGCCTATGCCTGCGGGGACGTTGATAGCGATAGCCTCGATGATCCCGCCGACGCTGTCGCCCTGCGCCTTTGCGTCTTCTATCTGCTTTTTCATTTCATTCCCCTGAACGTCGATTATGACGGGGAAATCCTTTTTCCAAAGCTCTCTGATATCGTCCTTTGAGGTATTTATCGGGTCAAACGACTTATCCTTGATGCCGTGTATCTCTGCAATGTGAGCGCCGACATAGATGCCTCTTTTGCGCAGTATCTGCTGAGCGACCGCACCTGCAAAGCAAAGCGGTGCAGTGAGCCTTCCCGAAAAATGCCCGCCGCCTCTGAAGTCGTTGAAGCCTCTGTATCTCAAAGCGCCCGTATAGTCGGCGTGACCCGGTCTTGCGAGCTTTGAGAGGTTTGAATAGTCCTGTGAATGGTGGTCGTTATTTGCGATTATGGCACAAAGCGGAGTTCCCGTAGTCTTGCCGTTGTAAAAGCCCGACATTATCTGCGGCATATCCTTTTCTTTTCTCGAGGTGGTAAGTCCGTTGCTTTTCGGCGCTCTTCTTGCCATGAACTCATAGACCTCATTGATATCTATGCTTTCGCCTGCGGGCACATTATCCATGCACACGCCGATAGCCTGACCGTGACTTTCTCCGAATATTGAAAAGGTTATCTTGTTATTCCAGGTTGATGACATTTTTCTTCCTCCACTTGCCTAAAACGGCTTATTGTTCGTTTTCGATGCTGACATCTCCGCCCAGCGAGCGATATACGTCAAAAAAGTCGGGATAGGATTTGCTCACACATTCAGCCCCGACGAGCGTTAGCGGCGAGGTGCATCTCACGGCGGCGACCGCCATAGCCATAGCTATCCTGTGGTCGTTAAAGCAATCCACCGTTCCCCCGTCCAGCGATTCTGAGCCCTGTATCTCCAGAAAATCCGGGCCCGCCGTGACTTTTCCGCCGACGGCGTTAAGGCAGCAGCTTATCGCTTCGAGCCTGTCGCTCTCCTTGATACGCAGTCTTGCGACGTTGACGATGCGGCTTTTGCCTTCGCAGAAACTTGCAAGCACCGCAAGTATCGGCACAAGGTCGGGTACATCCGAGCAGTCAAGCTCAAACGCTTTCAGCCTACCGTTTTTATTATACACTATTTCTCTGCATATTTCAACAATTTTTTTATCACCCTGGTATGAATTTTCATTCAGACCTTTTATATCTATCTCGCAGCCAAGCGAATTTGCGGTAAAAAAGAACGCAGCCTGCGAATAATCCGCCTCGACAGTCTGCTCAAAGGCGTGAAGCCCGCTGTCTCCGACGAGGTAACCGCCGTCCGTTTTTTCGATGTTCGCACCGCATTTTTCAAGGCAGTCTGCGGTGATATCTACATACGGCTTTGACTGGAGCGGCGAGGTGAGCGTGAGGCTGCTCGTGCCCTTCATTGCGGCGAGTGCAAATATCAGTCCCGTCACGAACTGTGAGGAGATATCCCCGCTGATGCGGTAATCGCCCGCTTTGAGCTTTCCACGGACGGTAAAAGGCATAGTGCCGTTATACTCAAACTCCGCCCCGTGCTTCGGAAGCTCGTCAAGGTACGGTGTTATCGGTCTTTGCGGGAGCTTACCCTGCCCGAGAAAGGTCGTTTCCACGCCCAGAGCACAAGCCACGGGGATAAGAAAGCGAAGCGTCGAGCCCGACTCACAGCAGTCTATCACAGCTTTCTTCGGGGGCTTTTCGATGCCTGTTATAACGGCGGTACTGCCGTTCATCACGACCTTTGCGCCCAGCTCTTTCATAGCGTTGAGCGTTGCGGTTATATCCTTTGAAAGGCTGAGGTTCTTAACGACGCTCGTTCCCTTTGAAAGAGCCGCCGCTATCACGAGTCTGTGCGCCACGCTTTTTGACGGCGGAACGCTTACCTCGCCCTTGAGTTTTTTAGGATCTATAGTAACTACCATTGTTTTCGTTTCTCCATTGTTTCTGTTTTTTCTTTTCATTCACAACTGCTCTTATGACGCATATGCACACTATCCCCATCACTACAGCCAGCACGACAAGAACTATCCTTGCATTAGTGAAGTATTCCAGATCTCCATCGAGATAATAATTGCTGTGATCGTCAGGGTCATAGTATATGCGTATCCTATCACCTTTATCGAATTCCGAGCCTCTGCATTGAACAACATCGAGACTGAAATCGCTGCCGTCTTCAACATCTATCGTCAGCAGGGTCTTGATATAGTGGTTACCGCCTGTTACCACCTCTTTGTCCGTCACCAAGGCATATGCCTTCCCGGTACACTCGGATTTCTGCGCCTTTGCGACATCGACCAACGATACAATTATCAGGAACGCCTCGAAAACTATCACCAGCCACATACAGATCCGCTTGGCTCTCAGCCTTTTGCTCATTTCGTCTTTTTCTTTTTTGATACGCTCTTTAAGACGCTTGTTATACTTTGATTTTGACATTTTTATTACATCTCTGTGTTTTTCAGTTTTTTAACATCTTTTATCACAATCCTGACAATAAGCATACACACTATCGCCCACAGCGCCGCAATTACAAATATGACGTTGTGCGTGGTGAACGCAGTTTCTATATCTCCCTCAATGTAGTAATCATCGGGATCGTCAGGGTTATAAAACACCTTCAGCTTCTGCCCACGCTCATATTTAGCGGTCGGTACCGTTATAATACTCTGCTTGAACACGCCGTCAGTTTTCACCTGTATCACTGCGGTGACCTTTGTTTTTACTCCATGCTTGGTGCGAACTATATGATGCTGATTAACTATCCTCGTACTCTCTTCCAGCACCACTGCATCAAGCGGCTGTGTACATTCCTTTTCCTTACGGCGGGCGGAATGCCCCACAAGCCACGCCACAAGTACCAGCGCGATCTCAAAAACTATCACCAGCACCATACAGAAATACTTGGCTTTAAGACCTTTTCTGATCTTTTCTGCACTTTTTTCGGTTTCTCTTGACATTTTATCCTACATCCCGCTTAAAACGTCTGCTATCTGTTCACGGCTGATCTGCTTGCCGTACTCGTTTTCGCCAAAGCACATCATCTGTCCTATCTCATGCTGGAAAACAAATCTCAGCTTTCCGTCACGCACCTTTTTGTCGGTATACAGCTTGTCAAGAAGCTCGTTCAGCTCGACATAGTCGGGCACTGTGACGGGCAGCTCCGCCCTTTTGCACAGCTCGATAACACGCTGAACGTTTTGCTTTGAGATAAATCCCAGCTTCTCGCCGAGTCTTGCCTGAGCGACAAGCCCGACTGCGACTGCCTGTCCGTGCAGCAGTTTGTAGTCTGCGGCAGTTTCGAGCGCTCTGCCGACGGTATGCCCGAGGTTGAGCACCTCTCTCAGACCGCTTTCACGCTCGTCCTGCATAACGACCCTGTACTTGACCTCGCAGTTGCGCTGTGAGATATACTCGCAGACCTCGCTGTCACAGTCAAACACCTTTTCGATGTTCTTTTCAAGATACTCAAACAGCTCTCTGTCGCCGAGGCAGCCGTGCTTTATCGTTTCCGCAAGCCCGCTTGAGAGCTGCTCCTTCGGGAGCGTTTTCCAGGTCGCAATATCTATGTAAACCTTTTTCGGCTGATTGAACAGGCCTATAAGATTGGTCGCAAGCGGCGTATCTACGGCAGTTTTCCCGCCGACAGACGCATCTGCCGCCGCAAGCAGCGTAGTGGCGTAGTTCACAAAGGGCACACCCCTTGCAAACGTCCCTGCGGTAAAGCCCGCAAGATCGGTCACGACTCCGCCGCCGAAGGCTATTACCGCACAGTCACGGCGAAATCCCTTTTCAAGCATTTCGTCCTCGATACGCTCCTTCATCTGTCTTGTCTTGGACTTTTCACCGCTTGGGATAACGAACTTATCAGCTTTGAAGCCCGCATCGGCAAGCCTTTTCATAAGCTGTGCCGAATAGAGCCTGTCCACCGTGTCGTCGGTGATGACGGCAAGCCTTTTGCGGCTGCCCACAAGCCCCGCTTCAAGGTCGCTCACAAGGCTGTCTAAAAGCCCGTAGCCTGTCTGTATATCGTACGAGTCGTCCACGACACGTTTTAAACTAACATTGAAATTCATACTTTCCTCCGTTACAATTATAAATCAGAATTTGTGCACAGCGTGCACCACGCTTGTCCGTCGCATATCAGTATGAGATGACAGCTGCCTTTGTGTCGCTCCGGGCTTTCATTTGGTG
>CADAES010000052.1 GCA_902786975.1 uncultured Ruminococcus sp.
TGACGAGCTGATATAAATAAACCGGAATAAAAAATCTAAAGGAGTTGTATTCTAAATGGCTGAAACAATTTACACAAAAAATGCGCCCGACGCTATCGGACCGTATTCTCAGGCAAAGGTTGTCGGAAACCTCGTTTTCACATCGGGTCAGATAGCTATCGACCCTGCAACAGGAAACGTTGAGGCGGTAACTATCGAGGAGCAGACACATCAGGTCTGCAAGAACCTCAAAAATCTTCTCGAGGCAGCAGGCAGCGATATCACAAAGGCTGTAAAAACAGTCTGCTTTTTGAAGAATATGTCCGACTTTGCAGCGTTCAACGGCATTTACGGCGAGTATTTCACCTCAAAGCCCGCACGTTCCTGCGTTGCAGCTAAGGAGCTGCCAAAGGACGTTCTCGTTGAGGTCGAGGTCATCGCAGAGCTTTGATATCAAACAAAATAAAAACAGACAGTGCAAAATTAATTTGCATTGTCTGTTTTTTTGTCTGTCATACGGCAGTTATTGTTTATTTATCGTCAAACTCGCTGACAAGTGCGGAAACTGTCTGCTTTGCGTCACCATATATCATTACGGTATTGTCGTTTGTGAACAGCGGGTTCTCGATGCCCGAGAAGCCTGTTCCCTTACCACGCTTGAGAACGAATACAGTCCTTGCCTCGAATGCATTGATGATAGGCATTCCGTAAAGAGGTGAGGTCTCGTCGTTTATAGCCGACGGGTTTACAACGTCATTTGCACCGATAACGATAGCAACGTCCGTGTTAGCCATCTGCGGATTCATTTCGTCAGCAGTCTTGAGCTGCTCATAAGGAACATTAGCCTCTGCAAGAAGAACGTTCATATGACCCGGCATACGTCCTGCAACGGGGTGGATAGCAAAGCTTACCTCTGCGCCGTTCTCTTCAAGCTTGTCGCAAAGCTCCTTGACAGCGTGCTGTGCCTGTGCAACAGCCATTCCGTAGCCCGGGATGAATACGACCGAGCTTGCTGCTTCAAGGATAAGATATGCGTCCTCGACGGACATCGAAGCAGGCTCCTTCTGCTCGCCCGCAGCGCCCTTCTTTGCGCTCCCGCCGAAGGACGAGAACAGCAGCGCACCGAGTTTTCTGTTCATAGCCTTGCACATGATAAGTGTAAGGATAAGTCCGCTTGTACCTACCAGACAGCCCGATACTACAAGCACCGAGTTGCTCATCGCAAGACCTGCGAATGCAGCTGCAAGTCCCGAGAAGGCGTTGAGCAGAGAAATGATAACAGGCATATCTCCGCCGCCGATAGCGATGACCATTGTAAGACCGAGGATAAGATATGCAGCTGTTACGATTATGATACCGATATTGCCGATATCCGTGCTGACAACACCTGCAATACTCAGAGCGTACATCACTACGCCGCCAAGACCTACAAGAGCAAGGATAGCATTGATCGCATTCTTGCCGGGGATAGAGATGTTTTTCTTGAACATCTTGCCCGAAAGCTTGCCCCATGCAACTACCGAGCCTGTGAAAGCGACAGCGCCTATTGCTATCGTAAGACCGAGTGCAGCTGCGGAGAACGTGTTGATGTTCTTGTCGGTCATATACTGTGTGAGAGCAACGAGAAGTGAAGAAAGTCCGCCGAAGCCATTGAACAGAGCTACCAGCTGCGGCATACCGGTCATCTCGACCTTCTTGGACCATATCGCACCGATAATGCCGCCGACAGCTATCGCAGCGACAGCCCACAGGTACGCATTCTTCATCGGCTCTGCGGTGAGTGTGTCGGTAACGTTCTTTTCAAGCAAAACGGTAACTACTGCTATCAGCATACCGACTGCCGACATCAGATTTCCTTTTCTTGCGGTATCTGCTTTTCCCAGAAGCTTTATGCCCCTTATGAACAGCACCGCAGATATCATATACAGTATCGTTGTGAGGACAACGCTTACATCTGCCCAATTCACTTTTTGCCGTCCCCCTTTTTCTTGAACATGCCCAGCATCCTGTCAGTAACAAGATATCCGCCTATAACATTTATCGTTGCAAGAACGATAGCAACGAAGCCGCAGACATTGCTTGCCATTCCCTCGGTGTGCAGAGCGACGGCGGTAGCGCTTATCGCACCGACTATCGTGATACCCGATATCGCATTTGTTCCCGACATCAGCGGGGTGTGCAGCTGGGACGGCACCTTAGAGATAAGCTCCACGCCCAGAAAGCCGGCGATAACGAATACAAAAACCAGAAGAAGTATCTCTCCTATCAGCATTTCATTCTCTCCTTACTTGAATTTTTCGTGTATAACAGCTCCGCCCTGTGTGAGCAGGCAGCCCTTCATGATATCGTCCTCAAGGTTGACCTTGAGCTCCTTGGCTTCCTTGTCGTAGAAGTGTGAGATAAACGCAGTAAAGTTGCCCGAGAGCATCTTCGATGCGTCGTACGGTACCTGTCTTTCGAGCAGGTCGCCCGACATTATCGTAACGCCGTTTTCGGTCACAACATTCTCAAACAGCTTTGAGCCTTCAACGTTTCCGCCCGTGGACACTGCCATATCAACAACTACGGAGCCGGGCATCATTCTGTCAAGGACGTCCTTTTTGATAAGCACAGGGGCTTTTCTTCCGAACACCTTTGCGGTGGTGATAACGATGTTTGACTTTTCGCATACCTTTGCCTGTGCTTCCTGCTGTTTAGCTATCTGCTCGGGGGTAAGCTCCTTTGCATAGCCCTGCTCGGTCTGACCCATTTCGCCAAGGTCTATCTTTACAAAGCTTGCACCGAGGCTCTTTACCTGCTCCTCAACGACAGGTCGTGTGTCGAATGCGTCAACTCTCGCACCCAGTCTTTTTGCGGTAGCGATAGCCTGGAGTCCCGCAACGCCGACACCGATGATAAACACTCTTGCAGGGTTTATCGTGCCCGAGGGAGTTACCATCATCGGCAGTATCTTCGGGAGCTTTGCAGCGGCATTGACGACCGCAGCGTAGCCCGCAAGGGAAGTCTGCGACGACTGAACGTCCATTTTCTGAGCGAGCGTCGTTCTGGGTATCATCTCAAGCGAAACAGCCGAGATGCCTGCCTTTGCCATCTGGTTGAGCAATTCCTTCTCGTTGAACGGGTCGAGATAGCTCAGATGAAGCGAACCGCTTTCGATGCCGTCGAGCTTTTCGGGCTTCATAATACGCAGGATTATATCGCTGCCCTTGTAGCCCTCCTCGTTTGAGCTTACCGTTACAGCGCCTGCTTTTTCATAGGCTTCGTCGGTAAAACCGCTTTTAACGCCCGTACCCTTGACCGCCTTTACCTCAAATCCCATGGATATAAGCTTTTTCACATCGTCGGGGATAAGCGGTGTGCGTGTTTCACGGGGGTCGGTCTCCTTACAGACCAGAATCTTTTTCATCTATCATTTTACTCCTTTCGGCGTGGGATAACTTGCTTGGGTCCTGCCTGAACTGACCGATACCCGAAAAGACAGCACAAAGCAGCACTGCTTGAATTGCGGTGCTGCCGATATGCTGCCAGAACCATTTAATCGTAGGTCTCGGTATTGTCCGTATGATCGCAGTATGTAACTGCGTCAAGCCTTTTGTCACGTTCGGGGAATTTCAGGAGCATCTCCTCATGTTCCCTCTCAAACGGACATACGGGTAAGAGATCTGTATATTTATCCATATGACTTCTCCTTTCGGTTGTAGCTTTTCCGCCCGGGCGGTCTGTCTGCATCAGACGATACCCTGTGCGTTCATAGCATCGAGGACCTTCTCAAAGCCTGCGAGGTTAGCACCTGCGACATAGTTGCCCTCAAAGCCGTACTTCTTAGCTGCATTGTCAATGTTATGATAAAGGTTTTCCATTATCTTTTTGAGCTTGGAGTCTACCTCTTCAAATGTCCAGCTGATCCTTTCGCTGTTCTGCGACATCTCAAGAGCAGATGTAGCAACACCGCCTGCATTTGCAGCCTTTCCGGGAACAAAGAATACATTGTTGTCCTGGAAGTACTTTGTTGCTTCCTCTGTTGTAGGCATATTAGCACCCTCGCATACAGCGAGAACGCCGTTTGCAACGAGCTGCTTTGCATCTTCGATATCAAGCTCGTTCTGTGTAGCGCAGGGGAGTGCGATATCACACTTGATGCTCCATACGCCTTTGCCCTCGTGGTACTCGGAATCAGGACGGTAGGACTTATACTCGGTAAGTCTTGCACGCTTAACCTCCTTTATCTCCTTGAGAGCTGCGACATCTATGCCGTCGGGGTCGTATACCCAGCCTGTCGAATCAGAGCAGGTAACTACCTTTGCGCCGAGCTGCTGAGCTTTTTGGATAGCGTAGATAGCTACGTTGCCCGCACCCGATACAACGACTGTCTTCTCTTTTATAGTATATGCATGTGAACGCAGAAGCTCATCTGTGAGATAAAGCAGACCGTAGCCTGTTGCTTCTGTTCTTGCGAGCGAACCGCCGAAGGAAAGACCCTTTCCGGTAAGAGTTCCCTCAAACAAGCCTCTTATCCTTTTGTACTGACCGAACATATATCCGATCTCACGTCCGCCTGTACCGATATCTCCTGCGGGAACGTCCGTATCAGCGCCGATGTACTTGCAAAGCTCTGTCATGAAGCTCTGGCAGAAGCGCATTATCTCACGGTCGCTCTTGCCCTTGGGGTCGAAATCCGAGCCGCCCTTTCCGCCGCCGATAGGAAGACCTGTAAGGCTGTTTTTGAATATCTGCTCAAATCCGAGGAACTTGATGATACCTATGTTTACCGACGGGTGAAGTCTGAGGCCGCCCTTATAAGGACCTATAGCCGAGTTGAACTGTACACGGTAGCCGGTGTTTACATGAGCGTTGCCCTCGTCGTCGAGCCACGGCACACGGAACTTGATCTGGCGCTCGGGGTTTACGAGCCTTTCAAGCACAGCGTCACGTCTGAACTGATCTTCGTTTGCGTCAACTATCGGACGGATAGAATCAAGGACCTCACGGACTGCCTGATGGAACTCGGGCTCTCCCGGGTTCTTCTGGGTAACCTCACTGATAATTTCATCTACATAAGACATAGTTTTTTTCCTCCTGTTTGTGTGCACTCACATACCAATCATACTCCGAAATGCTCGGATAAGTCAATGTAAAAGCACCACTCAATTTTCTACTTGTTCCGATAAAATTCAGACATTTTCTGCACAGATAAAGGTGAGTGCGTATTGCATCGTCCGCAGAGATGTCATTATTTCAGCGGTTATTTCTTATACTGTGACGGAAGCTCGCCCGTGACCTTTTTAAATACACGGGTGAAATAATCCGACGAAGCGAAGCCGAGCATATCGCTGACCTCGTTCACCTTGTAATGCCCGGAGCCTAAAAGAAGCCTTGCATAGCACATCGTAAGATCCTTGTAGAACTCGCTGAACGGCAGACCTGTCTTGGTTTTGAAATAACGTCCGAAGTAATCGGCGTTGTAGCCGAAATGGTCTGCGGCGGCTTCGACGGTTATCGCCGTACCCTGGGTCTTTATCAGCAGCTCACGCAGCTTGTCAACGAACGATTCGCTCCCCTTGGGGACATTCAGATTTCCGAGCACCTGCTTCATCGCCTTTGAATACTCTGTGCTCATCAGCTTTTTCCCGATAGCCTTAGCCGCACGCTGCAAAGC
>CADAES010000053.1 GCA_902786975.1 uncultured Ruminococcus sp.
AGTTTTCGCGACTGATTTATACGGTGTTTTACAGTTCGGAGCACTTTTATGTCGTGCTTTGTAAATGAAAAATGCGGGTTTGTCAACAGCACCAAAACGGGCACACCTTACGGTGAACGAATCGTTCACTGTAGGTATACTCTGAAACAAGGTACACCACCTGCCCCGAAACGAGGCTGGTGCAAAAGGGTATCACGAAACATAACACCCTGCAAAAAGGAGGCGCTAAACCACCGCCCCCTTAAAAAACGAACAACAATGAATTATGAAAGGAAAATGCAAATGAAAAACACTGTAATGACAAACACAGACAGACCTGTAATGCTGACGATAAAAGAGGCATCGGAATACGTCATCGGGCTGTCGGAATATCAGATAAGAAAGCTGTGCAAGTCGGGCAAGCTGCCCTGCATTACTGCCGGCAAGCGCTATCTCATCAACAGAGATGTGCTGCTCAGATTCCTTGGGATAGAGCTGAAATACGAATGATAACTTTCTGTGTTGTGAAAGCAAAAGTTTTCACAACCGCTGGATATTCAAAAGCAGCTGTGGTATGTTTGGTTGATAAGAAAAAGAAAAGGAGGAATGCTGATGGCAAGTATTCGCAAGCGAGGAAACTCGTATCTGATAACCGTGTCCTGCGGCTATGATGCACTGGGAAAACAGGTGCGGCAGCAGATGACCTGGACTCCGCCCGAGGAACTCAACAGCCGTGAGATAAAAAGAGAGCTGGACAAACAGGCTGTGCTGTTCGAGCAGGAGGTAAGGTGCGGCAGAGTGTCAACGGCGATCAAGTTCAGGGACTTTGCCGAGCAATGGTTTGAGGAGTACGCTGTGGTCAGGCTCAAGCGGCGGACATACGAAAGGTACAAGGGAATGATAGGCAGAGTCTACGATGCGATAGGGCATCTCAAGGTTTCGCAGATGACTACACGGCACATTCAGCAGTTCATCACTTCCCTTTCAAAAGAGGGTGCGAACAAGACAACGGGCGGACCTCTGTCGCCCAAGACGGTCAAGAACTATCTGTCAATGATATCCACGATAATGACCTACGCCCAGCGCAATCAGATAATCATGATGAACCCATGCAAGAATGTTGTGATACCAAGGCTGGAGCGCAAGGAGATCGAGTGCTACACTCTCGAGCAGGCGCAGAAGATGCTGGAGCTGTTTGAGAGTGAGCCGCAGGAGGATCTGAAGTTCACCGTGTTTTTCACCCTTGCGATGTACAGCGGAATGCGCCGAGGTGAACTGCTCGGGCTTGAATGGCAGGACTTCGACTTTGACACAGGGCGTGTTGAGATCGTCCGCACTTCCCTGTTCAGCAAAGAGATCGGCAACTACACGGGAACGCCCAAGACCGAGTCCAGCCGCCGTGTCCTTATTCTGCCGATGGAAGTGATAGACATGGTAAAAAAACTCAAACAGTATCAGTTCCGTGAGGCAATGCGTATCGGCTCAAAGTGGGAGGAACACAACCGCCTGTTCACTCAATGGAACGGCAAGCCGATGGACGGCACGGCACCTTACAAGTATCTGCAAAGGTTCTGCACAAAGTACGGATTCCCTTTTCACAACATACACTCGTTCAGGCACCTGAACGCAACTCTGCTGATAGCAAGCGGTGTCGATCCGAGAACGGTCTCCGCCTGCCTTGGTCACTCCCAAACAAGCACCACGCTCAACATCTACACCCATGTCTTTCAGGAACAGCGCATGAAAGCAATGGGCGCCGTTGCGGAGATGATAGGCTTCAAGCGAAAGGCAGTATAGCCTGAACAGCAAAACGCCCGGGAGTTTTAATGCTCTCGGGCGGTGGTTTGTTATTAAAACTGTGCGACGATATCGGATACTGCCACAAGCGCTGCTTCGCCGCTTATAGCAATTCTGCCGCTGCCCGGCAGGCGGCAGGTCAGATACCCGCCTCGCTTTGATGCCTGGTATGCGTGAATGTCATTTTTATTAAGTTCCCCTGCCCAATACTGCGCTATCTGAACGTGCGCTGAACCGCACACGGGGTCCTCCGAAATAGACAGCTTGGGGCAAAAGCTTCTGGACACGCAGTCGGTATCTGTTCCTTTTGCGGTCGCATTCTGGATACGTCCGGGGATGTTCACAAGCAATGACTGGTCGGGGGACATTGTCCGCACTTGTTCTTCGTCCTCAAAAACACATATCAGGTCAAGACCAAGAACTGCTCTGACAGGGCGGACTCCGAACGCACGCTCCATATCATCGGTCACGGGTATTTCTTTCAGTTCAAAGGTCGGGAAATCCATTTCATACAAATTCCCCCTGCGCTGTACGGTCAGCACTCCGCTTAGTGTGTTGAACTGCACGGTATCATTGCCCTGCTCATAGAAATTCAGCATCACAAAAGCTGATGCCAAGGTTGCGTGGCCGCAAAGCTCGACCTCTGTACCGGGCGTGAACCACCTGAGGCGGAAGCCCTGATCCTCCTTAACGATGAACGCAGTTTCAGACAGATTGTTTTCCATCGCCAGCTTCATCATTGACTCATCAGACAGCCATTTATCCATTACGCACACCGCTGCGGGATTGCCGCTGAACGGCTTGTTTGTAAAAGCATCAACTATGTACTGTTTCATAGTTCCCCTCCTGAAATACAAATGCATTACCGATATTTATCCCATTTCATACACGGGATATCAATAATCAAATTATACTTTGTTTAAAACGCTTTGTCAATCAAAACAAGCACTGCAAATTGACTTTCAGATGTGTTGTGGTAGAATGGGTGTGGTGATAACTATGAAAAGCAACGAAATTATCTTATATGAAACCGCCAACCACGAGGTCAAGCTGAATGTCAACACTGACGGCGACACTGTGTGGCTCAACCGTGCGCAGCTTGCTGAACTGTTCAACAAAGATGTCAGCGTCATAGGCAGACATATCAATAATGTCTTTTGGGAAAACGAGGTTGACAAAAACAGCAATGTGCAAAAAATGCACATTCCAAATTCTGACAGACCAATTGAGTTTTATTCGCTCGATGTTATAATATCTGTCGGCTAAGGAAATGATGATAAAGGTCATTATGAACTGTATGGTGTAAAAACGACCAAATATGAATAACAGCCTCCGTGGTTAATAAACCTGCGGAGGCTGTTTTATAAGCTACAAATTCAGGCTGTATCCTGCGCCGATGCCGTGCGGCAGGGGACTGCTGTTTTTTACTTTGTTCCTGTGAGCTCCTTGCCGTTCACATACAGTTTGAAGCCGTTTGAGATAACGTTTGAGGCATCGCCGTCAAAGCTGGTCACATAGCTGTCGGCGGTGAGCGTCCACTTGCTTGACGAGTCAAGCTTCACGCTTACCTTACCGACCTCAGTCGAAACGGTATCGCCGCTTGCGTTGGTTATCTTTCCGCTGACATAGCCGCTGAATTCCGAGCCTTGTGTGAGGTTGAGCGTAAGCGTTGAGTTGTCGCCAACAAGCACGCCGCCTTCGAGCTTCTGATTTTGAGCGTTGAGTGTTGCGGTGTTGTTTCCGCCGTTCCAGCCGTCGTCGCATACGGAGATGAGCACCTTGTTGCTGTCCTCATTTGTGATGTTCACGCCATTTAGATTTATGACCGCATTGGTGTTTGTAACGTGGAAAACATGACCGTTCTTGCTTGTCAGCGAGCCGCCCTTCATAGTAAAGGAAGATGTTCCGCTTGCTGCATCGCCCGACATCGACTGGTATATCATTATCGTGTCAAGGAACTTTGCGTTGCCGTTTTGCTTGGTGTTGTTTGCGGTCAGATTGCAGTTGTTTAGCGTAATGCTGTTGAGTCCCTCGATGCACACACCCTCGGAGAGATTGGAAACGAGCGTCGCATTCTCGCAGGTGATGTCGGCGGTCGAGTAGATAGCAGGTTACGTTCCGCCGCTGACCGTGACCGTTCCGCCGCCTCTGTCCGTTCTTATCGCCGCAGATGATCTGCCGCTTGTGGTAACTGTGAGGTTTTCAGCTTTGGTTATACCGCCGCCTGTGGTCATTATTCCGCCCGAGCCGTCGCCGGTAGTGGTTATGGTCGTGTTCTTGATAAAAAGCGTAGTTCCGTCACCGTCTGAGCCGTTCTTTCCGCCGTTTCCGCCGTAGCAGAAAACTCCGTTTGCGCCTGATGCGTCAGAGGTTACCGTTCCGCCCGAGATGGTCGTGGTCGAGCCGCCCTTGACGAGCACAGCCGCATTCTGTCCGTAGAAATTGCAGTTGTCGCCGCCGTCGGAATCACCCGATTTCTTGACAGTCGGGTCGGTTATAGTGACCTCGTCGGAGCTGCTTATCATCAGAGCGATCTTATCTGCATCACTGCTCTCGTAGGTCTTGTTGTCATCACGCTGCGACTTGGTTATCTCGGTCGCCGCATCGTAAACGACCTCGCTTTGCGTTCCACCCGGCTTTCCGCCCGGCTTATCGCCGCCCTTGCCGTCAGGCGGTGCATCAGGTCTGCTGCCGTCGGGCTTATCGGGCGGTGCGTTCTTGTCCTTACCCTGCTCGCTGCTGTCCGAAGCCGAAGAGCTTGAATTGCCTGATGTATCCGCTGTGCTTGATGACTCACTGCAAGCCACCATAGAGATCGTAAGCACTATCGCTGCTATTAAAGAAAGTATCTTTTTCATATCGGTGTCCTCCTTTTTGGGTGTTTCCCTTAACTGTAACTTTATT
>CADAES010000054.1 GCA_902786975.1 uncultured Ruminococcus sp.
CAGACTATTATCATTCACGCTCGTTATCGTGATGCTGGTCGGGCTTACGGCTTGCAGCGACAAAAAGACGAGCGACACAGACAAGAAAGAACAGGCGCAGGCATCGGTGCTTGTCAGCAAGATGACCGAGGCAGAGAAAAAGCGGACATCTATCCACGAGCTGACGCTGCTCGATAAGCCGAAAGAGGAAGATGACACGGCACAGCACAAGATCGGCATATCGTTCCACACAAGGACAAAGCAGGAGTATGAGCAGGGACTGAAGCTCGGACTCGAACAGGGAGACATCACGCAGGAACAATTCGATTCGATGAAAGATAGATTTGTTGAATCGACTGAGCCTTCGGCGGTCTACATCGACGGACACCGTGTTGATGTCGATGTGTTTCTGATCCAGAATTTTGCACAGCAGGACGGACCGCTCGAATTCATGGCTCCTGACGCATCTGGCGCTGATAAAACAGTGCAGATCAGCGTAAAGAATTTTGATGAGTATCTGCAGTGGCTCTACCGTTACCGCAAAGCAGCAGGCGGCAGCGATGAGCAGGCAAAGTCGGCGGTCAAGCAGGCAGAGCTTGTAAAGGATGCACTTGCAAACAAGACCTATGAAACTGTGCCCGAGAAAGAAAACCAGGTGACATACGGCGGATACGATCCTTTTGCAGATATGCGCAGCAAGTGGGAATTTGACAGCGACAGAGCAAAGGAGATAAAAGACCGCATCAAAGAGATAAGCATTTACGATGAACAGCTCGACACCGAGTTCCTTGTACACGTTGTACTGCCAAAGGATTATGACAAGGATAAGGTCTACCCTGTTTATTTCCTCACCGACGGTGTATGGCGTTTCGGTGATGCACTTACGCTTTCAAAGAAAGCTGATGAAGGCGAGTGCGGTGATGTGATATTCGTGACGCTGGGATACGGCTATCACCTTGACGGCAGCAACAACGATGTGCGTGGGCAGTATCTGCTTGATGAGCGTGCAAAGCTGCTCGATTTTGTCACCGATGACCTTATGCCTTACATCTCGGAGAACTTTAAGATAGACTGCAAAAAGTCCACTCTCTACGGACATTCGAACGGCGGCGTTTTCGCTCACTATGCGCTATTCAATTCGGACAAATATGAGAACCAGCCTTTCGGTGCTTACATCATCGGCAGCCCTGCGTTCTGGGGTTCGTATAATGCGGGCATAGACAAGCAGACCTGCGACAGCGATTACGGCTACTGGGACAGAAAGCAGTCGCTCGATAAAGATGTTTTTCTGTGTGCAGGCAGTCAGGAAGACCCCGACTACACCGACCTTTACAACGGCAACCCGACCACGCTTGAGGGACTTGCGGCGCTGAAAGAAAGGCTCGACAAGCACAACAAGGAGTGCAAGTACAAACTGTACGAATCGCACCACTATCAGTACATTCCCGAGATGCTCGATGAATGGCTGACCGAGCATTATGCAAAACAGTAAAAATATCGCACCTGCGCTTGTATGCAATGTACAGGCACAGGTGCGGTTTTGCTGTAGATCTATATATCTTATGTGTCATTTTTCAAGACAAATCGGATCGTCGCAACGCAGCGACTGCACAACGTCACGACAGCTGCATCCGATTCGATAGTTTTCAGCGATATTACGCTTAGAGCATTATATCCTTGCAATCTAAGCCGGACGATTCAAAGGCTGCGATCTTTGAGGTGGTATTTTCCATATCGGTCTGATAAAACGGCTGACAAATGGAAAAAGTATGGTATAATAAAGATGAGCAAGTACGACGATGACGATGTAAACCTTGACTTTGACGACGACTTCGAGCTTGATGATGACACCGATGCAGAAGTTATGTGATGCTGCGCTGACTATTTAGGATGCAGCGGACGAGCTGATGCAGAGCGATGCTAACGAGCCGCTTGCAGGTGATGTGCAGATGTTACGGGACACACCCGAGAACGATGCTGACATTCAGACACTTGCAGACAATTCCTACATCAGCAAGTACCATTATATCCGCAGATTCAGGGCTGTCTCCGAATGTAAATTGATGCTTTTTCTGTGATAAGCTATTTCAGCGGCGGGAGCGAATGGATATCATAGTTGTCGTAGTAGATATCGAACGCTGTTTTAACATCGCCGAACAGCTCGATGAGCGCACCTGCCTGGAACATTGCAGAAAGCGAACCCGAGGGTGCTTTCCACGCAGCGTTTGAGACCACCTCGAGCTTTTCGCTGCCGACTGCGCTTGCACGCAGTATCGACTCCGCCTTGAACAGCAGCTCGCCTGTTGCGATGTGGTAGTCGCTCGAAACGATGGCGAGCTTTTTGACCGAGGTGTATTTCGATGTCAGTATATCGTAGGTAAATATCGCATTCTGCGCCGTTGTTATCGAGTTATCCTCGGTGATTATGCGCTTTTTGTCGATTCCCTGCTGCTCTAACCACTTTGCCATTTCGCCTGCTTCCGATGCAGCTTCGTTTTCCGATGCAGTGCCGCCGCCGGTGCAGACAATGTACGCCTTGGGGTACACGCCTTGGGGTACTTTTTCGCACTGTTCAGGGCGACGGTCAGGCGCTGTATCAGCTCGTCCTTCATCGTGCCGTCGGGATTGAGCTGAAATCCGAGGACGACTATGCACAGTTCGTCAGTGTCGGGCAGACCATCGGGGAGAACGTCGTAATTGAGCTTTTTGCCGAGGTCGTCCGATGTCCAGATGTCCATTATGTTTTTCCAGCGTTTGCCCGCAGATGTGTCGCAGGCGGAAAGCTCACCGAGCAGGTTGTCTATCCTGTCCTTCGCCTCAGAACCGTAGCTGCCGTAGTCAACGACCATTTCCTCGACTATCTTCCCGACACGCTTGGGGTCTGACGAGGTCTGTGAGGAGTCGGCAGAAGATGCTGCCGATGAGCTGCCGGTATCTGATTTTGACGAGCTGTCGCCGCAGCCTGCGAGCGAAACGCACAGGCACAGGGCGAGCAAAAATGATATCACACGGATATGCGGTTTTCTTTTTGCAGACATATTGCATCCTCCTTCAGATAATTGTTACTGGATATATTATACCCCGACGCAAAAGGATTGTCAACAAAGCGGAGTGCTCGGCTCTTTTGGTCACAAAACCGATCAAGTACCTTTTTCATCAGTCTGCCCGCAGGCTCACGCTTCCTTGATCCTTTTCATTATGATCTTTCTCCATAAGAATAATAAAACGAGCAGCAATAACCCCTTGCCGGTATGTGGTCATTGTTATTTCGCATTAAGATTATTATGGGTGCAATGAAAAGCCGGACATGAAGATATGAGATTTGACGA
>CADAES010000055.1 GCA_902786975.1 uncultured Ruminococcus sp.
TTATTATCCGGCATTTTTGCTCTCCTCCTTTTCTTCAAGTGCGGCAGCCAGCGAACGCAGTCTTATCTTTGCCGCACCGAGATTGGTTATCTCGTCTATTTTCAGCTGAGTGTAAAGCTTGCCCTTTTCCTCGAGGATAGCTCTGACCTCATCTGTGGTGACCGCATCTATGCCGCAGCCGAACGATACGAGCTGAACCAGCTGCATATCCTCGTTTTCACAGACGTACTCCGCAGCTCTGTAAAGCCTTGAATGGTAGGTCCACTGGTTGAGAACGTCAACGCTCGGAGTATCGACAAGTCCCGAAACGCTGTCCTCTGTGACTACCGCAAATCCCAGCGAAGCTATCAGCTTGTGTATGCCGTGGTTTATCTCGGGGTCGATGTGGTAAGGTCTGCCTGCAACAACGATTATCTTCTGTCCCTTTTTTCTTGCGTCGGCGATTATCTCACGGGCTTTTTTCTCGATGTTCCTGCGGTATCTCAACTGTGTGGTGTAAGCCTTGTTGAGCACGCCCAGCACCTGTTTTTCGGTAATATGATATCTTGCAAGGCACTTTGCGACAACGTGCGCAACGTGCTTTTTCATATTTATATCGAGATACGGCGACATGAAGTTGCGGCTGTTGAGCTTGTCGTTGTTAGCTTTGAGAAGCTCGGGGTAGTATGCAACGACAGGGCAGTTGTAATGGTTATCCGAGCCGCCCTCGTCGATGTTGTAGCTCATGCACGGGTAGAAGATGAAATCTACCTTTTTATCCAGCAGGCTCTCGATGTGTCCGTGGCAAAGCTTAGCGGGGTAGCACACTGTATCCGAGGCGATAGTCTGCTGACCTTTGTAGTAGGTGTCCCTTGTGGACTCCTCCGACAGCACGACCTCAAAACCGAGCTCGGTGAACAGCGTGTGGAAGTACGGCATAAGGTCGTAGAACGACAGCGCAAGTGGGAAGCCGACCCTTGCCTTTGGCTTGCCCGTTGGCTTTGTCAGCTCGTAGTCCTTGATGAGCTTGTACTTGTATTCTATCATATTCTCTGCACGGTCTTTGACTTTTATTCCCGCACCCTTTTCGCAGCGGTTGCCCGAAACGAAGCGGTGACCGTCGTTGAATTTTATTATCGTGAGGTTGCAGTGTGCGCCGCAGCCCTTGCACTGTATTGCGGTGGAGTTGTAAGCAAATTCTCTGAGCTGCTCCAGAGTCAGTATCTTTGAGGTACACTGCTGGTTTTTAGTTTTCTCCATAGCGAAAAGCGCACAGCCGAATGCACCCATAAGTCCTGCGATAGCAGGTCGGATAACATTTCTGCCAAGCTCCTTTTCAAACGAGCGAAGCACCGCATCGTTGAGGAACGTTCCACCCTGTACGACGATGTTCTTTCCGAGCTCCTCGATAGTCTTTGCTCTGATGACCTTGTAGACTGCATTCTTGATTATTGACGACGACAGACCTGCGGAGATGTCCTCGACGGTCGCACCGTCCTTCTGTGCCTGCTTTACGGACGAGTTCATAAATACCGTACATCTCGAACCCAGCTCGACGGGAGCCTTTGCGAAAAGTCCCAGCCTTGCGAACTCGGCGATGTCGTAGCCCATAGCCTGTGCGAATGTCTGAATGAACGAACCGCAGCCCGACGAGCAAGCCTCGTTGAGCATGATGCTATCGATAGCGTTGTTCTTTATCTTGAAGCACTTGATATCCTGTCCGCCGATGTCGATGATGAAATCAACGCCCGGGCAGAAGTAAGCCGCAGCCTTGTAGTGCGCCACAGTCTCGACGATGCCGAAGTCAACGCCCAGACCCGCACGGATAAGATCCTCGCCGTAGCCTGTAACGGCAGAAGCCTTGATGTTGAGCTTGTCGGTGGAGAGGTTGTATATCTCCTCGAGCTTTGCGGCGATGATATCCAGAGGCTGACCCTTGTTAGAGCAGTAGTGCTGATACAGCAGCTTTCCGTCCGGGGTGACAAGCACCAGCTTTGTCGTGGTCGAGCCTGCGTCGATGCCGAGGTAAGCGTCGCCCTCGTAGGTGCGGATATCCTCGTATTTGAGGTCGGACTGTCTGTGCCTGTCAACGAAAGCAGCGTAGTCCTCTCTTGTTTCAAACAGC
>CADAES010000056.1:0-1869 GCA_902786975.1 uncultured Ruminococcus sp.
GCACGGTGATTTCAGGCGGGTTCATGAGTTCTGCCGCAGGTTTGAAACAACAGAGGACGACATTCTTATTATCCTCGGTGACGCAGGTATCAACTACTACGGCGGAAAGAGAGACCAGAAGCTGAAAGCTATGCTTTACTTTCTGCCGATAACACTCTTTTGCATTCACGGCAATCACGAGATGCGGCCGCAGAGCATCGACACATACAAAGAGGTGCAGTGGCAGGGCGGCACGGTGTATCGTGAGAACGAGTTCCCCAATATCCTGTTTGCAAAGGACGGCGAGGTGTACGACCTTGACGGAATAAGCACCATTGCTATCGGCGGCGCATACAGTGTGGACAAGGAGTACCGCATTGAAAACGGCTGGGGCTGGTGGGCAGACGAACAGCCGAGCGACGAGATAAAGGCTCGTGTTGAAAAGGCTCTTGCCGACAGAGGCGACAAGATCGATGTTATCCTCAGTCATACCACGCCGCTGAAGTACGAACCGACAGAGGTGTATCGTAGAATACAAGAAGTGGTACTGCGGACACTATCATACCAATAAGAAGATCGACAAGGTCAGTATTCTGTTTGAGGACATTGTCGTGTTCGGGGTTTAAAACTTAAAATGTACCCTCGAAACCTTAAATTTTACTTTGAAAACTTAAAATTCCGACTCTAAAACTTAAAATATTCGCTTGAAACTTAAAATATCGACCTTAAAACTTAAAATCTGCACCTTTAAACCGACAAGCAGAAACCAGAGATTCTACTCAAAGTAAAGAGTGCTGTTCTTCCAAGCGCTGACGCTCACAGGTTTTGAACTCGGCTCAGAGCCGGCGTAAAAGCGGCTGAGACTTCAAAACAAAGCATTACGCTGAAAACAGCAAAAGTTTTGCTGATCCTGATTCAGAAAGCATACTCGACATAAGCCGGAAACGGCGGTATATTACAGTGTAAGAAAAAAGCTCGCAGCTGCTCTGGCCGAGGGCAGACGCATCGCCATTTTGGACGGAAATTATACTCTTGATAACACGGTCTCCGAGGAGATCGAACGAAAGGAAAAAGGCATTATGAGAATTGCAGTGACTTATGAAAACGGACAGATCTTTCAGCATTTCGGCAGAACGTCAGAGTTCAAGCTCTACGATGTTGCCGACGGCAAGATCATCAATGAACAGGTAGTCGGAACAAACGGTTCAGGGCACGGCGCTCTGGCAGGATTTCTGAAAAGTGTTCAGGCAGATGTGCTTATCTGCGGCGGTATTGGCGGTGGTGCGCAGATGGCTGTGCAGGAGGCTGGTATCACCCTCTACGGAGGAAATACGGGCAGTGCCGACGAAGCTGTACAGGCTTTCCTTGCACAAAAGCTTGTCCAAAACGATAACCCGACCTGCGATCATCACCATGAACACGGCATAGGTCATATCTGTGCAAGCCACAGCTGCGGTGATCGCTGATGAAGATAGTCACACTTGTAGAAAACTCCTGCGGTAATGAAAAGTGTATCGCAGAACACGGACTAAGCATCTATATCGAGACACAAAAGCATAAACTCCTGCTCGACACAGGGCAGACGGACGCAGTTGTGAAGAACGCCGAAGCTCTTGGCATTGACCTGTCTGCCGTCGATACTGTTATCCTCAGTCACGGTCACTATGACCATTCGGGCGGTATATTGCCCTTTTCAAAACTCAATAACACTGCACAGATCATCCTGCAAAGAACGGCAGCCGAGCCGCATTACAACGGTGAACGCTATATTGGCATTGATACTGATATACTCAAATTGACAAATGTACGCTTTATTGAAGGCGATTTGAAGATAGATGATGAGCTGTTCCTGTTCAGCGGCATCACAGGCAGGCGGTGCTATCCGCAGGG
>CADAES010000056.1:1897-2999 GCA_902786975.1 uncultured Ruminococcus sp.
CAAAACGGCAAACGCTGGCTGCTGTCGGGCTGCGCTCATAACGGCATACTCAATATACTTGATAAATATAAGGAGCTGTTTGACAGCTATCCCGACTACGTTATCACGGGATTCCATATGATGAAGCGTGAGGGCGAGCATACCGAAGAAGAGAAAGCTGTTATTATTCAGACAGCGCAGGAGCTTTCACAACTTGATACTGTCTTTTACAGCGGTCACTGCACAGGCATTGCTGCATTTGATCTGATGAAGCAGATCATGGGCGATAAACTCATTGCCCTGCACAGCGGCGAATCTGTCAACTGACAAAAATGGATCGCTTTTTGTTTTAACATCTTGCCTGACAGGGATCTTTCTCTTGAACTTGCCGCCAAATTGTGCTATAATAGTATTATCACAACGAACAGGCGGTGTACCCATTGAGAAAACCACATATACATTTTATATCATTTCTGCTCGCCATGTGTCTGTGCGTTCAACTCACAGGCTGTGAAAGCAGCTCGTCCAAAGATTCAGGCGAAAGCTCCTCAGCCGCATCTTCTGCCGACTTATCACATACCTCGTCAGACCAAAGGGGTGTGGATAAGATAGTCGAGGAAATGGTCGTTGACTACGGAAGCTACGGATCTGAGGCAAAGGATAAGATAGACACCCTGCTCGGTGAGCTTTCTGCCTGCGACACATCTGCGGGCAAACGCTGGAAAAACATAATGGACATCTGGACATCGGACGACCTTGGCAAACATCTTAATTACGATGTTCTCCCCGACGGACTGCCTGATACGGACGAGCTTTGCATAGTCGTCTCAAGGCCGACGGCACGATGAAGGACGAGCTGATACAGCGCCTGACTGTCGCCCTGAACAGTGCGAAAAAGTACCCCAAGGCGTACATTGTCTGCACCGGCGGCGGCACCGCATCGGAAAACGAAGCTGCATCGGAAGCAGGCGAAATGGCAAAGTGGTTAGAGCAGCAAGGGATAGACAAAAAGCGCATCATCATAGAGGATAACTCGATAACAACGGCGCAGAATGCAATATTTACCTACGATATACTGACATCGAAATACACCTCGGTAAAAAAGCTGGCTATCGTTTCGAGC